>NZ_LT629794.1:2377500-2977500 GCF_900106075.1 Polaribacter sp. Hel1_33_78
TGTTTACGCTGTCAATTTCAATATTTTCAATGAACTTCTAGAATAATAATCTCATGCATTTAAAACAATCATTATAAATCCTATCTTGTAGAAATACTAGAATCGAACTAGTAGACTTTTTATCAAAATCCTTACCAAAATCTCTGTAATCTTTTTGCCGTATTTGTTAGCGGGTGCAAATATATAAACTATTTCTATTCCAACAAGAAAAAAAATACTTTTTTTTTAAACCCCTTTAAAACTAAAAAAACTGAACGAAGCTGCCGAAAATTTCGGACTGCAAACATACAACGTTTTTTAATCATAAACCAAATAAAAATAAACCTTATTTTTAATAAAATCTAAACAACCTTATCAAAATTAAAACCCAATCTAATCCTACAATACAACAACTCAATGAACATCACCAACAAAACAAAAATCCCCGTTAGCGGGTGCAAATATACACCCTCTTTCTAATCTCACAACTATTTATCAATACTTTATCCAAAAGTATCATAACAAAAAACGTAAAACACTTGTTTAAAGCTATTTACAATATCCAATTTTTTGTGGAATTTTATGAATATTTTTCAAAACAACTATTTTCAACCCAAACTACTATGAAATACCCTTATTTTCACATCAATAAAACATAAAAAATCAAATCCTTTTTGGCCCTTTAAAAAATTAAACCTTGTCACAGCTATTTGGGATATAACCAAATAAATCAACTACTAGAGATTCAAAAGACAATTCTTTATTATTCTAATTTAAGTCTTAAAAAAAACAGTCATAAATCAAAGCTATTTTTCACCTATTTAATCGATAAAATTGAAAAATAATCTAAAACTATATTAGAAATCTCGTTTAACCATCAAATGACTAAAAAACAATAAAATTTAAAAGTAATGACTATTATATTAGCGTTTAAGAAACAATCATACTAATACCGAAAGCCATCAATACTAAACATGAATACATTTATTCTGTGTATATCTTTATATATGCATATATTGCAAATCAAAACAAAAATTAATTATGAAATTGAAAAGTATGAATAAAGTAACTAAGTTGTGGCTTACATTGTTTTTTGTAGGGCTAACAATTTCTTGTGATGTCTCTTATTTAGATAAAGACATAGATGACATTTCCTGGAGTGGCAATGTAAAAATACCTGCCGGGTTTATAAACTACAATTTATCTGAAATATTTGACGATTTAGGTAGCAGTAATCTTGAACCAACCTCTACAGAAGAGTTTAGCTTCAGCTACACAGAAACCTTTTCAGGGGAAAACAATGATGCATTTAATGTGGACATTGATGATACTTCAATTGAAAGTTCAATAGAAAGCCCCATAACTGAAGACGATTTGACTGCTATCGGGGAAACTTTTCCTTATACAATAACTGCAGAAATAGCACCTGGAGTTGCAAATCCTTTGATTGGGACCTACAGCAGAGAAAATCAAAAAATACATGATTTAGAGTTAACTCAAGAAATTACTGGTGTTGAATTTAATGAAGGTAATATGAGTATTACTTTTAAGTCCGCAGTAGATACGAGTATAGAACTTACATTTACAATACCATCATTTACAAAAAAAAGTGATGGAAGTATTTATACAAAAACAATAAGTATAAATGGAAGAACAGACGAAACTATTTCAATTGACTTAAGTGAATTTAATGGAGACCTCACCAATGACGGAACAGGAACAGGTAAAACTAACAATAAAGTTGTAGTTGATCTTGATGCAACTTTTACCTTTGCCGCTGGCAATAATATAGATGCAAACGATGCAATTTCTTACGAAGCTAAAATAACCAACATTGCTTACGATGTTATATATGGAGACTTTAAGCAGGAATCCTTTAACGTTTCTTCAAATACTATAGATTTAGGAGACTTTTTTGATAACTTTAGTGAGGGAAATGTAGCATTTGACAATGCAGTAATGTCTATAAATGTAAGTAATGATTATGGTTTCCCTATTAGTATGGATTTATCTTCAGTTAAAGCTGTGAATGCTAATTCTTCTTTAAACCTAAGCTATACAAGTAATTCATCACTACCTAATACCATTATTATTGATGGAGTAGAAAATTTTGGAGATAATGCAAAGGCTACAAATCAAACATTAGATGACTCTAACTCTAACATAAGCGCTTTATTAGAGTCTAAGCCTGCGTTTTTAGAGTTTGATATTTCTGGAAAAGCCAACCCAATTGATGATGGTAATCCTAATGAAAATTTTTATGCTGCTATTAATGACGGTTTTAATGCAGACATATCTATAGATTTCGATAAAGTAAGTTTAGATAAAGAAATAGATTTTAGTGGAGGGGAAGATTTGAGTGACTTTGATTACATAAAATTATTAATAAATGTAGAAAACAAAACTCCTTTAACTGGAGATATCCTATTAGAATTCAAAAATAGTAGTGGCCAAGTTGTGCATACCGAATCTATAAATGCTTTTCAAGCTGCAAATGTAAATGATACTGGAGAATCTAATGGTGTTGCAATACTTTCAAACTTTGAAATTGAATTAAATCAAAATGAAATTAATGATATAATTGATGCTGACAAAATAAACGTTAGAGTAATATTACAACTGCCTACTGGACGTGATTCTGTTATGATAAAAGGTAGTGACGAATTAAATGTTGCAGTAGCTATTGAAGCCAATGCAAATATAATATCTGGAAATTAAGAAGCTATGAAAAAAACTATATACTCAACTATACTTTTGTTTTTTATTTTAATGAACAATGTTAAAGCACAAGACTATTTATCATTTTACAACTTAGGAGACTATGTTATACAAACTCAAAATATTTCACCTATATATTTACCAAAATATAAGGTAAACTTTGGTACGCCTCTTAATATTGGTTTTAATCTTAATTCAGGAATTAAATTAAATGATATTTTAGTAGAAAGTGGAAACAACATTAAAATTGATTTTAATAACTTGAATGCATCGGCAGCAGATGCCAATGTTGTAGCTACAGATATAGTTGCAAATATTTTTATGCTGGGTTTTAAAACTAAAAAGGGATCTTTAACACTTTTCGCAAATGCTAAAAGCAATTTGGCTTGGGAATTTTCAAAAGATTTTACAACAGTCGCTGCTAATGGATTTGGTGAAAGTTTTTCATTAACTGCAGAAAAATTGGGTTTTACTTCTTACAGTGAAATAGGAATTGGAGTTACAAGAACATTTTTAGATGACAAACTTTCTATAGGTTTAAGATTAAAATCTCTTAGTGGAATAGCGCATTCTTCTTTAGAAGATGGTGCACAATTTTCATTAGACATAAACCCTGCAAACTTTCTTTGGACACTAAATACCACCAATGCTACCGTAAATACTTCTGGTGTTTCTGATACAGCAGATATCATCGCTTTCTTTGGGAAAAATAGTGGTTTTGGGATGGACATAGGTTTGGGGTACGAAATAAATGAGAAATTTTCTTTTGAATTATCTATTAACGATCTTGGTTCTATAAACTGGAAAGACAATGTAACCAACTATAATTTGCAAGATGTAAGTAATGGTGTTTATAATGGATTTGATTTTCAGAATTCTGGAAATGTACAAGATGAAATTGAGAATGCTCTAAATAATGTTTTAGGCGCAACTGAAAGTCAAGAAAGTTTTAAGTCGAAAATAGGATCAAGAACTTTCTTTTCTGCAAAATATAAAATGTCAGAAAAAAATGTTTTTCGAGCTACTTATTTCTACAATAAGAATCCTTATATAAGCATTAAACCTAGTTATGCTTTAGGCTATAACAGAGAATTAAACAAAACTACTTATGGTTTAGTTGCAAGTACTGGTGGAAACAATGGCGGTTTTAGACTTGGAGCAAACCTTGCTGTACAATTAGGCTTTTTGCAATTATATACTGCTTTAGATGACCTTTCTAGTATTGGTGGCAAAGTTCAGGATTCAAATACTGCTAATTTTAGATTCGGTATGAATTTCCTTTTTAAACAACTAAATAAATCGAAAGTTAAAATAGATAACGAAGAGCAAAAAAAAGAAGAACTTTTAGAGGAAAACAATGAATAAATCCATTATAATAAAATAATATTTCAAAAAAAAAAAAGGTAGCAATTTTAGATTGCTACCTTTTTTTATTTCCTGTTTGCTTTCTTTTTTTCTTTTCCCGAATCTTGGCAAACATTTGTTTATAGACCTCAACATCTATTCTGGCTCTTTTTGATGCTATGATTTTAGTAAAATCGAAATTAAGTTTTGATTTTTGCTTTTTCAGCAAATCATCTTGAAATGCACGTTGTAATATATCCTCTATTAAAAAGTCTTCATTTGTAGTTTTTGGATGATATTCATCTTTTAAAGATAATCTAAAAACATTTGCTGTTGTATTATACCAAAATGCTTTCCAACCACTTCTTAATCCTTTTATATTGTTGAAAACAGTTTTTCCTGTTTGGCGATGAATTAACTTTATTAATATACGACCTTCTGTTTTGGTCATTTTTTTTATTTGATCTGTAAATTCACCTTCTATATATTTCTGTATTTGTTTTGTATATTTTTTGCGTTTACGTCTAGATTTTATCCTTGTTAATCTGAGGTTTAAACTATCTAGCTTTTCAGAGGCTAGTTTTGCAAAAGGATAAGCCCTGAATACTTTTCTACGAAACCATAAATAATAACGAACATCTACTTTAGAATTAAACTTTTGTTTTGGTAAGATTGAAAATTCATTTAAATTAATCGTTAATGTATCTCCTGGACTTACAAAAACATAATCTTCTATATTTTTTGGCAAAGAATCTTTTTCTCTTTTTTGGGACAAAGCCACAAAAGAGAATATCATTATATATATGTACAGAAGTTTTTTCAAATTTTATTTTTTATTTAACAAAACTAAGAACTCAGAAACCTTTTTTTTTGATCTTTCTGGAAAAATAGGTCGCATCGTTTCGTTATCACACTAACTAATTTTAGTTATAAAATCTTGTTCAGAAATTATTGCTATACCTAAATCTTTAGCTTTTGCCAATTTACTTGGCCCCATATTATCCCCAGCAACAATATAATTTGTTTTTTTAGAAATAGACGAACTCACTTTACCTCCATTATCTTCAATAGCTTTTTTAAGTTCATTTCTAGTCATTTGATAAAAAACACCAGAGACCACAAATATTTCTCCTTGTAATTTATCTGTTAAATTTTCTAAACTTTCTGCCGAAACTTCTAATTGAATTCCTGAAACTTTTAAACGATTTATTAGTTGAATATTTCCTAAATCTGAAGAAAAATCGATAATACTTTGGGCAATTCTGTCTCCTATTTCGTCAACCGAAATTAATGTTTCGAAATCTGCCGTCATTAATTTGTCTATAGATTTAAAATGTTTCGCTAATTTTTTAGCAACCGTTTCACCTACAAAACGAATTCCTAATGCAAATAAGACTTTTTCAAATGGAATTTCTTTTGATTTTAAAACTCCTTTAATAATATTTTGTGCAGATTTTTCTGCCATTCTTTCTAACGGAATGATTTGTTTAGCTTTTAAATCATATAAATCCGCATAGTTTGTTATTAAACCTTCTTTACGAAGTAAATCAACAGTTTCCCCTCCTAAACCTTCAATATCCATTGCTTTTCTGCTAATAAAATGCTGTATTCTACCCGTAATTTGTGGAGCACATCCAAACTCATTCGGACAATAATGCTTCGCATCTCCTTCTTTTCTAATCAGTGCTGTTTTACATTCCGGACAAATAGTTGCATACACTGTTGGTACTGAATTTTCTGGACGCTTTGTAAAATCTACCGCAATAATCTTCGGAATAATTTCTCCACCTTTTTCCACAAAAACAGTATCCCCTTCTCTAATATCTAACTTTTCAATTTGATCTGCATTATGTAACGAAGCTCGTTTTACAATGGTACCTGCCAATTGTACCGGTTCTAAATTCGCTACTGGCGTAATTGCACCCGTTCTTCCAACTTGGTATGTAATTCCGTGTAAAATCGTTGAGACTTGCTCTGCTTTAAACTTGTAAGCAATAGCCCATCTTGGAGATTTTGCAGTATAACCTAGTTCTTCTTGTTGTTGTAAATTATTAACTTTAACAACAACTCCGTCTGTTTCATAGGGTAAATCATGACGTTTAATATCCCAAAATTTAATAAACTTAAAAACATCCTCAATAGTTTTTGTTGCTTGTAAAGTTTCTGGGACTTTAAATCCAGCTTTTCTTGCATTTTTTAAACTTTCAAGATGTGTTTTATATTTTCTACTATCCGTTACTAAATGATACAATAAACAATCTAAAGGACGTTTTGCAACTTCTGCACTGTCTTGTAATTTGAGACTCCCACTGGCAGTATTTCTTGGGTTTCTATAAGGCTCCTCTCCAATATCTATTCTTTCTTCATTCATTTTATGAAACCCATCAAAAGGTAAAATAATTTCTCCACGAATTTCAAAATTACTTAAAAAATCATCTTTTAAAACTAAAGGAATAGACCGAATTGTTTTAATATTTGCAGTTACATCATCTCCTTGAAAACCATCTCCTCTTGTTACAGCTTTTACGAAATGGTTATTCTGGTAAGTAAGATTAATTGAAGCACCATCAAACTTTAATTCACAAGTATATTCAACTTTATCTGTTCCCAACATCTTTTTGATACGCTTTTCCCAATCTAACAAATCTTCTTTAGAATATGAATTATCTAAAGAATACATTCTATTTTTATGAGAAATGGTTTCAAAGTTTTTAGTAATTTCTCCTCCGACTCTTTGTGTTGGTGAATTTGAATCAAAAAAAATAGGATTTTCTGCCTCCAATTTTTCTAGTTCTTTTAGTTTTATATCGAACTCAAAATCAGAAATTGTGGCATTATCTAAAACGTAATAATTATAATTATGTTGACGCAACCCTTCTCGAAGTTCCTCTATTTTTTGTTGAATTGTCATTAAGCTAAATAATTTTTCTTTGTCAATCTAAAATGACTAAGATTAGTTTCAAAAATAATATAATAAATATAAAACGCATCATAATTATAATTCTATTTTATGACCTAAATAACAACTCTGTAACATAAGTTACATAAAAAAATTTCATGATTTATATCATACTTTAATCAACGATTACAAATTAAATTTGAATTGTAAATGATTAATTATGAAAAACTTAGTGATTTTAGGAGCAGGAACGGCAGGAACAATGATGGCAAATCATTTGGTATCTAAATTAAAAAAAGACTTTTGGAAAATTACCATTATTGATCAATATAAAACACACTATTATCAACCAGGATTTTTATTTCTACCGTTCGATATATACACATCAAAACAAGTTAAAAAAAATGGAAAGAAATTCATTCCAAAAGAGGTAAATTATATTCAAGAGAAAATTGAAAAAATTATTCCTGATAAAAATGAAATTCTACTTGAAAGCAATAAAAAGTTAGATTATGACCTACTAATAATCGCTACAGGAACAAAAATTGCACCTGAGGAAACCGAAGGAATGGCAGGACCGATGTGGCATAAAAACATTTTTGATTTTTATACATATGAAGGAGCGAAAGCCTTAAGAGATAAATTTAGAGAATGGGAAGGTGGAAAACTCGTTATACACATAACAGAAATGCCTATTAAATGCCCTGTTGCTCCTTTAGAGTTCGCTTTTCTGGCAGATTCTTATTTCAAAAACTCAGGAATAAGAGACAAAGTTGATATTACTTTTGTGACTCCTTTAGACGGAGCATTTACAAAACCAAAAGCGACACAAGCACTTCATTATTTATTAGAGGAAAAAGGAATAAAAGAAGTGACCGATTTTAATATTGAACGTGTAGATTATGAAAATAATAAAATTATTGATTATGCAGATACTGAAGTTGATTATGATTTATTAGTAACAGTTCCTACCAATATGGGAGATTCTTTAATAGAAAGGTCAGGCTTAGGAGATGATTTAAATTTTGTTCCCACAAACAAAGCAACACTTCAAACAACAGCAAATGAAAACATTTTTGCGCTTGGAGATTGTACTAATTTACCCGCATCTAAGGCTGGTTCTGTTGCACACTTTGAAGCAGAGATTCTAACCGAAAATATTTTAAGATATATAGATGGTAAAGAATTAAAAGAAAAATTTGATGGACATGCCAATTGTTTCATTGAAACTGGTAACGGGAAAGCTCTTTTAATAGATTTTAATTACACACAAGAACCAGTGGAAGGTACTTTCCCTTTTCCTGGAGTCGGCCCCTTAAGTTTACTGAAAGAAAGTAGAATAAATCACATGGGGAAAATGGCTTTTAAATGGATTTATTGGAATATGCTTATCAAGGGAATACACATTCCTTTTGTATCCGTAACAATGAGTAAAAAAGGAAAACAGCTTAATTAAAATAGAAACTAAAAAATAATATTATGCAAAAAACATTAGCACAAGTAAAAGTAAATGTAAACGAAGAAGGCTATTTAACCGATTTTAATCAATGGACAAAAGAAATTGGTGCTGAAATTGCCAAGGAACAAGAAGTTGAAATGACAGATAAAAACTGGAAAGTAATAGATTATATTCATGATAAATTTAGAAAGGAAGAAGCATTATCTATTAGAGGTATTAAAAAGAGTGGTGTAATAAACATTAAAGAATTTTATAAATTATTTCCTGGAGGGCCTCTTAAAAAAGCAACAATGATTGCAGGAATACCAAAACCAAAAAGCTGTATTTAATCCAAAAACAAATTATCATGGGAAAAACAAAAGTTAGAAAAATGCTTTTTATCTTATCTAAAGCTACAATAGAAAATGTCTATGCTGCTTTTATTATGGCAAATGGAGCAAGAATGGAAGGTATTGAATCAGAAATATTTTTTACTTTCTTTGGATTAGAAGCAATTCAAAAGAAAAAACTAGAGCATTTAAGAGTTGCAACAGTTGGGAATCCTGCAATGCATATCCCCACAATGCTAGGCGGTTTGCCGGGAATGGAAGCTTTAGCTACTAAAATGATGAAAAAAGAAATGGAAAAATTAGATATGCCGCCTGTTGGTGAGTTTTTAGAAATTCTTTCTGATTCTGGTTGCAGACTATGGGCTTGTAAATTAGCGGTAGATATGTTTCACTTAAAAAAAGATGATTTAATTGATGAAGTAGAAGACATTATTACTATTGGTGATTTTTATGCAAGAGCAGATCAAGAAAATACACACCTCTTATTTATATAAAACAATTAATTATTTCATAATAAAAAAACCCAAAACAATAATTTGTTTTGGGTTTTTAAATATGCATTTAACATACCTGTTTTTTAATAATAGGTATATCTTCTGACTTTTGCTATGTGTTTGGCCAAACGCATTACTTGATGAGAATAACCATATTCATTATCATACCAGACATAAATTACAATAGTTTCTTTATCCGTTATGGTTGATTTACTATCAAAAATTGAAGGTGCTGTTGTACCAATTATATCTGCTGAAACTAGTTCATTATCTAAAGAATATTTAATTTGCTCTACCAAATCACCTTCTAAAGCATATTTTTTCATAATTGCATTTATTGAATCTGTTGTGATTGGAACTCTTAATTGTAAATTTAAAATAGCTAAAGAACCGTTTGGAACAGGAACTCTAATTGCATTTGATGTAAGCTTACCTTCTAATGATGGTATTGCTTTTGAAACTGCTTTCCCTGCACCAGTTTCTGTAATGACCATATTTAAAGCTGCTGATCTTCCTCTTCTGTATTTATCATGCATGTTATCTACCAAATTTTGATCGTTTGTGTAGGCATGAATGGTTTCTAAATGTCCTTTTTTTATTCCGAAATTATCTTCTAAAACTTTTAAAACTGGCGTAATTGCATTGGTAGTACAAGATGCTGCTGAAAAAATATCTACTTTATCGGGATTGTATTGTTTGTGATTTACGCCATGCACAATATTTGGAATTCCTTTACCTGGAGCCGTTAATAAAACCTTACTTGCTCCTTTTGCTTTTAGGTGTCTGCTTAATTCTACATCATCCCTAAAAGCACCTGTGTTATCAATAATTAAAGCGTCATTAATATTGTAGGCTGTGTAATCTATCTCTTCTGGTTTATTGGCAGAAATCATAAAAACGGTTGTACCATTTATAATTAATGCTTTATTTTCTATGTCTGTTTGCACTGTCCCTAAAAAATCTCCATGAACAGAATCGATACTTAATAATGATGCTCTTTTTTCTAAAATAGATTGCGTAATTTCTCCACGAGTTACAATCGCTCTTAATCGTAATTGAGAACCTTTCCCCATTTTAGTCATTAATTCTCTTGCCAACAACCGACCAATTCTTCCAAAACCATATAAAACAACATCTTTAGGCTTAATATCTTTAAAATTAGTAACATTTCTTAGTTGCTTTTTTACAAAGGCTACTTTATCTAGACATCCACTAGGGTTTAAATGACATTCGTAAGCTAATTTACCAATATCTAACTTAGATGATGGTAAATCTATTTTCTGAATTGCCTTGGCAATGCTTAATGCATCTTGTATTGTAATTGCTTTATTTACAAACTCTTTAGCATAATCTATTAAATTCAGAACTTCACTAGCTCTTTTATCTACTAATGTATTTCTAAACAATACTAATTCTATAGATTTATCATACCATAAGTCGTTTACAATATTTATAAATTCTATTGTAGCTCTTCTGGTTTTTGCTTGCAATGCAACTTCTTTTTCGTAATCTAAATTTAAGGACATCTATATATAACTAATTTAAAATTTTTACAAAAGTATTTCTTTTTTTGAAAACACGAAATCGATTTCGTTAAAATCTTTAACCCACAAAAAAATCCTGATAAACTATCAGGATTCTTGCTTTTAAATTTTAAACGTATTATCTATCTGAAACGTAATCTTTCTTTTTCCCCGTCAGTATTTATCATTTCAATAACAATAGAATATCTACTTTGTGCTACATTTTCTAATATTTTTACAGCTTCATCAGCAGTTTCAATTTCTTGATCATTAATTTTTGTGATGATAAAATTCTTTAAACTGTCTTTAGACTCTCTTTCTCCAGTATTAATAATCTTTACACCATTATTAATATTATTCTTTTTTAATTCATTTTTTGATAAATCTTTCAATTCCCAATTAAACGTTTTCGAAATAAACCTTTTTACTTTCTTACTTAATTTCACATTTTTAGTAACAAGTTTACCTTCTCTTTCTACCGTAATATTTACAAAATCACCGGGTCTTTTTGCTGTTAGTTGCCCCCTTAATTCAGAGAATTTTGTAATTTTTACGTTATTTACTTTCACAATCACATCCTCTTTTTGTAATCCAGCATTCGCAGCACCTTGCCCTTCTTCAACACCTACAATTTTTACACCTACAATTTTGTCATTATCAACTGGTGAAAAACGGATACCTATTACCGCTTCTTGCACAGCACCATACTCTAATAAATCGTCTACAATTTTCTTTGCTATATTAGATGGCACTGCAAAAGAATACCCAACAAAAGAACCTGTTTTTGAAGAAATTGCAGTGTTAATTCCAACCAATTCTCCTCGTGTATTTACCAAGGCTCCTCCACTATTTCCTGGGTTTACAGCTGCATCTGTTTGAATAAAAGAATCAATTGCTGTGTTACCTTCTAAATCTCTTCCTTTGGCACTTACAATTCCTGCCGTCACCGTAGATGTTAAATTGTAAGGATTACCAACAGCTAAAACCCACTCACCGACCTTAATTGTATCAGAATCAGCAAAAGGAACATACGGCAAATCTATTTCTGTCTCAATTTTTAATAAAGCAATATCGTTCTCCTTATCAGTTCCTATTAACTCTGCTTTGTATTTTTTCTTGTTATTTAAAGTAATTTCAATTTCGTTAGCACTATCAATAACATGATTATTAGTAATAATGTAGCCATCAGAAGAGATAATAACTCCACTTCCTGTGCCTACTTGCTCAAACTTTCTTGTTCCACTTCCATTTCCGTAGAATAATTCTGCAAAAGGATTTTTCTGTGTTCTAATTGCGGTATTTTTTACATGGACAACAGCATTTAAAGATTTTTCTGCTGCCAAGGTAAAATCTATGGCTGCCGCCGCAATAGCCGTTGAATTGCGCGTAAATGTTGGATTATAATTTGTTTGCACTGTTTGCGTCTTTTCAGGCACAGTTCTTTCTATAATTACTGTGTCATTAAAGAACATTTTGTAACCACCCAATGTAAGTGCTCCGCCTAAAACTGCTATTCCTAATAAACCCAAAAGTTTCTTCATAATTATACTTTTTTAATATATCAAATATACAATTTTAACATTTTCAAAAAATCTGTTTAACTTGCTTTTAACGGACTTTAACCACTTTTTAACAAACTTTTTTTATTCTTGAAATACTTATCTTTGTCCTATGAATTTGACTTTTTACAAATATCAAGGTACAGGAAATGACTTTGTGATGATAGACAATAGAGCAAAAACCTTTCCCAAAGAAAAATCTGACTTTATTTCTCATTTAGCAGACAGACATTTTGGTGTTGGTGCAGATGGTATTATTTTAATTGAAAATGAAAGTAATTTTGATTTTAAAATGATTTATTTTAATCCTGATGGTAGCCAAACTTTTTGTGGAAATGGTGCTAGATGTGCTGTTGCATTTGCCAAACGATTAGAAATCATAAAAGATAAAACTACTTTTATAGCCGTTGATGGTGAACATTTTGCAGAAATTAAAAATGATATTATTTCTTTACAAATGATTAATGTTAATAATATACAAGTAAACGAAAATTCAGTTTTCATGCATACAGGAACCCAACATCATGTAGAATTGGTGGATGATTTAAATGAGTATCCTGTTTTTGAAAACGGAAAAGAAATAAGAAATAGTTATCAAGATCCAGGAAGTAATGTAAATTTTGTTCAGCAAATTGACGCTACCTCTTTTAGAGTTAGAACTTATGAAAAAGGCGTAGAAAACGAAACGCTTGCTTGCGGCACGGGTGTTACTGCAGTAGCAATTGCTATGCATAAAACGAATAGGACTAAAAGTAATGTAGTTTCTTTATCCACAGAAGGTGGTCATTTAGAAGTTTCATTTACAGAAGGAAAAGGAATTTATAAAAACGTGTTTTTAAAAGGACCAACAAAATTTGTTTTTAAAGGAACAATAACTATTTAACTTTAAATTATTGATTACATACAAACATAGAAAAATGTCTATCCAGTAAAATAATGTTAACTATAATTCTATGCAGTCAAAAAATAAAATAATAACAAATGTCATTATCTGGTGAAAAAATAATTTTACGTGCTTTAGAGCCAGAAGATTTAAACTTTCTATATCAAATAGAAAATAATGAATCTTTTTGGGAAGTTAGTCATACGCAAGCTCCATTTTCAAAATATATTTTAAAACGATATTTAGAAAATGCTCATTTAGATATTTATGAAAGCAAACAACTTCGCTTGCTCATTGAAGAAAAATCAACGAGAAAACAAATTGGTATGATTGATTTGTTTGATTATAACCCGCAACATAAAAGGGCAGGAATTGGAATTTTAGTTCATCCTGATTTTGAAAAAAAAGGATTTGCCTCTGAAGCTTTATCAATTATCATAAACTATTCTTTTTCTCATTTACAAATGCATCAATTATATGCAAATATTACATCGGATAACATAAAAAGTTTAGCCTTATTCAATAAATACAACTTTATCAAAACTGGTGTAAAAAAAGATTGGATTTTATCTGAAGGAAAATTTAAAGATGAAGTTTTATTTCAGTTGATAAAAGAGTAATTTTGCAGTTCTTTAAACATAAAAAAACTTGAGTAAAAAATTTATATATACCGTTACCGCTACCATTATTTTAATTGGTGGAATTTTGGCATACAACTATTATCAAAAAATATTCGGAAAAACAATTACTAAAGAAACTGTTCTTTTTGTATACACTGCAGATAGCTTAATCGATGTAAAAAATAAAATATCTGAATTTTCTAAAAATCCTAGCACTTTCCTCTTAGTTGCAGCAAAGAAAAACTTTTCTACACCCAAATCGGGAAGATATATTTTAAAAAAAGGTATGTCCAATAATGATATTGTTAATATGCTTAGAAGTGGGAATCAAACCCCTGCAAAAGTATCCTTTAATAATCAAGATACTTTAGAAAAATTAGCTGGTAGAATTGCAGAACAACTAGAAACTGATTCTATTTCCATCATTAAATCGTTTACTGATGAAAAATTTTTATCCGTAAATAAATTATCAAAAAAATCTATTTTACAAATTTGCATTCCTAATAGTTATGAGTTTTATTGGAATGTATCTGCCGAGAATTTTAGAGACAAAATGTTAGCTGAATACCATCGCTTTTGGAATTCTAAAAGATTAGAAAAAGCAAAAGCATTGAACATGTCTATTGATCAGGTAATTGCTTTAGCATCCATAGTGCAAAAAGAAACTGCGAAAACAGAAGAACGTCCAATTGTTGCAGGTTTGTATTTAAATAGATTAAAAAGGGGCTGGCCTTTGCAAGCTGATCCAACAATTATTTATTGTATCAAAGAAGTTAAAGGACAAGATTACATAGTAAAAAGAGTTTTAACGGCTGATTTGGAAATAAATTCACCTTACAATACATACAAAAAGAAAGGTTTACCTCCTACTTTGATTGCAATGCCCGACATTTCATCTATTGATGCTGTCTTAAATTCAACGAAACACAATTATATGTACATGTGCGTAAACGTTGACAAGTTAGGGTATCATGCCTTTGCAAAAACACTCGTTCAACACAATAGAAATGCTGCTAAATATCATATTTGGTTAAATAAGCAAGGTGTAAATAGATAAAAATCAATTCTGTAAAAAATTAAGGATTTAATTACTTAAATCACAAGAGTAAAGGGAATCGTTATCCAGAATCATCAATAAAACACCTTTAAAAGAGATTATTTATAATTTTTATAAAATTAACTCACTGATGGTCAATTACATTATAAATATGTTATAATTTTGCAACCGCAAAACAGAAAAATTATAAATATCAAAAAGGTTTTATTTTTTACGAGTTTGTTTTTACTATTTGTACACGCAATTTCAATGAATAGTAAATTAAAAGAAAACAACAATAAATCGTATCCAAAATTTTCAGATTACAACATTCCTTATTTACAAAATAATTTTGTTGCTTTTAAACAAGCACTCGCCTTTAAAGAATCTCAAGGAAAATATACTGTTGTAAATACCTTAGGCTATTTAGGAAAGTATCAATTTGGAAGAACTACTTTAGAACGTTTTGAAATTTACAACACCAAAGAATTTTTACAAAATCCAGAATTGCAGGAAAAAGCATTTACTGCTTTATGTAAAGTAAACAAATGGATTTTAAGAAAGGACATTAAAAATTCTGTTGGTAAAACCATTAACGGGATTGAAATTACAGAATCAGGAATTCTAGCTGCTGCACATTTAGGTGGTGCAGGAAATGTAAAAAAATACTTACGAAGTAATGGAGTAAAATGCTTTTCTGATGCTTATGGCTCTTCTATACAAATATATCTGAAAAAATTTGGAGGCTATGATGTTTCTAGTATTGTCGCAGACAGAAAAGCAAAAGTGTAATTACTTTTGAATAATAAAAATAGCTGGCTTTTTGTGCAAGTCTGGTTGTTGATGTTTCCAATCTTTTACCATCATTGTTTTTATATATTCGGTTGGCAGCGTAATATCTACAGCAATACACAAATAAGTTGTTGGCGCTAAAGTTGCTTTTAAATCTGCAAACATTTTTTCATTTCTATAAGGAGTTTCTATAAAAATTTGAGCTTGATTTTTATCCTTAGATAACTTTTCTAAATCTTTTAATGCTCGTTTTCTATCTCCTTTATCAATTGGCAAATAACCATTGAAAGCAAAATTTTGTCCATTCATTCCAGAACTCATCATTGCCATTAAAATAGATGATGGCCCTACTAAAGGAACAACTTGTATGTTTTTTTGATGCGCTAATTTCACTATAGTTGCTCCTGGATCTGCCACCGCAGGAACTCCAGCTTCAGATAACAAACCAATATTAATTCCTTGTTGGCAAACATCTAAATATTTATGAGTTTCTATTTCTTCTGCATATTTGTCTAGCAACATAATATGTAAAGAGGACTGTTGTTTTTTAGGTGATATTTTTTTGATAAACTTTCTAGCTGACTTCTCATTCTCAACAATATAATAATCTATTTGCTCTACCACCTTTTTTACAGATAAAGGCATTACTTCTAAAGGTTCTGTCTCGCCCAGAGTTGTCGGAATTAAATAGAGTTTACCTGTCATTTTTTTTAGATTTAAGACAATTTATTTGCTATGATTTCACAAGCTTCTTCTAACATTGTATACACATGTTCAAAACCCTGATTTCCTCCATAATATGGATCTGGAACACTTAAATTTTGAGTAGGATGTATTTCATTTAAAATCATTTGCACTTTACTCTCCTCTTTTTGATTTCTTGCCAACATCAAAATATCTTGATAATTACGATCATCCATCACAAAAATATAATTAAAAGTATCAAAATCTTTGATTGTAAATTTTCTTGCTTTTTGATCTGCAATATTAATTCCGTATTTTCTAGCAACTTCAATTGAGCGCTTATCAGGAGCATTACCTTTATGGTAAGCTGCAGTTCCTGCTGAGTCTATAAGAAAATTTTGAGGATTCATTTTAGATTTCAAAATACCTTCTGCTAAAGGTGAACGACAAATATTCCCTAAGCACACCATTAGTATTTTTATCATGATAAAATGAAATTTTTAGAAAGTTAACTTCTTCGTTAAATCGTCAACGTATTTTCTAAACTGTTTATCAGTCTCTGTTAGATTATCGACTGTTTTACAAGCATGTAAAACAGTTGCATGATCTCTTTGTCCAATTTGATTACCAATACTTGCTAAAGATGTTTTCGTTAATCTTTTCGCAAAATACATTGCTAATTGACGTGCTTGTACAATGTGTCTTTTACGAGTTTTAGATTGTAAAGTAGCAACATCCATATCAAAATATTTAGAAACCTCTTTTTGAATGTAATCTATAGAAACTTCTTTTTTGGTGTTTTTTACAAATTTATCTACAATCTGTTTTGCCAATTCAATAGAAAATTCTCTTCTATTAAAAGAAGCTTGAGCAATCATAGAAATAATTACACCTTCCAATTCTCTAACGTTAGATTTTATGTTTTTGGCAATATATTCGATAATTTCTTCAGGCATTTCTACACCATCTCGGTACAATTTATTTTGTAAAATAGAAATTCTTGTTTCGTAATCTGGTGCTTGTAATTCCGCAGATAATCCCCACTTAAAACGAGATAATAAACGTTGTTCAATATCTTGCATGTCTACAGGTGCTTTATCGGAAGTTAAAATTACCTGTTTTCCATTTTGATGTAAATGATTAAAGATATGAAAGAATACATCTTGTGTACCTACTTTACCAGATAAAAACTGAACATCATCAATTAGTAAAACATCAATCATTTGATAGAAATGAATAAAATCATTTCTTGTATTCGATTTTACAGAATCTATGAATTGTTGTGTAAATTTCTCTGAAGAGATATATAGCACTGTTTTATCTGGATATTTATCTTTTATATCCACACCAATGGCATGTGCTAAATGTGTTTTTCCTAAACCTACTCCACCATAAATTAATAATGGATTAAAAGATGTCCCTCCAGGTTTATTCGCAACCGCCATTCCAGCTGAACGAGCTAATCTATTAGAATCTCCTTCAACAAAATTTGCAAAACTATAATTAGCATTTAATTGAGATTCAATTTTCACTTTCTGTAAACCAGGAATTATAAAAGGATTTCTTAATTCTCTTTTACTCGACTCCAATGGTACAGTAACTCTTTGAGGTTTTAATGGATCTCTATTTGAGCTTGGTATTTTTACAATCTGTGGCCTATTACTGCTATAATTATTTTCCATCTTTACATCATAAATCAATTTGGCGTCATTACCTAATTGTCTTACTAATGCAACACGTAATAATTTAATGTAGTGCTCTTCTAACCATTCATAAAAAAATTTACTTGGTACTTGAATAGTTAATGCTTCTCCAGAGAGTTTTACGGGCTTTATTGGCTCAAACCATGTTTTATAGGCTTGAGGTTTAATATTATCCTTGATAAAAGATAGACAGTCCGTCCAAACGGATTCCGCAGTATAATTCATTTATTAACTTGGTAAAATTCGAGATTCTTATTTTAATAAAAACTTTATCTTATCTTCTTCTAAGGCTACACAAAAGTGTGAATAAAATTCAGTATAAAAAAATCAATTTGCTATTGATTACTAACTATTTTTTACGTATAATCGTTAAAATTATAAACGTTTAAACCTATTGAAAAAATCATCAACAAAAACTAGGGTTCGATATTCTGAAACGGATCAAATGGGGGTAGTATATCATGGTAATTATGCACAATTTTTTGAATTAGGCAGAACTGAATGGTTACGGAATTTGGGGGTTACATACAAATATATGGAAATAAGCGGTATAATGCTTCCTGTAATTTCATTAAAATGTAATTTCATTAAATCTGCGCGCTATGACGACGTTTTAACCATCGAAACTTTTTTAAAGAAAAAACCAATGGTGAAGATTGAGTTTGATTATAAAATTACAAATCAAGATGATGAGTTAATTTGTACAGGAAATTCTGTTTTAGCTTTTATGAATATGAAAACGGAAAAACCAACAAGATGCCCTGATTATTTATTGGAAGGTTTAGGGTTTTAATTATTTATTTTATAATTATTTTTTTCACTACTTGTTGATCTCCTAAGATAATTTTAATAAAATATACTCCTGAGCTCAGATTCTTAATATTCAAATTTTCTTCAAAAGTGTTGTTTTTATATATCAACCTTGCAGTAGAGTTATAAATTTTTACGTTAGAAATTTTTGAAACATCTAAGTTTTTAGAAATATCAATTTTAAAATACTTTTCAGCTGGATTAGGATAAATTTTTATGGATGTTTCGTTAAATAAACTTTCCATATTTAAAGCATCTTCATTTACATATGGATCTGTACCATTTATAAGCTCCTCTAGGTTTGTAAAACTATCATTATCCGGATCATCATTTGCATCAAAAGCATATGAAAGCAACTCTTTAAGTTCCCATTCATCATCTAAACCATCTCCATCTACATCTGATCCAGAACCAGAAAAACTTGAATGAGTTGGATCTAATTTTGGCATTGAAGCATTTACTTCTTTTAAATAATCTCTTAACTTTATTGTTAAAGTTCTTGCTAATGTAGACTGAGAACCCGACAAATCTATATTTTCACCAATATCTGAAGATAAATCATGTAAAAGAATCTCCCCTGTTTCATATTCAACCATTAATTTATAATTTCCACTAACTAGCGCTGAACGTGGTTTCTTATTTGGGTTATTATCATAATGAGGTGAATGAAAATAGATTGGATTTGTTCTTGAAAAAGAACTTCCAGTTAGTAAAGGCACAATACTCTGCCCATCTAAATTTTCAGGTAATGCAGTTGTGCTTCCTGTTAGTTCTGCTATTGTTGGAAACAAATCATACCCAACAATTACTTCAGAATTACGACTATCTTGAATTATATTTGGACCTTTAACAATAAATGGAACCCTAATTCCGCCTTCTTTTATAAATGTTTTTCCAAATGACAAAGGTGAATTATCGGTGAAATTCATTTGACCCCCATTGTCAGAAACAAAGATCACATAAGTATTACTATCCAACCCCAAATTAGTTATTTCGTCTAATAACAATCCTAAGCCATCATCTGTATCTTCTGTCATTGCTGCATACTCCACATTGTCATGACGTGTTCCTATAGGTCTTTGTGCCTCATCATTATAAAGATCTATAGTTTCTTGTCTAGCCTCAATATCACTATGAACCGCATAATGAGAAAGTTGTAAAGCAAATGGAACTCCATCATTCACTGCATTTTGAATAAATTCAATAGATTTTGTTGTCAATTCAAATATTTTTTTAGGATCTGCTTGTACAGTTCCTCCTTGACTTCCATCTCCATTACTTGTACTACCATCTGTAAAATCAAACCCATTATTTGCTGGACTTGAGTCAGATGTATTTCCTTGATGCCATTTACCAAAATGTGCAGTTCTATAGTTCATTCCAATAGATTTTAACCATTCTGCATACGTAACTTCATTGCCATCTAATACAGTAATTATAGTTGGCTCAATTAAAATTTTACCTGTAGCAATTACATTATCTGTGTTTGTAAAATTAGTACGAGCTGGAGTTTTACCAATTAATATGCTATTTCTAGATGGAGAACATTTTGGAGCAGGTGCATATCCTCGAGAAAAAGTCATTCCTTTAGAAGCTAAAGATTCTAATTCTGAAGTTATATAATAATCACTTTTAGAGTCTAATAATGATGCATCCATTTGAACAGAAGTTCCTGTCCAACCTTGATCATCTAAAACTACGATTACAAAATTTGATTGAGCTGTTACATTGAACCCAAAAAAAGTAAAGCAACAGAGAATGAAAAAAAAATTAATGTAATTATTATTCAATTTTATGAGTTTTAAATTAAAAGACCGTAATCAAATTTTAACTTTGACCCTAATTATTTGAAATAGTTTAATCGTGTTTAACAATATCAACCTTATACAGGTTTTTAAAAATTTCAAAAATTGATTGTGCATCTTTTTTCCTGATGCAAATCACATATTCACAATCTAATTCTAATTTCTGGCTAACAATTGTTAAATTTTTCTCCTTCACAATTCTCATTACTTTATTCATCATATCGTATTGAAAATTCAATTGAAAGAAAATATCTATTGTTTTTTTAATAATTTCAGATGCTTGTAAAGTAATTTGTGCAGATGTTTTGTAAGCATTTATCAAACCACCAACCCCTAATTTTGTTCCTCCAAAATACCGAACAGAAACTATTAAAACATTGGTAACTTCAAAAGATTGAATTTGGCCATAAATTGGCATTCCTGCCGAATTATTGGGCTCACCATCATCATTGGCTCTATACTCGAGTTGCTCAATCCCTATTTGATATGCATAACAAAAATGACGCGCAGAATGGTGCTTTTTCTTTAAGAGATCTATAGCATCTTTAACGTCACCATCATTTAAGACAGGAAATGCATATCCAAAAAATTTACTATTCCTATCCTTAAAGAGTGTTTCTTCTGACGGTTTTTCTATAGTTTTGTATGCATCATTTTCCATTATGCCATGGCTACAATTACAATTCCAATAATTGCCAAAACAACTCCAATTTTATTTTTAACACTAAATTGTTCTTTAAATAATAAAATTCCCACCAAAGTAGAAACGATTACGATACCTACATTATTAATGGTAAACAATGTTGAACTTTCAAAACCTTTAGTTTGTAATGCTTTAATTAAAAACACAATTGAATAATAGTTTGGGACTCCTAAAACAATACCTGCAATAATATTTTTAACACCAAAAGAGGTTCTTTTTTTAATGGATTTTACCAGTAAAATAATTAAACCAAAAAAGGCCGCAATACCAAACAAACTTCCGGAAAAGACAGAAACTTCTTCTTTTGGCACATGAGTAACCTCCACATATTTTAAAGTTGTATCAATCGCACCAGAACCTAAAAATAATAAAATAGGTAATAATAAACCTGCATTTTTATGCGTTGTTTTTTCCTCTTTCACCGACGCTAAATAAACCGCTATTAAGGCAATAATAATTCCTGCTATTTTTAAAATTGTAACAGATTCATTATACAGAAAAACACCGAAAAAAACAGGAATAACTACAGACATTTTTCCGGCAACAGAAGCCACAGAAACTCCATTCTCGTGAGCAGTTTTTGCCATCACAAAAAAGATGGAAACAAACAAAGCTCCTAAAAAAACAGCTCCTAAAAACCAAGGTTGTTTGGGTATTTCTGTAACAGAAAAACTTTTTTCTGCAAAAGCAAACCCCATCGAAAGGGCAACAATATAATTTACAAATATCGCTTTTAAAATATCGACTTTATAAATGCCGAAATATTTAAAAATCACAAATAAACCTGTAGAAAAAAGTATACTTAAAAGTAGATAAATCAATTAATTTTATTTTTAGTGAATAATTCTGTAACGTCTTCTTTTTTAGGAATTAAATTCCAAACATGAATCCCCAATTTATTTGCTGAATCTGTGTTTTCTTTTAAATCGTCAACAAATAAAGTTTCATCAGCAACTAAATTATTTGCGTTTAAAACAAATTCATAGATTTCTGAATCTGGTTTCCTAAAATTAATTTCATGCGATAAATAAAACTGCTCAAAAGATTTTTCAAACGTATTATAAAAAACTTCTCCTAATGAATCTTGCACCCATTTAATGTGTAAGTCATTTGTATTACTTAATAAGAACAACCTATACTTTTTACTTTCTGATAATTCTTTTAAAAAATCTAAACGCTTTTTAGGAAAATCTAACAAAATAGCATTCCAAGCGTAAACTAAATCAGCCTTCGGTATTTCAAACTTCTTATAAAAAAAATCAATAAACTCATCAGTAGTCATCAACCCTTTTTCGTATTGATGATACACGCCAATCATTTCATCAGAAATTTTTGTGACCCCCAATTTTGCCATTTCTACAAATGTAGCCTGTTTATCTAGATTGATAAAAATATCTCCAAAATCGAAGATGATGTTTTTAATCATTCGAATATCTTTTTAAAATGTCATTTTTAATTTTTATTTCTGAAGTAATTTTTGCACAAAAAACAGGAGCTTTAATTCCTTTTATAAAAGAAGTATCTCCTGTAAAAACTCTTGCTTCATCCCATAAATTGACATCAATAAAAGTTTGTAAAGTTTGTGTTCCTCCTTCAATAATTACAGATTGAATTTGGTGTTTCTGTAAAACTTCACAGATTTGCTTCGCTATATTTTTTGAAAAATTAATGATTTCAAAAAAGATGGCTTTATCTTCTTGGAAATGAAAATGCTCTTTCGTTTCTGTAATTACAATGGTTTTTATACTTCCATCAAAAACATTTTTGTCTTTTGGAATTCTTAAATTGCGATCCAATACAATTCTTACAGGGTTATTTCCAAACCAACTTCGTACATTTAATTTAGGGTTATCGGCAATAACAGTATTTGTACCCACTAAAATTGCATGCTCTTCGCTTCTATATTTATGAACTAATTGCTGTGAAATCTTATTAGAAATCCAAACAGGTTTTTGCATATTTTTTGTTGATGGAGCAATAAAACCATCTATTGTTTCTGCCCATTTTAAAATGACATAAGGTCTTTTTTTCTCTTGTACTGCAAAAAATCGTTTGTGGTGCAATCTACATTCATCTTCTAAAACACCAACAATTACGTTTATTCCAGCTTTTCTCAAACGGCCAACCCCTTTACCGGCAACTAAATCATTAGAATCTAAACAACCAATAACCACCATTTTAAACTGATGCTTTACCAATAAATCTGCACATGGTGGTGTTTTACCAAAATGAGCGCAAGGCTCTAGCGTTACATAGATTGTTGCTTCTTTTAAAAGTGTTTTATTTTTAACCGAATTTATTGCATTTACTTCAGCATGATTTTCTCCATAAGCAGATGTAAAACCTTCTCCGATAATCTTATTATCAAAAACAATTACTGCTCCAACACTAGGATTTGGACGTGCATTTCCAATACCGTTTTGGGCAATTTGTAAACAACGTTGTATGTATAATTCGTGATTAATAATTTAATTAATTATGATAGAAATTTAACTAACTTAAGCTAAAAATTTATTTTCATTTCTTGAGTTTTATCAACTAAAAACTCTTTTGTAAAACCAAAAACAGCATACTTTAAGTTTCCTTTAAACTGAACTTTTACTTTATTTTTAAGAATAGAAGCTATTAATCCGCCTAAAATGCCATTTTTATTGTTTTCAAAAATACGTTTTGTAGGAATCATAACTTTTAAAGGAATTGAAAAGTCATTTCTCGCCGGAACTTTAAATTCATCAGCATACACCTGCGCAACTTCTTCTCCATTTACAATTACTTTTATTTGATCAGTAAATATTTTACCTCCAACATCATTCGGGTTTTGAAAGTGTGCATTTGCTTGTAATTGAATTGTATCTGCCTGAAAGCTGATTACTTTTACATCATCTAACTTTATAAAAACGGGTGGTTTTTTTACAGAACAACTGTAAATTAATAAAAATAAACCTAAAAAATAGAATACTTTTTTCATCAAAAATCTTTAAAAAAATAGGTAACTTGCTCTTGCAAAAATACAGTAATAAATGACAAGTCAAGATTTTATCATTAGAGAAATTACACCTGCAGATAATGCAGAACTGGCAAATGTTGTTAGAAGTGTAATTTTAGAAATGGGTGCTCCAAAAATTGGCACCGCTTATGAAGATGCAGCCACGGATAACATGTTTGAAACCTATCAAAAAGAAAAAGCAATTTATTTTGTTGTAGAACAGCATAATAAAGTTGTTGGTGGTGCCGGAATTGCACAATTAGATAATTACGAAGGCAATTTTTGTGAACTTCAAAAAATGTACTTTTTGCCTTTGGTTCGCGGAAAAGGGATTGGCACAAAATTAATCTCTACGTGTTTAGAAAAAGCAAAAGAATTTGGTTTTGAAAGCTGCTATTTAGAAACCATGCCTTATATGACGGCAGCTCAAAAATTATATAAAAGAAATGGCTTTACCTCTTTAGACAAACCAGTTGGTAACACGGGTCATTATGCGTGTAATGTTTGGATGCTAAAAAAAATATGATCTTAAAAGAATTTAGAACCTTTTGTACTGAAGTACTTTCAGAAATTTATCCACAGACAGAAATAGATTCTTTTTTCTTTCTCATAATGGAAGAAAAACTAAAATTACAAAGAATTGATACGGTCTTAAAACCTAATTTTCAAATTTCTGATGCTATTTTTAAAGAATTAGAAACAATCGTAAACCAATTAAAAAAGGAAAAACCAATACAATACATTTTAGGGAAAACAGAATTTTATGGAATGCCTTTAAAAGTTGATGAAAACACTTTAATTCCAAGACCAGAAACAGAAGAATTGGTAGACTGGGTTCTTAATGAAGCTTCACATCTAGAAAATCATAAAACTAAAAACCTTTCAATTTTAGATATTGGAACAGGAACGGGTTGTATTCCTATTTCCCTGGCCAAGAACTTACCACAGGCCAACATTTCTGCTATAGATATTTCTGAGAATGCTTTAAAAATTGCAAAACAAAATGCTATTTTAAATGAAGTGGAAATTAATTTTTCTGAAATTGACATTTTAAAAACTACTACTTTATGGCAAAAATTTGACATTATAGTTTCCAATCCTCCATATGTCAGAGAATTAGAAAAAGTGGAAATACAAAATAACGTTTTACACAACGAACCGCATTTAGCATTGTTTGTTTCTGATGAAAATCCATTGATTTTTTATGATAAAATTGCTGATGTAGCAAAACAGCATTTAACTAAAAATGGCCTTCTTTTCTTTGAGATTAACCAATATTTAGGACAAGAAACTTTAAAACTACTAGCAGAAAAAGGTTTTACAAATATAAAATTACGCAAAGACCTATTTGGTAATGAAAGAATGGTAAAAGCATCATTCTTTATCTAGTGTTAGCTTTCAATGTCTATTATTTTTTTTATATTAGGTTTCAAAAAAAAAAATACAGCTCTGAAATATAGAAAAGGTTACCCAAACAGTAAATCAGTCCAAACAACTCCCAGAAAATAGTAGAAATTAAGAATAGACCTCTCTAAAATTATGAAAGGAAAACAATTTTAGAGGAATTCGAGGATTCTCTAAATAAATAAGACAGGCTAAGAAAAATCTTAGCCTGTTTTATTTTTTTATAAAATCAAATAAAAGACACTATTTAAGTACTTTTGCAACATGGTTAAAGAAGTTCAACTTAGAGTAAATTTAGTAGAAGAACGCAAAGAAAATATACTTTTACACAAAGCATCTAAACAATTAGGAGTTAGTAAAAGCGAAATCTCTGCTGTAAAAGTATTAAGAAAATCTATAGACGCTCGTAAAAAAGACATTATATTTAATTATAAAGTTGCTGTTTATATTAATGAACAAATTCCCGAAAAATCTGATTATATTTTTGAATATAAAGATGTTTCTAAAGCAAAAGAAATTCATATTGTTGGTTTTGGCCCTGCAGGAATGTATGCGGCTTTGCGCTGTATAGAACTAGGTTACAAACCAATTGTTTTAGAACGTGGTAAAAACGTACAAGATAGAAGAAGAGATCTAAAAGCCATAAATCAAGATCATATTGTAAATGAAGATTCTAATTATTGCTTTGGTGAAGGTGGCGCTGGAACTTACTCTGATGGCAAACTATACACTAGGAGTTTAAAACGTGGAGATGTTAGGCGAATTTTTGAAAACCTAGTTTTTCACGGTGCTACAGAACAAATTTTAATCGATGCCCATCCTCATATTGGAACTAATAAGCTTCCGAAAATCATTCAAAATATACGGGAGAATATTTTAAAATTTGGTGGTGAAATACATTTTGAAACCCGTGTTACAGATTTCAGAGTTACCAACAATAAGCTGTGCGCTATAAAATTACAGAACGGACAAGAAATGCCTGTAAATTCTGTCATTTTAGCTACTGGACATTCTGCGAGAGATATTTATGAACTATTACATAAAAAAGAAATTACTTTAAAAGCCAAATCATTTGCAATGGGGGTTCGGGTAGAACATCCTCAAGAAATTATAGATCAAATTCAATACCATTGTTCTGGCCAAAGAGATGAACTTTTACCTGCAGCCGCTTATAGCTTGGTGCATCAAGTAAATAACAGAGGTGTATACTCTTTTTGCATGTGCCCTGGTGGATTTATTGTACCCGCGGCCACCACTAATGGTGAAGTTGTTGTAAACGGAATGTCTCCTTCAAGAAGGAATAATAAGTTTGCTAATTCTGGAATTGTTGTAGAACTTGATATTGATAGAGATTTTGCTAAATATGAAAAATTTGGTGCTTTAAAAGGATTAGAATTTCAGAAAGATTTAGAGAAAATAGCCTTTCACGCTGGAGGAAGAACACAAACTGCGCCAGCACAAAGATTAGTAGATTTTGTTGATGGAAAAATATCTCCAGAATTAAATGATTGCTCTTATCAACCTGGCTTAAAATCTGCTCCTTTGCATTCTTTATTGCCAAAAATTATTGGAGGAAGATTGCGCAAAGGTTTTGCTGCCTTTGGTGAAAAGATGCATGGATACTATACAAATGAAGCAAATATTATTGGGGTAGAATCTAGAACTTCCTCTCCTGTAAATATACCAAGAAAAGAAAACTTAGAACACCCAGAAATTGAGGGCTTGTTTCCTTGTGGAGAAGGTGGTGGCTATGCTGGAGGAATTGTTTCTGCTGCTATGGACGGAGAGCGTTGCGCAGAGGCTGCGATTGCAGTATTATAAATTATTTTAAGTTATTTATTGAGTTAAATCAAATACAATAACTATTTTTATGGTTGTTTAATTTACACGCATGAAAATTACAGTTGGTAGAATTGATAAGGCTGATTTTCCAGAATTATCTCTGAAGGATATAGATTTAAAAATTGATTCTGGCGCTTACACATCTTCCATACATTGCTCAAATATTGAAGAAATCACCGATAATGGTTGTAATTTAATTAAATTTACATTGTTAGATCCAGAACATCCATTTTACAATAATAAAGAATTTACCTTTAAAAATTACTCTTCTAAAATAGTAAAAAGTTCTAATGGTATTTCTCAAGAACGCTTTATGATTCAAACAGAAATTATCATTTTCAACATTTCTTTTCCAATTTACTTGACATTAAGCGAACGGAAAGACATGAAATTCCCTATTTTACTGGGTAGAAAATTTTTAAATAAAAAATTTGTGATAGATTCAGCTAAAACAAATTTATCACACAAATTAAAATATAAAAACAAATGAGAATTGTAATTTTATCTAGAAACCCAAAATTATATTCTACCAAAAGGCTGCAAGAAGCTGCAGAAAAAAGAGGTCATGAAGTAATGGTTGTAGATCATTTAAAATGTAATATTGAAATTGAAAAAAAATCTCCAAAGATATATTACAAAGGTGAATACTTAGACAATATCGATGCTATTATACCTAGAATAGGTGCTTCGGTAACTTTTTACGGAACTGCAGTAATCCGTCAATTTGAGATGATGAAAGTTTTTTCAGCTGTTTCTTCTCAAGCTTTAGTAAAATCTAGAGATAAATTAAGTAGTTTACAAATTTTAGCAAGGGCTGGAGTTGGTTTACCAAAAACAGTTTTCACTAATTACACGAAAGATGTAGAACATGTTGTAGAATCTGTGGGTGGCGCACCACTAATTTTAAAATTATTAGAGGGCACACAAGGCTTAGGCGTTGTTTTAGCGGAAACTAAAAACGCAGCAACATCCGTTTTAGAAGCTTTTAATGGATTGGGAGCTAGGGTAATTGCGCAAGAGTTTATTAAAGAAGCTGGTGGTGCAGACATCAGAGCATTCGTTGTGGACGGGAAAGTGGTTGGCGCTATGAAACGTCAAGGAAAAGAAGGAGAATTCCGCTCTAATTTGCACAGAGGCGGAAATGCAACGATTATAGAACTAACCGATGAAGAAGAAAAAACAGCATTAAAAGCTACGAAAGCTTTAGGTTTAGGAGTTGCTGGTGTAGATATGTTACAATCATCTAAAGGACCATTAGTATTAGAAGTAAATTCCTCTCCAGGATTGGAAGGAATTGAGGTGGCTACGGGCAAAAATATTGCAAAAGAAATTATTCGTTATTTAGAAATTCATGTCGAATAAACCTTTTGTTCTCTTAGGAAAAGAAATACCTAAAGGAAAAAAAACTGTTTTAGATTTAGAAGTTGCAAAATTACACACAAGAACTACTGTAAAAGTTCCTGTAATTATTGAACGATCTAAAAATTCTGGCCCAGTAGTTTTATTATTAGCAGGTATACATGGTGATGAAACAAATGGCGTAGGGATTATTCGAGAAATTATTAACTTAGGAATCAATAAACCTAAAAAGGGAACAATCATCTGTATTCCTGTCTTTAATATTTTTGGTTATTTAATTCAGACAAGAGAATTCCCTGATGGTCGTGATTTAAACAGAATGTTTCCAGGAACTTTAAATGGTTCCTTGGCAAGCCAATTTGCATATCAATTTACCAAAGAAATAGCTCCTTTTGTAGATTATGTTATCGATTATCATACAGGAGGCGGTGAACGTGATAATATTGCACAAATAAGATGTAATAAAGATGATAAAAAAGGCTTTGAATTGGCAAAAATATTTAATCCCCCAATGATTGTTTTCTCTAATAATATTGGTAAATCTTTAAGAGATACTTTACATAAAATGGGTAAAACCATTTTACTTTTTGAAGGAGGGAAATCAAGAGAACTAAAACCTACTATTATCAATGAGGGTGTTAACGGGACTAAAAATATTTTAATTCACCTAGGGCTAATTGATGGTGAAATTAGTGTTCGAGAAACCCCAGTTCTTGTGCATAAAGCAAAATGGTTAAGAGCATCTCACTCCGGGATGTTTAAAGTAATCGTACAAAACGGAACGCTTGTAAAAAAGAAAGAAGTACTAGGAGTAATACAAGATCCTTTTGGTGAATTTAACAAGAAAATTTATGCTCCTTTTGACGGTCATATTTTTTGTATCAATAAAACTCCAATTGTGAACAAAGGAGATGCTTTATTTCATTTAAGTTTGGAAGAATAAATAAATTAAAAGATGAAGAATTTTATTACTATTTCAATGTTATTTTTCTCAAAAATTATATTTTCTCAAAAAAAATTAATGTTTAGATAACTTTAAAAAAGTCCGTTTAATCATTCTATAACTAAACACGCATAAGACAAAGGGTTGGCAAAAATCTATTTACCTGATTTACGTAAATACGGTTTAACCAAGTAAGCTCAAATAGATGATAAACAATTTGTTGGCGGAGATAGTCTGGATGTAATGATAGAACCTCCTGCTAATTGAATTAAATAGCTTATTTCACTATGTCTAAACAACAACTTTTTCACTTAATATAAATTGTTTATATTTGGATATACTTGGATAAAATCTAAATTTAAATTTTTTACTAAGTTCATAAATTAAACATCATAAAACTCTTAAAGAATGAAAATTAAAGAAGCACCTTCGAAACAAATTAAATCTTCAAGAAAATGTGCAAAATGCGGTAAACCAACTACATTATGTGTTTGTACAAGTAACTAACAACTATAATTTAAACATCTTGTTATTATCTTAGCAAGATATTTAAATTAAATTATTTGTATTCGGATGTTCAGTAAACCATTTAAATTCCAACTCACTTTTTTATACAATTAAGTTTTAACCGAGTAATTGTGAAATTAGCGATACACTGAAAATACTTAACATAAACCAGCCTATAAAACCTTCTATAATTGCTAAATAACGTGTAAGACCTTTTATAGGAATATCACCAAAACCAAGCGTTGTAAAGGTGTTTATTGACAACATTAAAGCATTTAATAATTTAATAGTAATGTCATATAGAACGCTGAGGACAAAAAGTGTTCCTACTTGAAAACCTTTCCATTTTTTTTCATTCGGACTAAGTTCAGACCAAGTTCCTTTTAATATGTCCGTTGATTTTAAAAATCGCGATATTAATTTGGTCCTTAACATAGAAATTTTATAAAGTAATTTAGCCGATTTTATAAAGAATATTGGAAGTTTTAAAGTACTGGATTCTAGGTTTTTTTTGAATAATTGAAAAGAATTAATTTCCATTTTATTTTCCTCTAGATATAATGTATGTATGCCATCTTTACGCTTTAAGTATTTTTGAAAAAATTCAAACCGATACATCAATCTATTTCTACCTAAAGTATCCCATGAGTTTGGAAAAAAAAAGTAAATTAAAGCAAATAAAATTATTACTTGAACAGAAAAAATAATTGCTTTGGCTGGTTCTGTCCCATAATCTGAAAAAATTGATAAAAATTGATTAATCTTCCAACTAAAATAATTTTTGAAGGTTGATTTTTTTTGATATTCAAAAGCAAGCCTTTCGGTTTCTAAATTTTTTAGACGGATATAGACTTTATTTGCGGATCGATTGTTGTGACGTGATTTATAATAATCATATAATCTACCTAGAAAAGATATTTCTAGTTCGAAAACTTTTTCTATTTCAAACACAGCATTATTTTTATATTTTTGCACAAAAAGTTTGTTAGTGTAGGCATTAAAATGATTTTTTATTGAATCCTTTATCTTTGAATAATATGAGGATTCAACAGCAGTTTGAAAAGCTTCTATTGATATAAAACCTTTTGTAAATTGCTTAATTGAAATAATATTTGTTTGGCTAAGTTCTGGAATCCCTAGAAAAATAGTTTTATTAAATTTATTTCCTGATATTTCAAACTTTCCATTTTCTGAGTTATTTTCATAACTCAAGGATACAATAGATTCCTTAAAATTATTATCAATTAGAATAATACCATTAGCATTATTATCAATATTTACAAAAGAAGCAATAGGAAAGGAGTTTTCATAAATATGATAAGACCCAAATTTTCTTCCAATTAAACCTAAACTTGTGCCGATATATTCGTCTTTGTTAGGATAGAAAATATTTTTTTCCAGAGAAATAACTGTGTTAGAATTATTATTTTGATAATTACAATTATAAAATATCTTTAAACCGTTGTTAAATACAGAGTTTTCAATTTTAATGTAATCATTTATGTTTTCATTCTGTTTAATAGTTTCTAGTTCATTACAAAAATCACCAGATCCTATAAAACTCAGTATATCGTCAAATTCACAGTTTATAATTGCAATAGAGGCACTATTCCTAATGCTTACCTTCTTCTTAAAATGTATATTACTTAAGTAACCAGCATCATTATCTTTTTTAGTTAAAACATGATTTTGAAAGTGAACATTTTCAAACTGAAGTTCCTTGTCTACAATCAATTTTTTTTCTCTTTGTAATATTTCAGTGTTACTTGCCATAAAAAGAGTGTCAATTGTTAAGTCATATTTAATAAAAGCATTTTTTAATTTAAAGACAGCATTTTTCTCAGTGTTTATCATATTAAACAACTCTGTGTAAGAGTATTCCTTATAAAAAAAATCTTTATTCTGAGATAAAATAGTTGAAGTTGTAAATAATAAAAATAAAATGATTGTGTTTCTCATATTTTGGGCTAAAAAATCTCAAAATACAAAAATATTAATTGGGTTAAATATATTGACCATTTTATAGATTATAAAATGATTACTGTTTTATTGATTTATTTCAGCTTGTAAATTGTAAAATTATTTTTTCATTCTAAATCTAGACTATTTCATGCATTTAAAAGAATTTAAATTCTATCTATCAAAAATCAGGGCAATTTTAGAGTAGTAAAAATAAACAAGCTAACTTTATCAAAATTTTTTACATGACTACTTTTAAAGATTTAGACCTTTCTAATCAACTTTTTAATAGTATTAAAGAGTTATGCTTTACACATCCAACCCCCATTCAAGAAGCTGTATATTACCCAATATATAAAGGAAAAAATGTGACGGAAATTACCCAGCCAAGTGCAGGAAAAACATTAGTCTATATGACATCAATTCTTAGAGATTTAAAATTCTCTAAACAAATTACTCTTAGAGTTTTAGCGGTAGTTCCAACACGTAAATTTTTAATACAACTTTATTAACTTTCGTGTAATATTAAAAAGATAATCATTAACTTCAAGTTTTGCTGAATCTAAAAGAAAAGTCAACAATAGTCAATTTTTAAAAGACTCCTAATAATGTCAAAAAAAACAAAAACAGACACAGAACTTCAAGGTCTTACCCATTTAATTATGGATGCCACTGTTGGGATAACAGACATCGTTGAGGCTGCGCACAAACAAGTTGTTCATCCTCCTTTTTTACCTTCTACAATTATTCAAAAACTGATTACGAATATTGCTAGCATCTCGTATCAAAATATCAAATGGAGCACTTTATTCATAGGCAAAAGTTTACATAAAATACTTGAGCAACTAAGTCCTGTTATTGGTAAAATAAGGGATTCCCATAAGAAAGAGGCAATACTTTCGGTTTTAAACGGTGTAATTGGTGATTATCTGGAAGAGAAAGAGAATCCCTTAAAAATTACAATGCAATTTCGACATAAGTCAAAATCTATAAAACTTGATTCTGAAAACATAAGAGCGGTTTATCCAAAAATTAATGGTAAAATTCTTTTGATGGTGCATGGTTCATGCATGAATGATATTCAATGGACTCGGCAAAATCATAACCACGGAAAAATAGTAGCAGAAGAATTAAATAAAACACTTATTTACTTGAATTATAATAGCGGTATCCATATTTCTAGTAATGGTCAAAATTTAAATAATTCGTTAGAAGAACTGGTGCAAAATTGGCCTGTACCTATTGAAGAGTTAGTTATTGTTGCTCATAGCATGGGTGGCTTAGTAACTAGAAGTGCATTATATTATGGAGAACAACATGAAAAAAATTGGACCAAACACCTTAAAAAGGTTGTTTTTTTAGGAACTCCTCACCATGGTTCATATATAGAAAGAACAGGTAATTATCTAGATCTTATTCTCGAATCTATTCCTTATGCAAAACCTTTTGCCAGGTTGGGAAAAATTAGAAGTGCTGGAGTAACTGATTTAAGATATGGAAACTTAATTGATGAAGACTGGAAAAATAATGACCGATTTGAAATGAAAAATGATCAAAGGAAAATTATTAAGCTATCTAAGCAAATAGAGTTTTATAGCATCGCTGCAGTTATTGGAAATAAAACCGCCCCTTTATCCACTCAAGTCTTAGGAGACACCTTAGTGCATGTAAAAAGTGCTCTAGGACAGCATAAAAATCCTAAAAAAAACCTAGACTTTAAGAAGGAAAATATTTGGATTTCTTATGATAGTAATCACTTAGACCTACTTAATAATCTTAAAATATTGGATAAATTAAAAGTTTGGTTGGTTTAACAAAGAGCCGTTGTAAAGATAAAAGCTGAAATAATTCATGCTCACACGCTAGTTGCGCACTAGTTTACTTTTAGCTAAAAACTACAAAAACCTTCTTCAAAAATTCGCTAAAAAACCTACATTTGCATCATGCGAATAGATATTATTTCAGTAGCACCCAAATTATTAGAAAGCCCTTTTAATCATTCTATTATTAAACGTGCTCAGAATAAAGGTTTGACAGAAATTGTAATTCATGATTTACGAGAATATGGTTTAGGTAATTACAAACAAATAGATGACACTCAATTTGGTGGAGGTGCAGGAATGGTCATGATGATTGAACCCATTTCAAATTGCATTAAAAAGTTAGAATCTGAGAGAAATTATGATGAAATAATTTATATGACTCCAGATGCACAAACCTTAAATCAAGGAACTGCAAACACCCTTTCTTTAAAAGAAAATATACTTATTTTAACCGGTCATTATAAAGGGGTAGATCAAAGAATTCGAGATAAATATATCACTAAAGAAATCTCCATTGGAGATTATGTTTTAACCGGTGGAGAATTAGCAGCTGCTGTTTTAGTAGATGCTATTGTTCGTTTGATACCTGGTGTTATTGGTGATGAACAATCTGCCTTAACCGATTCTTTTCAGGATAATTTATTATCACCTCCAGTATACACAAGACCTTCCGAGTTTGAGGGAATGAAAGTGCCTGAAGTACTATTATCTGGTAATTTTCCAAAAATTGATGACTGGAGAAATGAGCAAGCTTATAAAAGAACTGAAGAAATAAGACCAGATTTACTGAACGATGAATAAGTTTTTATCATTTATAAAAAAGAACAAAGCCATTTCTTGGGTTTTAGGATTTCAATTGTTTAGATTGATTTTACTTCCATTCATGGGATTAATGCCACAAGATGCTTATTATTATCTCTATGGTCAAAATCTGTCTTTATCTTATTTTGATCACCCCGGAATGATAGGCTACCTATTAAGAATCTTTACAGAAATATTTGGTCAATCAATTTTCACAATCAAATTTGCTGATTTTATCATTACAACGTTAACCATACTAAGCTTCTATAAATTAGCTTCTTACTTTTTGTCAAAACAGAAACTAGCAAGAGCGATTGTTCTATTAGCTTCAACCATTTTTGTATCCATTTTATCATTTAATTCTACTCCAGATGTTCCGTTATTGTTATTTTGGACTTTGAGTTTAATCTGCTTATATAAAGCTATTTTTGAAGAAAAAAAGTGGTTCTGGATATTAGGCGGAATTGCCATGGGTTTAGCTTTTAACAGTAAATACACTGCTTTATTATTACAAATAGGTCTTATTGCATTTCTTATTTTTTCAAACAAATACAGAAAATTATTTCTTTCTCCTTGGTTTTGGATTTCTTTACTACTGTCGGTTGCAGTAACATTTCCTGTTTGGTATTGGAACTACCAAAATGAGTTTGCGTCCTTTGCATTTCAATCATCCGAAAGAACGAGTTCTATTTCAGAATTTAAAATATCTCCGAAAAATTTCTTTGGCGCGATTGGGCATCAAATGTTTTTATTATTACCTATTTTATTTTTAATTTTCATCACATTTACATATAAATATGTAAAAAGAGCGTTGATAAAATTTAAAATACCACAGGCCAAAACATTATTTTTACTTGCATTTTTCATTCCAACCTTTGTAGGTTTCTTTAGCCTTACTCCTATTTATTGGGTAAAATTAAATTGGATGATGCCTTCTTACATTACAGGAATCATTTTAGCAGGAATGTTTATCAATAAGAAATTGTTAAAAACTCAAATTATCTTTTCAATAGTATTTCACATACTAGTTAGTGCACAAATTTTATTTTATTTAGTGCCAATTAAAAGTGATGACACTTGGGTTGGATGGAAAGAACTAGCATCCGAAATAGAGACTTTACCAGAAAAAAAAATAAATACTTTCGTTTTTTCTAATGACAATTATAAAACGTCTGCCTGCTTAAACTTTTTTATGGATGAGAAAGTATATGCTCAAAACATTATAGGTTTACCAGCCTTACATTTTGATTATTTAGGCGACAACTTAGCTACGTTAAATACCAAAAATGCTATTTTTATTGACTCTGATAAACGTTTTAAAAATGATAAATTAAAAGGAACTCAAAATCCTATTTTAAATAAATACTTTGATAAAGTAATAGAATTAGCACCAATTATTATTAAAATCAATAATAAAGAATCACGTAAGTTCTGGGTATTCTTTTGTACTAATTATCAATATAAAAAATAATTAAATTTAATTTTATCAATAAAAAATAATTAGTACTTTTGCAAACGCTAAATTAACCTCTGACGAAAAAATCGTGAATGTTACTTTACAAAATCAATAAATATTAAAACATGGAAGCTTTATTAAAGTTTGTTCAAGACGAATTTGTAACAAAAAAAGAATTTGCTGATTTCGCAGCTGGTGATACAATTACGGTTTATTACGAAATTAAAGAGGGTGAAAAAGTACGTACTCAGTTTTTTAGAGGTGTAGTTATTCAAAGAAGAGGTGCAGGAACTTCAGAAACATTTACAATCAGAAAAATGTCTGGTACTGTAGGTGTAGAAAGAATTTTCCCAGTAAACTTACCTTCTATTCAAAAAATTGAAATTAACAAAAAAGGAAGAGTTCGTAGAGCTCGTATTTTCTACTTTAGAGGTCTTACTGGTAAAAAAGCTAGAATTACTGAAAAAAGGAGATAAATTCTTTTTACTTAAAAAATATAAAAAAGCTTTGTGAATATTCACAAAGCTTTTTTCATGAACAAATGTTAATAACCGTAGTTGATATCTTGTTGATTTCTAATTTCTTAAAAATTATACGCATTTAAAATTTAATAGTACTTTTATAAAGAATTTGACAATTAATGCAATGGAGTTCTCTTCAGAAACTATTAAATTAATTCTAAATTCAGAAAGTAATGTTCTTAATAAAATTATTGTTCAGTAATAAACTTAATCGGGTAACAAGATTCAGATTAAAAAATAATCATTACCACTTTAAAGCAGTTCGTTTTAAAACAACAACCTGAAATAAAGGATTATATTTAAGCAGATAATAATTACAAATTAAAAAAAGCACTATGCTTATTTTAAATTAAGGAGGTTTCAAAAAATGAAAAAGTAAATTATAATTTCTTTAACAACGGAAGAAATATAGGATTTACATCTTATTTGAATTGTAGAAATACAAAACAGTTTAAGAAACTTTTTCAAAAAGCCACATCTTTACAAGCAATTGTAAGATGTGGCTTTTATTTTGATATCATTTCAACAAAATAAAGTTGATTTTATTATTAAAAACATATCAAAAGTCTTTAATTAATAGCAATTTAACAGTAAAAATCTCACCTATAATTCCTAAATTTGTGCCGCTTCAAACGAAAAGGATTTCGTACTTAGCATAGCATAGATATTTCTTTAAAAAAACAAAATACTTTTATGAGCAAAATAGCTAAAATCATATATACAAAAACAGACGAAGCTCCGGCATTAGCTACCCGTTCTTTTTTACCAATTGTAAAAGCTTTTACAAAATCATCTAATATAGAAATTGAAACAAAAGACATTTCTTTAGCTTCAAGAATTTTAGCGAATTTTTCAAATTATTTGCCTGATCATCAAAAAGTGGAAGATGCTTTAACTGTTTTAGGAACATTAGCAAAAAAACCAGAAGCAAACATTATAAAATTACCAAATATTAGTGCTTCAGTGCCGCAACTAAAAGCTGCTATCGCAGAATTACAAGCGCTGGGTTATGCTATACCAAATTATCCTGAAGAAATAAAAACGGATGAAGACAAAGCTATTTCTGCACTGTATAACAAAGTAAAAGGTTCTGCCGTAAATCCAGTTTTGCGTGAAGGAAATTCAGACAGAAGAGCACCAAAAGCGATAAAGAATTATGCCCGAAAAAATCCACATTCTATGGGTGCTTGGTCTGCAGATTCTAAAACCCATGTGGCTACAATGAAGGCAGGAGATTTTGCTCATAATGAAAAATCTATAACGACTGAGAACGCAACCTCAATAAGTATCCAACATATTGCAGAAAACGGTACTAAGATAGTTTTGAAAGATACATTAAACTTGTTACCAGGAGAAATTATTGACGCGACTGTAATGAGTAAAAAAGCATTAATTGCCTTTTTAGAAGAACAATATGAAGACGCTTTGGATAAAAATGTATTGTTTTCGTTACATATGAAAGCAACCATGATGAAAGTTAGTGATCCTATTATTTTTGGTCATGCAGTGCGTGTCTATTTTGATAATTTATTTAAAAAGCATGAAAACACTTTTAATAAAATCGGTGTTGATGTAAATAATGGTTTAGGAAATCTTTTAGGAAAACTAAATGAATTACCAAAAGATAAACGTGATGAAATTAGAGATGATATAAGACATGCCTTTGACCACGGACCAGCATTAGCGATGGTTAATTCAGATAAAGGGATAACCAATTTGCATATTCCTTCAGATATAATTATCGATGCTTCCATGCCAGCAATGATTAGAACCTCTGGTAGAATGTGGAACTCAGAAGGGAAGTTACAAGACACGAAAGCAATTATTCCAGATAGTTCTTATGCCGGAATTTATTCTGCAACTATTGATTTTTGTAAAAAAAATGGTGCTTTTGACCCTACAACAATGGGTACTGTGCCTAATGTTGGTTTAATGGCTCAAAAAGCTGAAGAATATGGTTCTCATGATAAAACTTTTGAAATTACTTCTAACGGTGCAGTGCAAGTTGTGGATGTAAACGGAACTGTTTTAATAGAGCACACGGTTGAAAAGGGAGATATATGGAGAATGTGTCAAACGAAAGACTTACCAATTCAAGATTGGGTAAAATTAGCAGTTACTAGAGCAAGAGCATCAGAAACACCTGCTGTTTTTTGGTTAGATAAAAACAGAGCACATGATGCAGAAATCATCAAAAAAGTAACTTTATATCTTAAAAATCATAATACTTCTAGTTTAGACATCAGAATTTTATCGCCTATAGAAGCTACAGAATTTACTTTAGAAAGAATCATAAAAGGAGAAGATACCATTTCTGTTTCTGGTAACGTTTTACGTGATTACTTAACAGATTTATTCCCAATTTTGGAAGTTGGAACATCCGCAAAAATGTTATCTATAGTGCCGTTAATGAATGGTGGAGGGCTTTTTGAAACTGGCGCAGGTGGTTCTGCTCCAAAACACGTACAACAATTTTTAGAAGAAAATCATTTACGTTGGGATTCTTTAGGAGAATTTTTAGCCTTAGCCGTTTCTTTAGAACACTTAGGAACAACAAATAACAATCCGAAAGCTTTAGTATTAGCTGAAACTTTAGATGATGCTACCGACAAATTTTTAGATAATGATAAATCTCCTTCAAGGAAAGTTGGTGAATTAGATAATAGAGGGTCACATTTTTATTTAGCACTATATTGGGCAGAGGCTTTGGCTCATCAAAATAAGAATGCATCGTTAAAAGCAGAGTTTAAAACCATGGCGGAAACTTTGAGAAAAAATGAAGAAAAAATCATCGCAGAGCTAAATGAGATTCAAAGAACAGCGGTAAATATTGGTGGTTATTACAAACCTAATGAAGCGCTAGCGACAAAATCTATGAGGCCAAATAGCCTTTTAAATAGTATTTTAGCTTAAAGCCAACAAGACTAAGTATTAAAAAACTGATGATATACTCATCAGTTTTTTTTGTACTACAATTTTAAATTTAACATTATTTTATAACTAGATAGTTGTAGTTTTGTTGAATAATATAATCAATACATTAAACAAAAAATGCTTCATTTGAAAAAGTTACTATTTTTAATTTCCATCATAACGTTATCATCTTTTAGCCAGGAAAAATTTACGATAAGTGGTACTGTTTACGACAACTCTAATAATGAAACTTTAATAGGAGTTTCTATTTATTTTCCAGAATTAAACTTAGGGGCAACTACCAATGAGTATGGTTTTTATTCCATAACAATTCCTAAAGGAATGCACAAAATTCAAATTAGCTACTTAGGTTTTTCTACTATCAATGAAAGTATTAACGTATTAGAAAAATTAACTAAAAATTTATATCTAAATGAGGAAACAGAAAGTTTAGATGAAATTATTTTTGAAGCTGACATTGAAAAAATAAATATCAGATCACCTCAAATGAGTGTGAATAAATTAACATCTGCAACTATAAAACAAATTCCTGTTGTTTTAGGTGAAGCAGATATCATAAAGTCTTTAATTCTTTTACCTGGCGTTACAAGCGCAGGGGAAGGCGCTTCAGGTTTTAATGTAAGAGGTGGAGCTGCAGATCAAAATTTAATTTTACTGGATGAAGCTATTGTTTTTAATTCTTCACATTTATTTGGTTTTTTCTCGGTTTTTAATCCTGATGTAATTAAAGATGTAAAATTATATAAAGGTGGAATCCCTGCACGTTTTGGAGGTAGGTTATCTTCAGTTTTAGATATTTATCAAAAAGAAGGAAATAGTAAAGACTTTAATATAACCGGAGGAATTGGTTTGGTTTCCTCAAGATTATTAGTGGAAGGTCCAATAGAAAAAGAAAAAAGTTCTTTCGTTGTAGCGGGTAGAGCTTCTTACGCTCATTTATTTTTACCGCTTTTTGACAATGACAATAAAGCATATTTTTATGATCTAAATGGTAAATTTAATTATAGAATGAATGATAGAAACAACGTATTCTTATCAACTTATTTTGGAAAAGACGTTTTCGGAATTAGCGACAACTTTGTAAATAAATATGGAAATACAGTGCTTAATTTACGCTGGAATCATCTATTTTCTGATAAAATATTCTCTAATTTATCTTTAATTTATTCTGACTATTTCTACGGGTTGATTCTCGACTTTGTTGGTTTTGAATGGGATTCTGGAATCACAAACTTCAATCTAAAATATGATTTTAAACATTATTTAAATAGCAAGTTTAAACTAAGCTATGGTGTTAACAATATTTACATCAAATTTAATCCTGGAGAAATCATACCTAATAGAGAAGACTCTGGGATTCAGCCAGAAAAATTAATAGACAAATACGCCAACGAATTTGCCGCTTATTTAGAAGCTGAACAAAAAATAAATGATAAACTAACGTTACAATACGGAGTCCGTTTTAGTAATTTCACACGCTTAGGACAAGATGAAATTAATGTTTACGCTAATAACGAACCCGTTATATATAATTCGCAATTTAAAAAATACGAATCTGCTGAAGCTATTGGCACAGAATCTTACAAAAGAAAAGATCAATTAGCAACTTTTAGTAATTTTGAACCTAGAGTTTCCTTATCGTATATTTTGAGTGATGCTGCATCATTTAAAATGAGCTATAATAGAATGGCACAATATTTACATTTACTTTCTAATACTGCCTCGCCTACCCCATTGGATGTTTGGGCACCAAGTGGACGTTTTATAAAACCTCAATTATTAGATCAATTTGCCCTTGGATATTTTAAATCTATAAAAAATGGAGATTATTCCTTAGAAACAGAAGTTTTCTATAAAGACATTCAAAATAGAATTGATTATATAAATGGTGCAAACTTAGTTGCTAATAACGAAATTGAGACTGTTATTTTAAATGGTCAAGCAAGAGCTTATGGTTTAGAAGTTTTATTCAAAAAAAATGAAGGAAAATTTAAAGGTTGGTTGGCCTACACATTGTCTAGATCAGAGCAACAAACTACAGGCAGAACTGCAAATGAACCTGGTATTAATCAAGGGGAATGGTACAGTTCACCATATGATAAAACGCATGATATTTCTATAAATGCAAGTTATGAATTATCTAAAAAATGGACATTCAACGCAAATTTTTTATTTCAAACTGGGCAACCGACAAACTATCCTGTGGGGCAATATGAAGTACAAGGTTTAAATGTTCCTGTTTTTGACGATAACAGAAGAAATGCTGATAGATTGCCAGCCTATCATAGATTAGATATTTCTGCAACTTTAACTCCAGACAAGAACAAAAAAAGAAAATTGCAAGGAGAATGGGTTTTTGGAATTTATAATTTATATGGAAGACAAAATGCGGCATCTATCAACTTTAGACAGAATAGAGAAACTTTTAGAAACGAAGCAGTTCAGACTTCAATATTTGGTTTGGTACCCTCTGTTACTTATAATTTTAAATTTTAATCAGATGATGAGAAAGATATATATACTCCCTGTTTTATTCATATTGTTTTTTACTAATTGTGAAAAAGTTGTTACTATTGATGTTCCTTCTATTGAACCAAAATTAATTATTGATGCCGCTTTTGAAGTTTATTTTGACGAAAGCCCGGTTAGCGCAAATACAGTTGTAAAATTAAAATTATCAGCTGACTATTTTGAAGACGTAATCCCTGTAGTTGCGGATGCTACTGTATTTCTTACAGACTTATCAAACCTTAGTATTATAAATTTTTCTGACCTAGATGCAGATGGAAGTTATGAACCTGAAACTGCTTTTATTCCTGCTAATAATGTTGCCTATGAATTAACAGTAATTCACAACAATGAAACGTATAAAGGAAAGGCTAGTAAAATAAAATCTGCGCCATTATTAAGTGCTGTTCAAGGTGATGAGACTTTATTCTCTGGAGAAGAAACAGAGGTAAGAATCGATTTTACAGATTCGGATTTTGAAGATAACTATTACTTATTTGATTTTACCAATAATTTATTTACTTCTATAGAGGATCGCTTTTTTAATGGGGCTGATTATAATTTTTCTTTCTTTTACAGTGAAGAAGATATCGAATTGCCAACAACGGTAAATATAAAAATGTCTGGAGTTTCAAAAGAGTATTTCACTTATTTTAGAGTTTTGGTAAATCAAAGTGGACAAAATTCAGGAGGTCCTTTTCAAACTGTTCCTTCTTCTTTATTAGGGAATATGATCAATATGACTGCTGAAGAAAATTTCCCTTTAGGATATTTTCATATTTCAGAAACAGACTCTTTTTCATTAGATTTGGTAGAAAAAGATTAAATAACTTTTGCGATAAGTAATCAATAATAACATAAAACATGTATTTTTGATTGATGACTTTTACAAAAACTACAGAACAAGATTCTAAATACAATCATCTAGAAAAAATGACTGTGTCTCAATTATTAACCAATATTAATAACGAAGACAAGACAGTTCCTTTAGCGGTAGAACAAGCACTGCCTCAAATAGAAAAATTAACCCAACAAATTGTTGAAAAATTAAAAACAGGGGGAAGACTTTTTTATATTGGTGCAGGAACTTCTGGAAGATTAGGTATTTTAGATGCCTCGGAATGCCCACCAACTTTTGGGGTTCCTCATGAATTGGTTGTAGGTTTAATAGCAGGTGGAGATTATGCGATTAGAAAAGCCGTTGAATTTGCTGAGGATGCTACAAATCAAGGCTGGTTAGATTTACAAGAACATGCTATTTCTCATAAAGATATTGTTGTTGGCATTGCTGCTTCAGGAACAACACCCTATGTTATTTCAACTTTAGAAAAATGTAACGAAAACAACATTATTACAGGTAGCATTTCTTGTAATAAAAATAGTCCTTTATCTAGCACAGCTCAATTTCCTATTGAAGTAGTTGTAGGACCAGAATTTGTAACAGGAAGCTCTAGAATGAAAGCAGGAACAGCACAAAAACTAGTTTTAAACATGCTTTCTACTGCAACCATGATTCAACTTGGAAAAGTAAAAGGAAACAAAATGGTTGACATGCAACTATCTAATAATAAATTAGTAGATAGAGGTGAAAAAATGTTGGTTGCCGCATTAAACATAGACCAAACAACAGCAAGTACCTTATTACAAAAATTTGGAAGTGTAAGAAATGCTATTCAAAATTATAAACCATGAGTACAGACACAAATTTACTAGGCAAAGGATTAATAAGATTAGGAATTTTAGTATTTCTTTTTATTGCGTCTCCTATACTTTTAACGATGGGCTTTAAAGCTTTTGATAGATTTACAGAATCTCCAAAAATTTATATTGCATACCTATTAATTTTAGTAGGATTTGCTGCTTTAATTTTCACGATTTACTTTGCATTTAAAACTTTTAAAATAATCAGTAATTCTCTTTTTAACAATAAATAAACCAATAAAAATAGAAAATAAAATACATTGTAAAACGGGGAAAAGAATCGCTAAGGATGAAAATAAATAAAATGGAAAATGCCATTATCGTTATATTATCCTTTCCTGATACTATTGTTAGGCCCGCCTATAGGGAATATTCAAGTAGAATTTGGCCAAAAATTGGCATAGGCAACAAGCATGCAATTCAAGCAGGGCATTCTGCACTATTATTGATCAAAAAAAATGAATCTGAAATTAAATATTTTGATTTTGGCCGATATATAACTTCTTATGGAAATGGCCGAGTAAGATCTTTTGAAACAGATCCCGAAATTTATATTCCTTTAAAAGCTTCCTTTAAAAATAACGCACTAACGAATCTAGATGACATTTTGTTGTGGTTGGAAAAACATCCTGAAAAAACACATGGAACAGGAAGGTTAATTGCAAGTGTTAATCATAAAATTAATTATGACAAAGCATTTAACTTTATTTATAATTTAATTGATAAAAAAGAATTTCCTTATGGTGCTTTTATTAAAAATGGCAGCAATTGTGCTAGGTTTGTAACCGATACAATCATAAATTCTTGCACAAAAAAAAGCATCCAACTAAAGTTAAAAAGTTCTCACTTATTAACTCCTAGTCCTATTGGAAACACATTAAAAGGAAGAACAAGTAGAACAGTCTATAAGGTAAAAAACCAAAAGATTAAAGAATATAAAAACCGGTCTATTTTAAAAGAATACAATGCTACTTTCTTTAAAAAATTTGATTCTGAGCTTAATTTAATTGGTTCTGAAATACCCGATATAAAAACATTTAATTTAATAAATGGCACCTGGTTATCTGGAGTTGGCAGTGGAGCTTGGTTTAAGGTTGAAGAAAAAATAGATGCTCTAAAGTACAGAATTTCTAGATATACAAGATGCGGTGAAAAAGACTTTGAGGGTATTTTTTTAACTGATAACCCTTCTTTCAATTTAAGACAAAATCATAGATTTGAGCACCCAACCAATTGCAAAGAAATGTATATAAAACAAAATAATCAGGAATTTATTTTTCAGCAGGTAAAACTATAACTTCTGAATCTTAGAATCCTTCTTAATTTTTATTTGATACTGCACTAAACTCAAAAGTACTATTTCGTCATTCAATTACTAATACAATACTAGCCGTAAGGTTCTTGTTTACCTAATTTATTACGTTCATAGATCCTTTTTATTTATTTTCTTTTTAAGATTCATTTTAAACAGAGAAACACCTCTAAAGTAGGAAGTATATAATAGAACAAAGAAAACTAATATTGTATTCATCAGAAATATTATTTAGCAATTCTAGTACTTTTTACAAATTTTTCTTACTCGCTTCTAACACCTAATAATTATTTATTTCTAAGTTATATTGGCTTAGAAGTAGCCGTAAAATTATATTATTATTTTCTTAAGATACCATTAAAGTACTATATATCAATACAATACATTAAAAAATTTCAAACTAGAGAACTTAGTTTACATCTTTTGGCACGTTCTTTGAAATTATGATAATCAAATGCGGAAGCTGAAAAGCGTTTAGAGTAGGCAAAACCATTAAAATCATATATTATGAAAAAAACGGCACTTATATTATTTGGAATTTTGATCATGGTTTTTACCATTGAAGCCAAAACGGGAAACGAAAAACCAAACAGAATTAGGGTAAATTACACTTATGACAATGCTGTAAGCTTCATAGAACGTGGAATCGAATTCTACATTTTTACAAATGGTGATTTTGATTTTAACACGCATCTTGAAAACTCTTATAATGATTATAATAGAAGAATAAATAACAGAAGTGTTCGCGTAAATAGAGATTATAGAGGCAGGATTACAAGAATTGGAAATGCTTTTATCAATTATGATTATAGAGGAAATGTTACTAGAATAGGTAGTATTTCGATGAGATACAGATTTGGAAAACTAACAAAGGTTGGAGATTTAAGAGTGCATTACGATAGATGGGGAAATCCTAATTTTCATGGAAATGTAAGAGATTTTTATTATGATAATGGCATAAGGTTCAACATAAGTTTTGGTGATATTTGTAACTATAATGACAGTTATTTTTATAGAAATGACTTTAAAAGAAATTATAACCAATTTAGAGAGGATCAAAATTTTTATTACTATAAAGCTAGACCTAATGCCAAAATAGGAAAAAGAAGTACAATTTTAAAAAGGAGAAAACCTACAGCCGAGATTAATCCAAGAAAAAAGAGAAAAAGAAATGCTAATAATTCTTATCGAAAACCTAATAGAAACAAAAAAGTTGAGGTTGTAAAAAATACTAAAAAAAGAACCTCTTCTATAATTAAAAGAGAAAACAGCACACAAAGAGCAGATAAAAATAATAACTCTATAAAGACCGATAAAAATTCTAAAAAAAGAAAAATTAACAGAAAGAAAAGAAGTTAAGAATATAAAAATCAAAAGCCCTATTTTAAAATAGGGCTTTTCTTATTTTCTGCGTAAGTAAAAAAAGAACCTTCTATTCTTTAAATGTATAACTAACGCCAAACATCACCATACCCGTTGTCATTTCGTAACCAACTTTACTATTGGGAACTTTTCCTAATGGGTTTGTGGCAACATTCCAAGGTCCGTCCGGTTGCCCATCTTGATTAAAATCTTGATCTGGAGTAGGGTTTAGTAAATTTCCTTCTGTTTTTCCATCACTAGTACCATAATGATACACACCATTCAACATTAAATTATCAGTTATTGGGTAACTAAAACCTAATTGAAAAGCATTCGCAATAACTGCAGTTGCAGGAATTGAGAAAAATGCCAATTCATCATCAATAGGATTGCTACTATATGTATAACCAACTCTTAAAGGTAATTTTTCGATTCCTTTGTATTGAAGTCCAACGGAAAGTATATTTATATTTTTCCATCCAAAACCTTTTACAGCTCCTGTAGGAAAACCAGCAGTTGGACCTTCTTCAGCAATAACCCAACCTTTTTCAGCAAAACCGTCGGTGTTCTCATAATCAACCATTCTATAATCCAATGCAAAATCAATATCTCCTTTTGAATATCCTAAACCAAATGATAATATTGTTGGGTAATCCATATTAAAAGCTGTTTCAGGTGCTGCTGAACCATCTAAATAAGTGTTTTTAAATTCTAAATCCCCAAATGATTGTCCTGTTTTGTATGACGCTCCTAATTTAATTCCACTTGGTGAGTTGTAAAACACCCCAAACTGTGCCCCAAAACCAAGAGCAGATGCTTTATCACTATTTGGGTACATTTGATCACCTGGAGCACCTGAAGGTGGTGTGAAATCTGGAGAAGATAATGGACTTGGCGCTAACTCTAATGCTCCATAATTAATTGTTGGCTGAATACCTATTGAAAATGTTTCACTTATTTCATATGCCCAAGCCAAACCAACTTGCAATAACATATAATCAGATTCTACACGACCAAAACCAAAAGGTTGCATGTTATTAATTGGATTAAAATTAAACTCTTGCTGTGGAAAAGTAACTCCAAAACCACTAATACCAAAAGCCGATAAACCAAAGGTGTGTTTGCTATCCTCTTTTCCCCAAACCATTGCTAGAGCTGGCATAGGAGAGACACCTCTATCATCCTCAGTAAGACCAGTAATCATATTTCCTGTTTGTTCGCCAGTTGATCCATTAAACTCAAATCCAGTAGAACTTAATTCTGGAGATGAATAGAATAAACCAAAATTAAAATCTAATATTTTACTATCAAAAGTTGATATTGCCGCAGGATTCCACTGTAGAGCTCCGGAAATATCTAATGGTTGTGCAGTGGCTGCGCCACCCATAGACATGTTAACGGCACCAACACCTTGCATAACATGGCCCGCTTGCCCGTAAACTAATGCTGACAGCATTAGAAACGCAAGTTTTAAAAAAATTTTATTCATAATATTAAGATTAAATTAGTACTCTCTAAATTGTAAATGAAACAATTGATTAAAAGTATATATACCCTTTAATTTCAACTATGACAATTGTCATAAAGAGCGTACTAATTCAATAAAAACATCAAAAATTATCTAATTAACTTTCTATATTTAATTCGTTTCGGCATTAAATCTCCACCTAAACGTTTCTTTTTATTTTCTTCGTATTCAGAAAAACCACCTTCAAAGAAATATACTTCACTATTTCCTTCAAAAGCTAAAATATGTGTACAAACTCTATCTAAAAACCATCTATCGTGAGAAATAACCACTGCACAACCAGCAAAATTCTCTAAACCTTCCTCTAAAGCCCTTAAAGTATTTACATCTAAATCGTTTGTTGGTTCATCTAAAAGTAAAACATTACCTTCTTCTTTTAGGGTCATGGCTAAATGTAAACGGTTACGTTCCCCACCAGAAAGAGCAGAGACCTTCTTATTTTGTTCACTTCCAGAAAAATTAAAACGACTTAAATAAGCGCGAGAATTTACTTGCTTTCCTCCCATCATGACTAAATCTTGACCATCCGAAAAATTTTCCCATATTGTTTTTTCTGGATCAATATTGGAATGTGCTTGGTCTACATATGCAATTTTAGCAGTTTCACCTACCTTAAAAGTTCCCTTATCAGGAGCTTCTTCTCCCATGATCATTTTAAAAATCGTTGTTTTTCCTGCTCCGTTCGGACCAATAATCCCAACAATACCTGCTTGTGGTAAATTAAATTCTAAATTATCGTATAATAATTTATCTCCATAAGCTTTAGATACACCAATTGCTTCAATCACATTTGTTCCTAATCTAGGGCCATTAGGAATGTAGATTTCTAATTTTTCATCAACTTGTTTTTGGTCTTGACTCATTAATTTGTCATAATTTTTCAAACGAGCTTTTTGCTTTGTTTGACGACCTTTTGCTCCTTGACGAACCCAATCTAACTCACGTTCTAATGTTTTTTGACGTTTAGAAGCTGTTTTACTTTCTTGCGCCATTCTCTGAGATTTTTGATCTAACCAAGAAGAGTAATTTCCTTTCCAAGGAATTCCTTCTCCTCTATCCAGTTCAAGAATCCAACCAGCTACATTATCTAAGAAATATCTATCATGTGTTACTGCAATTACGGTTCCCTTATATTGTGCTAAATGATGCTCTAACCAATGCACCGATTCTGCATCCAAGTGATTTGTTGGCTCATCTAATAATAAAATTTCTGGCTCTTGCAGTAATAATCTACATAATGCAACACGTCTTTTTTCCCCTCCAGACAATACTCCAATTTTTTTATCAGAATCTGGAGTTCTTAAAGCATCCATTGCTATTTCTAATTTAGTGTCTAATTCCCAAGCATTGGCAGCATCAATCTTATCTTGCAATTCTGCTTGCTGATTCATTAGTTTTTCCATCTTATCTGCATCAGAATAAACTTCTTCTAAACCAAACATATCATTAATTTTGTTGTATTCGTCAAGAATTGCAACAGTCTCTGCAACCCCTTCTTTTACAACTTCTAAAACAGTTTTCTCAGGATCTAGTTGAGGCTCTTGTTCCAAATACCCAACATTATAACCAGGGGAAAAAGTTACATCGCCTTGAAAATTCTTTTCTACACCCGCTATAATTTTTAATAATGTTGATTTTCCAGATCCGTTTAAACCTAAAATTCCAATTTTAGCTCCATAAAAGAAGCTTAAATATATATCTTTTAATACTTGTTTACCAGTTGATTGATAGGTTTTAGAAACCTTATTCATCGAAAAGATAACCTTCTTATCGTCGCTCATTATACTATTTTTTAAATTTAATTTGAAAACTGCTACTGAAAATTGTAGACTTTTTTATACTCTACCCTTTAAGGCATTAAAAACCCAAGCAATAGCAAAAAAACCAACACCAACCGCTGCAAATCCCCAACCTGCAACTTCATTATATCTAAAAGCGCCTAAAGCAATTAATCCTAATCCTACAAGTATCATTATCAATGTTGCCCAAGCAAGCACTGTATTTTTATTCATTCCCATATTATGTAATTCGTTAATTTGTTCGACAAATATCGGTATTTATTTGATACTGTCAAATTATAGATTTGATAAAAAGTCTTATAAATTAGGGGGTTAGAAAGTGTTATAGATTACATACTTAATTTCTTGCAAGTTTACGCAAAGCTACCCACTGTTTCATTTTTTCTCTTGAATCGCATGCTGGATAACCAACTACCGTTTTACCCGCTTCTACGTCACTGATAACGCCAGAACCAGCGCCAACTTTAGCACCAGAATGTATAGTAACATGATCTTTTATAGAAGCACTACCTCCAATAATAACTCCATCACCTAACGTTACAGAACCTGCTAAACCACTGTTTCCAGCCATTATACAACATCTTCCTAGCACAGAATTATGACCTATTTGCACTAAATTATCAATCTTACAGCCATCGCCTAAGACAGTAGAACTAAATTTTCCACGATCAATGCATGAATTAGCACCTACTTCTACAGCATTTCCAATAACAACATTACCAATATGCTTTATTTTAACTAAGCCTCTACCATCATTACTTGGTCTATATCCAAAACCATCTGCTCCAATACTAACGTTTGAATGAAAAATACAATGACTTCCAATTTTACTTCTTTCTCTAATCACTGTTCCGGACCAAATAACTGTCTCATTTCCAATGATAGTATCATCAAAAACAGAAACGTTAGGGTAGATGATTACATTTTCCCCTATTATTACATTTTTACCGATATAAGAATTTGCACCAATTTTGCATCCATTTCCCAATTTTACAGTTTTATCTATAACCGCTGTTGGATGAATATCTGCTTCAAAATAGGGATGTTCCGGTTCAAAAGCATCCAATATCAGTGCCATTGCTAAGTCAGCATTTTTTACTTTAATAAATGCTTTTCCTTCTCCTGGAAGCACATTAATTCCATCATATACAATTGCTATACTCGCCTTTGATTTTTCCCAGAAACGAGCATATTTAGAATTTCCTATAAAGGTAACATTCCCCTTTACTGCATTTTCAATTTGCTCTGGAGCGAATATTAAATCTTTGCAATTTCCAATAAGTTCACCGTTAACAATTGCTATTATTTCTTCAAGGGAGAATGATTTCATAATTATGATTTTTAAATGTATTCGTTTTTGCGAATACTATACATTTTTTTGATAAGAGTTCCCCATAGCAATTAAAGAAAAAACTAAATTTTGGCCGCCAATATTGCACCTTGTTTGATCGCTCTTTTTGCATCTAACTCTGATGCAAAATCTGCTCCACCAATTACATGTACTTTTTTACCTACATCCAATAAAGGTTGGTATAATTCTTTAAAAGGTATTTGACCTGCACAAATAACAATATGATCTACTTCTAAAATTTTAGCTTCCTCATTTTGTGTATAATGCAACCCTTGATCGTCAATTTTAGTATAAGAAACATCTCCTATAAACTGAACTTTTTTCTTTTTTAAACTAGAACGGTGAATCCAACCTGTAGTTTTCCCAAGATTTCCACCAAATTTTCCTTTACTCCTTTTAAACATAAAAATTTCTCTAGATGCTGCATGAATTAATGGTTTTTCTCCTTCAATTCCTGCTCTGGCTTCTAGCGTTTTGTCTATTCCCCATTCTTTTAACCAAGTATCAATATTTAGCGAGGTAGATTCTCCTTCATGTGTTAAATATTCTGAAACGTCAAAACCAATTCCTCCTGCTCCAATTACAGCTACTCTTTTGCCTACTGGCTTTTTAAACTTTAAGACATCAATGTAACTCAATACTTTTTGATGATTAATTCCTTCAATTTTTAATTCTCTCGGCTTAATTCCTGTTGCAACTATAATTTCGTCAAAATCTGAATCTTTTAAATCATCCTCAGAAACTCTAGTATTTAGTTTTAAGCTTACTTGATGAAGTTCAATTTGTTTCTTAAAATAACGTAAGGTTTCATAAAACTCTTCTTTTCCTGGAATTTGTTTTGCAAGATTAAACTGACCACCAATTTCTTTATCCGCATCAAATAAAGTAACCAAATGGCCCCTTTGTGCTGCAATTGTTGATGCTGCTAAACCTGCTGGACCTGCTCCAATTACTGCTATTTTCTTTTGACTTTCTGTAGGATAATAATTCAGTTCTGTTTCATGACAAGCCCGAGGGTTTACTAAACAACTTGCAACTTCTTGTTCGAAAACATGATCTAAGCAAGCTTGATTACAACCAATACATGTATTTATTTCGTCTACTCTATCTTGTGCTGCTTTATTTACCCATTCTGAATCTGCTAAAAAAGGACGCGCCATAGAAATCATATCTGCATCTCCTTCTGATAATATTTTTTCAGCTGTTTCTGGCATATTTATTCTGTTAGAAGTAATCAAAGGAATTGATAATTCTTCTTTCATTTTTTTTGTAACCCAAGTAAATGCACCTCTTGGAACTGAAGTTGCAATTGTAGGGATTCTAGCCTCATGCCAACCAATCCCTGTATTTATAATAGTGGCTCCAGCTTTTTCTATTTCTTTACCCAGTTGTACCACCTCTTCCCAAGAACTACCATTTTCAACCAAATCTAACATTGATAGTCGGTAAATTATAATGAATTCTTTACCAACAGCTTCACGAGTTTGTTTTACCAACTCAATAGGTAAACGCATTCTGTTTTCATATGCACCACCATAATTATCAGTTCTTTTATTGGTTCTTTTTGCAATAAATTGATTGATTAAATAGCCTTCCGAGCCCATAATTTCAACACCATCATAACCTGCCATTTTAGATAATTCAGCACAGTTTACAAAATCTCTAATTGTTCTTTTGATTCCTGATTGTGTTAACTTAAATGGTTTAAAAGGTGTTATTGGCGACTTTATTTTAGAGGGAGCAACATTAAAAGGATGATATCCATAACGCCCTGAATGCAAAATTTGCATACAAATTTTCCCTCCTTCTTTATGAACTGCATTCGTTATTTTTTGGTGCTGTATAGCATGTTTTGTTGAAGACATTCTTGCAGCAAAAGGCCCTGTCCAACCTTGAATATTTGGTGAAATTCCTCCTGTAACAATAAGACCAACTCCTCCCTTGGCTCTTTCTGCGTAATAGGTTGAAATTTTATCAATAGCATTTTTTTCTTCTTCTAAACCTGTATGCATAGAACCCATTAAAATTCTATTTTTTAAAGTTGTAAAACCTAAATCTAATGGTTCAAAAATGTGCTTATATTTCATAATCTTGGAGTTAAATTTATTATGCATGCATAATAGTTTGCAAGATATGTTTATTTTCTGAAAATAAAAAACCAAAAAAATTGATTCTTTGGCTTTAAAAAATTTATAATTTAATTCCTATTTCATAGGAACATCAATCACTAACAATTTACTTAACACATTTGCCTTGATATTGATTTTTTCTTTTTCCGTAATTCCAATGGCATCTCTTTTTTCAAGAGTTTCATCCTCTATTAATACTTCTCCTTCAATTAAGAAAAAATAAGCTCCATTTCTTAAATTGTAAGTTGTTTCGAAGCCTTTATCTAAATCAATCATCGAAATATATCCTTGCTGGTTTATTGGCAAAGAACCTGCAACCAATTTATCTTTTGGGGAAACTAAAACTTGAAATTTGTTTTTTCTTTTTATCGCTTTAAATATTTTTTGATTGTAATAAGGCATTATATTTTCTAACTCAGGAATAATCCAAAGTTGTAAAAAATTTACAGCCTTTGTTTCACTGTCATTAAATTCTGAATGTGTTAAACCAGTTCCTGCACTCATAACCTGTACTTCCCCAACTTCTATAGAACGTTTATTACTCATACTATCTTTGTGAGATAAGGCTCCAGAAATAGGGATAGAAATAATTTCCATATTTTTATGCGGATGTGTTCCAAACCCCCTTTTTGGTTCCACAACGTCATCATTTAAAACGCGTAACATCCCAAAATTCATTCTTTCTAAATTTTGATAACTTGCAAAACTAAATGTATGATGTGACCGCAACCATCCATGATTTGCATGACCTCTAGATGCTGCTTTGTGTATTATTTTATTCATGATTTAACTTTCTTGATTAATACAAATACCCCATTTTACCCTTCTGATAATCGCGCATTGCTTCCAAAATTTCTGTTTGAGTATTCATTACGTAAGGTCCATATTGAGTGATTTTTTCTCCAATTGGTTCTCCTGATAAAACCAATAGTGTACTTTCTTTTTTTGCTTCAAATTGAATGGTATTTCCATCTTGATTAAAAGTAATCATTTGGTTTTCTCCTTTCCTGAGTAGTTCTGAAGTATTCACTAAAATTTCACCAACTAACAAATAAATTAAAGATTGATGCTTTTCTGGAATATTAATTTCTAATTGTCCCCCTTTATTTGCTTTTAAGGTAAAAACGTTAACAGCCGTCTGAGTTTGTATCAAACCAGATTCATTATTTTGATTACCTGCAATAATATTTAATTGCACTTTTTTATCCTCAGAAAAAATTTTTGGTATTTGTTTTTCTTCTAAGTGCTGATAATTCGGTGTCATCATTTTATCTTTTGCTGGCAAGTTTAACCACAACTGAATTCCCTCTAAATCTCCCCCTTCTTTCACAAATTCTTTAGTTGGCCCCTCAGCATGGATAATTCCACGACCTGCTGTTGTCCATTGAACATCTCCAGCTTTCACCACCATTTCATTTCCTAATGAATCTCTGTGTAATTGCTCACCTTTAAACAACAATGTTATTGGTTCAAAACCTCTGTGCGGATGCGGCCCTAAATCAAACGGATTGTTAAATTCTGATATCGCATAAGGTCCATAATGATGCAACAATAAAAACGGATCTACATTCTCTATTTCTTCCGTTGGCAATGGTTGACGCAATTTTATTGGTCCCATATTTACCATAGGACTTGTAACTTTATGCTGTATTGTTTTATATTTTTTCATAATTAAATAAGCTATTAGCTCTCGATACAATTCTGATAAAAAATACTAGTCACTCAAACTAACATTCTATAGATACTTCCCAAGGAAAATATTTTTATAAATTTTTTCTATCTAATTTTATCTAAAAGATTGCTTAAAGTAATGGCTTCTTCATCTGTTAATTTTTCTAAAAAAGACACCTTTTCATTGTCATCTATAGTAGATAATAAATCCAACCCAGATAGCGTTATTTTTACAAACACTACTCTTCTATCATGCTCACAGCGCTCTCTTTCAATTAAGTTTTTATCACACAACTTATCCATTAAACGAGTTGCATTTGGAGCTCTTTCTACCATTCTGTCTTTCACAATCTGAACCTTAATTTTATCTTTAGCACCCCTTAAAATTCTTAAAATATTGTATTGTTGTGGAGAAATTCCATAAGGTTTAAAAAACTCATTCTCCCTGCTATTTAACCAATTAAAAGTATATTTTATATTGATTAATGCCTTTACCTTACTGTTTATAAACTTAGAGTTGATATCTTTAGAAATGTCTCCCATAATTATGCTCTTAATCTTAAATCTTGCATTATTTTATTAAATTCTTCTGTTGTTGGCGTTAAATAGATGGTATCATCTACAAATAAAGTTGGAAATTTAACAACTCCATCATATAGTTCTTTGCTGTGTTCTCTTGCTTCAGCATCCTTAGAAACATCTTTATATACATAAGGAACATCGGTTGAATTTAAAAAATTTTTAAAAGCAACTGTATAGGCATGTCCTTGTTTCCCGTATAAAACTATTTTCATATGGATTGATTTACAGCATTCTCAAATTTATTTACTTGTTCTTTTAATGATATTAATAAATTTTCATGTATGATTTTACCATCTTTAAAATTATCGTAGAAACTTGGAAAAGAAAAAGAAATTAGTTCTTTAGCACCCATTCTAGAGAATGATTGAACTCCTGTTTCTAAAACTGTTTGCCCTCCCCTACCTCCTGGTGAAGTTGCCATTAATAATAATGGTTTATCTCTAAAAAAATTCTTTTCTATTCTTGTACTCCAATCAAAAACATTCTTAAAAGCTGCAGCATAAGATCCATTATGTTCTGCTAATGAGAGGATAAATCCGTCATAATTATCCAACAAAGAAGTAAACTTTTTTGCATCTCCTGGAAATCCATTTTGTTCTTCATCAATGCTATAAATCGGTAAAGTGAAATCTTTTAAGTCTATCACATCAAAAGAGGTGTTTTCTAACTTCTCTGCAGCAAAAATTGCTAATTTTTTATTGATAGATGTTGAGCTCGTGCTTCCTGCAAACGCTAATACTTTTTTCATTTATATAATTTTTGATTCCATTTTTGTTTCTCCTTTTATCATTTTTGCCACTGGACATTTCCCTGCAATAACCAACAACCTCTTTTTTTGATCTTCAGTGATTTCTTTTTCAAAGGAAATATCTTCAACCAACCATTTTTTAATTCCTTCACAAGTTGACTCTTCTTTTTGAGAAACATTGACAGTTATTTTACCTACATCCCATCCTTTTCTTTCTGCATACATTCTTAAGGTTATTGAAACACAACCGCCTATTGCAGTTAATAAGTATTCAACTGGTGTTGGGCCGTTATCGTCACCGCCAGAGCTGACAGGTTCATCAATTACTAAAAAGTGATTTCTTGTTTTAACTTCAGCCAGATAGTTTTTATTTGTTAAAACTACTTCAGCATTTTTATCTCTAAGCATTTTAAATTTTTTTATCAGTTTTGTAAGAGGTAATTAAAAGAATTATTGCGAATGCTGCTTCCTTCTGTTCTCCGTCTCCAATCATAAAATGTACAAAAAAAGCATTAATAAGGTTAATAACCCTATAGAAATATAGTAAATAATCTTAGTAATTTTCATCTTGAACCTTTATAAATTCAAGACAAAATTACAAAATAAAAATTTATTTACCAAGGAAAATAAATCCAAGGAAATATTTAAAATTGATTTTACTTAAAATGGATATTTTTATGGTTGATATTCTATGATAAAAAAACTAACCTAACTTACTTTAAATATTGGTTATTAAAAACATTGTATATTCACTAAGAGGTTTTAGTCAATTTAGACTCTAAATTAAATCTAATCAAAAGTTATGAATCAAATGACATCAATTAATGACCAAAAAACTGAAAACCAAAAACAATCAATAAAAGCAAAACAAAATGAATCAAATGGAATAGGAAGCGCAGGATTCGTTTTTGCATTAATTTCCATATTTATTGCATGGATTACATTTTTGGGTTGGATAATATGGCTTCTTGGATTTAGTTTATCTTGGGCAGGAATTTATAAAAAACGGAATAAACTTGCAATAGCTGGACTTGTTATCTCAATTCTAGTACTTATTTTTTATCTTATATGTTTTTCTTTTATATTATTCATTTTTTAATCTTTAATAAACTGTTTAAAACAACAACAATAATTCATTGGAGCGGATTTTCCTACTCGAAAATTCTTTTCTTACAACAATAATTTAATGTTCTAGAATGTCTAAGAGGACAAACCCATAACTAAACTTATAAACGAAATATGCCTAAAAAATGAAAACAGAAAACTTTACTTATCCATTTTTATTGAATCGATTTTTTTCTGAAGACGTTGTATTTCTTGAATCTTATTTTGCTGTTTAGATAACAATTGAATGGAATCTATTATTTGTTCATTTTTTTTCTAAAAAAACTTCCCGAATCCAGCCAATTTCATCAACAAAAAACAACATGAAATTAGTTACTATAAAACCTATTTTTACTAAATATTTAGTATAAAGTTCCACTAATTTTTCATAAAACAGGAACTAGCTAACTCCTATATAAATTGATTTATTTCCAAATACTGTAATAATAAAATGGTTCTTGCATCCATAATTTCTTGTGTTTTAATCATTTTTAAAGCATCTATGAATGATATTTCTATTACTTCTATTTCTTCATTTTCAATTGCAAGACCTCCTCCATTTTCTGTTTTGTCTTCATCTTTATATTCACCCACAAAAAGATGTACTTTTTCTTTCACAATGCCTGGTGATAAAAAAACAGTGCATACTTTTTTTACTTCTGATATTCGATAACCAACTTCCTCCTCCGTTTCACGAATCACACAAGTCTCTGGAGACTCATTTTTATCAATTCCACCGCCAACAACTTCGATAGAAAATCCTTTTGAAATACCTGCCACAAAAACGGGCATTCTAAATTGTTTCGATAAAATTACTTTTTCTGTTTTAGTATTATAAAGCAAAATTGCAACTCCATCACTTTTTCCATAAACTTCATGAAATACATTTCTTGTTTTTCCGTTTTTAAACGTAAAATCAAAATTAAATTGCTCTAAAGTACCCCAAATACTGGAAATAACTTTAGAGGTAACGTTACTAATTTTATCTTTAACTTCCATCTTCAAAACTTCTTTTTACTTTTAAACCCATATTTAAATACTTTTTAGTATCATCCGTTTTTCTCTATAATTTATATCTGTTGTTATGATAACAAAATCTCTTTAAACCATTATATCTTACCCTTTAATTTTAAGAAAAACGAATCCTTTCATCTTCATATCATCAATTTTTACAGCAGCATAAATGGTGATATACAAAATACACTAGCATAAACATTTTTACAAATAAAAAACTTCTAAACAGAAAAAAATTGAGCAATTTTTAGATAACAAATTTCGTTATTTTTTTTAATTAAAAGAAGTACTACTTTAAATATGTACAGCTATAAAACCCTTTTTTTTACGCCAATTCTAAGTACTAATTTTATGATTTGAGATCACAACTAATTTTACACAGTTTTTTAAATAAATAGATTAATATGTAAAAAAAATAGCTTTATTTTATTCTTAACAAATCCATTAACTTTTCAAGATATTAAACCTCAATTAAGGGAATAACATTTTATACCTCCATTTAACGCGCACTTAGATATTGACAACTAAGGCTAGCTAGGAAAATACATCAAAAGACTTCTCCTTCACTTGATTACTAGCTAAACGTCAGCTTAATTTCTTCAGATAAAACAAAACTAACTATCAAATAAAAGAACATTTTTCTTTGATTAAAAATAAGAAAATCCTCTTTGAGCAGCTCAAAGAGGATTTTTTAATTATGAATTCCGTAAATTTATTAAGCTACTTTTGAAATTTTATTTCGTGTTTTTTTAACCTCTTCAGAAGCTTCAAACTGATTTGAAGTATTGTTCTCTCCTCCTGCCTTTAAAGCTTTATCACCAGCAAAAAAAGTTTTATGATCATCACCTAAATCAGAACCTGCCATTCTTTGATGTTTTACACATGAAACTCCTTTTCTAATTTCTTGTCTTTGAACACCCTTTACATAGGCTAACATTCCTTCTTCACCAAAATAACCTTCCGTAAGATCATTCATATGCAAAGCTGTTGTATGATACGTTGGCAAAGTAATTAAATGATGGAAAATCCCTGCTTCTTTTGCCCCATCAATTTGAAAAGTTTTAATTTTTTGATCTGCACGATAACTTAATTCAGAAGTATCATATTTGACATCCATTAAATTATTTCTATCATAAGCTGTCATATTTTCTCCCTCAGAAAGCATTTCTTCAAATACTTGATTTCGGAAATTAAGTGTCCAGTTAAATGAAGGCGAATTATTATACACCAACTTAGCGTTTGGCACAACCTCTTTTACTCTATTTACCATATTTGCAATTTGCTTTACATTTGGTGTTGGTGTTTCTATCCATAATAAATCTGCCCCATTTTGTAAACTGGTAATACAATCTAACACAACTCTATCTATATTAGAACCTTCTTTAAATTTATACAAACCATTTGCCAATCTAATTGGACGTACTAATTTACCATCTCTTTTCAATAGAACATCATCTTCTTTAGCATCCTTAATTACTATTTCTTCTGCCTCAACAAAAGCTAAATATTTAGAAGCTAAATCTCCTGGCTCTTGACTTACTGGTAGTTTCTGAGTTAGACCTGCCCCTTCAGAATCTGTTCGTGCTACAATAATTCCATCATCCACACCCAACTCTAAAAATGCATATCTAATGGCATTTAATTTAGCAATAAAATCTTCATGCGGCACCGTTACTTTTCCATCTTGATGGCCACATTGTTTTGCATCTGAAACTTGATTTTCAATTTGAATCGCACATGCTCCTGCTTCAATCATCTTTTTAGTCAATAAATAGGTAGCTTCTTCATTTCCAAAACCTGCATCAATATCTGCAATAATTGGAACAATATGAGTTTCGAAATTATCTATTTGATCTTGCACATCTTCTCCATTCTCTAATCGTTTAAATAAATCATTCAATTCAATAGCATCTGCTTGACGAAGAAAATCATAAATTTCGCTTATTAATTTTGGCACAGCCGTTTTTTCGTGCATAGATTGATCTGGTAACGGCCCAAATTCTGAACGCAATGCAGCAACCATCCATCCAGACAAATACAAGTATCTTTTATTGGTTGTTTTATGATGTTTTTTTACAGCAATCATTTTTTGTTGCGCAACAAAACCATGCCAGCAACCTAAAGATTGTGTATAGTTAGATGAATCTTCGTCATATTCTGCCATATCCTTTCGCATGATAGCTGCAGTATATTTAGCAATATCTAAACCTGTTTTAAAACGATTTTGAGTAACCATTCTTGCTGCACTTTCAGAACTTATTGCATTCCAAGAATTACCATATTTTTCTTTAAGATTTCTTACAGTTTCTAATGCTGAACTATAATTAGTTTGTGATAATTTTTTCATAATTTTGTCTTTTGATTATTAAGGTTTCTAGATTTTGATAATTTCGTCTCGCACACTATTGCCGTAGTTGCGAGACATTTTTTTTTAAATATATTTATATGCTGATAGTGTTAAAAACTCTTTGTACTCCTTTGATAAAACTAACTGATCAAAGAGGTTAATTGCTAATTCAAATTTTCCGTTTAAAAAATTAGTTTCACCAACTAATTCTTTAATTTTCTCTAATTCTTCTTTTTTTAATTGCTGATACATTTCTTCTCCAAAAAAGCGCCCATCTTCTAATTGAATATTATGGTTTAACCAATGCCAAACCTGAGTCCTAGAGATTTCCGCCGTGGCAGCATCTTCCATTAAATTATATATTGCAGCCGCTCCGTTTCCACGTAACCAACTTTCTATATATAAAATACCTACATTAATGTTTTTTCTAACGCCATCTTCAGTAATGGTTCCTTTTGGCATTTCAACTAAATCTTTAACACCAACATTTACATCAAATCTTTTTACATGTATTTGATTTTTTGTCATCATGTTTTCATTAAATACGTTCATTGCTAAAGAAACTAATCCTGGATGCGCAACCCAAGTTCCATCATGTCCATTTTTTACCTCTTGCTCTTTATCTGCATGCACTTTTGCAAATGCATTATTATTCGCTAATTCATCATTTTTAATCGGAATTTGTGCCGCCATTCCTCCCATCGCATGCACTCCTCTTTTATGGCATTTTTGAATAACCCTCAAAGAATAAGCTTTCATAAAAGGTGTTTTCATTGTTACTTGATCTCTATTCGGTACCATAAAATTTTGATGATTTCTAAACTTTTTGATGTAAGAAAAAATATAATCCCAACGACCACAATTTAATCCAGCCATATGATTTCTTAACTCATAAATAATTTCATCTAACTGAAAACTTGCCGTGATCGTCTCTATTAAAACAGTCGCTTTAATTGTGTTTTGAGGAATCTTTAGATATTCTTGGGCAAACACAAAAATATCATTCCATAACCTTGCTTCTAAATAGTGCTCTAATTTTGGTAAATAAAAATAGGTAGCAGAATTTTGCGCTTGTAATGCTTTAATGTTATTAAAAAAATACAACCCAAAGTCTACAAAAGAACCAGACATTTCCTCACCATCAACAGTAAAATGTTTTTCATTTAAATGTAAACCTCTGGGTCTCACAAGTAACGTTGCCGTTTCTTTATTTAATTGATAGGTTTTATCCTTTTTCTCATCATAGAATGAAATTGTTTTATTGATAGCATCTTTTAAATTAATTTGACCCTGCAAATTATTATGAATATTTGGAGAATTACTATCTTCAAAATCTGCCATAAAAGTTTTGGAACCAGAATTTAAAGCATTAATTACCATTTTACGCTCTACAGGACCTGTAATTTCTACCCTTCTATCTAATAAATCTTCCGGCAAAGGAGCACAAACCCAATCAGATTCCCTTATTTCTTTTGTCTCTTTTGGAAAAGAAGGATAATTTCCGGCATCAAAATAAGCTTGTTCAGCTTCTCTATCTTCCAATAATTTTAATCTTCTTTGATTAAATTTTTCATGTAATTCTAATAAAAACAATTGAGCCTTGTTAGTTAAAACATCTTGATACGCATCAAACTTAAATTCTTTAAAACTGATTTCTTTAATACTACTATTTTCTTCCATAATTAGAATATTTTAATTTCTACACTACAATGATATAAAATATATTTGAACTCAACAAGCGAACGTTCGCTAAATAATATAAAAATATTAATTAAATTAATTCGCTATTTATTCTTATCTTTGATTTATGATGATAGAAGACGAATACATACGATTAATATTTGGCTTAAAACTGAAGCAAATAAGAACAGAGAAGAACCTTTCTCTTTTTGGTCTAGCAAAGTTATCCGGACTTTCAAAATCGTATTTAAATGAAATTGAAAAAGGAAAAAAATATCCAAAAACAGATAAAATATTATTACTTTCTGAAAATTTAGAAGTTCCTTATGACCATTTTGTATCTTTAAAACTAGATAAAAACCTTGCACCTATTGGCGAAATTTTACAATCTAAAATTTTGAAAGAAATACCACTAGAGCTATTTGGTATCAAAGAGAATAATCTAATAGACATCATTGCAAACGCTCCTGCAAAAGTTAATGCGTTTATAAGTACAATTATAAAAATTGCACAAAACTACAACCTAACAAGAGAAAGCTTTTTTTTAGCATCTTTACGTTCTTACCAAGAAGCGCACAATAATTATTTTGAAGATATTGAAAATGATGCAGAGAAATTTGCCAAATTATATCATATAAACTTATCAAAAAGAATAAATTCCAAGGATTTAGAAGAAATTTTAATCGAAGAATTTGGATACAAAATTGATGACAAAGAACTTTCTAAACACGACAATTTAGGTGTTTTGAGAAACATTTATATCCCAAAAAAGAAAATACTTTTAATTGATAAAAACATTTCTGAAGCACAAAAAACATTTATTTACGCAAAAGAATTGGCGTACAATCATTTAAAGATTAAAGATAGGCTTTACACTTTCCCTTGGATTAAATTTGAAAATTTTGATCAAGTTTTGAATAATTTTATTGCATCTTATTTTGCTGGCGCTTTAATTATCCCAAGAAAAAATTTAACAGAGAAACTAACAAACTTCTTTGAACTTGAAAACTGGAGACCTTTAAAACTGCATCAAATAATTAAGAGTTTTAATTGCTCTCAAGAAACTTTTTACCAACGTTTAACAAATATTTTGCCCAAATTTTTCAAAATCAAAAATTTATTTTTCTTACGCTTTACACACAAAGAGAATTCACCAGAATTTAAACTAAGTAAAGAATTACACATAACACAACAACAAGCACCTCATGCAAACAGAAAAAATGAGCATTATTGCAGACGTTGGATATCTATAAAAACAATTCAAGACTTAGAAAATTCATCCAAAGAAAGAGCAACTTTTGGCATTCAAATTTCTTCTTACGAAAATCAAAAAAACGAATATTTAGTACTTTCTTCGGCAACTCCAGATCCTTTTAAAAAAGCCATTAACAGAAGTGTAAGTATTGGAATGTTACTTTCTCCTCACTTAAAAAAGAAACTTACTTTTCTTAAAGAAAACACTTTTCATAAAAATATTGTTGGCGTTACCTGTGAAACCTGCGCCGTAAAAAATTGTACAGAAAGAATTGCAGAACCAACTCGCTTAGAAAAGGAAAATCAACATAAGGAAATAGCTAAAACAGTTGACAATATTATCAATTCTTACAGTTAAAATTTTCTTATTTTAGCATCTTATAACAACTATTTTTTATGGATATCAACTTCAATAAAAACGAAGATTACAATAAACTTTTAGTCTCAGATTTACGCAAACGTTTTGTGAAAGTAAAATTAGGTGGTGGTCAAAAGAGAATTGACAAACATCACGCAAATGGCAAAATGACTGCAAGAGAAAGAATTGATTATTTGTTAGATAACAATTCTAAATCTATCGAAATTGGCGCTTTTGCTGGTGAAGAAATGTATGCAGAACATGGAGGCTGCCCTTCTGGCGGAGTTGTTGTGAAAATTGGCTACATCAGCGAAAAACAATGTATCGTGGTTGCCAATGATGCTACCGTAAAAGCTGGAGCTTGGTTTCCTATTACTGGAAAAAAGAATTTACGTGCTCAAGAAATATCCATAGAAAACAACTTACCTATTATTTACTTAGTAGATTCTGCAGGAGTTTACCTTCCAATGCAGGATGAAATTTTCCCCGATAAAGAACATTTTGGACGAATTTTTAGAAACAATGCGGTAATGAGTAGTATGGGAATTACTCAAATTTCTGCCGTTATGGGCAGTTGCGTTGCCGGTGGTGCCTATTTACCAATTATGAGTGATGAGGCATTGATCGTAGATAAAACCGCAAGTATTTTTTTAGCTGGAAGCTATCTGGTAAAAGCTGCAATTGGTGAGAGTATTGACAATGAAACTTTAGGCGGAGCAACTACACATTGTGAGATATCAGGGGTTACAGATTACAAAGCAAAAGATGATAAAAATGCTTTAAATAAAATAAGATTTATAATTGATAAAATTGGTGATTACGACAAAGCTGGCTTTAGTAAAAAAGAAGCATTTCCGCCAAAAGAAAAAGAAGACGATATTTTCGGAATTCTTCCAAAAGAAAGAAACGCGCAGTATGATATGTTAGAGATCATAAAACGTTTGGTGGATAATTCTGAGTTTGAACAATACAAAGAAAGTTATGGAAAAACCATTTTAACTGGTTATGCAAGAATCGATGGCTGGTCCGTTGGTATTGTTGCTAATCAGCGAAAATTGGTAAAAACAAAGAAAGGGGAAATGCAATTCGGTGGCGTTATCTACAATGACTCAGCGGATAAATCAACTCGTTTTATTGCGAATTGCAATCAAAAGAAAATACCTTTAGTTTTCCTTCAAGATGTAACCGGTTTTATGGTTGGCTCTAAGTCTGAACATGGAGGAATTATAAAAGATGGTGCAAAAATGGTAAATGCCGTTAGCAATTCTGTAGTTCCAAAATTCACAATAATTATTGGAAATTCTTACGGAGCAGGAAATTACGCTATGTGCGGAAAAGCATACGACCCAAGATTAATTGTTGCTTGGCCAAGTGCAGAACTAGCAGTTATGAGTGGTAATTCTGCTGCAAAAGTTCTACTACAAATAGAAACAGCCTCACTTAAAAAACGAGGTGAAAAAATTACCCCTGAAAAAGAAGCTGAGCTATTTGACAAAATAAAATCTCGATATGACAAGCAAATTTCTCCTTATTATGCAGCCGCAAGAATATGGACAGACGCCGTTATAAACCCATTAGACACGAGAACTTGGATCTCTATGGGAATAGAAGCTGCCAATCATGCTCCTATTAAAAAGCAATTTAATATGGGAGTTTTACAAGTTTAAAAGAATCTATGCCAGCACGCAGAAGACTATTTTATTACTTTTTTACTTAAAATCTTATGCTCAGTATTTTGAAGCTGAATTGCATTTTATGAATGAAACAACTAAAAATGGAATTGCTCGAATTAATACTTTAAATGATAAAACAATTTACAAGGATCATAAAAATTCAAAAAAAGAAAAATACAATCATAAAAATAGTAGTAATTTAATATTAAAAAAAGATTCTATTTCTCATTCCTTTCGTTACAAAAAAAAGTGAGGCAAAAGAGCTCCAAAATTACTCCAAGTAATTATAGAGAACGATAATTTATCATTGTGTGCTATTGCTATTGAATCTAACTATTTACATACTTTTGGTTTGATAGGCGCTCTAGCAACAAAAATTGTAGACGCTAATAAAATTAATTACGAGTATTAAATGATAAAAAACAATGAGGCAAAGCTTTCTTTTTTGGGAACACTGAAATGACTTCAAAAAGAAGGTTTGGAGAAATTATAAAAAAACGTCTCAAGCCGTGTTCTTTAATTATGAAACATTTAGAAAACAAGGAGTGTAAAGTTAAAGAAATTCCAAAAATTGTAGCTCTATATAATACAAAGTGTGTTTCCAAATAAATTAACTTTATCTTTTTGGGAATTGCTATACTTTTATAAAAAAAGATATTTTTTATTTAAAAAATAATGACCTTTATCATAATTAGTAGTGACTTTATGCTATATTTTTGACAAATAATTTTTCATAAACAATGAGTAAAGCAATTTATATTGCCGCAACAGAATCTGACAGCGGTAAATCTTTGGTATCATTAGGTCTTTTAAGAATGATGTTAACCAAATCTTCGAAAGTAGGCTATTTTAGACCTATTATCAACGAAGTTAAACCAAGTTCATTTGATGATCATACAAATACAGCAATTAATTTTTTCAACTTAGATATTGCCTACAATGATTGTTATGCCTATAAACAAGGTGAAGTTGTAGAATTGTTAAGTGAAGGTAAAGCAGATGATGTTATTCATAATGTTATCAAAAAATACAAAAAATTAGAAGCCAAATATGACTATGTTTTGGTAGAGGGAACAGATTTTTCAGGTGAGGGTGGCTTTACAGAATTAGATGTAAATCTTATGATAGCCAAAAATCTTGGAATTCCTGCATTAATAGTGGGTTCTGGAAATGGAAAAAAGAAGAAAGATTTCATAAATACAATGCAACTTACTCATCAATCTTTTATTAATAAAGAAGTTGATGTTATTGGTATTATTGCCAACAAAATTGAAGTTGACGAAATTGATTACATTCAAAAAGAATTACAAAAAAGCTTTCCTAAAAACCTACAAATAGACATTATTCCCAAAATTGATTTTTTGTCATATCCTACGGTTAGAGAAGTGGTAAAAGCTTTAAATGGTAGCGTTTTATTTGGAAAACAATTTTTAAATAATGCAATAGAAAGTTATAGTACTGGCGCTATGCAATTGCGTAATTATTTGACTAGAATTAAAGAAAATGCTTTAATTATAACTCCAGGAGATAGAGCCGATATTATTTTAGGAGCTTTGCAAGCCAATGCTTCTAGCAACTACCCAAAAATTGCAGGAATTATTTTAACAGGAACTTTAATTCCTGAAGAATCTATTCTCAAGTTAATTGAAGGTGTGCAATCTACCGTTCCGATTATTTCTGTCGACGGAGGAACCTTTGGTGTATCTAACAAAATTGGTTCAGTAAAATCTAAGATATACTCCACTCACAACAAAAAGATCTTATTATCATTAGATACTTTTGATAAATATGTAAATGCAGAAAAATTAACAAACATATTAACATCCTATAAGTCAAATAAACTAACACCAAGTATGTTTCAGTATAATTTGCTGCAAAAAGCAAGAGCTTTTAAAAAACATATTGTGTTACCAGAGGGCGAAGATGAAAGAATTATTAAAGCTGCTGCTCGTTTGCAGCTGCTAGATATTGTTGATTTAACCTTGTTAGGAGATAAAAATGCAATTCAATTAAAATGTGATCAAATTGGATTACAAATAGATTTGGATAAAATAAATATCCTAAATCCTGAAAACTCTATTCATAATGTTGATTTTGCAAATACGTTATTTGAAGCACGCAAGCACAAAGGAATGACAGAAACTACTGCAAAAGATTTAGTACATGACGTTTCTTACTACGGTACTATAATGATTTTAAATGGTTTAGCAGACGGAATGGTTTCTGGCGCTATTCATACAACAATGCATACCATAAAACCCTCACTTCAATTAATTAAGACTAAACCTGGAGTTTCAGTAGTTTCCTCTGTATTTTTTATGTGTTTATCAGATAGAGTTTCTGTAATGGGTGATTGTGCGGTAAATCCAAACCCAAATGCAGAACAATTAGCAGAAATTGCAATTTCTTCTGCTCAATCTGCAGAAGCTTTTGGTATTGAAGCGAGAATTGCTATGTTGTCTTATTCTTCTGGAAGTTCTGGAAAAGGTGAAGAAGTTGAAAAAGTAAGAAAAGCAACAGAAATCGTTAAATCCTTGCACCCAGAATTAAAAATTGAAGGTCCTATCCAATATGATGCTGCTGTAGACATGACTGTTGCTAAAACAAAAATGCCAAACTCTAAAGTAGCTGGCCAAGCATCTGTTTTAATCTTCCCTGACTTAAACACAGGAAACAATACCTATAAAGCCATACAGAGAGAAACAGGAGCTTTGGCAATTGGTCCAATGCTGCAAGGATTAAACAAACCTGTAAATGATTTAAGCAGAGGTTGCACGGTAGATGACATTTTTAATACCGTTTTATTAACCGCCATTCAAGCACACCAAGGATAATATGAATATTTTAGTTTTAAATGCAGGCTCTTCATCTTTAAAATATCAATTGATAGAAATGCCTCTACAAATAGTAAAATGTATTGGCATTATTGAACGGATTGGTATGGATGATGCCATTTTTACGCACGAAAAAGATACGGATACATATTCTGAGGTTTTACCTGTTTTAAACCACGAAGTGGGTTTAAAAAAAATTGCTAAAACTTTAATGGATGCAAAACTTGGTGTAATAAAGTCTGTAGATGAAATTGAAGCTGTTGGACATAGAATTGTTCATGGAGGAAGAAAATTCAGCAGCACGGTAATTGTTAATCAAGAGGTTAAAGACAATATTCGAGATTTATTTGATTTAGCACCACTTCATAATCCCGCAAATCTAACTGGGATAGAGATTGCTGAAACGATATTTAGTTCAGCAAAACAGATTGCAATTTTTGATACCGCTTTTCATCAGACAATGCCAAAAGAAGCATATCAATATGCCATTCCAAATTACTATCTAGAAGAACATAAAATTAGAGCTTACGGTTTTCATGGCACAAGTCATAAATATGTTTCAGAAAAAGCCATTGAATATTTAGGAGCAAAATCTAAAAACATTCTTACAATTCATTTGGGTAATGGTTGCAGTATGTCTGCAATAAAAAGTGGAAAAAGCATAGACAATTCATTGGGTTTTGGACCCATGAATGGCTTGGTAATGGGAACTCGTTGCGGAGACATAGATCAATCCGTACTTTTATTTTTGATGAAAAAGCTCAATAAATCGGTTAAAGAGGTCACCACTTTATTACAAAAAGAATCAGGAATGAAAGGTTTAACTGGCTTTTCTGATTTAAGAGAAATTTCTGAAAAAGCTGATAACGGAGATGAAAAATGTCAAAATGCATTAAACATAGCTGCCTATAGAATCAAAAAATATATTGGCTCTTATGCCGCAATATTAAACGGATTAGATGCCATTATTTTTACAGCCGGAATTGGAGAAAATTCTAGCTTAATGAGACGAATGGCTTGTGAAAATTTAGACTTTTTAGGAATTGTTTTAGATGAACAAAAAAACGAAATTCGTTCCAAAGAAATAAGAGAAATTCAATCAACAGCATCGAAAGTGAAAATTTTGGTGATTCCAACGAATGAAGAAATTGAGATTGCAAAACAGTCCTATGACCTTTTAAAATAATATTTTTCTAAAAAATTTCCTTAAAATACATTTTAGTTCGTTGGCTCTTTTTTTTTAATCTAATATTAAGCAAGATGAAGAGACAAAACAAATCTAAACCACACCTTCCATTCAATATTTAATTAAAAAAAATCCTTGTCTAAAAAAATTGTGAAAGAACTTAGTATTTTTTTACATTTGCTTGCAGTTATATAATATTGAAAAACAATCATTACAAATGGGTAGAGCATTCGAACTTAGAAAAGGACGTAAAATGAAACGATGGTCAGCAATGGCTAAAACCTTTACCAGAATTGGTAAGGATATTGTTATGGCTATTAAAGATGGAGGTCCAAATCCTGAGTCAAATTCTAGGTTAAGAGCAGTTATGCAGAATGCAAAAGCTGCAAACATGCCTAAAGATAATGTTGAGCGTGCAATAAAAAAAGCAACAGACAAAGATACAGCCAACTATAAAGAAGTACTTTTTGAAGGTTATGCACCTCATGGAATAGCAATTGTTTTAGAAACTGCAACTGACAACAACAATAGAACCGTTGCCAATGTTAGGTCTGCTTTTAATAAATGCGATGGGAATTTAGGCACTTCTGGATCTGTTATTTTTATGTTTGATCATGTTTGTACTTTCACTATTAAAAAAGAAGACATTACCATTGACTTGGAAGAACTGGAGTTAGAATTAATTGATTTTGAAGTTGAAGAAGTTTTTGACGATGAAGAAGGAATTATAATTTATGCTCCTTTTGACCAATTTGGAGCTATTCAATCTTTCTTTGAAGAAAACAACGCAGAAATTTTATCTTCTGGCTTTGAAAGAATTCCTGCAACAACCAAAAAATTAAATGAGGAACAACAAGCAGATGTAGAAAAATTATTAGAAAAACTAGAAGAAGATGATGATGTTCAAAATGTATATCACTCTATGGAAATGTAAAAAATCTTTTTTTTTCCAAAAAGAAATAAAAAATAAAATATTTATAAACTCAACTTTTTTAAAACCTATGGTAAAAAAGACTCTAAAATTTTAGCACATTCTTACCGTAAAGAATAAAATATAAGCTACAAAAAAATAATGCAGAAAAAAATGGAATTTAAAACCAAAATTAAAAGTGATATTGTAGATTTAAGTTCTATAACAAAATTTTTCCTAAAAGATAAAGGTTTTTTAATCAAATTAATAAGCGTATACCTAAAAGATACGGTTCCAAGAATAGAAATTTTAGAAAAAAGTTTAACTAAAATTGATTATTCAGCAATAAAAGACATTTCTCATTTTTTAAAATCTTCCTTTGCCTTAATGGGTATTAGATGTTTAAATGAAATTATAGAACTTGAAAACCTAGCTAAAATAGAAGCTAGTGAAAGCAGCATAAAAGAAAAACTGAATTATATAATACCTATCTCTAAAGAAAGTACTGTGGAATATGAGCGCATTCTGGGAGATCTAAAAAAACTTGAACCATAAAAAAAAAACTGCTACTTGACTTTTAAACTCCATTGAAATTGAAAATTAGAAACCACTACTCCATCTTCATTTACACCTTCAGATTTTAAAATAATCACCTGTCCTTCACCTGTTTCTATAGATGCCTCAATTGCTTCTCTAATTTTATTTCCACCGTTACAAGTAAATAAAATTTTACCTGTCGCTTTTTTAAAAAAATCACTTTCTTGATGCACAACCAACATAGAAACTTTACGATTAGATTTTTCTATTTCTTGCATTACTAAAACCCCTGTACTCATTTCTGCCGCCATGCCTTGAGCCGCCCAAAACATACTTTTAAACGGATTTTGATTTATCCATTTATGTTTTATTTTAACCACAGCAGCATCATGTGTAATCGTTTTTACACGCACACCTCCAAAATATGCGAGTGGCAATTTAAAAAGTATAAAGGTATTTATTTTACCAGGAGTAATCTTCATAAACTTATATTTCGCTGACAATTTACTACTTTTTTACAAAATAAAAAGAGAAAGTTAAATGTTAAATATATGTTAATTATAGTACCTTGTATTACATAATACCTTTTTAAAGATATATATTTGCATAGACAAGTATTATACACTTTATATAAAATGAAAAAAAATAACGAAAACACCAATGCTTTTTTAATCCATATTTCTGCATTTGCAGGATTTATATTTCCTTTTGGAAATATTATTACACCACTTATTGCATGGCAAACTTTAAAAGACAGAAGCACCTTTTTAGATGAACAAGGCAAAGAAGCTGTCAACTTTAATATCAGTTATAGCTTGTATGTTTTTATTTTGACACTCACTTTCATACCTATTGCAATTAGTTCTATTTTTAAAAACCAAAATAATTTTATTAGAAATAATCATTTTAATTTTGACATTGATAATATCTTTGGATTTATAGGATTAGGTTCCATTACAGGAATTGTATACTTAATCGGAATTGCACTTGTGATTATAGCATCCATAAAAGCAAAAGAAGGAGAGAATTACAAGTATCCTTTTACAATAAAATTTATAAAATAAAAATTTAAACCACAGTACATGAAGATTGAAAACACAAAAGCACAAATGCGAAAAGGTGTTTTAGAATTTTGCATTTTATCTATCCTAAATAATGGTGATGCATATACTTCTGAAATCCTTTCAACGCTAAAAAGTGCGGAAATGATTGTGGTTGAAGGAACCATTTATCCGTTATTAACTCGGCTAAAAAACACCGGATTATTAACATATAGATGGGAAGAATCAACTTCAGGGCCGCCAAGAAAATATTATGTTTTAACTGAAAACGGAGGCATGTTTCTAAAAGAATTAGACAAAACATGGAACAATTTATTAAAAGCAGTACACCAAGTAACTAGTAAAAAATCGACTACAAATGAATAAGACTATTAATATAAATTTAGGCGGATTTTTCTTTCATATCGATGAAGTAGCCTATCAAAAATTAAGAAGATATTTAGAATCAATTTCTAGATCTTTAAGCGACGACCCTCAAGGAAAAAACGAAATTATTGCAGATATCGAGGCTAGAATTAGTGAGCTTCTGTCAGAAAAAATCACAGATGCCAGGCAAGTTGTAAATGAAAGTGATATCGATGATATTATTGTAATTATGGGTCAACCTGAAGATTATGCTGAAGCGGAACAAGAATATAGTGATGCCAATTACTCTTACAACAGAAACAGTGCTTCTGGAAAAAAATTATTTAGAGATGGTGATGATAAATTTTTAGGAGGAGTTGCCTCCGGAATTGCTCATTATTTTGATTTAGATACAATTTGGGTACGTTTAGGACTACTGGCATTATTCATTTTTGGAGGATTTGGAGTTTTACTCTACATCATCCTTTGGGTTTTATTACCTGAAGCAAAAACAACTGCAGAAAAATTACAGATGGAAGGTGAACCTGTAAATATTGATAATATTGAGAAAAAAATTCGTGAAGAATTTAACAATGTTTCAGAAAATGTTAGCGTCTTGGCAAATAAAGCATCTGAAAAAATTAAAGAAGGAGCTAGTGAATTTTCTGAAAAAATGAATAATACTTTCTCGGGAAATACGAAAAAAAATAACGGTTTACAAGATTTATTTGATATCATAGGTAAAATTATTCTTGCTATTTTTAAAGTAGTTGGTAAATTTATTGGTATTATTATCATATTTGTTTCTGCAGCAGTTATTTTATCTCTATTAATTGGAGGGTTTTCTGTAGGAAGTTTAGAATGGTTAAATGTAGATGGAGAATTTTTACACTATCCACCATTTTTCTATGATTCTGTATTGCCAATTTGGTTGCTTACTTTATGTGCTTTTTTATTGATTGGAATTCCGTTTTTGATTTTATTTATTTTAGGATTAAGAATCTTATCAAGCGATGTAAGAAAACTAAGCAAACCCACCTCGTTAACTCTTCTAGGAATTTGGATTGTTGCACTATTAGCAATGATTTTCACAGGTTTAGAATTTGGAGTATCACATTCAACTCATGGTAAATCATTAGAAAAAAACAATATCAATATCGTAGAGAATGATACCCTAAAATTAAAAATGATAAATAATGATGCTATTTATTACCGTCATAATTTAAGGAGAAGCTCGCGCAAAGAAGAAGTTGAAATTGATGGAACCAAAATGGTCTACAGTAATAATATTAGACTCGATGTTAAAAAGAGTAATTCTGATGAAAGTTACTTAGTTATTCAAAAAGAATCTAAAGGTAAAAACAAAAGTAGTGCGAATACTAATAGTAAGAAAATTAACTATAAATATGAAGTCATAGACAATGTGATCATATTAGATGCTTATTTTTTATCAGACTTTAAAAATATGTGGAAAGATGAAGAAATTAACATCACGCTTTTCATCCCAAAAGATATGACTATATATTTTGATAATTCTACTAAAAACTTTTTATCAAATGTTGCAAATGAAACTGACATATATGACAAAGACATGCCTAACCATCACTATATGATGACAGAAAGCACTTTGAAATGTACGGATTGCATTGAAGAAATTAAGGAAGAAAAAGAAATCATTAAAGAAAAGGCACTCCGTAAAACTAATAAAAAACTAGATAGAGAAATTAAGGAAGAAACGATTTAAAATACAATTCAACCTTAAAAAACAACAATTCAGTACTTAAACTTTCTTTTGAACCGCCTATTAAAAGATATTTGAATCGTACAAATAATAAAACATTATGAAAAGAGCTAACTACAAAATTCTAACACTACTATTTATCACAACACTCTTTAGTTCATGCGCTGTAGATATGTTCAATAGAGTTAATGGCAACAGAAATGTTGTTACTGAAGACAGAAGCACAAAAGAGGAATTCACAAAAATTAAAGTAAGTGCAGGTTTAGAGTTATATATTTCTCAAGGATCTAAGAACCAAATTACAGTTGAAGCTGATGAAAATTTACAAGAAATTATTATCACAGAAGTGAATAATGGAGTGTTAAAAATTTATTCAGAAAAAAATATTTGGAAAGCAAAAGCAAGAAAAATATTTGTTACAATTAAAAATTTAGAAGCTATATCAGCCACGAGTGGTGCAGCTATTTATACAGAAGAATCTTTAATACTAAACAATCTAAATATTAGTGCTACGAGCGGTGCTGAAATTAATATTTCTATTGAAGTAAATACTGTTGAAACTAGTGCAACAAGCGGTGCTAATATAAAAGTTTCTGGTGTTTCAATCAATCATATTTCTAAAGCAACAAGTGGTGCCTCCATATATACGTATGAATTACGCAGTAAAAATGTTACTGTAAAAGCTACAAGCGGTGCAAATATTGATGTATTTGCTTACGAAAGTATTGACGCAAAGGCAACCAGCGGTGGAGATATAGACTTTAAAGGAGATCCAAAAAAAGTAAATAAAAAGACGTCTTCCGGGGGAAGTGTTTCTGCTCAATAAAATTAAATTCAACCAAAAATTAACAAAATAAAAAGGGTTGGAATCGCTAATTTTACCCATATCAGGAATTTATAAAATAACAATTGGAAATTAAAAAGAGTTTTGAGTTATAATCACCAGCTCTATAGAGAATAAAAATTTATTAGAAAGCTAACTTCTAATATCATACCATTTCTATTTTTTAAATGGTATCAATACTAATACTTGGTTTTATTAGTTTACTTGGTAAGACGTCGTTTTTTTATAGAAAACGACGCTTACTTTTTTATGTTGAACATATTCTCTGTTATTCTTTAAAATCAGTCTCATTTCTTATTCAAATACTCCTCAATATCCGCAATGTGATGTTGTAAAGCCTGTGCAGAAATCTGTATTTCCTTTATTAAAAGAGCCAATGAAATTATCAATAAAATAAGTGCAAAACCAAAAACATATACAGCAATTGTATGATAATTAATATAGATCAAAAACATGGTCAGTACACAAAAAAGCAAGCTTGTAATTCCAAATATTTGCATCCATCTTGTCAAATTTAAACGCAATTTCAAATTCTGAATCTGTCTTAACAAAGACTCCTCTTGTCTTTCTAAAAACTTCGCATGTAAATTTCTGATAACAGCTGCATAGGCTAAAAAACGATTGGTATACGCCAGCATTATTAATGAAATTGCAGAAAACAATAAGGCTGGTGTTGTTAAAGTGAGCTCTTCCATAAGATGTCAAAATTAAATAATATTTTCTAATTAAAAACTGATAAAATCATTTTCTGTACTTTTGAAATATGAAAAATCAATTTTTCTTTTTTACTTTCATTTTTAGCTTAACACTTTGTGCACAAAAAATTCCATATGGTTTTGTGTATCTCTCTAATATTGATAGCACTATAACAGCTGAATTAAGGTATTTAGGCAATCATAATTTTATTGGAAAAACAATTGACGGCTATTATGATAATTGTGTAATAGTTACCAAAGAGACTGCTAATGCTTTACATAAAGTGCAAACAATTTTAGAAAAAAAAGGATTAAGTCTTAAAATTTTTGATGCATACAGACCGCAACAATCCGTAAATCATTTTGGGAAATGGGCAAGAGTTTTGAGTGACACTTTAATGAAAACTGAATACTATCCAAAAGTACCAAAATCAGAATTATTTAAGAGAGGATATATTGCATCAAAATCGGGTCATTCAAGAGGTAGCACAATAGATTTAACAATTGTTAATCTAACTACAGGAAAAGAATTAGATATGGGAAGCCCTTATGATTTCTTTGGAATTGAATCACATCCTTTCCATAAAAACATAAATGAGCATCAACAAAAGAACAGATTGTATTTACGTAAAATAATGTTAGAAAATAACTTTAAACCTTATGAGAATGAATGGTGGCATTTTACATTAAAAAATGAACCTTTTCCGAAAACGTATTTTAATTTTCCTATCAAAAAATAAGTTTCGTTAATTTCTTAACGAGTTCATTAAAAATCGGCATTATATTTGCGCTCTAACTGCTAACATTCTATATATCAATGAAATCAATTTTTAAATTTTTTTTTACTATTGTTTGTCTGCTCTTATCGACTGCTCTATTTGCACAATTAGACAAAAATAACGGTAATACCGAAAAAGGAAGCCTAAAAGCAACTGTTTTAAAGAATTCAAAAGAACTTAAGAGGCCTAAATCTTTAGAATTAGATGGTACACTGGGTTTTAAAAAAGCGTTTGGTAAAGAAAAAGAAAAACTAAAAAAACAAAAAGAAGAAAAAGCGTTAAACAATAAAGGTATTTTGACGAGAGCTCAACTTAATGATTTAAGAATCAAAGAAATGTATGGCAAGCGTAAAATTAAAAAAGTTGACAGTCATCAAGGAAATTTTTTAACACTTTCAAAAACCGTTACGCTCTCCTTCAGGGACTTTGGTGCTATCGATGGTGATATTATTGGAATATATCATAATGATATTTTAATTGTAAAGAGAGCGACCCTCAATCAACATTATCAATCGTTTCCAATACATTTACAAAAAGGGAATAATAAAATTGAAATATTAGCTATAAACCAAGGATCACTTGGCGCTAATACTGCTCAATATAAGTTAGTTAACAGTTCTGGTTTCAAAATAGCATCACAATATTGGTTTTTAGCAACTGGAGCTAAAGCTATTTTTAATGTTACAAAAAACTAACTAAAACAGCTTACGAAATGCTTTTCGCTAATTTTAAAAAATCAAACTTTTTTATTCTTTATAAAACAACTATTTTTGTAATTCATTATTGAGAATAAACATATCGTTTACAAAATAAACAAGAATCATTAAGAATGAAAAAAATCACTAAACAGACTTATTTAGATTGGTACAAAGACATGCTCTTTTGGCGTAAATTCGAAGACAAATTAGCTTCTGTTTACATTCAACAAAAAGTAAGAGGATTCTTACACTTGTACAATGGTCAAGAAGCTATTTTAGCTGGAGCAATACATGCTATGGACTTATCAAAAGATAAAATGATAACTGCTTACAGAAATCACGTTCAGCCAATCGGTATGGGAGAAGATCCTAAACGTGTGATGGCAGAGTTGTATGGTAAAGCTACTGGAACCTCAAAAGGAATGGGAGGCTCTATGCATATTTTCTCTAAAGAATTTGGTTTTTATGGAGGTCATGGAATCGTTGGTGGACAAATACCATTAGGAGCAGGTATTGCTTTTGGTGACAAATACAAAGGAAGTGATGCGGTTACCTTAACTTGTTTTGGTGATGGGGCCTCTAGACAAGGTTCTTTACATGAAGCTTTTAATATGGCGATGTTATGGAAATTACCTGTAGTTTTTATCGTTGAAAATAATGGATATGCAATGGGTACTTCTGTAGAAAGAACTGCTAATCATTCGGATATTTGGAAATTAGGCTTAGGCTATGAAATGCCTTGTGGACCTGTCGACGCCATGAATCCTATTAAAGTGGCCGAAGCTGTGGATGAAGCGATACAAAGAGCAAGACGTGGAGATGGACCTACTTTCTTAGAAATGAAAACATATAGATATAGAGGTCATTCAATGTCTGATGCTCAGCACTATAGAACTAAGGACGAAGTTGAGGAGTACAAAAAAATAGATCCTATTACACAAGTTTTAGATATCATTAAAGAAAATAACTACGCAACAGAAGAAGAAATCGCTGCAATTGATAAAGATGTAAAAGATAGGGTGAAGGAATGTGAAAAGTTTGCAGAGGATTCTCCATATCCAGAAGTACAGCAATTATATGACATGGTATACGAACAAGAAGATTATCCTTTTATAAGTTAAAATATGGCTACAATTATAAACATGCCAAGATTAAGTGACACCATGGAAGAGGGTGTTGTGGCAAAATGGTTAAAAAATGTTGGAGATAAAATTGAAGAAGGTGATATTTTAGCTGAAATAGAGACTGATAAAGCAACTATGGAATTTGAATCTTTCTATGAAGGAACGCTATTGCACATAGGAATTCAAGAAGGAGAAACTTCTCCGGTTGATGTTTTATTGGCAATAATTGGTGAAGAAGGTGAAGATATTTCTGCAATTTTAAATGCAAGCTCAGAACCAGTAATAAAAGAAGAAGAGAAAGAAGAAATTAGTACAGAAACTTCAAACACAAGTGCCACTGCAATTCCTGAAGATGTGCACGTAATAACAATGCCTCGTTTAAGTGATACTATGACTGATGGTACCGTGGCGACATGGTTAAAAAAAGTTGGAGACGCCGTTGAAGAAGGTGATATGCTTGCTGAAATTGAAACGGATAAAGCCACCATGGAATTTGAATGTTTTTATGAAGGAACTATTTTATACATTGGTGTTCAAGAAGGAGAAACTGCTGCTGTTGATAGCTTATTAACAATTATTGGTCCTGCAGGAACAGATGTTTCTGCTATTGTTGCAAATGGGGGTTCAATGAGAGCTGCTAGTAAACCAGCTGCTGCATCAGAAAAGAAAGAAGAAAAAATTATTGAGGAAAAATCATCAATAACTACAAAGAAAACAAATGCTGCTGGCGGCAGAATTTTTGCGTCACCACTGGCAAAGAAAATTGCATCTGATAAAGGAATTAATTTAGCCGATATAAGTGGTTCTGGTGAAAATGGACGAATCATCAAAAAAGATGTAGAAAACTATACTCCTGCAGTTAAAGCTGTTGAAGTTGTTAAAACAGAAACGACTACTACCGGAGCAAAGACTTATGTTGCAGTTGGTGAAGAAAGTTCTGAAGAAGTGAAGAACTCTCAAATGCGTAAAGCAATTGCAAAATCTCTAGGAAACTCTAAGTTTTCTGCTCCTGATTTCAGTTTAAATATTGAAGTGAACATGGATAATTCCATGGCTTCAAGAAAAATTATCAATGCAATTCCAGAAACAAAAGTATCTTTTAATGATATGGTTGTAAAAGCTTGTGCAATGGCTTTACAGAAACATCCTCAAGTAAATACTTCTTGGACAGACAATACTACTATTTATCATAAGCATATTCACGTTGGTGTTGCCGTTGCCGTGGATGATGGTTTATTAGTCCCTGTTGTTAAGCATACAAATCAATTGAGTTTGACTCAAATTGGAGCATCTGTCAGAGACTTAGCAGGGAAAGCGAGACATAAGAAAATTTCTCCAGCAGAAATGCAAGGAAGCACATTTACGGTTTCTAATTTAGGAATGTTTGGAATTGAAAACTTTACTTCAATTATCAATCAACCTAATTCAGCTATTTTATCCGTAGGCGCCATTGTTGAAAAACCAGTGGTTAAAAACGGACAAATTGTTGTTGGAAATACCATGAAATTAACGTTAACTTGTGATCACAGAACGGTTGATGGTGCTGTTGGTGCTCAATTTTTACAAACATTAAAAACGTTTATAGAAAATCCCGTTACAATGTTAGCATAAGACTTTTAAATTTTATAAAACTAAAAAGCTCGCAGGTTGCGAGCTTTTTTTTTATATTTATATCAAATGAAAGATATTGAAAATAAACTAAAAAACCCTGTTTGGTATTCCCTAAAAGAAACTCATAAAAAATTTACTATTGAATATGATGGCGTTCATTTTTACCAACCAGACATATGCATATTTGGCGCTTTTTTTGATCCTAATAAAACAGCCAATGCGCTAAATGAATATGCTAAAATAGTAGATAAATTCTTTTTAGTTTCAGAAAACAAAACACCAATTATTGATACTAATTATGTGCTTCTAGAAAAGAAAATTGATGGTTGTCAAATGGTTTTAGAAAACTTAGTAGACCTTGAAATTACTGAAAATATAGTTTTATTAACAGAAGATTATATTGATGAAATTTATGATTTAATTTGGCTGGTGATGCCCGGATTTTATCGAAAAAGAGGTTTTGAAATGGGTAAATACTTTGGGATTTTTAAAGACAATAAACTCGTTTCAATTACTGGACAAAGAATGCAAACAGATGATTTAATAGAAGTTAGCGGAGTTGTTACACATCCAAATTACACAAAAAGAGGTTATGCCAAACAGCTAGTTGCTTTTACAACTAAAGAAATCTTAAAAGAAAACAAGTTACCAATTCTGCATACAAACAAAGGTAATACTGCAATTCCTCTTTATGAAAAATTAGGCTATAAATTAACTAGAGACATGAATTGGTGGTTATTTAGTAGAAAGTAAAAGACCATAGATAATCTTTTTAAAATAATCTATGAAAAAAGCCTTGAGAAAACCTCAAGGCTTTTTTGTTCTATAAATTTTAACATTTAATTCTTGCTCATTGTCATCGTCATTTTTGACAGTAATTTTTGCCCACTAGCTGAAAGAGTCATGTCTATTAAAGTATTTGTTGGAATTCCCGTTTTTCTATCAATATCTACATGGCCAGTAATATCTCCAGAAGCCATTCCTGAAACTTTACCAGATAAATCCAATTCAACTTTATCTTATAATATTGATTTTACTTTGTAAAAAAAATCCATTACCATTCCTTTTTCATTTTTAGAAGATGTCCAAGTAGTTCCTATTTTTACAGCACCTTTAGGATAAATAATAGTACTTGTTTGTTTTCCCATTTCACTAACTCCAGGAATATTTGGTTCAACTTTGGTTTCAAGAACTTCACCTAAATCATTTCCTTTGGCAAAGATTACAGCCTCTAACATTGGTTCCATTTGAGCTTTCATCATTTTACCAGTATCATCTAATTCGGCGTCAGATTTAGAAGAATCATAACTCATTATATTTCCTCCTTGTAACATGTCCATAGATATTTTAGAAAACTTCATTTCGCTTTCATAAATGCCATCTTTTACCTCTAAAATTTTCACACTCATATCTAATGTCATTCCCATGGACATAACAGTTCCCATTTCCTATAATGATTTCATGGAAATGTCATAAATTACTCCTTTTTCGCAGTTTAAACGAAGTAATACGGCTTCTTGCGCATTAACATTTATGCATAACATTAAGAAACACAAGAATAATAATTTTTTTCATTTTATTTTTTTTTATGAATCTTTATTAATTTATTGGAAACAAATATAATTCTAAAAAATAAAAAGCCCGAGAAATTTCTCGAGCTTTAAAATTTTAACAAATTATTTAAATTAAAAATCCTGATTTAAATCCCAAGCTTCTAAAGTATCTTTTAAACTTTTAATAAACATACCACCTAACGCACCATTTACAACTCTGTGATCATAAGAATGAGAAACGAACATTTTTTGTCTAATTCCTATGAAATCACCTTCTGAAGTTTCGATTACGGCAGCAACCTTTCTTATTGCCCCTAGAGCTAAAATTGCTACTTGCGGTTGATTAATAATTGGAGTTCCCATTACAGAACCAAAACCACCAACATTTGTAACCGTATAAGTTCCTCCTTGAATATCATCAGGTTTTAACCCGTTATTTCTTGCTCTATTAGCTAAATCATTTACAGATTTCGTCATACCAACTAAATTTAATTGATCCGCATTTTTTATGACAGGAACAATTAGATTTCCATCTGGTAAAGCAGCAGCCATTCCTAAATTAATGTTTTTCTTTTTAATGATATGATCACCGTCTATGGCAATATTAATTAATGGAAATTTCTTAATTGTAGTTGCAATCGCTTGCATAAAAATAGGGGTAAATGTTAGCTTCTCTCCTTCTCTCCTTAAGAAAGCATCTTTTACTTTATCTCTCCATTTTACAATATTTGTAACATCAATTTCTATAAACGATTGCACATGTGCTGAAGTTTGAACAGAATCTACCATATGCTTAGCAATCAGTTTCCCCATTCTACTCATTTCAATAATTTCGTCTTCTCCATTTACAGAAATTGGTGCAACTTTAGCAACCGTTTTCTCAATTTGTTTTGGAGCTTCAGCTTTTACTGGAATTGAAGTTGATATCGCTTGAGGAGATTTACTTCTATTCTCTATATAAGATAAAATATCATCTTTCGTAACTCTTCCATCTTTTCCAATACCAGAAATAGATTCTAATTCTTCCATAGAAACCCCTTCTTTCTGAGCAATATTTCTTACTAATGGTGAATAAAATTTACCTGAATCTGAGGTCTTAGTAATAGGCATAGATACCTCTTCAACCGCTTTTGCAATTGTTTTTTCTACCTCTATAACTTCCTTAGAAATCTTATTTTTAGTCTCTGTAACTCCATTAGAATTTTCATCACTTTCAGTTTCTATTATTGCAATAGTTTCTCCTACAGCCACAATAGCATCTTGTTGGAACAAAACTTCTACAAGTGTTCCTTCAACTTCACTTGGCACTTCAGAATCTACTTTATCTGTCGCTATTTCTACAACAGCTTCATCTAACTCAATAGTATCACCTACTTCTTTTAACCAAGATGTAATGGTCGCCTCTGCAACACTTTCTCCCATTTTTGGTAACTTCAATTCAAATCTTGCCATTTCTATTTGATTTTACAGAATGCAAAAATACTAAAAAACAATGTTCTTCTAGTAAAAAAGATTAAAAATAAAGTTTTCTAGAAATTAATATTTTACATTATTTATAATATTAAACAAGAAAATATCTATTTATTTTTATTATTAAACACTTAATACACATAATATTAATTTATTCGCAATAAAACACCAACTCTTCCTTTACTATAAATATTTATTCATTTTTTGAAAAAAAATAAATATTGATGATTTATATCATATAATTAAGATTTAATCTAATATAAATTTGCCTCATAAAACAAATAGATTATGAAAAAAATTATCTGTCTATTTATACTGTTATTCATAATAGCAACTCCATTATTCTGCCAAAAAGCTGCGGTTAATTTAATTCCAGATATCAAATTACCTATAAATTTATCTGTTACAGAAACTTCTACATCTCTCAAAATTAAGTTACCAAGTAATGTATTAGTTAAAGGAACTTCCACCTTACACGACTGGGAGAGTATTGTAGAAAAAACGAATGCAACTATTACCTTTAATAATTTTGATAATGTGACTATTGAAACTTTAGAAGTAAAAATAGAAGCTACGAGTATAAAAAGTGGTAAAAAAATAATGGATAAGCTTACCTATAAAGCTCTCAAGGCAAAAGAATACCCATTAATTACTTTCATTTTTAAAAAAGGAGAAATTATCTCGGAAAATACAGACTTCATAAATATAAAACTCCGTGGAGATTTAACAATTGCTGGTGTTACCAAAAATGTAACTGTTTTGAGTAAAATTAATAAAAATGGCGACCATATTACTTTAACAGGATCTCATGAATTAAAAATGACCTCTTTTGGCATAGATCCCCCGAAAGCTTTACTTGGAACCATAAAAACAGCTGATGAAATAACAATTGAATTCAATCTGAAATTTTAAAATAAAAATTAAATTAACCAATTATGAAAAAAAATACACATTTAGTATTAATTGCAATGCTAGCTGTTTTTACGCTAGGCGCCAACGCTCAAAACGTTCAATATCTGAGACAAGCAGGATATGATGGATTAAATATTTTTGAAACGAAAAAAACAAATGATGTAGAATTTGAAAAACTATCTATTAAAGTAGGTGGTGATTTCGCAATTCAATTTCAGTCGCTAGATCACTCCAATGACATGAATAATCTCACTGCAATTGGAGGAAATGTAAACTTACCTACTGCAAACTTAAATTTTGATGTACAACTAGCAGACGGTATAAGAATGCATTTAAGAACTTTTCTTTCCTCTAAACACCACGAGGAAACTTGGGTAAAAGGTGGTTATATTCAAATGGATAAGTTAGACTTTATAAAAAAAGATTTCTTAAAAAATATTATGGATGTAACAACCCTAAGAATTGGTGTTGATCAATTAAACTTCGGTGATGCGCATTTTAGAAGATCTGATAATGCAATGGCCATTTACAATCCTTTTGTTGGTAATTACCTAATGGATGCCTATACAGTAGAACCTTTTGTTGAAATAACATTACAACCGAGAGACTATGTAATTGTTGCTGGTATATCTAATGGTTTACTAAATCCTACAGTAGATAAAACAATCTCTCCTTGGGGATCTTCAACAATTACTGGCGAAAAAGATCTTAAAGTTACTTTTTATGGTAAATTAGGAATGGATCGTCAAATAAATGAAGCTTTAAGAGTGCGTTTAACTGGTTCTTTTATTAGTGAAAGTGGTTACAATAATGGAGACCATTTATACAGTGGAGATAGAGCTGGTGGAAGATATTATAACATATTTAACGCAAATATTGGTGGTGAATTAAAAACTGGAGGTGATTTTGCAGGACGATTTACTCCTGGATTTAAAAACAACACTTCATACCAAATTAACCCATTTATACAATATAAAGGTTTAGAATTTTTTGGAATTTATGAAACTAGTAAAGGAAGCAAAGCAGAAGGAAATGAAAAAGGATCTTTTACTCAAGTAGGTACTGAATTATTATATAGATTTGGAGAACAAGGGCAATTCTATATTGCAGGAAGATATAATTCTGTAATTGGTAATGCAGACTTTGCCCCTGGTAGCGCAAAACCAAATGAGCAAAAAATTACGAGAACTAATATTGGTGCAGGTTGGTTTATGACAAAAAATATTCTAATGAAAGTAGAATATGTAAAGCAATCTTATAATTCTGATGCTGCGGCATGGTCTCCTAACGCATGGACACCAGAAATATTATCGGGTGCAGAAATGAATGGTGTTGTACTTGAAGCAGTAATCTCTTTCTAACAATTTATTTGAATTAACTAAAAAGCAGGAATTTTGTTCCTGCTTTTTTTGTTTTATTACTTAAATCCAATCTTTTGGACGTGCTAAAACCTGCAACAATCGTTCTTCTTCAGAATTTTCTTCTGGATGATGATTGTATTTCCATTGAACTATTGGCGGCAAACTCATTAAAATACTTTCTATTCTTCCGTTTGTTCTTAGTCCAAATAAAGTGCCTCTATCGTGAACTAAATTAAACTCAACATATCTTCCTCTTCTTACTTCTTGCCAATCTTTATGTGCTTTTGTAAAATCGATCTCTTTTCTCTTTTCTACAATTGGCACGTAACTTTCTAAAAAGCTGTTACCAACTTCTGTTACAAAATTATATCTATCTGCAATCGAAAGCTTATCAGTTTCTTTTAAGTAATCAAAAAACAAACCTCCAATTCCACGGGCTTCATTTCTGTGTGAATTCCAAAAATACTCGTCACAAGTTTTCTTAAACTTAGGATAAAACGATAAATCATGCTCATCACAGGCATTTTTACAGACGGTATGAAAATGAATGGCGTCTTCATCAAATAAATAATAGGGTGTTAAATCTTGGCCTCCACCAAACCATTGGGTAACAATATTTCCTGCTTCGTCGTACATTTCAAAATAACGCCAATTAGCATGCACGGTTGGCACAAAAGGGTTTATTGGATGCAACACTAGACTCAATCCACAAGCAAAAAATTTTCCTTCTTTAACTTTAAACTGATTTCTTAAAACTTCTGGTAATTCTCCATGAACAGCAGATATATTTACACCTCCTTTTTCAAAAACAGCTCCGTTTTCAATTACACGTGTTCTTCCTCCTCCACCTTCTTCTCGTTCCCAAATGTCCTCTTCAAACTTTGCAAGTCCGTCAACCTCTTCTATTTTAGAAGTTATTTGATCTTGCAAGTTTTCTATGTATTTATAAAATTGGTCTTTCATTTTCGATATTTAGTAGCTCAACTGTTTTTACTGATGCAGCAGTTACAGATAATGGTAAAACGATTATAATTCCTATAACAGGAATTAACAAACATACCATAAAAACGATTCCATTACCTATAGAAACCCCTTTGTTTTTTCCAACAAAGTTGATACTTTCTTCATAATTTAAATGCCTTTCTAAAGTGTAATCCATATTTCCAAAACCTGCATAATAAGCTTGCAACAAAAACAATAGAATAGTTGAAAATATATTCACTAAAGGAATAAATTTCAATAATAAAATAGGAATTGTAATCAATAATTCTTTTACTAAATTTCTGCTATTTATTCGAATTCCTCTCCATAATTGTTGTTGAAAAGTAGTTTTTCTATGATTTACTTTTAAACTTCCATTGACATGAATTTCTATTTTTTCTGAGACGGCACTCATAAATGGTGCTGATAATGCTAAAATAATATGCTTGTAAACAATCAGACCAATTACTAAAACAAAAATTGCACTTACAAAACTAGCAATTGTAGTAACTGTTTCTTTACCCCAATCCCAAATCCAAATTTTTGCTAAAAACTGACCAATAGTATCTGACAAACCATATGCTGTAAAACCAATAATTGTTGCCGTTAATACACTAATTACAATCGGAATTACAAAATATTTACCAAGCTTTAGTCTAGAAATTAAACGAAAGGCACCTGCGTAAGCACTGATTCCTGAAAGTATATTTTTAATCATTAGCTTCGGTTTGCGTTAGCGATTGAAATGACATCCTTTTATGAATTAACGAATAAAAGATAAAATGGAAAGCGCGACCTTTAGGTAACGCCCAAAAAAGTCTTATTTTTTTTATGAAACTTTATACTCTTTTACTGCATCTACAAATGCCTTTGCGTTTTCTAATGGAATGTTGGGTAAAATACCATGACCTAAATTTACAATATAGCGGTCTTTGCCAAATTCGTTAATCATTTGGTGCACCATTTTCTTTATTTCCGCTGGTGGCGACAATAATCTCGATGGATCAAAATTACCTTGTAAAGTAATATTTCCTCCTGATAAATAACGCGCATTTCTTGGGGAACACGTCCAATCGACACCCAAAGCAGAAGCCCCTGATTTTGCCATATCATTTAAGGCAAACCAACAACCCTTTCCAAAAGCGATCACGGGAGTTTCATCTTTTAAGGCATCTATAATTTGCTGAATGTATTGCCAAGAAAATTCTTGATAATCTACCGGAGATAACATTCCTCCCCAAGAATCAAAAATTTGAACTGCATTTACACCTGCTGCAACTTTTGCTTTTAAATAAGCAATCGTTGTATCTGTAATTTTTTGCAACAAACTGTGCGCTACAATCGGATTTGTAAAACATAATTCTTTAGCCTTATCAAAGTTCTTAGAACCCTGACCTTGCACGCAATAACATAAAATTGTCCAAGGAGAACCTGCGAAACCAATCAAAGGAACATCATCATTTAGCTTTTCTTTGGTTGCTTTTATTGCTTCCATCACATACCCTAAAGATTCATAAACATCCGGAACAATTACACGATCTAAATCTTTTTGATTGCGAATTGGATGCGGTAAATACGGTCCAAAATCGGGTTTCATTTCTACCTCAATATTCATAGCTTGCGGAATCACTAGAATATCAGAAAATAAAATAGCTGCATCCATTCCATACCTTCTAATTGGCTGCACCGTAATTTCGGATGCCAGTTCTGGAGTTTGACAACGAGTAAAAAAATCGTATTTCTTTTTGATTTCTTGAAATTCTGGTAAATATCTTCCTGCCTGACGCATCATCCAAACTGGAGGTCTATCTAAAGTTTCTCCTTTTAATGCTCTTAAAAATAAATCGTTTTTTATCATTGTTTAGCTTTTGACAATTAGCTCTTGATTATTACATTACATATTTATAAAACTTCATTCCAGATTAATTGAAGTGAGCCTAATATTAATTCTTAAATTACTTTCTCACACTAACTCAGGATAATGATTTATTTACATTTTAGACACCGCTAACATTGCTTTATCGGTTGCTTCTGCTATTTTTTTAATATCCTTATTTGTTATAGCTGAAGACAAAAACCAGGCTTCAAATTGACTTGGCGGTAAAAAGACACCGTTTTCTATCATTTCCCAAAAGAAGATCGCAAACTTATTGGTATCGGACGACTGTGCTTCATCAAAATTGGTGACTTTTCCTTTTGTAAAGAAAGGGTTCATCATAGAACCAAAACGATTTACAACTAAATCCACCTTATATTTTTTAGCAGTTTCTAATAAGATTACTTCTAAGATTGCAGCGGTCTCATTAAACTGCTTATATGGATTTTGTTGCTTCAATTCTGTTAATGTAGAAATTCCTCCAGCCATTGCAATCGGATTTCCACTTAAGGTTCCTGCTTGATACATACCACCCAAAGGCGCAACCTCCCGCATAATTTCATTTCTTGCTCCATAGGCTCCCACTGGGAAACCTCCACCAATTACTTTGCCTAAACATGTAATATCTGCTTCAACTCCTAATAATTCTTGAGCTCCACCGAATTTAGAACGGAAACCTGTCATTACTTCATCAGCAATTAATAAAGCTCCTTTAGTTTCTAAATATTCTTTTAAATCTTTTAAGAAGTTATTCTGCGGAATTACAACACCCATATTACCACAAATTGGCTCAATAATTACAGCCGCAATATCAGTATGTTCTTCAAAGTGTTTTTTTACACTTTCTAAGTCGTTATACTTTGCGATTAAAGTATTTTTAACTGCTCCTTCAGGAACTCCTTTAGAACCTGGTAAACTTAAAGTTGCCAAGCCAGAGCCGGCTGCCACCAACAATGAATCTTGATGTCCATGGTAACAACCCGAAAATTTTATAATTTTATCTTTTCCTGTAAATGCTCTTGCCAAACGAACACCACTGATAACAGCCTCCGTTCCAGAGTTTACAAAACGAACTTTATCCATTCCTGGAAAAGCATCGCAAACTATTTTCGCTAAAATGATTTCATTTTCTGTGGATGCCCCAAACGAATACCCATTTTTCAATGCTTTTTCAACTCCTTTTTGCACTTTTTTGTGACGATGACCTAAAATCATTGGTCCATAAGAAAGTACTAAATCTATATATTCATTTCCATCAACATCTGTAATTTTACTTCCTTTGGCCTTTTTAATAAACAACGGATTTCCACCCACCGATGAAAATGCTCTAACGGGAGAATTTACAGCACCTACAAGGTGCACCAATCCTTGTTCGTATAATTTTTGAGATTTTTTAAATTTCATTTTTTTAACTTTTCTATCATTCCGAATCTAGTGAAGTTATCTACTTAATAATCATTAGATTACTCCGTTATCTTTCCTTGTAATGACGTTATTTTTTCAATAATACTTTTGCAGCCTCTTTAGCAAAATAGGTAATAATAATATCTGCTCCCGCCCTTTTCATAGACAGTAAACTTTCCATCATTACTTTTTCTCCATCAATCCAACCTTTCTCTGCAGCTGCCTTTACCATTGCATATTCTCCGCTTACATTGTAACATGCTATTGGTCTGTCGAAATTATTTTTTAAATCTCTAATAATATCTAAATAAGACAATGCTGGTTTTACCATTAAAATATCTGCGCCTTCTTGATCATCAAAAGTAGCTTCACGCATTCCTTCATCTCTGTTTGAAGGATCCATTTGATATGTTCTTCTATCACCAAAGGTCGGTGCCGAATCTGCAGCATCTCTAAAAGGACCATAAAAAGCAGATGCATATTTTACAGAATATGCCATAATTGGCAAGTTTGAAAAACCTGTATTATCTAAAGATTCGCGAACCATAGCAATAGTTCCATCCATCATTCCAGAAGGTGCAACCATATCTACCCCTGCTTTTGCATGCGAAATAACTTGCCTTGCAATATTTACTAAAGTAGCATCATTCTCAACATCATTATCATGTATAATTCCGCAATGACCATGAGATGTATATTCGCAAAAACAAACATCTGTAATTACATATAAGTTGGGATAGTTCTTTTTGATAAAACGAATTGCTTGTTGCATAATTCCGTTATCATTCCATGTCTCTGTGCCTTCTTCATCTTTGTTTGATGGAATTCCGAATAACAAAACTGCAGGAATGTTTAAAGAAACCACTTCATCTAATTCTTTAGAAATACGATCTAAAGAAAAACGTTTAATTCCTGGCATAGAAACAATTTCTGTTTCTATATTTTCTCCTTCTTCTATAAAAAGTGGATATACAAAATCATCAATAGAAAGTCTAGTTTCTTTTACTAACCTTCTAATTCCTTCTGACTTTCTTAGTCTTCTTGTTCTATGCATAAGCTCAAAAGTTTTCACTAAACTGTCATTCCCGCGCAAGCAGTAACCACAGAATTTCGATTTAATTTGTTCTAACTAAAAACAGATTTTCATTCATTATCTTAAGAAAAGTTAGGGTTGGAATAATACATATTCACCAACTCTAGAACGCTATCTACATCTGGTAGATTCGCAACTTCTACTTTATCAAAATGTTTCCTAGCTTCAACTGCTGTAGTTTCTCCAATACAAAAAGCAACCTTTTCCGTTGAATTTTCTTCCAAATAACTCTCAATTCCCGATGGACTATAAAACAAAACACCAGAAACATCATCATCAATTTTTACTGAGCTCAACATGGTTTTGTAGGCTTCAACTTCGTTTACGTGGACATCACTTGCTTTTAAATAGGCAGGAAGAACGTCTAATCTTAGATTACTACAGAAATAAGAAACTTCTTTAATATCTGTTTCTTTTGCTACATATTCTGCTAATTTTAAAGCATTTTTAGCTACGTACGTAACTTTACCAATTCTGTTTTCAATCAGCTTTTTGGTTCTTCTGCCAACACAAAAAATATTCTTAAATTTTATTTCATCTTTTGTAAAAGAATTTAGAATTGCTTCCACTCCATTCTGACTTGTAATTAGCACATTTTCATGCTGATTTTTCATCACTTTAGCAGGAATTCGATTAAAACGAATTTTAATAAAATCACTATCTTTTACACCTATTGAATGCGATAATGTTTCTTTTTGAAGTTCAGAAAGCTTTTTAGTGGAGTAAATATTACAAATATTATCTGCAACATCATCTTCTAACATTAGCTCTTTTCCTCCTCTATTAATTACATAATCTGCACAGTCTTTAGCCAGATACTCATGACTGCCAACTTTTGCTATTTTATTAACTGTAATTTTTTTAGAACCATCTTTGTTTAATAAAATTCCTTTAAAATTTATTTCTTCTGTTTTTCCATCTATATAAGCCAAAGCTCCTATTGGCGCTGTACATCCACCCTCTAATAAATGTAAAAACTCGCGTTCAATAGTGGTACAAATTTCTGTTTCTCTATGATTTAATTGTTCACATGCATCTAAAACATAATCATCCTCTTGCAAACATGTTACCATAATAGCGCCTTGTCCTGGTGCAGGAATCATCCAAGAAAGCTTAATAGCTTCTGATGGTATTTTTCCCAATCGGTATAATCCAGCTGTGGCAAAAACAGCCCCATTCCAAGTTTCACTTTGTTCTAGTTTTTCTAAACGTGTATTTACATTTCCTCTTAAACCAACAACAGTGTGTGTTGGATACCGATTTAACCACATCGCTTTTCTTCGCAAGCTTCCGGTAGCAATAATAGCGTTTGGTTGTCCAAAAAACTCTTCTGTCCCTTTAAACACTAAAACATCAGAATAATCATCACGCCTTAGCACGGCGGCTTGTGTAATTCCCTCAGGCAAAACAGTAGGAACATCTTTTAAAGAATGAACTGCAATGTCAATTTCTTTATTCAACATTGCAATGTCTAAACTCTTTGTAAAAACACCTGTTACACCAAGTTCATATAGCGGTTTATCTAAAACAATATCTCCCAAAGACTTAATAGGAACCAAAACTGATTCGTAACCCAATTCCTTTAATTCTGCACGTACTTTATTAGCTTGCCAAAGCGCTAATTCGCTATCGCGAGTTCCTATTCTTATTATTTTCTGCATTGAGTTTTGATTAAGACTGAAAAACCTTATTAATTACTTGAAGGCTTTGCGAAACAGATGTTTCTTCATCTTTTAAATGTTTCACAAACTGTGTGGTTATCTTTTGAATAAAACGTGAAGTTAAGATTTCTGCTTGACTTTCATCAAAATCAGCAATTTTTTTCTTCTGAAAACTAATTTCGTCGTTTTTAATATTTTCTAATGATTTTTTTAAGGCTGCAATCGCAGGTGTAAATCTTCTGTGATTTAACCATTCTTTAAATTCTGCTTTGTGTGTTTCTATAATCGCTTCTGCAAACGGAACTTCTTTTAGACGAACAGCTAGTGTTTCATCTGTAATTTTAGAAAGTTCATCAATATTTACGATTGAAACACCCTTAAAATCGGTAACATCTTTTGCCACATTCTCAGGCATTGACAAATCTAAAATCAATAAGTTTTTATGATGCCCAATATGCTCTTTAGTAATTGTTGGTTTATCTGCACCTGTAGAAACGATTAAAACATCTGTTTTTTTAATCTCTTCAGATAAATTCTCAATCACAGATTTTCTAATAGAAGCATGTTCTTTTACAAATGCTGTTGTTTTTTCTTCAGTTCTATTAATTAAACATACTGTTTTATTCTGAGTATATTCTGCTAAATTTTTACAGGTATGCTTCCCCATTTTACCCAATCCAAAAACTAAAATATTCTTAGAATTATAATCCGGCAAATTTTTGATGATATATTGAACAGCTGCATAAGAAACAGAGGTTGTTCCTGAGCTTAATTTTGTTTCATTCTTCACTCTTTTACTTGCTTGAAGTACAGAATTCATCAATCTTTCTGAATATGCATTTACCGTCTTCAGAGATTTTGCCAATCTAAAAGACTGTCTTAATTGACCAACAATTTCGTAATCTCCTAAGATTTGACTTTCTAGGCCTGTACCAATTCTAAACAACTGATGAATTGCTTCTTGATCTTTATAAACATTCGAGAATTTTGCAAATTCCTCAATGGTACCCTCTGTAAAAGTACATAGCAATTCTATTAATTGACAAGGACGCTCTGCAAAGCCAGTAATCTCTGTTCTATTACAGGTAGAAATAATAAAAACTCCCTTAAAACCTTTCTCTTTAGAAAGTTTTAACAACGCAATTTGATTTTCTTTTGTTAAAGAAAATTTTCCACGCGTGTTCGCATCCGCTTTTTTGTAACTAACTCCAATATTATAAAAGTACTCTTGCCTGTCCTCTTGCATCTATTCGTAAAAGTTGCTCAAAAGTAAAAACTTCAATTAAAAAAAAATGTCGCTCAAAGTACTTTTTATAACGTTAAATGTTTTTTAAAGAATTTTTAACTAAAAAAATGACGAAAAGCACTACTTTTGCTAGTGATAAAGGTTTATTATTATTATTATATAGAATGATTATAAATAAAAAGAATTCCAATTAAAAGATTGTTTATGTTTAAAAATGTCGGAGAAAGTACTTTTGAAGAAATTATCTTAGATAAAGGTTTTTATTTACTTCATTTTCAAAACGAAAGTAAAACTATTCAAAACTTTGAAAGAGAGATTAATAGCACTTTTATTCAAATACATTTTTGCTTAAGAGGAAAATCTAAATTTTTATTTAACCATGGTTCTTATTCTTTTGATGTTTTAGACGACAGATCAATTCTTTTATACAACCCGCAAAGAATTTTACCCATTAATTTAGAAATTCAACCAAAAACAACATTGGTTTCTTTATTAATTTCTATAGAAAAATTTCATTCTTTATTTTCGAAAGAATCTGGTTACATTCCTTTTTTAAGTGATGAAAATAGTAATAAAAAATACTATGATGATTCTGAAATAAAGCCAACAGTTTCAATTGTTTTACAACAAATTATCAACTCTAGTGTTAACAGTTCTATTAAAGATTTATATGTAAAAGGAAAAGTATACGAATTGTTGAGTCTCCATTTTCAACAAGAAGAAAATACGGAAGGCGAATATTGTCCTTTTTTAGTAGATGAACAAAATGTTTTAAAAATTAGAAAAGCGAAAGAAATTATTATTTCTAGAATGGCAGAGCCTCCAAGCTTGCAAGAATTAGCGAATGAAATTGGGTTAAACATTAAGAAACTAAAGGAAGGCTTTAAACAAATTTACGGAGATACCGTATTTAGTTTTTTGTTTGATTACAAAATGGAGCACGCAAGAAGATTATTAGAGAGTAATCAATTTAATGTAAACGAAGTGGGTGTAAAAATTGGCTACAGTACTTCTAGTCATTTTATTGCCGCCTTTAAAAAGAAATTTGGAACAACTCCCAAGAAATACGTAATGAGCTTTAATCAATAATGCGTTGACAAAAACAGAAACCCTACACGATTAAAACTTTGAACTTTTGAAACTAAAATAATTTGGAACAACTAACACATGAAAACATAGAAAACAATCAGAAACAGTTTCCAATAACCATTGTTTGTGATGCTATTAGAACTCCAGAAAATATTGGAATGTGTTTCAGAATCTGTGAAAGCTTTGGGGTACAGAAAATTTATTTTCACAAGAGTTCTCCAACAATTGAAAATAGGATTGTAAAGAAAACTGCAAGAAATACGATCAATCAAATTAAGTATGATACCTACACAGATTTTAACGAAATTATATACCAATTAAAGGAAGAAGGCAATGCAATTGTTGGTATAGAAATTACTGATAAAAGTATCAATATTCAAGATTTTAATTTTACGAATCATGAAAAAATCGTATTACTTTTGGGTAGTGAAAGAAATGGAATTGAAAACATAAAATTAATAGACGATACAATCGCGATACCAATGTTTGGAAGAAATTCTTCTATGAATGTAATACATAGCTTAGCCATTACTTTATACGAAGTTACGAATCAGATTGCAGGAAGCAAAATATAAATATTATAGTTTCAAGTTAAAAAAACATTGAAACGATTAAACTTTGAAACTCATTTTAAATGAAAGGAATTTTACTAAACAATTTAGGATCACCAGATTCTACAGAAACAAAAGATGTAAAAAAGTATTTGGGTGAATTTTTAATGGACGAGCGTGTTATAGATATTCCATATTGGAAGCGCTGGATACTAATTAAAGGGATTATCTTGAAGATTAGACCAAAAAAATCGGGTGCTGCTTACAAAAAAATTTGGTGGAAAGAAGGCTCGCCTTTAGTGGTGATCTCTGAAAGATTCACAACAAAATTGATTAAAAAAATAGACATTCCAATCACTTTAGCTATGCGTTATGGATCTATGTCTATGGAAAAAGGGATTCAAGAATTAATTGACAAAGGTGTTACAGAAATCTTTTTAGCACCCTTATATCCTCATTACGCAATGTCTTCTTTTGAAACGGTGGTTGTGAAAGCAGAAGAGATTCTAGCAGAGAAATATCCGGAAGTTAAACTAGATGTCTTACCCCCTTTTTACAACAAACCAGATTATATAAAAGCGATGAGTAATAATATTGCAAATCATTTAAAAGGCTTTGATTACGATCATGTTTTGTTTTCTTATCACGGAATTCCGGAACGTCATATTAAAAAATCTGACCCTACAAAAAGTCACTGTAAATTAGATGGTTCTTGCTGTGAGCGCAATTCTGTTGCACATTACACATGTTACAGGCATCAATGTTTTGAAACCACAAAAGGTATTGTAAAAGAGCTTGGGCTAAAAGAAGGTACGTATAGTAATTCTTTTCAATCTCGTTTATTAAAAGACCCTTGGTTAAAACCCTATACCGATTTCGAATTAGAGAAATTTCCAGGATTAGGAAAGAAAAAATTAGCAGTGATTACACCTGCTTTTGTTTCTGATTGTTTAGAGACTTTAGAGGAGATTGCAATGGAAGGAAAAGAAGACTTTATAGAAGCTGGCGGAACTGATTACAAACACATACCTTGTATGAATGATAATGATGATTGGGTAGCTGTAATGGCTTCTTGGATAAATGATTGGAAGCAAAAAAGTTAACGATAAATTAAAAGACTTTTACGGTTTCTATATAAAATCCGTGGAAAGTTTAAAACCTAAAACAAAACTATGGACTTCTTATATGTAAAAGCATTACACATCATTTTTGTAGTTACTTGGTTTGCTGGTTTATTTTATATTCCAAGATTATTTATTTATCATGTAGAAGCAGAAAAAAAAGAAGATCCCGCAAAAGGGATTTTACAAACTCAATATAAATTAATGAGTAAACGCTTATGGTACATAATTACTTGGCCATCTGCAATCTTAGCAAGTTTCTTTGCTTTTTGGTTACTTTATCAAAATCCAGATTACTTAGAAATGCCATGGATGCATGTAAAATTGGTATTTGTTTTGGCGCTCTATTTTTATCATTATTCTTGTCAAAAAATTTATGCTCAATTACAAAAAGACATTATAAAATACTCTGCATTTAAACTAAGGATTTGGAATGAAGTTGCGACTATAATCCTTTTCGCAGTTGTATTTTTAGTAACTTTAAAAAGTGCTATTAATTGGATTTGGGGTGTTGTAGGAATTATTCTTTTTGGAGTGCTACTAATGTTAGGAATAAGACTCTACAAAAGAATAAGAGAAAAGAAAAGTTGGGAAAAAGCAGAAAAAAAAGTTTTGAAAGAAAAATAAACTAACCTCTAATACTCTGCTCAAAAGGAATTCTATTTATAATACTTCTTCCTAAAGTAACTTCATCCGCATATTCTAACTCATCTCCCACAGCAATTCCGCGAGCAATTGTGGAGGTTTTAATCTGAAATTTTTCTATCTGCTTGTAAATATAAAAGTTGGTTGTATCTCCTTCCATGGTAGAACTTAAAGCGAATATAAGTTCTTTAACTTCACCTTCTTCAACCTTGGTCACCAAAGATTCTATTTGCAAATTTTGAGGACCAATTCCTTCAATCGGAGAAATTTTACCCCCTAAAACATGGTACAATCCATTAAACTGAGAGGTACTCTCTATTGCCATTACATCTCTTATATCTTCTACAACACATATAATATCTGGACTTCTTTTTGGATTGTTACAAATATCGCATAAAATAGTATCAGAAATATTAAAGCATTTTTCGCAATTTTTTACATCATTTCTTAAATGCAACAGCGCTTCAGACAAATAGCTTGTATTCTCTTTCGGCTGCTTCAACAAGTGTAAAACCAAACGCAAAGCCGTTCGTTTTCCAATTCCTGGTAAACGAGAAACTTCATTTACTGCATTTTCTAATATTTTTGATGAAAACTCCATAGATTGCAAAATTACGAATTATGAAGTATGAAACCCTAAAAGAAGCCTAGAAAAACATATATTCGTAATTCATAATCGATCATTTGTAATCAACTCATGCAACCAGTACATATTATCCTATTAATCGTCGCATATTTTTCTGTTTTACTTTTTATTTCTTACCTCACAGGAAAATCTGCAAACAACAAAACTTTTTTTAAAGCAAATAACTCTTCTCCTTGGTATTTAGTGGCTTTTGGTATGATTGGAGCTTCACTTTCTGGAGTTACTTTTATCTCTGTTCCAGGCTGGGTAGAATCTCAAAGCATGAGTTATATGCAAATGGTTTTGGGATACATTTTGGGGTATGCCGTTATTGGCTTAGTGCTACTTCCACTCTATTACAGATTAAATTTAACATCTATTTACACTTATTTACAAGACCGATTTGGAAATTACTCTTACAAAACGGGAGCAAGTTTTTTCTTACTTTCTAGAACCATTGGTGCCGCTTTTAGACTTTTTTTAGTGGCAAATGTGTTGCAATTATTGTTGTTTGATGCCTACGGAATTCCTTTTTGGGTAACCGTTTCTATCACTATTTTATTAATTTGGTTATACACATTTAAAGGCGGAATTAAAACCATTGTTTGGACAGATACTTTGCAAACATTATTTATGTTAATTGCAGTTGGCGTTTGTATTTACACAATTTCTACGGAAATGCAAATCACCAATATTTTTTCTTATGTTGCTGAAAGCGAACTTTCTAAAACCTTCTTTTTTGACGATGTAAAAACTGGCGATTATTTCTGGAAACGCTTTTTAGCTGGAGCGTTCGTTGCAATAGTAATGACAGGTTTAGATCAAGATATGATGCAAAAAAACTTGACATGTAAAAACCTAAAAGATGCGCAAAAAAACATGTTTTGGTTTACCATTGTTTTGGTAATTGTTAATTTTTTCTTTTTGGCTTTAGGAGTTTTATTAACAGATTATGCTCAGAAAAACGGAATTGACGCTCACAAAGATCAATTATTTCCCATAATTGCCACAAAAGGAAGCTTAGGTTTAGCTACTGCAATTTTCTTTTTATTAGGTTTAATCGCGGCGGCATATTCGAGTGCAGATTCTGCTTTAACTTCTTTAACAACCTCTTTTAGTATTGATATTCTAGAAATTGACAAAAAGAAAAATCCGGAAGAGCAAGAAAAAACAAGAAAGAAGATTCATATCCTTTTTTCATTTGTACTCATCGCGACTATTTTGGTTTTTAAATATTTTATTGCAGATCAAAGTGTAATCGCTAAAATATTTACGTTTGCTGGTTATACATATGGTCCTCTATTAGGTCTTTATGCATTCGGTTTATTTACCAAACTGCAAGTAAAAGACAAAGCAGTTCCTTTTATTTGTATTATCGCGCCAGTGTTAACTTTTTTAACCAATTATAGTACAATCCAATATTTCAATTTTGACTTTGAATTTTTTGTATTGGTCATTAATGGTGTATACTCCTTTCTTGGCTTATTTCTCTTTAAAAAATAAAATAATAAACACCAGAACATTATTATTTCAGGTAATATCATTAAAAAGAGATTTTTTGAATAAATACAAGAGATTTTCATAAAAATAGTAGAATCGAGAAAATTCCGAATACTATATGCTCCTTGAATAAATTAAATACCTTAAACTTTTTAAATATAACAGGAGCAATTCATTTTCCAGTTTGTTTTGCAAACCTAAATCAACCACTATATATAAACCTTATAAACTGCCACCTAAAAGAAATTCCAAAAGCAATTATAGGTTTAAAAAATCTTAGAGACTTAAATATTCAAGGAAATAATATTACAGAAGTTCCTGCAGAAATTGGAGAAATTAAATCTTTAGAAATACTTAGGATCGATTTCAATTCTAATTTAATACTACCACAAAACATTATTAATAAAAACAAACTGAGAGTAGATTTCATTACTTATAATAAAATTGATACAGAGAAAGCTAAAAAGCTATTAATTAAATTTGGCAAAAGCAGAAAGCAATATAGAAATGATGATGAAATCTATTTCTGGGTTGTTGACGAACAACTAAATAAAGATAACTAGTAAAACAAATAATATATTAAACGTATTGCAGGACATATTAATGTCAGACATCATGTTTCAGAAACTTTTCTGCTTCTTAGATGCATTAAATCAGGGAATTAGTAAAAAAAAATCAGTTTTAAAAATAAAGACTGTTTTTGCACTTAAGCGACAAAAATAGTCGTTTCAACGAATAAAATTACCAACAAGCTATATTTTTTGCTTAATATTATTGATTTATGTAGATTTGTCAAAATTTGTATAAACGTAAATTAAGAAAAAAACAATAGAAATAGACCAAAAAGCAACACTTGTAAATCACAAATTCCTTTTGCACAGTGATTTATGTTTGTTTTTTTTTCTATGTTTGCAAACAGTTAAAAATAAAAAAAATCTATATGAAGAAGAGATTATTTATATTTTCAGTAGCGCTATTATCAATTATTCAGTTTAATTATGGATCTAACGTAATTAATACCAATGAAATTGCAAATGCTATCTCAGAAAAAGATGTTAAGAATTCTTTTACAGAAAACTTTTTCAGTAATTATGAAGCTAACTGGAAAAATCTAGAAAATTTTAATACTGAATTCAATCAGAGTGCTTTTGCAAGTAAGCAGTTTACAGCGATAAGTGCACCTGCACCTGAAGCAGATGATTGTACAAGCGCTTTACCTGCAGTAGATGCTATCAATTTTTCTGAAAGTATGCTAGAAATTGCCATGGATAAAACTTATCAACCTGATAACAATCAAGGCTGTTGTTATAAGGAACAGCCTCAAGGTCACATGCATCCAAAGAGATTAAAACTAGAATATATAGGAAGTGGAAACCCCTGGATCGTTTTTAGATTTAAAAATTCTGGCGGAGCAGTTCATTTTCAGGGCAATGTTTCAAATGGTCAGTCCTTAATAGTTGATGGTTCGGGTATGGTAAATAAACACGGTCAAGAAGGACTCGAAACTAATACTTGGTATTCTATAGCGGGCTCTGCCGTCTCATATCACACCTCTTGTTCTACAAATTTAGATGTTGGTCATACTATTAACGGACATTTCAAAGTTTTGGCGATAGAAATGCCTTTAGTAAGTGGTATGGGTGGCGTTTCATGTACTGAAGGAGATTTTACACCTTGTGATGATCTTACTAACGCAGGTCATACATTTGAATGGCATAATTTATGCACCCAAGATGCCAGTCAAAACCTAAATATACCGCTTATGGATTGGGTAGATGCTTCCGGTGGGCAAGGAGGCACTATAGAATACCAGTGGCAGATAAGATGGGCCCCAAACGTATGGTATAATATTCCTGGAGCTACAAATAAAAATTATAATCCACCAAATTCTCCTTATAATGCTTCAACAAATCCTTATGGTTGGAAAGTTGGTGAAAATTATTGGCGTAGAAAAGCAAAAAGAACCTGTTCAACTACTTGGATAGAAAGTGAAGGTAAATATTATTGGATATCTGAAAACGTTCAAAATCCTGGCTCAATCTCAGGAGACGAATCTGAATGCAGCAGTTATAATCCAGGGAATATTTCAAATAACACTTCAGCTTCAGGTGGTGGAGGTTCTTGGATATCATATCAATGGCAATATAAAACAACTGGTAATTGGATTGCTATTAATGGTGCAACTGATGCAGGGTATAATCCGGGTTCTATTTCTCAAACCACTACATACAGAAGAGGAGCAATAAGAACTAGTTCAGGCTGCACAGTTGGGTATAAATACTCTAATGAGGTTATCAAAACAGTAACTAACAATAGCTTAAGTTTGCAGTGTGAGTATAAAGTTGATAATGGCGGTTGGATTACAAATAATTGTTCGATTACTCTAACACAAGGACAAAAACTTCAACTTTCTACAAATCCAAATTATTTGTCGTCATATTCTTGGACAGGTCCAAATAATTTTTCAGGTAGCGGAAATAATGGTGGAGATATTCTACTTTCAAATTCTGTTACTACAGCTATGTCAGGAACATACACGGTTATAGCAACAGATAGCAATGGATGCACTGGCTCAAAAAATATTACAGTTAATGTAGTATGTCCAAACCCTGCAAATAATACAACAGCAACTGCATCAATTAATGAAAATCAAACCAAAACATTAACGGGTTCTCCTTCTGGAGGTTCTTGGAGTATTGTATCAGGTGGCGGAACTATTAATGGTTCAACGTATACACCTGCTAATATAAATACAAATACTAATGTTAAAATTAGATATACAATTGCAGCAAACGGAAGTTGTGCAGCGACTTCAGATGATGTTACTTTTACTGTAACACCAGTTTGTACAACAGCAAATAATACAACAGCAACTGCATCAATTAATGAAAATCAAACCAAAACATTAACGGGCTCTCCTTCTGGAGGTTCTTGGAGTATTGTATCAGGTGGCGGAACAATCAATGGTTCAACGTATACACCTGCTAATATAAATACAAATACTAATGTTAAAATTAGATATACAATTGCAGCAAACGGAAGTTGTGCAGCGACTTCAGATGATGTTACTTTTACTGTAACACCAGTTTGTACAACAGCAAATAATACAACAGCAACTGCATCAATTAATGAAAATCAAACCAAAACATTAACGGGCTCTCCTTCTGGAGGTTCTTGGAGTATTGTATCAGGTGGCGGAACAATCAATGGTTCAACGTATACACCTGCTAATATCAATACCAATACTACTGTTAAGATTCGATATAGAATTGCAGCAAACGGAAGTTGTGCAGCGACTTCAGATGATGTTACGTTTACAGTAACTCCTGTTTGTAGTATAACGGCAAATAATACAACAGCAACTGCATCAATTAATGAAAATCAAACCAAAACATTAACGGGCTCTCCTTCTGGAGGTTCTTGGAGTATTGTATCAGGTGGCGGAACGATCAATGGTTCAACATATACTCCTGCTAATATCAATACAAATACTACTGTTAAGATTCGATATAGAATTGCAGCAAACGGAAGTTGTGCAGCGACTTCAGATGATGTTACTTTTACTGTAACACCAGTTTGTAGTATAACGGCAAATAATACAACTTCAACTGCATCAATTAATGAAAATCAAACCAAAACATTAACGGGCTCTCCTTCTGGAGGTTCTTGGAGTATTGTATCAGGTGGCGGAACGATCAATGGTTCAACATATACTCCTGCTAATATCAATACCAATACTACTGTTAAAATTCGATATACAATTGCAGCAAACGGAAGTTGTGCAGCGACTTCGGATGATGTTACGTTTACGGTAACTCCTGTTTGTAGTATAACGGCAAATAATACAACAGCAACTGCATCAATTAATGAAAATCAAACCAAAACATTAACGGGCTCTCCTTCTGGAGGTTCTTGGAGTATTGTATCAGGTGGCGGAACTATTAATGGTTCAACGTATACACCTGCTAATATAAATACAAATACTAATGTTAAAATTAGATATACAATTGCAGCAAACGGAAGTTGTGCAGCGACTTCAGATGATGTTACTTTTACTGTAACACCAGTTTGTACAACAGCAAATAATACAACAGCAACTGCATCAATTAATGAAAATCAAACCAAAACATTAACGGGCTCTCCTTCTGGAGGTTCTTGGAGTATTGTATCAGGTGGCGGAACGATTAATGGTTCAACGTATACACCTGCTAATATAAATACAAATACTAATGTTAAAATTAGATATACAATTGCAGCAAACGGAAGTTGTGCAGCGACTTCAGATGATGTTACGTTTACTGTAACTACAATAGATGATCTCCCATTAGCAGTTGATGATTCAGAAACTACAGATGAAGATATTCCAATAAATATTTCAGTTCTCAATAATGATGACTTTGGAACAGACGGTCCAAATACAGGTGCAATTACAATACCATCGGCAACATCTTCACAAGGAGGTTCTATTGTGGTTAATAAAGCAGGTACTCCAAATAACCCCACAGATGATACTATAGATTATACACCGCCACTAAACTATAGTGGTTCAGATAACTTTAATTATACAATCACAGATGGAAATGGAGACACATCAACTGCAACAGTTACCATTACAATTAGTCCAATCAATGACTTACCATTAGCTACAGATGATTCAGATACAGTTGATGAAGATAGTGGTGTAAATATTATCGTTGTTTTAGATAATGATACTTTTGGAGGAGATGGCCCAAATGTAGGTTCAATTTCTCTACAATCTGCAACATCAACTGAAGGGGCTTCGATTCAAGTGAATAAAGGAGGCACACCTAACGATCCAACAGATGATAAAATTGATTATTCCACAAAGCTTAACTTCAATGGAACAGATACTTTTGATTATACAATTACAGATAGTAACGGAGATACATCTACTGCTACAGTAACTATTACAGTTAATGGAGTAAATGATTTACCAGAAGCATTTGATGATGTTGCTATTACCGATGAAGATACATTGGTAAATATAGATGTTTTAGATAATGATACCTTTGGAGGAGATGGTCCTTCTAATGGTCCTATAACAATACCATCAACAACATCTGCTCAGGCTGGAATTATTGCAGTTAATAATGCGGGAACAATCACCGATCCAACAGACGATACTATTGATTATATTCCGGCTCCAAATTTTTATGGAGTAGATACTTTTAATTATACAATAATAGATAGTAATGGAGATACTTCTACAGCAACAGTAACAGTTACTGTTAGCGCAGTAAATGATTTGCCCGTTGCCACAAATGACTCAAAATCTACAAATGAAGATACACCAGTAAATATTAGCGCTGTTTCAAATGATAGTTTTGGAGGTGATGGTCCAAGTTCAAGCTCAATAACAATTCCTTCTGCAATTTCAGCAAACGGGGGTACAGTCGAGGTAAACGACTCAGGAACTCCTACTGACCCTACCGATGATTCAATAGATTATACACCAAAAGCTAACTTTAATGGTACAGATACATTTGATTATACCATTGCAGATAGTAATGGAGATACCTCTACAGCAACGGTTACAATAACAATATCACCTGTTAATGATTTACCTACAGCGGTTGATGATATTGCTACTACTTCAGAAAATATTCCAGTAGATATTTTAGTCCTTAATAATGATGATTTTGGAGGAGATGGTCCTAACACAGGAACAATCTTATTACCTTCATCTAACTCTAATGAAGGAGGGAACTTAGTGGTAGACGATAGAGGTACACCAACTGATCCTACTGATGATAGAGTAAATTATACACCAGCTTTAAATTTTAATGGTGATGATACTTTTGATTACACGATAACAGATAGTAACGGAGACACATCTACCGCTACAGTTACAGTTACTGTTGAGGTGAATACCGATCCATGTACTATAGGAGCTATAGTAGGTACTCCAACAGCGAATGACCCAGACGGAGATGGGATAAATAATTCATGTGATTTAGATGATGATAATGACGGTATTTTAGATACAGTAGAAGACACTTGTACTACAAACAATGGTTCTCAAGTTAGTTTTAATGGCTCTGGTACATATAATGTTGCAGCTTCAACTGATTCAGGTTTAATAATCGATATTAAAGGTTTAGATAATAGTTTTAACTTAAACATAAATGGTATTGATTTAGTACCAGTTCAACTTCAATTCGATCAAGGGTCTTATTCTTCTCCTTCAAATCAGTCTTTAGTAAAATTCAAATCTGATAATTTTTCTTATGGACAAAATGGTATACCAACAGTCTGGGGTATCAATGGAAATACAGGAAACCCTACTTTACGACTAGAAGTAAATGCTTTAGGGAAAGTATCATTATTTGGTAAAAGATCAGATAACGGAGAGTTAGAGGAAATGTATATTCAAAATAATGATCCTCAATTTGCTGATTTCTCTTTAAATACTTCAGGGAATAATACAATTATTATTTCTCAACTTAACTTTGGTCCAACAAACATAAACGGAGAATATTATTCTTATATGATAAATTGTTCAGGCACAGATGTAGATAATGATGGCCTATTAAATAGTTTAGACTTAGACAGTGATGGCGATGGTTGTAAGGATGTTACAGAATCGAAAGGAATAGATGCAAATAATGACGGTATACTAGATGGTTCAGGGTATGACAATAAAGGTAGAGTAGTAGGAGGAATAAATGGTTATGATGGTTTAACAGGAAATGAATATATTGCAAATCAAGTCACAGTTTTATCACCACCAACAGATGCAGTATCCAACACTACTGCAAGTTTTGAAATAGAAGTTAGTGCAGATGAAGCCACTTCATACAGTTCAGGAAGTCCAACATATGGCACGCCAGGTAATGCAAATACAGGATTAGGATATAGCTGGTATTTAGGAGATCCAGATAATGGAGGTAGTTTACTTTCAGATACAGCAATTTATTCAGGTACAGAAACAACTACTTTAAGCATAAGCGATGTTACAGGTTTATATAATAACGAATATTATGTAATCGTATCGCATGAGAATAATACTTGTATACGTGAGATTCGTTCAGCAACATTAATTGTAGATGATCCATGTAGTTATGGAGCAACAGTAGGTACACCAACAGCGAATGACCCAGATGGAGATGGTATAAACAATGCATGTGATTTAGATGATGATAATGATGGTATTTTAGATACAAAAGAAGATTCATGTACTTTAACACCAGCAGATTTAACTTGGCATGGATCAGCAGCAAGTAATATGACTACTGCAAATGGTAAAGATTTAGCAGTTACAGGAGGAATATGGAGTAACGCTTACTCAGATCAAACCTGGTCTTTACCATTAGAGATGACAGGTACAATAACCAGTGTAAGCAATGGTATGATAGGATTTTTACCAGTATCAAAAACAGAGACTACTGGAGGGACTTGGAATGATGGTGGCTACAAAGTACAAATAAGAAATAACGGTAATGGAATTTATACACGCCATGGTAATACAAATGTTGACTGGAAGTCTCCGAATTCTTTAAATTCAACTTTCCGATTTGTAATAGATGAGTCGGGTAATATGGAGTATTACTTTAATGGAAGTTTATTCTATTCAAATACAGTTCCTGTAGAGGATTATAAAATCACTATTTCTAGAGGAAGCTTTACAGTTGATGATTTCCAAATAATTTATCAATGTGATAGTGATATTGACAATGACGGAGTAGATAACAGTTTAGACTTAGACAGTGATGGCGATGGATGTAAAGATGTAGTTGAATCAGGAGGAATAGATGCTAATAACGATGGGATATTAGATGGTTCAGGTTTTGATGCAGACGGATTAGTAGCCGGAGGTAGCGGAGGTTATGATGGAAGTACAGGAAACGAATACATAGCATCACAACTCACAGTAACTTCAGGACCAAGCGATGTAACCGGATTTAATGGATCACCAGCTTCATTCACAGCAGTAGTAAGTTCAGAAGAAGCTACATCGTACAGTTCAGGAAGTCCAACATACGGTACACCAGGCAATGGAAATGATAGAATAACGTATCAGTGGTATTTAGGAGACCCAGATAGCGGAGGTAGTTCATTATCCGATACAGCAGTATATTCAGGAACAGAAACAAGCACATTAGAGATAAGTGAAGTATCAGGCTTAGACGGGAATGAGTACTATGTAGTAATAGGTCAAGAGAATAATAGCTGTATACGCGAGGTTCGTTCAGCAACTTTAACAGCGAATGATCCATGTACCTATGGAGCAACATTGGGTACTCCAACAGCGAATGACCCAGACGGTGATGGTATAAACAATGTCTGTGATTTAGATGATGATAATGATGGTATTTTAGATACAGAGGAAGATTTTTCTATATCTTCATTATCGCCAGAAGTGTGGTTAGATGCTTCAGATAGTTCAACGATAACAGAAAGTGGAGGAAAAGTAAGTCAATGGAATGATAAATCAGGTAATGGGCATCATGCAGTTCAATCAAACAATAGTTACAAGCCTAGCTATGTACAAAATGATTTAGCTGGTAAAGACGGAGTAGATTTTTACTTAAACAAATCTTTGAGAAAAAATACGGGTACGCAAACAGTAGGCTATGTGATCGCTGTATTAAAAGCCGAAAATGCAACCTGGAATAACTTTCATACTATTTTTGGTCATCGAGCAAACTCACGATTTGGTGGGATCATGCAATCTGGTAACACTGGTTTTCATAATAATGCCTATCCTGGATCTGTATGGGTAGACGGAATTTCTAAAACTGTTTCTAATACAGGCTTTAGTACTATAGATTCACCACATATATGGAGTTATACTCCAAATGGAAATACGGTCAAGACGCTAACCAATGGCTACAATATGGGTAGCTATGATAACAATTATGGACAGGGCTCTGCTACCCATTACGAGGTAGTAGTTTTACCAAGAATTCCAACAGATGAAGAACGTGAAAAATTAGAAGGTTACCTAGCACATAAATGGGGCTTAGCGAGTAGTTTACCAGTTAACCATCCATACAAATCTGCTTCTCCATCAAGTGATTTAGATGGAGATGGTTTAATCAATAGTTTAGATTTAGACAGTGACGGCGATGGATGTAAAGATGTAACCGAGTCAGGAGGCATCGATGCTAATAACGATGGTATATTAGATGGTTCAACTTTTGATACAGACGGATTAGTAACTGGAGGTACTGGAGGTTATGATGGGGCAAATGGCTCAGAATATGTTGCTTCTCAGTTGTCTATTACATCACCACCAACAAATGCAGTATCCAACACAACTGCAAGTTTTGAGATAGAGGCTAGCGCAGATGAAGCAACCTCATATAGTTCAGGAAGCCCAACATATGGCACACCAGGTAATGCAAATACAGGATTAACGTATAGCTGGTATTTAGGAGACCCAGATAATGGAGGTAGTTTACTTTCAGATACACCTGTTTATTCAGGTACAGACACAACTACTTTAAGTATAAGCGATGTTACAGGTTTACATAATAACGAATACTATGTAATCGTATCGCACGAAAACAATACTTGTATACGTGAGATTCGTTCAGCAACGTTAATTGTAGATGATCCATGTAGTTATGGAGCAACAGTAGGCACACCAACAGCGAATGACCCAGATGGAGATGGTATAAACAATGCTTGTGATTTAGACGACGATAATGATGGTATTTTAGATACTATAGAAGATAACCTTGTTTCTTCTTTAACTGCGGTAGCAGGTGCCTCAGCAATTACTATAGACTCTAATAATTTTACAGTAAACAACATCTCAGGCGGATGGGGTGCAGGAAGCGTTCATTCCAATGATTTAGGGATTGCACCAAATGAAGATTTTACACTTAGTTTAGAAGTTGAACTATTTTCTCAAAGGCACATCATGATTGGTTTAAATGCCTCAGGTAACAATAGTACTAATAGTCATGATGATATTGATTATGCACTATATTTTGCTGGAAATTCTGTATATATTTTTGAAAACGGTAGCAATAAAGGAACTCATTCTTCAGTAACTGCAGATTCAGATGTATTTTCCATAGCGCGTGTAGGAACCACAATTACCTATTCAAAGAATGGAACTGTATTTTACACAAGTTTAACAGCAAGCAGTGCTGCAGATTATTACATAGATAGTTCTATGCATGATAATGGTAACAATGGATACACCATCAGCAATATTTTGGTAACAAGATCTTCTTCAGACTTAGACGGAGACGGTATTCCAAACAGTTTAGACACAGACTCAGACGGAGATGGGTGTTTTGATGTAACCGAATCAGGAGGAATCGATGCTAATAACGATGGTATATTAGATGGTTCAGGTTTTGATGCAGACGGATTAGTAACCGGAGGTACTGGAGGTTATAATGGAGCAAATGGCTCAGAATATGTTGCTTCTCAGTTGTCTATTACATCACCACCAACAAATGCAGTATCCAACACAACTGCAAGTTTTGAGATAGAGGCTAGCGCAGATGAAGCCACTTCATACAGTTCAGGAAGCCCAACATATGGCACACCAGGTAATGCAAATACAGGATTAACGTATAGCTGGTATTTAGGAGACCCAGATAATGGAGGTAGTTTACTTTCAGATACACCTGTTTATTCAGGTACAGACACAACTACTTTAAGTATAAGTGATGTTACAGGTTTACATAATAACGAATATTATGTAATCGTATCGCACGAAAACAATACTTGTATACGTGAGATTCGTTCAGCAACGTTAATTGTAGATGATCCATGTACTTATGGAGCAACAGTAGGCACCCCAACAGCGAATGACCCAGATGGAGATGGTATAAATAATATCTGTGATTTAGATGATGATAATGATGGTATTTTAGATACACAAGAATCTAACTTAGTAAAAACTCTATCTCTTGTAGTGGGTAATGGTGTTACTATAGATAATAATAATATCACAGTAACTTCAGCTTTAACAGGAGACTGGGGCAGTAACAGTGTTCATTCCAATGATTTAGGTGTTGCGACAGGTGTAGACTTTTCAATGAGCATGCAAGCAGATTTGATAACTACCAGACACATTATGATTGGTTTAAATGCCTCTGGTAATAATAGTACAGCAAGCTATTCAGATATAGACTATGCCATTTACTTTAATAACACAAATAATCGAGTTGAAGTATATGAAAATGGTGGTCACAAAGGAAACTATGTCTCCATAACATCACCAGACGATGTTTTTTCAATAAAGAGAACAGGCACTACAATAACCTATTCAAAAAATGGTGTTGTATTCTATACTAGTGCAGCAGCTTCAACAGCATCAGATTATTACATAGATAGCTCTATTCATGATAACAGCAATAACGGTTATAGCATAACAAACATTATTGTAACCACAGAAACTTCTTATGATATTGACAATGACGGAGTAGATAACAGTTTAGACTTAGACAGTGACGGCGATGGATGTAAAGATGTAGTTGAATCAGGAGGAATAGACGCTAATAACGATGGTATATTTGATGGTTCAGGGTATGATGCAGACGGACTAGTAACTGGAGGTAGTGGAGGCTATGATGGAGTTTCAGGAAACGAATACATAGCATCACAACTCACAGTAACTTCAGGACCAAGCGATGTAACCGGATTTAATGGATCACCAGCTTCATTCACAGCAGTAGTAAGTTCAGAAGAAGCTACATCGTACAGTTCAGGAAGTCCAACATACGGTACACCAGGCAATGGAAATGATAGAATAACGTATCAGTGGTATTTAGGAGACCCAGATAGTGGAGGTAGTTCATTATCCGATACAGCAGTATATTCAGGAACAGAAACAAGCACATTAGAGATAAGTGAAGTATCAGGCTTAGACGGAAACGAATACTATGTAGTAATAGGTCAAGAGAATAATAGCTGTATACGCGAGGTTCGTTCAGCAACTTTAACAGCGAATGATCCATGTACCTATGGTGCAACAGTAGGCACTCCAACAGCGAATGACCCAGACGGTGATGGTATAAACAATGTCTGTGATTTAGATGATGATAACGATGGTATTTTAGATGTTAATGAATGTGCTGTCTATGGCTCATTAAATTATGAATTTTACGATAGTGTTCCTGCGGGTAGTACAACAGATAATATTCCAACTTCTGGTGCATTATCAGTTGGTACGGTAGATTATTGGAATGCTAATACTCTTCAAAATAATGTAGATCCTGGAGATGCAAGTAATATGTCAATACGTTACAAAGGTTTAATTGATATAGAAACAACAGGTAATTATACTTTTTATACCATATCGGATGATGGGTCAAAATTATTTATTGATGGTATTGAAGTAGTAAATAATGATGGTTCCCATGGAGCTCAAACTAGACAAGGTAATATTAATTTAACTGATGGATACCACACAATTGAAGTACTTTTCTTCCAAGGAGGCGGTCCATTTAGTTTAAATGTACAATATCAAGGTCCTGGAATTAATAAACAAAATTTACCATTTTCAATATTATTATCTAGTTTACCAACTTGTGATACAGACGGTGATGGTATTATCAATAGTTTAGATTTAGACAGTGATGGTGATGGATGTAAAGATGTAGTTGAATCAGGAGGGATCGATGCTAATAACGATGGTATATTAGATGGTTCAACTTTTGATACAGACGGATTAGTAACTGGAGGTACTGGAGGCTATGATGGAGCAAATGGCTCAGAATATGTTGCTTCTCAGTTGTCAGTAATTTTACCACCTTTCGATGCAACAATTGATAATGGATCTCCAGCTTCATTTACAATTACAACTTCTTCGGATGAGGCAACTTATTACAATTCAGGAAGTCCAATATATGGTACACCAGGAAATGGAAACGATAGAACTACCTACAGCTGGTATTTAGGCGACCCAGATAATGGAGGTAGTTTACTTACAGATACACTGGTTTACTCAGGTACAGACACAAATACTTTAAGTATAAGTGATGTAACTGGTCTAGATGGAAATGAATATTATATAGTTGTAAATCAAAGTAATAACTCTTGTGAAAGAGAAATACAATCAGCAACATTAACAGCGATAGATCCATGTACATATGGAGCAACAGTAGGTACACCAACAGCAAATGACCCAGATGGCGATGGTATAAACAATGCTTGTGATTTAGATGATGATAACGATGGTATTTTAGATACAGAAGAAGGATGTGAAGCTATTTCCTATGATGTTACCAACCTAACTTGGACAGGCGATAGTCAGATGAGTGTTGAGGCATTGGATAGTAATACCTTGAAAGGTACAAGTACTAGTAGTTGGAAATCTGTATTATCAGACCAAACTTTTTCACTACCTCTAGAGTTAAGCTTTACTTTTTCGGTTACCTCAAATTATACTATGATTGGACTTGCATATGAGAATAGTTCTTCAAATGGTAATTGGACAGTTCCAAATAGTTATGGTTTTTATTTGAATTCAAAAATTTCTTATACAAAAGATGTCAATTCACTTACAAATAATGTAAATAATATGAATGGCATCGAACATCGTATCGTTATCGATGAATTAGGTAACTTAACTTTATATAGAAATAATAGTATTGTAAAGACAAAAAGTGGTTTATCCACAGGAAACTACAGGGTATATATATCTAGTAATGGGAATTCAAACAAGCCTTTCGAAAATATTTCATTCTTAACTAATGATGGGTTGTTTACATGTTCACAAGACACGGATAATGATGGATTGACAGACAATATAGACTTAGACAGTGATGGCGATGGATGTAAAGATGTAGTTGAATCAGGAGGAATAGATGCTAATAACGATGGGATATTAGATGGTTCAGGTTTTGATGCAGACGGTAAAGTTATCGGAAGTTCGGGAGGCTATAATGGAGTTTCGGGAAATGAATATGCTGCACACCAAGCTAATTTTACTTCTAATCTTTCTAATCAAAATATTGACGAAGGTCAACCAGTTACATTTAGTGTTTCAGCATCTGCCGAACAAGCAACTTCTTACAATAATGGAGCACCTATTTATGGAACACCTGGAAATGCAAATAATGGAATAAACTATCAATGGTATTTGGGAGACCCAGACAATAGTGGCATTACCCTAACTGATATTGGAATATATACAGGTACAAATACAGCAGATTTAAATATTAGCAATAGTACTGGTTTAAATGGTAAACAATATTTTGTAAAATTGACACATGCTAATAATAGCTGTTTAATAGAAATTAAAAATGCAATATTAACTGTATGCTCAAGTGCAGATAACACAACATCAAACGCTTCAATCACTGAAAGTGAAACCAAAACTTTATCAGGAAATCCATCGGGAGGAACTTGGTCAATCGTTTCTGGAGGCGGATCTATTACAGGAACAACATATACGCCTGCAGATATCAATACTGATACAACAATCGTAATTCGTTATACAATTGCTGTTGATGGAGATTGTGCTGCAACAACAGATGATGTTACTTTTGATGTAACACCTGTCTGTGATGTAGTTGCTAACAATACGACTTCAATTGCTGCTATTACTGAAGGACAAACGAAAACATTAACGGGTACTCCTGCTGGAGGAACTTGGTCAATCGTTTCTGGAGGCGGATCTATTACAGGAACAACATATACGCCTGCAGATATCAATACTGATACAACAATCGTAATTCGTTATACAATTGCTGTTGATGGAGATTGTGCTGCAACAACAGATGATGTTACTTTTGATGTAACACCTGTCTGTGATGTAGTTGCTAACAATACGACTTCAACTGCTGATATTACTGAAGGACAAACGAAAACATTAACGGGTACTCCTGCTGGAGGAACTTGGTCAATCGTTTCTGGAGGCGGATTTATTACTGGAACAACATATACTCCTGCTGATATCAATACAGATACAACGGTGACTATTAGATATACGATTGCTGCTGATGGTGATTGTGCTGCAACAACTGATGATGTTACTTTTGATGTAACTCCTGTCTGTGATGTAGTTGCAAACAATACGACTTCAACTGCTGATATTACTGAAGGACAAACGAAAACATTGATAGCAACTCCTGCTGGAGGAACTTGGTCAATCGTTTCTGGAGGCGGATCTATTACTGGATCAACGTATACGCCTGATGATATCAATACTGATACAACAATCGTAATTAGATATACAATTGCTGCTGATGGTGATTGTGCTGCAACAACTGATGATGTTACTTTTGATGTAACTCCTGTCTGTGATGTAGTTGCAAACAATACGACTTCAACTGCTGCTATTACTGAAGGAGAAACGAAAACATTAACGGGTACTCCTGCTGGAGGAACTTGGTCAATCGTTTCTGGAGGCGGATCTATTACTGGATCAACGTATACGCCTGATGATATCAATACTGATACAACAATCGTAATTAGATATACAATTGCTGCTGATGGTGATTGTGCTGCAACAACTGATGATGTTACTTTTGATGTAACTCCTGTCTGTGATGTAGTTGCTAACAATACTACTTCAACTGCTGATATTACTGAAGGACAAACGAAAACATTAACTGGTACTCCTGCTGGAGGAACTTGGTCAATCGTTTCTGGAGGCGGATCTATTACAGGAACTACCTACACTCCTGCAGATATCAATACTGATACAACAATCGTAATTAGATATACAATTGCTGCTGATGGAGACTGTGCTGCAACAACTTCAGATGTTACTTTTGATGTAACTCCTGTCTGTGATGTAGTTGCAAACAATACGACTTCAACTGCTGATATTACTGAAGGACAAACGAAAACATTAACTGGTACTCCTGCTGGAGGAACTTGGTCAATCGTTTCTGGAGGCGGATTTATTACTGGAACAACATATACTCCTGCTGATATCAATACAGATACAACGGTGACTATTAGATATACGATTGCTGCTGATGGTGATTGTGCTGCAACAACTGATGATGTTACTTTTGATGTAACTCCTGTCTGTGATGTAGTTGCAAACAATACGACTTCAACTGCTGATATTACTGAAGGACAAACGAAAACATTGATAGCAACTCCTGCTGGAGGAACTTGGTCAATCGTTTCTGGAGGCGGATCTATTACTGGATCAACGTATACGCCTGATGATATCAATACTGATACAACAATCGTAATTAGATATACAATTGCTGCTGATGGTGATTGTGCTGCAACAACTGATGATGTTACTTTTGATGTAACTCCTGTCTGTGATGTAGTTGCTAACAATACGACTTCAACTGCTGCTATTACTGAAGGACAAACGAAAACATTGATAGCAACTCCTGCTGGAGGAACTTGGTCAATCGTTTCTGGAGGCGGATCTATTACAGGAACTACCTACACTCCTGCAGATATCAATACAGATACAACGGTAACGATTCGATATACAATTGCTGCTGATGGCGATTGTGCTGCAACAACTGATGATGTTACTTTTGATGTAACTCCTGTCTGTGATGTAGTTGCAAACAATACGACTTCAACTGCTGCTATTACTGAAGGACAAACGAAAACATTGATAGCAACTCCTGCTGGAGGAACTTGGTCAATCGTTTCTGGAGGCGGATCTATTACAGGAACTACCTACACTCCTGCAGATATCAATACAGATACAACGGTAACGATTCGATATACAATTGCTGCAGATGGTGATTGTGCTGCAACAACTTCAGATGTTACTTTTGATGTAACTCCTGTCTGTGATGTAGTTGCAAACAATACGACTTCAACTGCTGATATTACTGAAGGACAAACGAAAACATTAACTGGTACTCCTGCTGGAGGAACTTGGTCAATCGTTTCTGGAGGCGGATTTATTACTGGAACAACATATACTCCTGCTGATATCAATACAGATACAACGGTGACTATTAGATATACGATTGCTGCTGATGGTGATTGTGCTGCAACAACTGATGATGTTACTTTTGATGTAACTCCTGTCTGTGATGTAGTTGCAAACAATACGACTTCAACTGCTGATATTACTGAAGGACAAACGAAAACATTGATAGCAACTCCTGCTGGAGGAACTTGGTCAATCGTTTCTGGAGGCGGATCTATTACTGGATCAACGTATACGCCTGATGATATCAATACTGATACAACAATCGTAATTAGATATACAATTGCTGCTGATGGTGATTGTGCTGCAACAACTGATGATGTTACTTTTGATGTAACTCCTGTCTGTGATGTAGTTGCTAACAATACGACTTCAACTGCTGCTATTACTGAAGGACAAACGAAAACATTGATAGCAACTCCTGCTGGAGGAACTTGGTCAATCGTTTCTGGAGGCGGATCTATTACAGGAACTACCTACACTCCTGCAGATATCAATACAGATACAACGGTAACGATTCGATATACAATTGCTGCTGATGGCGATTGTGCTGCAACAACTGATGATGTTACTTTTGATGTAACTCCTGTCTGTGATGTAGTTGCAAACAATACGACTTCAACTGCTGCTATTACTGAAGGACAAACGAAAACATTGATAGCAACTCCTGCTGGAGGAACTTGGTCAATCGTTTCTGGAGGCGGATCTATTACAGGAACTACCTACACTCCTGCAGATATCAATACAGATACAACGGTAACGATTCGTTATACAATTGCTGTTGATGGAGATTGTGCTGCAACAACAGATGATGTTACTTTTGATGTAACACCTGTCTGTGATGTAGTTGCTAACAATACGACTTCAACTGCTGATATTACTGAAGGACAAACGAAAACATTGATAGCAACTCCTGCTGGAGGAACTTGGTCAATCGTTTCTGGAGGCGGATCTATTACAGGAACTACCTACACTCCTGCAGATATCAATACAGATACAACGGTAACGATTCGATATACAATTGCTGCTGATGGTGATTGTGCTGCAACAACTTCAGATGTTACTTTTGATGTAACTCCTGTCTGTGATGTAGTTGCAAACAATACGACTTCAACTGCTGCTATTACTGAAGGACAAACCAAAACATTAACTGGTACTCCTGCTGGAGGAACTTGGTCAATCGTTTCTGGAAGTGGGTCTATTACTGGATCAACGTATACGCCTGATGATATCAATACTGATACAACGGTAACGATTCGATATACAATTGCTGCTGATGGCGATTGTGCTGCAACAACTGATGATGTTACTTTTGATGTAACTCCTGTCTGTGATGTAGTTGCAAACAATACGACTTCAACTGCTGCTATTACTGAAGGACAAACGAAAACATTAACTGGTACTCCTGCTGGAGGAACTTGGTCAATCGTTTCTGGAGGCGGATCTATTACAGGAACTACCTACACTCCTGCAGATATCAATACAGATACAACGGTAACGATTCGATATACAATTGCTGCAGATGGTGATTGTGCTGCAACAACTGATGATGTTACTTTTGATGTAACTCCTGTCTGTGATGTAGTTGCAAACAATACGACTTCAACTGCTGCTATTACTGAAGGACAAACGAAAACATTAACTGGTACTCCTGCTGGAGGAACTTGGTCAATCGTTTCTGGAGGCGGATCTATTACAGGAACTACCTACACTCCTGCAGATATCAATACAGATACAACGGTAACGATTCGATATACAATTGCTGCTGATGGTGATTGTGCTGCAACAACTTCAGATGTTACTTTTGATGTAACTCCTGTCTGTGATGTAGTTGCAAACAATACGACTTCAACTGCTGCTATTACTGAAGGACAAACCAAAACATTAACTGGTAGTCCTGCTGGAGGAACTTGGTCAATCGTTTCTGGAGGCGGATCTATTACAGGAACTACCTACACTCCTGCAGATATCAATACAGATACAACGGTAACGATTCGATATACAATTGCTGCCGATGGAGACTGTGCTGCAACAACTGATGATGTTACTTTTGATGTAACTCCTGTCTGTGATGTAGTTGCTAACAATACGACTTCAACTGCTGATATTACTGAAGGACAAACGAAAACATTAACTGGTACTCCTGCTGGAGGAACTTGGTCAATCGTTTCTGGAGGCGGATCTATTACAGGAACTACCTACACTCCTGCAGATATCAATACAGATACAACGGTAACGATTCGATATACAATTGCTGCTGATGGCGATTGTGCTGCTACCACTTCAGATGTTACTTTTACAGTAACAACAGGTTTAGGAAGTATTGGAGATACAGTTTGGTTTGATACTGATGGAGATGCTATAAAAGATGCAAATGAAGATGGATTAGGAGGTGCAACTGTTACTTTAGACCCAGGTACACCAGGAGATCCTAGCGATGATACAACAGCGACAACCGATGTAAATGGAAACTATTTATTTAACAATTTACCACCAGGACATTACATAATAAGTGTAGATGTAAGCGCAGTAACTTCTGGAATTCCAGTGGGTAAAACACCTTCAGACTTGATACAAACATATGATTTTGATAGTGTAGGTACTCCAAATAACAGCGCGATTAATTTACCTTTAGGTCAAAACAATCTAGATCAAGATTTTGCTTATGGAGTTTCTTCAGGAAACACGGGAACAGGTAATAACGGTGGAGTTGAGTCAGAATCTTTAGGAGATGCAATTTCTAAGATTTACGTAGGTAGAAAGAAGAATTCTATGCCAACTGAATTTGTGAAATCAAGTGAGAACTTGTACAATAAAGTGAAGTTAAAATCCATACAGCCTTATCAAGGAAAAGGACAAACTTTATTAGACATGTTCCCTACCGAATTAGTAGCTGGAAATGTAGCCAATGTAACTTCACCAACTGATATTTTAGATTATACCATTGCTGATGAAGTATTATCTGTAGATTTCTCTATAAATGGAGAAACAAAAGGAGTTGTATTAGGAATTAAAACTTCAGATAAGATTTACAATCACACCAAAGCATCTTGTGATCGTTTAAGAGGTGCTGAAATATTGAATGTGCAAAAGGTTCGATTAGAAGGTTATAATTTCTTGATGCAAGGAATTAAGCAAAGAAACGGTGTTGTAGAGTATGCGATCTCATTTGCGGTTTCTAAGAACAACAATGATGATAAGTATACAATTCAGACAAACTGGTATGTAAATAACTATATCAAGTTTAACGATGTCTATAACTTCCAAGTATGGTCTACAAAGCCAGCGGATACTCAAAAATTAGTACAAGATATTTTAGATAACTTGAAATCTTATATTCCTGTACAACAAACAGAAATTCAGAAATTTCCAGAAACCTATGCTTCTAAAATTTACAGAGAAAAAGGGGAATTAGTGGTGAATTTAAGAAGTACTGAAGTTGGAAATACTGCTGAAGTTTCTATGGTAGAGTTATATTCTGAAACTGCAAATAATAACAAACACAGATACAATTCTTTAGATACTGAAATACAGCAATCGTTAAGATTAGACATTGCTGATGGATATGAGTATAATGGTCTTGTAACAGTAGAGGATGAAGTAGAAGATGCATTTTATCATGCGGATGGTAACTGGGGCTTAGATTATGATTCGGATTATACAGAGATACTAAACTACTTTGTATGGAATGATTTTGATAGAACATATCAAGATGATGAATATTCAATAAACAGAAATGTTGAGATCAAGGCAACTAGTGAGTATGATTACTTAACGGTTTACAAATCATTATTACCTGGTACATTGTCTGCTGATTACTCTGAGTACAAGTACTTATCATTTACTGCTAAAGGATCTGGTTTAATGGAATTAGGATTGATTAAATCTTCCATAGAACGATGGAAACAACAATACAGAGTGATGGTCGATTTATCTAAAGAAGAACAAACGTACTATGTGCCTTTTGATATATTTTCTTCTACAGGTACAACGAATAAAATAACTGCAGATGACTTAACCACTCTAGCATTTACTTTCTTGCCTGTTGAAGCGAATACTAAAGACTTAGATTTATTTATTTCTAACGTGAAATTCACTAAAACGGCTATTGAAGACCAGATAGTAAATAAAATTGAGAAGTTTGAAAATAACTTTATGGCATACCCAAATCCTTCTAAAGGAAGTGTAAATGTTATGATATTTAGTAAAGTGGACACCAAAGCAACTATCTCTTTATTTGATGTAACCGGAAAAGAAATCTATGTAGCTCCGGTGCAATTAATAAACGGTAAGAATGAAATAGACTTCAATGTAAAAGTGAAGCCTGGTGTTTTATTCTTAAAGGTGAATAGTAAAAAAGTTAATTATGGAGTTTCTAAAATTATCTTTAGATAGTATAAAATAATATCAATTGTATTTATTCAAAAAATTAAGCTGCATTTTGTGGGGAAAAGCAGCTTATGTATTCAATTGTTTTGAAGGAGAAGAGCTGTTAATTCAGCTCTTTTTTTTTGCAAAAAATGAAAATTCAAAAAGTTGAAGAATTCTTTTTAATAAATTATATTTGTTTCACATAAAATATAGAATGAAGACAAATATCTTTTTATTTATCATTTTATCCTCAACAGCAATGTTAAGTCAATTTAAAGTTAAAGGTTATTTTAAAGGTGAAATAAATTTAACTTATAAACTTTTTGAAAATTTGCAAGCAAAACAACGTGTTCAAGATAATTTAGGAATTGAATTTAATTCAGCTTTATGGCTATTAAAAAAAATCCTTTACATAGAAGAATACAATTTAAATATAGGTGCAGAAGTTTCTAACCTCCCATTTCATTTTAGTAATATTGACTTTTTCGAAAGTTATTTTTTACCAATTCCATTAGAAATTATATCCTTTAATAAAATAAAATCTTTTGGATTCTTATTAGAAAATACATACCATTTTTCTGATATTGTAATGCATCCGGGGTTAGAAACTCAATAGGAATTAGATATATTTTTAAATAAAATAAATGTTAAAAGACTTAAGTAATTATCGAAAATCTTACAAAAAAAAAGAACTCTTAGAAAGCAATTGTCCAGAAAACCCCATACAATTATTTCAAACATGGTTTTTAAATGCAGATAGTTCTGAGGCCGTTGATGAAAGTAATGCCATGACCATTGCATCTATTGGTTTAGATGGGTTTCCTAAAAACAGAGTTGTATTGTTAAAAAAATATACTTGGGAAGGTTTTATTTTTTACACTAACTATAATTCAGAAAAAGGAGAAGCTATTGCTCATAACAATCATATTTGTTTGTCTTTTTTTTGGGCAGGTTTAGAACAGCAAATTATTATAAAGGGAAAAGCCGAAAAATTACCAGATAATTTATCTGATGGTTACTTTGAATCCAGACCAGATGGAAGCAAATTAGGAGCCTGGGCCTCTAACCAAAGTAAAGTTGTTTCATCCAGAGAGGAACTAGATAAAAACTTATCATCTTATGAAAAAAAGTTTGAAGGAAAAGAAATTTTAAGGCCCAAACATTGGGGAGGGTATTTAGTACGTCCGATTTCTATAGAATTTTGGCAAGGTAGACCCAATAGAATGCATGATAGAATAAGGTATTCTTTACAAAAAGATTTTTCTTGGAAATTAGAGCGGTTATCGCCTTAATTTTTATATTTACATTTCAACAATCATTTTAATGAAAACGATATATATAGTTCGTCATGCAAAATCTTCTTGGGAGTATAAAGGAATAGAAGATATCGATAGACCTTTAAAGAAGCGCGGAATTAAAGATGCTCATTTATTGTCTAAGATCTTATCAAACAAAATTTCTAGACCCGATGTTTTTGTTACTAGTAGCGCAAATAGAGCTTTACACACGGCTGTAATTTTTTGTGAGAATTTCGAATATCCCTTATCAAACTTAAAAATTAGACGCCAACTGTATAGTTTTAGTGATGGTTACCTGGTAAAAACGGTAAAAGCGCTTGATGATGGTTTTAGCACGGCAATTATTTTTAGTCATGACCACGGTATCAACACATTTGTAAATAAATTTGGTAATAAACCCATAGCCCATGTACCCACGTGTGGTGTCATCGGAATTCAATTTGACGAAAAGCACTGGAAAAATATCAAAAAAGGAAAAACTATTTTATCTGAATCACCTAAAAATCATAAATAGAAAAAATTGTTGAAAATAAAAAAATATGGTGCTATAGATATAGGTTCCAACGCAATAAGATTACTGGTATCTAACGTAATTGTTGAAAAAGGAAAAGAAGCTCAATTTAAAAAATCTTCTTTAGTACGCGTGCCAATTCGACTTGGTGCAGATGCTTTTGTAAGCGGTAAAATTAGCGCAGAGAATACGAAAAGAATGATTGATGCTATGGAAGCTTTTAAATTACTTATGAAAGTTCATAATGTAGAAAAATATAAAGCCTGTGCTACTTCCGCAATGAGAGAAGCAAAAAATGGTATTGAAGTTGCTGATGAAATTTTAAAAGAGACTGGAATTAAAATTGATATTATAGGGGGAAAAGAAGAAGCCGCTATTATTTCATCTACAGATTTAAATGATTTAATAGAAGGAGATAATTCTTATTTATATGTTGACGTAGGAGGTGGAAGTACAGAGTTTACCGTTTTTTCTAGAGGTAAAATCGTTAATTCCAAATCTTTTAAAATGGGAACAGTACGCTTACTGAAAAATAAAAAAGCTATAAATAAAGAAATTTTTGAGGATGTAGAAAAATGGATTAAAAAGAATACTAAAAATCTAAAAAAAGTTTCCTTAATTGGCTCTGGTGGTAACATTAACAAACTCTTTAAAATGTCTGGCAGAACTGAAGGGAAGCCAATTTCTTTTATTTACTTAAACGCCCAATATCAGTTTTTAAAACAAATGAGTTATCAAGAAAGAATATCGGAATTAAGCTTAAACCCAGACAGAGCTGATGTTATTATACCTGCTACAAAAATTTATTTATCTGCAATGAAATGGAGTGGAGCGACAAAAATATATGTTCCCAAAATTGGTCTTTCGGACGGAATTATTAAAAGTTTGTTTTACAATAAGCTATAATTTCTAGTTATTTCCTTATCGTTTATAAATGTTTTTTATTACATTTGGCACATTGTTTATTTATTTTAAATGTATTCTTCCTAATGTTTAATTGTATGAAAAAAATCTTATTCAGTATCACTTTTCTAATGATGGCTACTGTTACTTTTGGGCAAGATTTACCTGAGAACCCAGAGCCAGGAAAGTGTTACGTTCGTTGTAAAACTCCAGACATTTACAGAAACGAAACGATTAATGTTGCAGTTTCACCAGAGTACAAAAAAATTACTACATACCCGGCACAATACAGAACTATTCAAGAAAAAGTTTTGACTAAAGAAGCTGGTGAAGAAGTTCTAATAGTTCCTGCTGTTTGGGGAACTCAAGAAGTGACCTATTACAGAAAAGAAGATGGTTCAAGATTAGAAGTTCGGAAAGCTATTTTTAATCAAGGTTTTGAAACTGTAGAAACAAGGGCAGCCTCTGCAAGTTGGGAAATGAGTGAAAAAATGGCAGGTTGTGATTCTGATGATCCTGATGATTGTAGATACTGGTGTTATAAACCTATGCCTGCTGAGTTCAAAACAATGCCCGTAGAGAAATTATTGAGTGATGCAATGACCTTAAAAATTCCTCTTCCAGGAATAAGAGAAACATATAAAAGGAAGGTTATGGTAAAAAGACCCTCGACCTCTATAGTTCAAACTGAACCTGAATATATATCTATTGAAAAAACGATACTGGTAAAAGATGCTTTTACTGAAGAGATAACAATTCCCGCTGTTTATCGATCTATCACAAAACAAATATTAGTTAAACAAGGAGGATTGACCTCATGGAAAGCAGTGGATTGTAAGTTAGTAAACAACACTCCATTACCTATAAATTGGGATTTTTCTAGTGCTACTTTAAATGAAGGTGCGAAACAAATTATTGACGCTAGGTTATTACCAATCCTAAACGATGGTGTTGCTGTTTTTATTGAATCTCATACCGACATGAGGGGAACGAAAAGAGAAAACCAAAATTTATCTGACAGAAGAGCAAAAGCGGTAACTGATTATATTATCTCTAAAGGTATTAATGCTTCGCAGTTATATGCCAAAGGTTTTGGAGAATCTAGATTATTGAATAAATGTTCTGATGGAATTGTTTGTTCTGAAGCAGAGCACTCCATAAATAGGAGAACAACATTTAGAGTCGTGAATCAAAAATAAATTATTTTTCATATCATACAACAAAAACGAAGCAGTAATTGCTTCGTTTTTTTTTATTATATAGCTTTAGTATTTATTAATTTCCGATTGTAAAAACTGATAATAGTATACAGTCATAATATAACCTTTTTTCTCTGCAATTTTTTTCCCTCTATGATTAACGATCATTAATGTTGGAAAAGAGTTGACTCTATATTTTTTTTGAATAATTTTATTTTCTTTCATTCTATCTGGTGAAATAATATCTAATCTTCTAGGAATATCAACTTCTAAAAGAATTAAATCTTCTTCAGCTAATGCTTTAAATTTTTCTGTATGAAATAAATCCTTATCCAAAACCTTGCAAGGTCCACACCAATCTGAACCCGTGAAATAAATTAAAACTGGTTTTTTTTCTCTTTTAGATTTCTTTAATGCTTCTTTATAAGTTGGCATCCAATTTAATTTAACCTCATTACTCTTTGCATACTCAGAAACTGATAAAAGGCTGTCCTGTGCAAAATAAACTTGAGTTGTGAATAGATAAATAATAAAAGCGAAAACCAATTTCCTCATAATAAACATTGTTTAATCAAAAGTATCAAAAATAATACCAATTATAAAAACTTAAATTGTGACTTCATAAACTTTATCGTGTCGAAAGAGTGTTCGGTAATCTTAAAAGAATACTTCTAACAACAATCAAAAAAGAAAAAACCGATGTTTTTAGCATCGGTTTTGTTGAATATGGGATTTTATAATTGCATTAAATTTATTTTCTCCATCTAAAAACCGAGTTTTAATTTCTAAAAAAGACAATTCTTTGAGCTTCCTAGAAAGCCTGGTATAATCCTTTTCTGTTGTTAAAATTAGCTTGTTAGCAGCACTCATCGCCTCAAATTTTTGTTGAATTTCTTCTATTTCTCTGGATGAAAAATGATGATGATCTGAAAATTTTAAGTGTGTAAACTTGATTTCTTTTTTAGTTAAAAATTCTAATAATGGATTTGGATTCGCAATTCCAGTTATTAGTAATACCTCAATATTTTTTAAATCATCTAAAGATAATTGCTGACTTCCTGATGTTTTATCAGCATAAGAAATTGTCGTAAAATAAACCTCCTTTTTATATCGCTGTAACTTTCTTTTAATCTTATTCTTTTCGACTTCCTTTAAATCAAAAGGACATTTTGTAACTATAATTAAATCTGCTCTTTTCGCTCCTGCTCTACTTTCTCTTAAATTCCCCATTGGTAATAAAAAATCATCAGTAAATAAATCATCGTGCTTCGTTAGCAGAATATAGAAACTTCCTTTTATTTTTCTGTGCTGATATGCATCATCTAACAAGACGACTTCTGGAGCTATCTGCTGTACTAAATTATTGACACCCTCTACTCTATTCTCATCTACAGCAACAGTAATTTGTGAGAATTTTTTAAAATATTGTAAAGGTTCATCACCGACATCCTTTGCGGTATGATTCTCATTTAAACGCACAAAACCTTTTGTTTTACGCTTATAACCTCTACTTAAAACTGAAATATTGTAAACATCTTTTAACAACCTTACTAAATACTCAATTTGAGGCGTTTTCCCGGTCCCTCCTACACTTAAATTACCAACTACTATTATTGGCGTCTGAAACGAAGTTTCCTTCAAAAAACCACTATTAAAAAAGAAATTACGAATTGAGGTTATCAAATCATATAAAATTGCAAAAGGAAACAATAAAAATCTAACAAATTTCATCAATGTAAAAATACATTAAAATTGTTAACTTTGGTTTTCAATACAATCTTAAAATGACCATAAAAGACATCACAAATTATATTGAAGAATTAGCACCTTTAAACTATGCAGAAGAGTTTGATAATGTTGGTTTGTTAGTCGGTAATTATAACTCAAAAGTTTCTGGTATTTTAGTTACCTTAGATACTTTAGAAGAAACTATAGAGGAAGCAATCGCTAAAAAATGCAACTTGATTATTAGTTTTCATCCTATAATTTTTAGCGGATTAAAAAAAATAAATGGTAATTCTTATGTAGAAAGAGTCGTTTTAAAAGCGATTAAAAATGAGATTGCTGTTTATGCGACTCACACCGCTTTAGACAATTCTAAAAATGGCGTTTCTGCAAAAATATGTGCAGTTTTAGGACTGCAAAAAACTAAAATCTTAATTCCAAAAAAAGGAATTATAAAAAAGCTCACAACTTACGTTCCTGCAAAAAATGCAGATGCTTTAAAAAATTCTCTATTTTTAGCGGGTGCAGGAAATATTGGTAATTACGATAATTGTTCGTTTACTATTTTAGGAGAAGGCACTTATAAAGGGAACGAAGCATCCAATCCTGTTTTAGGTGAAAAAGGAAAACTTCATACAGAAAAAGAAATAAAAATTTCGGTTGTCTTTGAAAGAAAAAATGAAACTGTTATTTTAAAAACTTTGAAAGAAAATCATCCTTATGAAGAAGTAGCCTACGAAATTGTAACTACGGAAAATGTACATCAAAATATTGGCATGGGAATGATTGGTGAATTATCATCAGAAATGGAAGAAAAAGATTTTCTATTATATTTAAAAAAAACCATGAAAACAGACTGTATTAGACATTCTGCCTTGATCCACAAAAAAATAAAAAAAGTAGCCGTTTTAGGGGGTTCCGGGAGTTTTGCAATTTCTAATGCTAAAAAAGCTGGAGCAGATGCTTATGTAAGTGCAGATTTTAAATATCATGAGTTTTTTAAAGCAGAAAATAGCATACTTTTGGCAGATATTGGACATTATGAAAGCGAACAGTTTACAAAAAACCTTTTAGTCGATTATCTTACAAAAAAAATTAGTAATTTCGCAGTCATTTTATCAGAAAAAAGTACAAATCCTATTTATTACATATAAACATGGCAAAAAAGAAAGAAGTTTCAGTTGAAGAGAAATTAAGAGCATTATATGATTTACAATTAATTGACTCTAGAATTGACGAAATTAGAAACGTAAGAGGAGAGCTCCCTTTAGAAATTGAAGATTTAGAGGATGAAGTTGCCGGTTTAAATACGAGAGTTTCTAATTTAAACGAAGATGCTACAAATTTAGAAACAGACATCAACAACAAAAAATTAGCCATAGAAGAATCTAAGGTTCTAATGAAAAAGTATGATGAGCAACAACAGAAAGTTAGAAATAACAGAGAGTTTGATTCTTTGTCTAAAGAAATTGAATTTCAAGATTTAGAAATTCAATTGGCTGAAAAAAGAATTACTGAATTCAAGGCCAAAATTGCTCAAAAAAATGAAGTAATTGATGCTACTAAAGAGAAGTTAGATCGACAAGAACAACATTTAGGTCATAAAAAATCTGAATTAGATGCAATCTTAAAAGAAACAGAAAAAGAAGAGGAACTTTTAATTAAAAAGTCTGCTGAATATTCTGAGTCTATAGACGCTCATTTATACACAGCTTATAAAAGAATTAGAACTAAAGTTAAAAACGGTTTAGCAGTAGTTGCAATAGAACGTGGAGCTTCTGGAGGATCTTATTTCACTATTCCACCGCAAGTTCAATTAGAAATTGCAAATAGAAAGAAAATAACTATTGACGAGCATAGTGGTCGTATCTTAGTTGATGCTGCATTAGCTGCTGAAGAAAAAGAAAAAATCGATAAATTATTTTCTTAATCTCAGATTATAAATTCATAAAAAAACTCGAAGCTTTAGCTTCGAGTTTTTTTATGTTTTAAATTAAACGGATTAGTAGTCTAACTTTTTAATATAACTTAATTTTTGCTTCCAAATTAATAAGTCCGCTTTAAATTCATTCACTCTATTTCGAACATTTAAAACTAAAGGGTTGTCTGCTTTTGCATTCGAGAAGAAGCCCAAGTTATTTTCTAATTGTTGAATTTCTCTAACAACTTCATCAATCTTTTTTCTAACGAACATTTGTTCTGAGTCTAACTTTCTAAAATCTTCATCTGCAAGGAAACTATCCACAGCATTTGTAAACTTAAGCATCACTATTTCATTTTTATCTAAAGATAAACCATCGAACATTCTATCTATTTGCTTATTAAATTTACCTTCCAAATGACGAACATTTCTTGGCAAACTACCTAAGTTTTTCCAGTTATAAACTGCTTCTAAAATTGCTTCTTTTGTAACTTCTTTGCTTTCTTTTAAAGCTTCTAAAAACTCTTTTTTAGCAACAACCACACCTTCTTGTTCTTTGCTAATCGCATTTTTTTGTTGATGGTATCTATCAAAATAATGATTACAAGCTGCTTTAAAACGTTTCCAAATATCATCAGAAAACTTACGAGGAACATGCCCAATATTTTTCCAATCTGCTTGTACCTTTTTCATCGCATTCGTTGCCATGTCCCAATCGTCAGTATCTTTTAACGATTCTGCATATTCTATTAAAGCAATTTTGTTTTTTAAATTTTCTTGTTGTTCACCTTTTTCTTCCTTATAGAAAACATTTTTGGCAGCATTAAATTTCTTTGTGGCGTTTTTAAATTTTTGCCAAACTTCCTCACTTTTAGAATAAGGCAATTTACCAGCATTAAAATATTTCTGTCTTAGCTCCTCAATATCTTTAATACTTTTCTGCCAATCATTGTGCGTTTTATTTTTAGATGTATCATACGCATCAATTGTCGCAATAATCGCTATTTTATCATCAATAATTTCTTGATATTTAGAACGCATTTCTTTGAAATAATCATGTCTTTTGTCATGAATTTTTTTAGTAGCTGCACTAAATTTTTTCCAAATTTCTTCACGCATTTCTTTTGCTACAGGACCTACATCTTCTTTCCAAGACTTATGCAGCTCTTGTAATTCATTAGAAGCGAAATTAATATCACTCTCATTTCCTAAAGCCTCTGCTTTCGCTATGATCTTTAATTTTTCTTCTAAATTATGTTTGAAATCTAAATCTCTAAAATCGTTACTTAAATGTAATAAATCATAAAAACGTTCTACATGATGATGATAGGTTTTCCAAGTGTCATTATAATGACTTTTTGGCACAGCACCAATCGAACGCCAAGTATCCTGAATCACTTTAAATTTATTATACATTGTAGAAGTGTCTGCTTCTTCAATTAAGTGCTTTAAATTATCAATTACTTGAACACGTTTTTCTAAGTTTTCCTTTAATTGCTTTTCTATATTATTGTAATAAGCATCTCTGTTTTTCTTATGTTCTGATAATAACTTGTTGTATTCTGATTTTAAAGGACTAGAAAATTGAAAATCTATAGAATTTCCTCCTTCTTCGAGAAAAGCCGCTTTTTTTTCTGCTAATAATGCTCCAAATTTTAAATTGAATGCATTTTTTATGCCGTCTACTTGCGATTTTATTTTCTGAACAGGATTATCAGATAACGTTTTTTCTAATGTTGATACCAATTCTTCTAAAGTACATGCAGCATAATCTACAACCGAAACTTCTTCTTCTTTAGATGCTGATTTTTCAGCATTTTCTGCTACAGATTTCTCAATTTCATCAACAGCTTCTGTTATTTCATCTACTTTTACGGTTGTTGGTAATTCCTCCTTATCATCCTCTTCTTCTACAACTTCTACATCTTTCACTATCGGATTCTTAATTTCATCAACAACTTCAGAAGGCTTATCTGTTCCATCCACATCTTTAGTTATAAAGTCTTCTACTTTTTCTTCAGAATTTACTTCGTTTTTCTCAACGTTTTCTTCATTATTATCTAACATATCTACAATGTTTAAGGTCGTTATACTGCTATACTTATATTGCCTATAAAGATACAGACAACTTACAAAAGCTACAAGTTTACTTTATAACAAATTTTATGACCTATTAGCGCGCATTATTCCAAATTCTCCAAGATTCTTCTGCCTGTAATTCAAGCATTTCAAATCCGTTTTTGATAGCAGCTCCTTTTTCTTTTCCTTTGGATAAAAAAGTAGACACTTCTGGATTGTATATCAAATCAAATAACAAATGCTTTTCTGTTAAATATTGATAAGGAATATTAGGACATTTTTCTATATTTGGTGCAGTTCCTAGAGGTGTACAATTAATAATTACTGAATACTTTTGAAGTACCTCTTGTGTTAAACTATCGTAGGATATTTCTTTTTTTCCTTCGGGGCTTCTAGAGACAAATTTATATTTAATGTTATTCTTTTTTAACACAAAAGCAATGGCTTTAGAGGCTCCTCCTGTTCCTAAAATCAATGCTTTTTTATGATGTTTTTTCAGGAGTGGTTTGATGGAGTTCTCAAAACCGACAACATCAGAATTGTATCCCTTTAAATTTCCTCTTTTCGTAAATTTGATGGTATTTACAGCTCCTATTTTTTTGGCAGTTGTATCTAATTTATCTAAATATTTTATAACCTCTTCTTTGTAAGGAATTGTTACATTAAGCCCTTTTAAATTTTGTTCTTTATTAATTATTGAAGGAAAATCTTCTATCTGCTGAATATCAAAATTTACGTATTTATTTTTTTTAAAATTTAACGCTTTAAACTTATCTGTAAAAAATCCCCTTGAAAATGAATAGGAAATATTTTTCCCTAACAATCCAAAAACGCTACTTTCTTTTTCTTTCATAATAATCTATTGCTAAAATTAAACCAATACCAAAAAAGATAAAAAAGATTGCTAAAAGCGTATCTAAACTATTTAATTCGGGTATAAATCGTTCATAATTTTTAATTATTTTATTTCCTTTTTGATCCAATAAGAAATTTCCACTACCTGTAACATATATTTTATGTTTCCATGGCCAAACAATGCCTAAAGAACCTGTTATAAAACCAATAATAATTGCATTCACAATTTTATTCCAACGTTTTAAAACATACCCTAAAATATGTGATAAAGAAACCAAACCAAAAGCAGAACCTCCCGTAAAAACAGCTATAATTTTTAAATATCTTATTTTAATAGGATCTGATAAAACCTCAAAATTACCAGAGAGAAGACTTGAAAAAACATTTAGTAATACATTTACCGAGTCTACTAAAAGCAATACATAATTACCTAATAAAATTAAGATAAATGACCCAGAAAGCCCAGGAAGTGTCATCCCTGAAACACCGATAATTCCACAAATAAACACAAACCAAAGGTTATCATTTTCTCGAGCAGGGGTTAAAAAACTAATTCCTAATCCTATCAAAGCACCGATGATTAATGAGATACTATTTCTAGTATTCCAAGTGCCAAAATCTTTACCAATATAATAAATGGAACCTATAATCATTCCAAAAAACCAACTCCAAACATAGAGCTCATAATTCTCTAAAAAATAATCCAAAACTAGAGAAACACTAAAGTAACTAAAAATACTCCCTCCAATTATTAAAAATAAAAATGGACCATTTACATATGCGTAAAAACTCTTAAAACGTCCGTTAAAAAGTAACTTAAAAGCTTTTAAATTTATCTTTCTAAAGGAATAAATTAATTCTTCATAAAAACCAAAAACAAAAGATACGGTTCCACCAGAAACTCCGGGAACTTTATTTGCAGCTCCCATTACCAAACCTTTAAAAAAAAGGCTTAATTTCTGCACAAAAGTTCTTTCTCGATGCATTTATTGTTTTTTAACTGCCAATTTTTCCATCAATAAAATTAACCCAAATCCAATAGTTGCTAAAATTATTGCCATTGTTAATTCCGCTTCTCCAACATAAGAAAAAGGCGAAACACTCTGTTGATTAAATGGCACTTCTACTCCATGAGAGTTTGTGCGCCAAGTTAACGTTTCTTTCCAAGGCCAAATTTTATTTAAAGAACCAATTATAAACCCTGTTAAAACTGCTAACGTATAATTTTTATAATGGGTAAATAGCCATTTCAAGACTTTAGAAAAAGCAAGCAACCCTATTATTGCTCCAAAACCTACAGCAGCAATTGTTTTGTAATCTCTATCATTTACAGCCGCTAGAACAGGTTTATATGCTCCTAAAAGAACTAAAATAAATGCTCCTGAAATACCAGGTAAAATCATTGCGCAAATTGCAATAGCACCCGCAATAAACATAAATAATATTGAAGAATTTTCTGAGACTAAAGGATTTAAAGTCGTTATATAATACGCTAAAAACGAACCTAAAATGAGTACCAGAATAGCTACAGAATTCCATTTTGTAATTTGTTTGGCAATATAAATAACACTAGCTAATACTAAACCAAAAAAGAAAGACCAAAGCAAAACCGGTTCATTTTCTAATAAGTACTTTATTGCTTTAGCTAAAGAAACAATACTTACAAATATGCCTATAAAAAGAGATAGTAAAAAATTACCATTAACTTCTTTCCAGGCTGCCTTAAACCCATCCTGTTTTAAGATTTTTAGTAAGTCAAAATTTACATTACTAATAGAACCTAAAAGCTCTTCATAAATGCCAGAAATAAATGCAATTGTACCTCCAGAAACACCAGGTACTACATCTGCTGCTCCCATAGCCATTCCTTTTAAGCCAATTACAAAATAATCTTTAAGATTTCTACTCATCGTATGTTCTGTTTTTTTTAAACGAAGATAGTAGAAATTTGAATAAAAATTGAAATCTCCTTTTTAAATTAGTTCGCTTCTAAACTTATTATCGGATAACTTAGCTACCTTCACTTTTTTAATGCAAAAACCATCATTTTATTCTAGCCCACATATATTAATTCATATTTTATGATTATTACAAAATTTCTAATAGCAGTAGTACCCTTTTCTGAAGACGAACTTAAAGATATAATACCTCATTTTGAAAAAGAAAGTGTCAAAAAAAATGAGCTTTTGAGCAAGGAAGGCCAAGTTTGTAATAAGCTCTATTTTATAGAAAAAGGTATGGGCAGAAGTTATTATATAAAAAAAGATGGAAAAGAAATTACACAATGGTTTTTTGGAGAAGGTCAATTTATGGCAAGTGCTGAAAGTTTTTTTAAACAAAGTCCGAGTTTTTATTATTTAGAAATTTTAGAAGATGCAACTCTTTATAGCATATCTTATGAAAAAATGGAAATACTCTTAGATAAATATCACAGAATGGAAAAATTTATCAGATTATTATCTACAGATATATTTATAAAAATTACGAATAAATTGAATGCTATTCAATTTCATACCGCCAAAGAACGCTATAATTATATGCTCTCTGAATTTCCAGATATTGCACATCGCATCTCTTTAGGTCATATTGCGTCATACCTTGGAATGACGCAAGAAACACTTAGTCGTATTAGAAGAAACGATTTTTAACTAAAATTAAGTTTCACTTTTTGATCTAAGTCAAATGATAATCATTGGAAACTAATATCTTTGCATTTTAAAAAATATTTGCAATGAACAAAAGTAATCGAAGATTAAGTATCTTCTTAATCGCTGCTATAGGAATTTCATCTTTTTCTTCGGCCCAACAATTAGAACCAATTTTAAAAGAGCTTATACAGAAAGGCTTAGAAAAAAGTCATGCTATTAATATCCATAATTTAGATAGTAAACAGGCAAAAGTTGATCAAAAATTAGCAAAAGTAGTTTTCCTTCCTAAAGTTACTTTTAATTCTAGCTTTACAAGATTAGATAATGATATTACGTTTGATGATGATACTCAAAATTTATTAATTGCTACCCAAAAACTGCTTATAAAAGAAGCTATTGGTATTCCGTTTAATGATGCTCTTCCAAACAACATTCCTTTATCCGAGATCCCTAACCTACAAAGCAAAAATATATTAAAATCTTCAGTAGATGTAGATTGGATTCTATTTAGTGGTTTTGAAGCTACTAATGCCTATAAAGCCAGCAAGCACAAAGAAGCTTCATTGAATTATGTTGTTATTGCAAAAAAAGATAAAATAGCTTTAAAAATAATAGAGACGTACGATAAATTGGCCCTCGTTTGCGCTTCAAAACGAGTATTAATCAGTTCGAAAAAATACTTAGATGAACAAGAATATTATGTGAAAAAAGCAATAAAAAACGGTTTAGCAATTCCTTTAAACCGAAAAAAAATTGAATTAGCTAAACAACAATTAGCAGCTAAACAATTAGAATACAATCATAATAAATCCTTATTAGTGGAAGTACTCTATCAACTTACTGGTGAAAATAGAAAAAGTTTATCCTTAGTAAATCCAACACTTCGATCATTTTCAACTGAATTTTCGAATCCTGAAAAACGAAATGAAATTAAAGCTTTAGAAGAAGCCGAAAAAGCGACAATCTTCAAGGCGAAAATGGAGAAAAGTAATTTTATTCCTAAAATTGCTTTAAAAGGGCATTATGAATTTATAGAAGAAGATTTATCACTATTAGATCCAAAATGGTATGTTGGGGTAGGCATCCAATGGAATGCTTTTGATGGCTTTAAATCAAAATTAAAAAGCATAAAAACTAAAATTGAAAGTAAAAAATATAGAGCTCAAATAGAAAATGCGAATGAGATGATTGCGCTTAGTATCATGAAAGCAGAATTATCTTATGAAGCTGCTCTTGAAAACACCAAAATAGTTAAAAAAGAAATTGAGCTAGCAAGTGACACTTATGAGATGATTAATAAACAATATAAAAATAATCTTACATCCATAAATGATGTTTTAGACGCTTTAAATGATTTAGAAAAAGCCAGTTTTAAATTACAAAATTCCTATTATAACGAAAGAAGAGCAATTACTAATTTATTGCATGCTAAGGGAATTCTTAAATACTAATACAACTTAAAGAAATAAAAAAATGAAATTAATTAGAAACCTATTTACTATCAGTCTTACAGTGCTAACGATAAGTGCATGCGGTAATGACGAAAAAATAAGTTACAACAGAGGAAAAGTAAAATTTGAAACGATTTCTATAAGTGGTAAACTAGCAGGGCGTGTGTCCAAAATATATATAAAAGAAGGAGAATCTGTAAAAAAGGGAGATACCCTGGCTTTATTAGATATTCCAGAAATAAATGCTAAAATGATGCAAGCAGAGGGTGCCGTAACTGCAGCGACAGGTTTGCTAAATATGGCTTCTAATGGCGCAACGCTAGAGCAAATGGATCAAATAAATGGAAAAATAGATGCTAGTAAAGCACAATTAAAATTTGCACAAAAATCTTACAATAGATTGCAAAAAATGTATGCCGATTCACTTATTAGTTTGCAACAATTTGATGAAGTAAAAATGAAACGTGAAATGGCTAAAGCACAAGTTTCTGCTTTAGAAGCAAAACGAAATGAGGTTCATAAAAGTGCAAGAACTGAGCAATTAGACCAAGCTAAAGGTCAACTAAAAAGAGCTATGGGAGCCAAACAAGAGGTGCTTACTGCAGCCAATGAAAAACTTATAATTGCACCAGCAGATATGTCTATTGAAACTATTAGTTTACAAGAAGGAGAATTACTAACACCGGGATACGTTTTATTTAATGGATATAAAAAAAACAGTGTCTTTTTTAGATTTACAGTGCCTGAATCGAAAGTATATGACTTCGAAGTTGGCAAATCACTCATACTTACAAACCCGTTTACTAAAGAAGAAGTTACTACAAAAATTGCGAGCATAAAGCAATTAGCACAATATGCAAACATTACAAGCACTGCGCCATTATACGAATTGTCTGAATCTATTTATGAACTAAAAGTAGTTCCAACTTCAGATATTTCTGAACAAAAATTTTATCTAAACGCTACTATTCTTATTAAATAATATAGGCATGAAAGATTTTTTAAAATTACTACGAATAGAGTTTAAGCGTATATTCTCTAATAGTGTTTTGCTTGCTATTTTTATTGGTGCTCCAATATTTTACGGAGTGCTATTTGGTTATGTCTATAAACAAGCAAAAGTTATAAACTTGCCTATTGTAATTATCGATGAAGATCACAGCCCGATGTCTGATAAAATCATAGAAGCTTTTGAAGACAATGAAGCATTACTTGTTAGCGATATCCGTTACACAGCAGGCAATATTTTAGATGAAATGCCGGTTAAACAATTTGATGCTGTAATTACCTTACCTACTAATTTTGAAGCAGATATTCTGCAGAAAAGACATCCAGAAATTAGAGTTGATTTAAATATGGCAAATATATTAAACGCAAATACAGCCAGTAAAAATATTCAAGCAGTTTTAATGACACTAAATGCAGGTATAGAAATAGAAGGACTCAAAAAAAGTGGTCTTCATCCAACCCAAGCTGCAGCAAGCTATGAAAGTTTTAAAATCAATTTTAACAAACTATATAATTCTTCAGGAAATTATATCAATTTTATGCTGCCAGGCTTGCTTATTGCCATTATGCAGCAAATAATATTTTTGGCAATGGCATTAGTATTTGCAAGGGATTTTGAAGATGGTCATTTTGGTGTTCTTGTTAAAAAAAGTAAATCTTCTTTGTATCATATTGCACTTAAATCTACACCATTTATTATAATGATTCCAATAATGTGGTTTTTTATAAGTTTATTGTTTGACTATTTTAGGATTAATGCCGACATCTATAATCTACCCATGCTTCTTTTGACAACCACTTTAACCATGGCTTCTATGTGCATTGGTATGTTATTTTCAATAGCTATTCCTAGTCAATTAAAAGCAACGGAGTTATTAATGGTAATTTCTACACCAGCTTTTATACTAAGCGGTTTTACTTGGCCCACACTTGCTTTCCCAGATGCAATTGCAAATGTTGCTACATACATACCATCGACACAATTTTTAAGTGGTTTTAGAAAAATAGCTTTTTATGGAGGAGATGTTTCTTCTATTAAATCCGAGATAAATACGTTGTTACTAATATGTTGCGTATCGTTTGTAGTTTTAGTCCTTTTATTGCAATTTAAAATATATTTGTTTTCTAAAAAGCAAAGAAAGACATCAACTCAATTATAAAGAGTTTTTAATTTGATTAGTTTCAAGTTTAATACTAAATTATAATTAATGAAAATCCATTAAACGTATGTATAAAATTAAAGAACTACAAACTGTGAAATTAAATATATTGAAAATTAAATCTCAAAACAGTATTACTGTTAAACGATTTTAGAAATATGAAAATAAGAATCCTACTTAAATTTACTTTTTTAGTCATCTTTTGCAATAATTTATTATCTCAGGACTTATTTGATAAAAAGAAAATTTCGCTAAGTTTACAATGGGATTTAAAGGATTCCATAAGCACTGAAAATGGCTTATATAAAATCAATCAATACAAACCTGTATACTTTTTATTAGGGAATTTCACCAATAACATAAATCAAACACCTTTTAGTGATAACCCCATTAATACGGTTAGTTCTGCAATTCCATTAAATAATAAAGAACTTAAATTTCAAATTAGTTTTAAAATTAAGGTTATAAACAATCTATTTAATTTGAAGCGTGGTAGTAGTGGTGACTTATGGGTAGGTTATACACAAACGTCTCGCTGGCAGCTATACAATAGTAAACTATCTCGTCCTTTTCGTGAAACCAATTACGAACCGGAAGTAATGTATATAGTACCTACTAATTATTCCTTTTGGGGTATTAAAAGTGTTTTTGCTGGTATAGGTATCAATCATCAGAGTAATGGTCGTAGTAACCCTTCCTCTAGAAGTTGGAACAGAATTATTGCCCAAATTGCTTGGGAAACTAAAAACACAAGCATCATAATTCGTCCGTGGTGGCGCATAAAGGAAACTGCAGAGAACGATAACAACCCTGGTATTCAAAACTATATGGGTAGAGCTGAAATAATAGTAGCCTATGGAAAAGGCAAACATGACTTGAGTTTAATAACCCGTCATTCGTTACGTTTTGGTGATAGAAATAGAGGCAGTTTGCAATTAGATTATGGAATCCAGGTATTGGATAATCTTAAATTTCATACTCAGATATTTCATGGTTATGGAGAAAGTATGATCGACTTTAATCACAATCAATCCACCATCGGTTTTGGACTATCGTTGGTTGAATGGCGATAAAAAATATTAGAATCTTGTTATTTCACCTTATAAAAAAATTAAAATAAATTCATTCATATTGACAGAATTACATATTCTGAATTTTGTAATTACTAAGAATGTTAACAGGAATTAATTTTCTACTAATAGTTTTAAAAAACACTACTCCAAAGCTTTTTTATAATCCGTCAATAGTTTTTGTACTTTTTCATTCTCGTAAACTATCGGGTATAATTCCTTTAAAAGAACATTAGAATCAAAGTCGATTTTTAAAGCTGCTATTAAATGACTAAATCCATAGTTTTCTTTGTCTAAAACAAAAAACAACCCTGCCAATCTATATTCTATTTCTGCAAAGTTCTTATGGGTTTTCTGAGCTTTGAATAACACTAAAACGGCATCATTAAAATCGCCTAAAAAAGATAGCATATCGGTTAATGCTAGATAGATTTCTATGGCATCATCCTTTAAAGCCAGACATTTTTCAAAACCTATAACTGCTTCCTCAAAAAAGTGAAGCTTCACTTTTATTTCTGAATACCTTCTCCAATATAAAGAATTGCCTTCATCAATTTTTAATGCTTTAGAAATATAATAAGATGCTTTTTGATAATTGCCTTCGTTGTAATACAGATTAGTAAGTAAAATCCAACCTCTATCTAACAAAGGGTCTTCATGAACTGCTTTTTTATAATAAGAAATTGCAGCTTCATATTTTTGTAATCTTTCATAACACTCTCCTATTCTAACATAGGCAAATGCAGTTGGATCATCCAATTCTAAAGTAATTAAATAATTATCTATAGCTTCTTTATAACGTTTTAACTCTTCTAAAGTCTTAGCTTTTTCTAAATAGCCACCAATAAAAGATTCATCAATTAAAACCGCATAATCGAAAGAAGATAAAGCTTCTTTAAATTGCTCCAATATAAAATATTGTCTTCCTAATTGATGCCAAGCAACTTCACAATAAGGATTTATATCAACATAATTATTTAAATAATTAATAGCTGCTTCATGTTTTTTTTCCATATCAAAACAATACACAACGTTGTAAAGAGCAGAATAATCTTCATAATCTACTTCTAAACATTTTGCAAAATTTACACGTGCATTTTCAAAATTGTCTAAATACAAATATTCCATTCCTAATAAAGACCAAACATCGACTTTATCGTCTGTAAAAGTTAATGCTTTTTCTAAATTCATAAGTGCTTCTTTATGATTTCCCGATTTAGAACTGATGGCAGCTTTCTGTATAAAAACTTCCTCATTATTAGGTTCTAAATATTCAATTTTCCTAAGCAAAACAGAAGCCTTATCTATTTTATTTTCAAAAATATAAAGCTCTACTTGCAGTAATTTTAAATCTACAGATTGCGGGTGTTGATCTAGTCCAAGCTTCACTGCTTTTTTTGCTAGTGAGTGTTTGCCAACATCTAAATAATGTACAATAATCTCCTCAAACTCAACTAGGTCAAAAAAATACACGCTGTTGGTTTTTAGCATGGATTCAAATTTCGTTAAAGACATAACTTAAGTATTTGAATTATAAGATAAAAATACTACAACTCTTAAAGGACATTTTAAAAAGCTTTTTTTGTTTTTAACAATTTAATTAACAAGAAATCTTGCGTAAAAACTGCTAAATAGAAAATAACAACTGCTTATTTATAGTCTTAAATTTTGCATATACGTTTATTTACCCTAATTTTGATTTTCAATTACTATCAACTTAAATTTGATAGTTTTCTTATGAGCCGAAAAACCTTACTTAACTCAAAAGATATTGAAATTATTCTTCACAGATTAGCTTGTCAGTTAATTGAAAATCATAATGATTTTTCGAATACAGTATTTATAGGTTTGCAGCCTAGGGGTTCTTTTTTAGCGCACAGATTGGCCAATTTATTAAAAAACCACTACAACATTAAAGACTTAAAGTTAGGTTTGTTAGACATTACTTTTTACCGAGATGATTTTAGAAGAAGAGATGCACCTTTGGCTGCAACTTCAACTGAAATTGATTTTTTAATTGAGGATCAAAAAGTTGTAATTATTGATGATGTACTGTTTTCCGGAAGAAGTATAAGAGCCGCATTAACCGCAATTCAATCTTATGGAAGACCAGAAAATATTGAATTATTAGTTTTAATTGATAGACGATTTAGCAGACATTTACCTATCCAGCCTGACTATAGAGGTCGACAGGTAGACGCTATTAACGAAGAACGAGTTTTAGTTTCGTGGAAAGAGAATAACAAAAAAGACGCAGTTTATATAGAGCAAACATAGAATGGATAAATTAAGTGTAGAACATTTATTAGGCATAAAATATCTGAATCCAAATGATATTGATCTTATTTTTAAAACTGCAGATCATTTTAAAGAAGTTATAAACAGACCTATAAAAAAGGTTCCTTCTTTAAGGGATATAACAATTGCTAATTTATTTTTCGAAAACAGTACCAGAACAAAACTCTCTTTTGAACTAGCTGAAAAAAGACTTTCTGCTGATGTAATTAATTTTTCCGCTGGACAATCTTCAGTAAAAAAGGGAGAAACTTTAATAGACACTGTTAACAATATTTTATCTATGAAAGTAGATATTGTTGTTATGAGACATGGAAATGTTGGCGCGGGTGTTTTTTTATCAAAACATGTAGATGCAAAAATTATAAATGCTGGTGATGGCACGCACGAGCATCCTACACAAGCTTTATTAGATTCTTATTCTATACGAGAAAGATTAGGTTCTGTAAAAGGAAAAAAAATTGTTATTGTAGGTGATATCTTGCATTCAAGAGTTGCTTTATCAAACATATTTGCATTGCAACTGCAGGGAGCACAAGTAAAAGTTTGTGGCCCAACAACATTAATCCCTAAACATATTTCTAGCTTAGGTGTTGAAGTAGAAACTAATCTTAAAAAAGCTTTAGAATGGTGTGATGTTGCCAATGTTTTAAGGGTGCAACATGAAAGAATGGATATTAAATATTTTCCTTCAACAAGAGAATACACGCAACTTTTTGGTATCAATAAAGATATTTTAGATAACCTTGGCAAAAAAATTGTAATCATGCATCCTGGACCAATAAATAGAGGTGTTGAAATTACAAGTGATGTTGCAGATTCAAATGAATCAATCATTTTAAATCAAGTTGAAAATGGTGTGGCTGTAAGAATGGCTGTTATTTATTTGTTGGCCCAGCAAATTAAAAGGTAAATCGATGCTCATAGAAAAAAAAGAAAACTACAAACTTATTTATTCGGATGAAAATTCGTTTTCAAAATTTTATTCCTCTTTTCTAAAAAAAGAAAAAGAATTTGACAAAGAAAATTTAATAGTTCAAATATCTAATGAGATTAACATCACTAAAGAAGATTTTTTACTATTTCTAAGTATTGCAAAACAAAAAAAGGAAAATAGCACATCACTTGTCATTGTTTACAAGGATATAAATATTGATGATTTTCCTGAAGATTTTAATATTGTACCTACATTAGTTGAAGCAGAAGATATTATAGAAATGGAAGCAATTGAAAGAGAATTAGGATTCTAAAAAATGATAAGAAAATTACTTTCTGTTTTTACGTTAACAATTTTCTCAAATAGCTTTTCTAATGGAAAATCAATTGAAAACATATCGATTGCTTCAAATCTGTTTCATAATTCAACCAAAATCACTTGTAAATTTATTACCAATTCAAATATGAATTTTGCAGTAAAACACATTTTGAAAGTAACCGTTTTCAAGGATTTTTTAAGAACTGGAATATACCTGCAAAATAAAGAGATCATTATTTCTAAATTCCGTAATTAAATGAGTTTAAGCTTAACAATTCTAGGTTGTCATTCCGCAACTCCTCGTGTAAATGCATTTCCTACTGCCCAGTATTTAGAGATTAATAACAGTCATTTTTTAATTGATTGCGGTGAAGGTACTCAGCGTCAAATGAGAAAATATAAAGTTGGGTTTTCTAAAATTAACCACATATTTATTTCTCATTTACATGGAGACCACTTTTTTGGCTTAGTTGGTTTGCTATCTACTTATGGCATTTTAAGTAGAGAAAAAGAATTGCATATTTATGGACCAAAAGGCATCAAAGAAGTGACTCTTTTACAGTTGAAAATTTCACAATCTCATGCGCAATATCCTTTAATTTTTCACGAATTAACATCTAAAGAAAGCGAGCTTATTTTTGAAGATGATAAAGTCTCCGTCAGAACAATCCCTTTAAATCATAGAGTCTACACGAATGGATATTTATTTACCGAAAAAGAAAGACCTAGAAAATTGCACATGCAAAACATCAGCAATTATGAAGAAATTGATAAAGCTGATTACTTAAATATTAAAGCTGGTAAAGATGTTATTTTATCCTCTGGCGAAATGATACCAAACTCTGAATTAACATTACCTCGAGATAAAAACTTAAGTTTTGCTTTTTGCAGTGATACTAAATACAAACCAGATATCATTCCTATTATTAAAAATGTTGATTTATTGTATCATGAAGCTACTTTTTTATCTGACAGAGAAGATTTAGCAAAAAAAACAAAACATGCAACTTCTAAACAAGCAGCTCAAATTGCTAAGGATGCTGAAGTTGGTCAACTAATTATCGGTCATTATTCCGGCAGATATAAAGACATTTCTTTATTTCAAAAGGAAGCGAAGGAGATTTTTGAAAACACCAACTTAGCTGAGCCAGGAAAAATATTCAAAATTTAAGGGTTATTAAAATTGATAACCTAGACTTTATTTGTGTAGAAATTTTTAAACCAATTCAATTTGCAACTTTTTTAGTATTGATTTGTAGATAACAAAACCAGAGTGCATGCAATTTCAGCTTCAATATTATTTTCTTGCAATAGTTTTGTAAACTCCATGTTTTCTGTTCCAGGATTAAAAATTACTCTTTTAGGATTTAGATTGATTATATAATCGTAGTATTCTTCTTGCCTTTTAGGGTTGAGATATAAAGTAACTGTGCCTATATTATCATAATCTTGCTTTTTATCCTCAATAGTAACATTTAAAACTTTTCCTTTTCTTAGCCCTAAAGCTAAAGTTGGTAATTCTTTATCTACCAATCTTTTAATTGCAATGTTAGAATATCTATTAGGATTCGTAGATGCCCCAATAACTAATGTCACATTTTTCATATATTCAAAATAAATTAAAGAATGTTGATGATAGCAACATCATATTAAGACTTGTTTGTTTGTGAATTTTTGTTTCGGAATAAAAAATATTAAAGACCAATAAAAACTTTAAAACCTATCTAGGTTCTTGACCAATTATTTTCCTCTAAAAGTATTAAATGAAGAATAAGCTCTTTATCCATAAATAGCACTTCATTAATGTATTATAAAAAACAAATAGAGGAATGAAGCTATTGAGCCAGACCAAAAATTGTTATTAAAAAAATAGGGTATTAACCTCTTCTTCCCATTCTATTATTTCTCATTTCAACCATTTTCTCACGAACAGTCATAGTATAGTCACTTTTAGTAATTTCTGTTCCCTTACTAGGAGCTTCTATATCAGTGTTTTCTTCTTGATTTATAACAATCTCAGTGCATAACAAGGTAGTATTATCTACACTCACCTCTAAAATTAAACCCGGTAAGCCCCAATACTCAGCAGGACCTTGACTCACAGGTATTTGAGGAGTATACCATGCTTCCACCACCGTAAGTTTTTCCTCTATTTCTTTATCCTCGGAATCTTTATTTGTTTTAGGTCTTAAATCGCTCCAAGAAAAGTTATACCAACTTAATTCTGCCGATGGTACAAAAGCTTTTGCTCTATAACAAGTATACTGTCCTATTTTTTTAGTTTCGGTTCCCATACTCCATTCTACACGATATAAAGCATCTTTTACCAAAAACCGTTTACCATAGAACTCTTGGCTTTGAACTATTTTATTTTCTTTTATATTTTTATAATGGTCTCCCCTTGAGAAATAACCTCCCCAAGAATCTGTGGCACCAGAAATAGCATCTATTTTTTCTTCTTCTAAAAAAGTAGACTCTTGGTTATTAAAACTTAACACATAGGTCTTTTCTAATCTATTTTTAAGACGAGCTGCAACTTGTTTTTTCCGAGCTTCACTTAATTTCGCTCCCCAATTACCAAGTTCCATTTTTGATTTCGAAATATAAGTTGCATTTCCACTGAATTTTTGCGCATTTAAACACATTGTGAATAGTACAAAAAATAGGAAAAGCTTGTAAGTATTTGACTTCATGTTTAATATTTTTGTTTAGCTAAACTAATGAAATTTTAAACAAAAAAATTGATCTTGCTTACAATTTAACAATATTTTAAATTTATTATACAACTTTACCTTCACAAATTCTCTAGGGACTAAAAGTTAAAATTAAGTGTTTATATCTGTTCTTAAACTATAATTTAAACTCTTTTTGTAAGGTCCCCCCGAAAAAAAACCGTTTGAAAGACCCCTAATTTATGGATACTTTTTTTAGATTGTATTATTTCGAAAATTACCAACGAATCACTACAGAACCCCAGGTAAATCCACTTCCAAAAGCAGCTAAAAGTACCAAATCATTTTCTTTAATTTTGCCTTGTTCCCAGGCCTCGGTTAAAGCAATAATTACCGATGCAGCCGTTGTATTACCATATTTCATAATATTATTATGCACCTTATCATCTGTTAAGCTAAATTTCTTTTGAATGAATTGCGCAATACGTAAATTCGCTTGATGAGGAATTAACATATCTATATCTTCTTTCCCTAAATTATTCGCAGCTAAACCTTCTACAATTGCTTCAGAAAAGCGTGTAACAGCATGTTTAAAAACAAACTGTCCATTCATATAAGGATAATAAGAAACATCATCAGGATCGTTATTTTCTATAATTTCAGGCACCCATCGTTGTGTTGACGGTCCCTCTAATACGAGCTCTTTGGCATGTTTTCCTTCAAAATGTAAATGAGAAGATAAAATTCCTTTTCCTTTTTCTTCACATCTAGATAAAACTGCAGCTCCTGCTCCATCACCAAAAATAACAGTAACACCTCTACCTCTTGTCGATTTTTCCAAACCTCCAGAATGATTTTCAGAACCAATTACCAAAATATTTTTATACATTCCTGTTTTTATAAACTGGTCTGCCACAGACAAGGCATAAATAAAACCAGAACATTGGTTACGCACATCTAAAGCACCTATAGTGGGCATATCTAACATATCTTGCACTTGCACACCGCCTCCAGGAAAATACATATCAGGACTTAAAGTTGCAAACACAATAAAATCGATATCATCTTTAGTTAGGCCAGCTCTTTCGATAGCAATTCTAGATGCTTTTGCGCCCATAACTGCTGTGGTATCTCCAGATTTAGGATCAATCCAACGTCTTTCTTTAATTCCGGTTCTTTCTTGGATCCATTCGTCCGATGTTTCCATAAATTCCTTTAAATCATCGTTGGTAACCACATTATCTGGAACATAATAACCAAGGCCAGTTATTTTAGAATTGTACATATGTTGATGTTTTTATTTAATTCTTATTTATATTAAGCTAAAATAGGGATAAATTTGCATGTTTACAAAATGGCTAATTGTGGTAGCAAATCATAAACATAAAACAGAAATGTTAAGAGGTATTTAATTCTTTATGAGGAATTTTACTCATTGCATATTCCGATATTGCTGTGATAGATAATGAAGGATTTACTCCTGGATTTGCAGATATCATAGAACCATCACAAATCATCATGTTTTTGTAACCAAAAACATTACAATCTTTATCTATTACGCCAGATTCAATGTCATGCCCCATAACAGAACCTCCTAAAATATGAGCTGTTGTTGTTGTTCCTAATAGAACATCTGTAAAACTTGAATAAGGAATTCCCTTTATTTTTTCTCCAACTTTTTTCCCGAAAGTAATTGCCTCAGGAATAAAAGCATTTGGTTTTTCTCCATTCTTCGCAATTGTTTTCATTTTTGTAAACCTACCTCTTTTTATTTCCAGAGTGCTATCTAGGGTCTGCATAAAGAGTAGAACGGCAGTTTTCTGTGCGTATTTACTAGTAAAAAACGTTTTTAAAATATAAAAAGGTTTGGTTATTAAAACTCCTAAAACTCCTAAAATTCTAAATATTCCGTATTTCCCTTTCACCGTTGGTATGGTCATCAGTTTAAAAAAACCAGATCCTTTTGCATATCTAACGGGTTCTATATGAGTATTCTTATCTGTATGTAAAATAGAACCAATTGCGATTCCTTTGGAGTAATCTTTATCCTCATCTTTTGCAGATGTGATAGATAATAAAGATTCATTATTTGTTCTAATATCTTTACCAACAAAGTTTGATAAATTGGGTAAGGAAGTTTCTTTTAACTTCAATAATAAAGGAATCGTGCCCATAACTCCTCCCGAAAAAATAATCCCTTTTGCAGTAACACTTTCTTTCTTTTTTCTACCAATACTCGATTTATAACTTACATGGTATCCTTTCGAAGTATCACTACTATCTATAGCTTCAACATTAAAAACTTCTTTTTCTGCAATTATTTTAGCACCTAACTTTTGTGCTAAATACAAGTAGTTTTTATCTAATGTATTTTTAGCATTATATCTACAACCAGTCATACATGCACCACAATGTGTGCATCCTTTTCTATCGGGGCCTTTTCCATTAAAATAAGGGTCTTTAGCAGTTTTGCCTGGTTCCCCAAAAAACACCGCTACTTTTGCGGCTTCAAAATCATTTTCTTTCCCCAAGTCTTTTGCAATCTCTTTTATCAATATATCGGCGTCATGCAACTTTGGATTAACTGCAGCACCTAACATTTTATAAGCTGTTTTATAAAAAGGATTTAATATTTCTTGCCAAGAATTTAAACTTGCCCAACTACCTGTTTTAAAAAAATCTTCTTTAGGAATTGGTAAAGTGTTTGCATATGTTAGAGAACCACCACCAACTCCAACTCCAGAGAGCACAGTAACATGATTTAAAAATGTCATTTTAAAAATACCGTGCAAACCAAATTTAGGAAACCACATCCATTTTTTTAAATTCCAATTTGTTTTTGGAAAATCTTCTGCTCCAAACCATTTTCCTTTTTCGATGACTAAAACTTTATACCCTTTTTCAGATAAACGCAGCGCACTCACAGAACCTCCAAAACCACTTCCTACAATTACATAATCATACTCCAAATCTATCATAAAACAAGAACTACATTGCTAGATGATAAAAATAGCGAAAAATCAGTTGTAAAAATAATTTATGTCATCTTGTCATAATAAAATGTTTGGTATTTTTTTTGACTAAGGTTAATTCATAAATAATAAAGTCAAACAAAATATACATAAAATGGCAAAAGGAAATATCAATGTATCAGTAGAAAATATTTTTCCACTGATTAAAAAATTCTTGTATTCTGATCACGAAATCTTTTTACGTGAACTAATTTCTAACGGAACAGACGCAACTACAAAATTAAAGCACTTAATTTCTATAGGCGAAGCCAAAACAGAATTAGGTGATGCTAAGATTGAAATAAGCATAAATAAAGAAGCTAAAACCCTAACAATTAAAGATCAAGGACTAGGAATGACTGCAGATGAAGTTGAAAAATACATCAACCAAATTGCATTTTCTGGAGCTGAAGAATTTTTAGAAAAATATAAAGACGATAAAAACGAAACTGGTGTAATTGGTCATTTTGGTTTAGGATTTTACTCAGCTTTTATGGTTGCAGATAAAGTTGACTTAATTACAAAGTCTTTTAAAGATGAACCAGCAGCTCACTGGAATTGTGATGGCTCTCCAGAATATACTTTAGTTGAACACGACAAATCTGACAGAGGAACAGAAATCATTTTACATATTGCAGAAGATTCTTTAGAATTTTTAGAAGAAGGTAAAATTGAAGGTTTATTATCTAAGTACAATCGTTTTAATCAAGTACCAATTAAATTTGGAACTAAAGAAATTAACGATCCTGAATTTACCCCAGCAACTACTAAAGATGCAGAAGGTAAAGAAACTACCGAGCCGCATAAGCAAATTACTGTTGATAAGATCATCAACAACACAGAACCTGCCTGGACAAAAGCTCCTGCAGATTTAAACGATGAAGATTATAATAATTTCTACAGAGAATTGTATCCAATGCAATTTGAAGAGTCATTATTTCACATTCATTTAAATGTAGATTATCCTTTTAACTTAACAGGAATTTTATTCTTCCCTAAGTTAAGTCCTTCAATGGATATGCAAAAGGATAAGATTCAGTTGTATCAAAACCAAGTATATGTAACTGATAATGTTGAAGGAATTGTACCAGACTTTTTACAAATGTTAAAAGGTGTTATCGATTCTCCAGACATTCCATTAAACGTTTCTCGTTCAGGTTTGCAAGCAGATGGAGCTGTTAAGAAAATATCTGGTTACATTACTAAAAAAGTTGCTGATAAATTAAGTTCTTTATTCAAAAAAGACAGAGCAGATTTTGAAACAAAATGGAATGATATTAAAGTAATTATTGAATACGGAATGTTGTCTGAAGATAAATTCTTTGACAAAGCGAAGAAGTTTGCTTTGTACCCAACAGTATCAAATGCTTATTTTACGTTTGATGAATTGATTGAAAAAACAAAAGATACTCAAACGGATAAAGACGGAAATCAAGTTATTTTATATACTTCTAATAAAGAGGCACAACACAGTTATATTCAAGAGGCAACAGCAAAAGGGTATGAAGTGCTAATTTTAGACTCTCCAATTATTTCTCACTTAATGCAGAAATTAGAAGGTGGAGACGGAAAAGTGAAGTTTACTCGAATAGATTCTGATCATGTTGATAATTTAATTAAAAAAGACGAAAACGTAATTTCTAAATTATCTGATGAAGAAAAAGAAACTTTAAAGCCGATTATTGAAGGTGCTTTAGATTCTAAAACCTACACCGTTCAATTAGAAGCTATGGATTCTGCTTCTTCTCCATTTATGATTACTGTACCAGAATTTATGCGTAGAATGAAAGAAATGCAAGCTTCTGGTGGTGGAGGAATGATGGGAATGGGCAATTTCCCGGACATGTACAACTTGGTTGTAAATACAAACAGTCCATTAGTTTCTGACATTTTAAATAATAAAGATGAAGCAGCACAGAAACACTTAATCTCTCAGGCTTTTGATTTAGCAAAATTATCTCAAAACCTTTTACATGGAGAAGAGTTAACAAACTTTATTAAACGTTCTTACGAACTAATTAAATAGTAAAACCTTAATACGACAAACAGTGAGGCAATCTGTTGATTAAAAAATCTGACTACCATCTCACTCTTCTAAATATTAATTAAAAACCTCTTTATTTTCATAAAGAGGTTTTTTTATGGATTTTTTTTTAGTACGAAAGTAAGGCTGCACTTAACAAAATGTATCGTGGAGCAAGTATTAAAAAAGCGACTTAAAAGAACTAAGTTGTTTTTTTTTTGAAATCTAAACTAGATTTATTGAAAACATATCAAAAGTTCTAATCGTTTATTTTATCCAAATTTCTATGTCCTGGATTATCTTTATACCAATCTGAAAAATTGGCTCCTCCGGATTCAGCCCAAGTACTAAAAAAATTGTAAGCTTCTGTTATCGCCACTTTCTCTTTTGGAACTTTAAAATCATGAATAATACTTATTGCCCACGGAAATCCATTATCTGAAATAAAGTTACCATCAGAGTCTTTATTTACACCAATAAAATCAAGACTTTGAACACCTAAGTTAGTGATATTCTTATAGGGTAAATGAATTTCTTTTTCTCTTTCTTTATTTACTATAATAAATGGATTGAAAGGTGCAACACCCAAGTCAGCTGAGCTTATTGGCTGCGTAAACCTTATAGAAATAGTAGTTTCTGTTAGTATATTATCAACATCATCTGCTAAAATAATAACTGCATTATCTTGATTTGCCTCTGTACCATTTGCATTTACATTGATAAAGTTTTGTGTTAAAACAGGGCCAGTAACACTTTCGATTTGAGCTGGAGCTAAACCTTCAATTTCAAATCCAATTCCATTTGTATATCCAGCACCATTTGCTTTAATATTACAGACGAAATCTAATCCAACAGCTAAATTTTCAGCATTTAGAAATGCAATAGCTTGATAACTTAAAGCTGCATCATTAAAATCATAATCTCCTTTTGATGGCCATAAATCTTCGAAAGCAATTGTTCCTTTACCGTATTTACTTGGTGTAAAAAACTCAAAGGCAACCTCCGGATCTTCAGGATAAGCATCATCAGAATCTAAAATACCATCTCCATCGGTATCAGTTTGATCTATATTATCAGCATATACTCTAAAGGTTGTTAAATCGTTTATAGCTCTACCGAAGTCTGTATTATTAGCCGCATTTGCTCCATAATTGTATTTCCAACCACCGGTCTGAGTATCCATTATAATTAAATCTGAACTACTAGAATTGTCTGCTAACCATAACTCCTGGTTAGAATCAAAAGTCATAGACGTTGGTTTAAAAGGCAGGTTATCTGCACTTATTCTAGTACTTTGATAGTTATTACTTCCATCTAACTCTAAACGATATAAACCAGAAAATGAGCATAAAAATAGGGTACCATCTTCTGCAAAGGCCAAATCTCCTCCACTCGTATTATGAAGTCCAACAATATTCCAAGTATTTAAATTGGCTCCTGTGGAAGGATCAAACGTATAGAGTTTATCCGTTTTACTGAAATATAATAAACCATCAGTTACATTAAAATCTAATCTAGGGCCTCCTATTCCAAGATTTGCAACAGTTTCCCATGTATTATTCATTATTGAATATTTCATTAAGGGATGGGGACTACTTCTTCCTATTGAATACAATTCTTTCTTTTCTTGATCTATAGCACAAGTATAACTACCCATTGGCATACTAGACAAATCGGTAAGCGCTCCAGATAAAGGATCTACTTGAAATAATTGTCCAGATCCGTTTACACAATATAAATAATCAGTTACATTATTAGCTGATTTAGATTTTGTAGCGCTTTTACCTTCAGAAGAATTATAATTTACTTCTTGATTGACAATGTACTTAATTGATGAAGAAAAACCTTGTTGTTCACTTCTACGTATGTACACTTTATTGTAGAATTTAGGTAAGTTAATTGTTTGTTTTAAGACTCCGTTACTAGGTACACCAGAAAAAATTAACTTATCTAAAACATCTGATTTATAAACAGTTTCAGTGACTGTTTCACCAGATTCATTTTCAAAAGTTTCAGTTCCTGCATCATATAATTCCTCTGAATATGCGTAAACATCATATTTAGCATAGTTTAAATTATCTATTATATTAATAGTTACCTCGTGATGAGTACTAAAATCAAATCCGGTGGGTATCTCCAATTTATTTGAAGTTTCATCTATAACATCAATTTTATCTATTACATTAATCTCTTCTGGTGAGGAAAAATTACAACCATAAAGTAATAGTACCGTAAAACTAAAATTAAAAAAATTCCTAATTGCATTTTCCATTATATTGGGGTCTTAATATTATGTGAATAGTGATTAAATATTTATTTTATTCAATGATCTTTCGAACTAAACTGGTTTATAAATCAAACTTGTTAATGCGGTTCTGATCAATTACTGCATTAATTAAAGCTACAAATATACCGTTAGACAAAAACTTATATCACTAAAATTAGATAATATCATTTTAACTATCGTTTAATGAGACAAAGGTGAGGATGAAAGAAGTTAAAACTATTTTGTAAAACTGAATTATTATCCGAAGAGTCTAATTATTATATTTTAAAACTGGTTAAAATTAAATTTATTGAAAAGCATTTTTCTATTTTAATTAAGTTAAAATTTCATAAAAGGCATATCTAATTAATCTAACTATTTTAATGAAATTTCATTAATTTTAACCCAAAATTAAAGTATAAAATTTAATTTGTAGTCTAAAAATTCTATTCTATAAATGCCAAACCATCTGGCACCCTTCCTGTTCCAATCGTACTAATTAAAGTAAACGTTTTCATGTCAATGACTTCAATTTTATCTGCATTTGAATTCGCGACAAAAGCATACAATCCATTCGGATGCATCAAAATTCCAACAGGACGCGGCGTATGGTAGAGTACTTTTTCAAAAAGATTTTTTTTACCTGGAATACTTATTGTTTTAATTTGTTCTTTTAGATATCTATCAAACACTGAAATAGTACCATCCCTAGAATTAGGAACCATACAAATCTTACCATCAATAGAGAACTTAAGTCTTAAAGGCTCTTCTCCAGTAGCCAAAACATCTGTAATTTGGTAAGTCTCAGTATTAATAACAGAGATCGATTCTTTTTTATTATTCGTCACCCAAACTTCCTTTCCATCGGGTGTAATATCAATACCCTCCGTTCCTTTTCCACAAGGAATAATTTTAATAACCCTTTCTTCTTCAAGGTCAATAACGCTTACTGAACCAGAATTAATATTAGTCGCATACGCTATTGGTTTATGAGGGTCAAGAACCAGTAAATGACTCACCACTTGTTCTGTCGATATCCTTTTTTCAACAATACCAGTTTCTACATTCACCACTACTAAATCATTACCTCCATCAGTGACCACCCCAACATTATTAGAATTCGGAAAATCAACAATACCATGCGGTCTAATACTCTCTTCAAGATCAATAATTTTTTCTATTTTATTAGTTTTTGTATTGATTACCGATATACTTTTACCAACAATAGTCTGGTCTCCATAGTTTGTAATGACCACCCTTTCGTAATTATCTAATGCTGTAGCCTCATGCGGTAGCACTTCGATTGGAAATTCTGCAAGCTTTTCACCTTTAAACAAATCAAAAACGGTAATACTGCTACTAAGCTTATTTACAATGTATAATTTTCCATTCGTTTGAATTGTGTAAGAAGGTCTTCTTATTACAAAAAGTGATATCATGAATATTACTAACAAAATGACACTAACAAACACAAGCTGTTTTATTCTCTTCATCATTAATTTGAAAAATATTGTTTTAGAGCAAACTGACATGCTCTTGCGGTTATTGCCATATAAGTTAGTGATGGGTTTTGACTTCCTGAAGAGGTCATACAACTCCCGTCTGTTATAAATACATTTTTAACATCATGCATTTGATTGTGTTTATTTAAAACTGATGTTTTCGGGTCTTTACCCATTCTTGCCGTTCCCATTTCATGAACTGCTGAACCGGGAGCAGGACTTGTTCTATAACTTCCAACATTTTTAAATCCAGCTTTTCTCAACATTTCTTCACTAGATTTAGTCATATGTTCCATCATCGCTAATTCATTAGGGCCATATTCAAAATCAACCTTAACAAGAGGTAAACCCCACTGGTCTTTATTTTCATTATCTAAAGAAATCTTGTTATCATAATTAGGTAATGTTTCTCCACGACCACCTAAAGAAATTTTCCATTCTCCAGGTGTTGCCAATTGTTCTTTTAAGCCCACCCCTATTCCTGAAGTTGCTTTTGATTGCCAATTCTCTCTGTGTCCTTTTCCTTGAATACCATATCCCCTTATAAAATCAACGTCTTTAGTTTCATTCTTTAAATTTTGAAATCTTGGAATATAAATTGTACCAGGAGATTTCCCCTCGTAATATTTATCTTTCAATCCTTCATAAGTTCCAAAAGCACCCTCATTCACTACATGATCCATTAAATTATGACCCAATTGTCCGCTAGTATTTCCCAATCCATTTGGAAAAGAAGGTGAAGTAGAATTTAATAAAATGGCCGTAGTAGCAATTGTTGAAGCATTTAGGAAAATTACTTTCGCATAATAACGAATCTCTTCTTTCGTAATAGCATCAATTATTACAACGCCTATTGCTTTTTTTTGCAGGTCATCATAAATAACTTCTTTTACTACAGAATTTGCTCTCATGGTTAAATTACCGGTTTCATGAGCATCTAATAAGGTGGATGAATTACTACTAAAATAACCTCCAAAAGGACATCCTCTACTACATAAATTTCTATATTGACAAGGTCCTCTTCCTTTTTTAGCCTCCGTTAAATTAGCAACTCTACCATTAATTACAATACGATCTGAGTACTCCTTACTTACCGTTTCTTTTAAATGTTGTTCAATCGCATTCATAGGTATTGGAGGCAAAAAAATACCATCTGGCAACTGAGAAAGGGATTCAGAACTTCCACTAATTCCGACATAATCCTCAACATAATCGTACCATTTAGCTAAATCATTATATCTAATTGGCCAATCAACCCCATAACCATCGTTTTTATTTGCTTCAAAATCCATTTGAGAAAAGCGATAACTTTGTCGACCCCAAGTTAATGAACGGCCTCCTACCTGATAGCCTCTTATCCATTTATAAGGCTTAACTTGTACATAAGGATGTTCACTGTCCTTGACGAAAAAATGTTTGTTCCCAGCATCACTATGACTGCTTTGTATTGGTCTTTCCTCTAATTCTTTATTCGTTAAATGGGATCTATATTTGAAATCCCATGGATTTTTCCAAGCTGTGGGATAATCGACAATATGCGTTACATTTCGACCTCTTTCTAATACCAATGTTTTTAGGCCTCCTTGAGTCAGTTCTTTTGCGGCCCAACCACCACTTATACCCGAACCTACAACTATAGCATCAAAAGTATTTTCTTGTTTTTGATTTGTCATTGTTTAGTTTATTTTGTTGCCCAGGATTTCTGATTAGGACTTAACTCTGTAATAGCCTTATACCTGCCAGGAACGGGCAAGTATGTTAGGTGTTTTGTAGCTCCAATCGAAGAAGTGCAATAACCTTCTATAGTTAACGTTTTTATAATATTAAAAAAAGAACGACCAAGTAGCTTGTTACGAATTTTTGTAAATAGGCTGTTCGAACTTGAGTTGTTGTCTAAGTTTTCTACTTGTTTTATTTTTTGATCTATCGTACAGTTTTCAAAATTACGCCCGTAGGCATCCAAACAATGCTCTTGCAAATCCTTCAATCCATTTAAAAAATTATGATATTCTTTTTTGGAGGAGCAATCTTCCATATAATAGATTATATAATCCTGCACACCTGCTGACTTTGCACCTGGAGAAGCCGCAGTAGTAGGTATAATGACATCAACCAATTCTGAAATCACATCGAAATAAACTTTTATTTCTTCTTTATTTTTATTTAAGTCTTCTAAAAAATATTTGTAACCTCCAAAGGAAGCCAACCCAACTCCTGTAAAACCTAAAATACCTCCGAGAGCTTTTCTTCTATTCATCTATGCAGTCTTTAGTGATAAATACCCTTTTTGTACTTGGAAATTTAATGCTAGCCTAAACAAGACCAAAGTTATGCCAAAAACACAATTGAAATAAAGTGTTAAATATCAATTAATTAAAATCAATATTAATTATCAGATATTCCGAATATCGGAATTGTATTCCTAAAAACGGAACTGTAAGCTTTTAAAAAAATATTAAACTGCTCTTTTAGCCCTTTCCCAATTTACTGATTGTGATTTTTTTATATATCTAAAAAACCCTAATATCACGGAAAGATTCATTATAAAAAAATAATACGGAACAAATAAAGCTTTTACTCTTGTAGATCTATTTTCTAGGAACCAACCTAATAAAGCAGCACAATAAAACAAAACTTGTAGCCAAAATAAAACTGAATACAATCCGACATTAAACACTCCTACATTGTAAGATAATATAAATGAAACCGGAATTAACAAAACAAGGCAAAGTGGTGTTAAAGTCCATCTCAGAACACGGTGAGAAATATACTGAAAAGACAGTGTACCATATTTAAATACATTAAGCAAAGACCTAAGTCTTACAATGGCTTGAATTCCTCCTGCGGAAATTCTAACTTTACGTTTTAATTCTTCCTTCACATTTGCTGAGGCGGTTTCAATAGCGTAAGCTTCAGGATCGTATTGAATGGTATAGCCATCTTGAGCTACTCGCAGCGAGATAATGAAATCATCTAATAAGGTGTCTTTTTCAACATGTCGGTATAGTGGAGTTCTTATTGCAAATAGTTCTCCTGCCGCACCCACAACGGAATACAATTCGGCATCCCACTTTTTTAAAGCTGACTCGTATTTCCAATATAAACCCTCACCTGCTCCAGAGGCGACATCACTTTCTTTAGTTACTATTCGTTTTTCACCAGATACACAGCCTACTTTAGGATTACTAAATAAATTAACAATACGTCTAATCGATTCCTTTCCTAAATTGGTATTTGCGTCACTAAAAATAACGATCGGAGTTTTTACAAAATCCATACCTCTGTTCATCGCACCAATTTTACCATTGCGCTCGTCTAAATGATGCACAGTTGTATTTGGATAGCCTTTTAACAAATCTGGTGTGCCGTCGTCAGAACCATCAGTAACCCAAACAATGTTTATTTTTTCTTTAGGATATTCGAGTTCTAAACTATTTTTCATTTTGGCTGATACATAATCTTTTTCATTATAAGCCGTAATAAATAAGGTTACTTCTGGCTCATAAGATGGGTTTATTTCAACTTTATTTCCAATCTTAAAAAATCGTCTTATTTTAATAATGACAAATAATAAAATACCATAGCCTACATAAGTGTAAACAATAATAAATAATAATGACCAAAAAGTAATTTTTAATGTTTCCATAATATATTCTTAAGGTCTTTCCCACTTTTTAGTTTGGTGATTATATTGTCTTAATACTCTTGCAGGATTTCCACCAACCACAGAATAATCTGGGACATCTTTTGTAACGACACTTCCGGATGCAATTATGCAATGCGTACCAATGGTTAATCCTTGTATTATAACCGAATTACCTCCTATCCAAACATTATCTTTAACAACAGTTAAATCGGCAGTAACCCCTTGCAATTTTATAGGTCTATCAACGTCCATAAAATTGTGAGTCAATCCAGTAATTTGTGCACCGCTTCCAATTGTAACATAATTCCCCAGTGTTACCGGACCTACTAATTTTACTCTTGAAGTAACACTACTGAAATCTCCTATTACAATATCTCCCATACCATTATTTATGATAGAATAATCTTCAATAATTGTTCTATATCCAATCTGAAATTTTTTTGTAGGAATAAGGTCAAGTCTAGCCTTTCTTTTAATTATCGCTCCCCTTCCTTTTTTGATAATAAAAGGATAGCCTAATATCCTAAACCAAAGTCTAGGTCTTGTAGCATAAGAATGAACCATTAAGTAGTGTAAAATTTTCTTTAATTTTGGTTTGTCGTTTAACATTTTATTTTATTTTTTAAATTAATTAACTCTGTGGACTCCAATGCGTGTCCAATTTTTTTTATATTATTTTCCCATGAATGCGTAAGTGCGTATTCGCGTCTAGAATTCTCTAAAACTATAGAATTGGATTTATTCGCCTTCTCTATAAGCAATAAATAGTCCTCTTTTGTTTCTGCTAAAAAGACCCAGTCTTTAAAATATCCCATAGCAATTGTTTTAGTAGCAACTACTGGTTTTCCCATTGCTAAATACTCATCAATTTTCCTAGGATAGTTTCCTTTGGTGGTCTCATTCATCAACTGTGGGTTTATACACACATCAAACCCTTTAATATAATTAGGAAGATTAGTGCCTTCTTTTGCTCCTAAAAAATGAACATTATCATAACTATGCAGATTAGAATTAGCAAAAGTACTATCCTCTGGCCCAACAAGTACGATACTCCAATCTGCTCTACTCTTAGCTATAAACTCTAATAAATCTATATCTAACCTAATACTAGCCAAGTATCCAACATACCCAATAATTGGCCCTTTGATAGCGGTTAATTCTTTTGCCGTTATTATTTCTCGTAATTTAAAATCAAAGAGCGAAACATCGCATCCTTGCCCTACCATATGGCTATTAGTGTTAAAATTACGCGCATATTCCGTATAATATATAGAATTGGTAACCACTACGTCAGCGGCCTTAATTAGCAAAGCTTCATACCTTTTACCATGTAAATTCCAATATGAAAATGGACTATTAACTAAATTATCTCTAATATAATAGATAAATGAACTAGGATTCAAAAGAATTCTAAGTTGTTCTCCTAAAAACATTGAACTATCATTGAATAGAATGTAATCCTTAAATTCTAAATCTGTGAGCGCTCGCAGTATCTCTTTAAATAATTTTTTAGCATTGTATCGGGTTAATCGATCAAAAATAAAATTTTGTTTAATACGGTTTGTCGGCGCAAAAACAGTTTTAGGATTAAACTCCCATAAATTACTGGAAACCTGTTTAAGTCCATTCTCTTTGCCAAAAACAACTCGTTTTCTTTTCTCTAGCGGTTCTGATTTTTTTGCTTTAAAAAAGTCGATGATACTTAAAGGATTGTTTACATATATCACCCTATTATACTTTGCGAATTCCGTTGCAATATTTTTACAATTACTACCAATTTCTATATCCCATGCTTGCATGCCAATTATGACGATATCTTTACCTTTAATCATGATTTCTTATTTTTTAATGTTATCAATTCATTTTTTGATGTGATTTAAATGCTCCCGTAATTAATTTTTGTCTTCTACTTTAACATAAGTATGAGGCGTATGAATAAAAGTTTTATTAGCACCTTTCATTTTAAATAAACCAATAAAAACACCAAAGAAAGCTTTTGGTAATTGCATAAATGCAAAGATCATTTCTACAGAGTAAAACTTGCGTGGTATCGAAATTGCAAAGGATAATATATTGGCGAAAAAGATTACTGTCCATATATAAAAATAAAAATCTGGACTTAAAAAAAAAGCAATAAATACCGAAGCAAGTAAAATACCTGGTAAAATTAACCTTGGTGGTAACATCATTTGAAATGCTCTATCATAATAATCTACATTCCCTCTTGTAATTAGGTGCCAAACAGCTGTTAGAAAGTGTTTTTTTAAATAATGGTATTGAGCCGATATCCATCTGATTCTTTGATTTTTGAATACTTCAGCCTGACTCACTTTTTCATCATAACAGATGGCATCATCTCTATATTCGAACTTATAACCTTGTTTTAATAATTTTAATTCTAGTTCTTTATCAAAACCACCTACCGCATCAATATTCTTCATAGTATTCTTGAATAATTGATAAGAAAATGCCATTCCCGAACCCACTAACCTAGAAGACAAACCAATAGTACGATGGCCTTTACCATAGATATTGTTATTAATTTCTTCACTCATAGCATCTAACATAGCAAAAGCGCCTTTAGTATTTTTAGCGGCTCTATGTCCTTGTACCACCTGATAACCTGCATTAAATGAATCATTTATTTTCGCAATAAAATCAGGAGCCAAAACATTATCTGCATCTAGTATTAGGGCTATATCATATAAATTTTCAGGCAATTCTGCCATTGTTTTATTTAATGCCTTTGCTTTAGTGCTCTTATCAAAAGAAACTTCTTTTACAATTATTGGTAATGAATTTAAATCGTCTAACGTTTTTTGTTGAAACGAATCCGCAATAACAATTACATCAAATAATTTTTTTGGGTACGATTGATTTAAAACCTCTTTAGCAACCTCAAGAATAACAGCATCTTCCTTATATCCTGGTATAAATACTACAAATTTATGCTGTTTATTTTTTGCTGATTTTTTTATTTTCCGCGGTAAGTTGCCAAGGATGGCATAAGTTATTAAAAACAAAACGGATGCTCCTAGATAAATTAATAGAAGATAATGTAATATTTCAAGTAGTATCATAACTGTTGGTTTTTGTTAATATTAAAATTTCTAATGTTCCAGGCTACACCTCTATATAAAGCAGATAAATGCTTTTTAACAAATAAATACTTAATCGTATTTTTTAGAAGTGGAATCAGAAAGAAATAAATCACCCCTAAGAATAAAGTAATTCCGCTACTATTTCTTCTTACAAACAACAACCTATTTCTATTCATATAATAGGTTTTTAGAGGACTATTTTTCCCAGTAGAAATAGATTCTTTATGAAGGATGGAAGAGTTTGGCTGGAAATAAATTTTATATCCTGCTCGCTTAACGCGTTCTGCAAAATCAAGTTCTTCATAATAAAGAAAGTAACCTTCATATAACAACCCTAATTCTTCTAAAACACTCTTTCGTATCATCATGCAAGCACCATGAGGATAAGCTGTCTCTGTCACTTCATCAAGTTGTCCATTATCTATTTCTTTATATCCGTAATGACTTCCTCGAGAGGTAATGGGGTTTATAGGGGATGCTCCGGCATATTGTATGACATTATCTTCATAGAAATAAAGAATTTTTGAGCTCACAATTCCTATTTTTTTATCGGACTCCATCAACTCCACTAAACTCTCTAAAAAGTCTGGTTTCACCTCAGTATCATTGTTTAACAATAAGACATAATCTCCCTTTGCTTGTTTTAAGGCAATGTTATTACCTCCTGCAAAACCCAAGTTTTTTTTACTTATTATTAATTGAATTTCCGGATATTTTTCTTTAATAATATTTGGAGATTTTGTAGGAGAGGCGTTATCTACAATTAACGTTTCAAAATTAGGATATGTAACTTTTTCTAAAGAAGCCAGCATTTCGCAAGTTACTTCGGGTTGGTCGTAGTTTACACTTACGATTGAGACCAAAGGCTGTTGAGATTTTATATTCATAATCTATTATTTTCTCAAATTTTCTAAATGAATTAATTCATATTGTTTCAAATACTCTTTTGCCATATTTTTCCAAGAAAATTGTTTACTGCGTTCTAAACCTTTTTCACAAAGCGATTTTCGATACGCATCATCATTTAAAATTTTAACAATGGCTTCTGTAATTTCTTCGGATTTAAACGGATCTATAATATGAGCTGCATTACCAGAAACTTCTGGCATTGACGAGGTATTTGAGGTTATAACGGGCACATTACAAGACATGGCTTCTAACATCGGAATTCCAAAACTTTCTCGAAGCGAAGGATATAAAAAGATATCGCATTGTGCGTAAATAGCTGGTAAATCTTTATTAATAACGTAACCTGTTAAAACGATATTATTAATAAGCTTTGTGTCATTAATTTCAACTAACAGTTTATTAAGCTCAATTTTATCATAATCTAAGATTACAAGTTTGTGACTTAAACCTGTTTGTTTTAAAAAGTCTGAAAATGCTTTTAAAGTTCCTTTTGTGTTTTTTTTAGGATCAGTATTTCCTATGAAAAAGAAATAGTTGTCTGGTAAATTATAAACCTCCTTTACCCGCTTCAGTTCATCTTTATTGGTAACAGGTTTAAAGTGCTCACTTACGCCATTATAAATAGCATCCAATTTATTGTCACCTTTAATACCAAAAAAATCTCCTATTCTATTTTTCTCAAAAAGAGATACTGTAATTACTTTTTTGCTCTTTTTTACAACGCAAGGCACGACCAATTTCCGGTAGATACTTCCAAATTTTTGATAGGTGCTTGCGCTACTTTTTAGTGTTTTCAAATAACTTCTTTCCATATATATAATATCATGAAGAATCGTGATTAATGGAATATCTGTAAAAAATGGAACGGTATTACTTGTGCAATGTAAAATATCGCATTCATATTCTTTTGCTGCTTTTGGCAATGCAATTTGCTCCCAAGTTGGGTAAGAACAACCATTTAATTTTATGATTTTAAAATTTGATGTTTCTTGCAACACAGAATTATCTTCATCTGGCTTTACAAAGATGAAGTATTCATTTTTATGGTCTATAAGTTGAAGGTTTTTAATAAGCTCCAAAGCAACCATGTCCATTCCATGCTTCTTTTTACGAAAAATACGTTGACCTTCTATTCCTATTCTCATGATATATTGTGTTTCAAAAGGTACTTGTTTACTAAGTTAAGCTTGATGTCGTTTCACAATTTTATTTCTATATTTAGAGCAGGGCTCTGAAAAAACAGAGCGTGTTTCTCGCTTGTTAAAGTATTCTTGAAAGATTCTGATTCTAAAAACATTTTATAATTTTCTTGACAGAGCGGAGGCTGTTCTGATATTCTAGCAGCAGCAACAGCAAGCTGATTGTATGCAGTTCCTAAGCAGAACACATCGGATTTAGAAATGTATGCTTTTGCTCTATAATTGCGATTGTTAATACTCGAATTTTGAAGTATTACAGTATTTAAGTCCTTTATATTTCTATAATTCATGGAGTAGATTTAAGGATATTTATTATTATATTTTTAATACTAAATATAGTATTAGGTATATGCTATGTAGCAATTAATTCAGGTTCTTTCTCTATAATAGGCTCTTCAAAAATTTGTGGATTTGACATGAGCGCCATGGATGCATATATTAATAAACCGGTAGGCATACCACCTAATACACCATTTCCATAGGACGCCAACATAACTCCTACCATCCCTGAAATTAACGCACTCATTTTTAACTTTGTTATTGGATCTCGAATTCTGAACATGACTTTAAAAGAAGCCACTCCAATAACGTAAAACAAAATACATAGATGCAATATCAAGCCAATTATACCCATCTCTGCCCAAATCATAACGTACCAGCTATCTGTGGCGACATGTGAAAGAAATGCATTTGGTAAAAAACGCAGTGCCTTATCGCCCGCATGACCAATACCGCCTCCAAATGGTCTTGAGGCAAGATACCCTTTTAGGATTTGCTGATTTGCTTTTCTGATTAGTAAAGATGGATTATTAGGATCAAAGCCAGTTCTCATTCTTCTTATTTGGGCATTACCATTGGCGATCATCGTAAATTTAAAAAACACAAATAAGAGTACGACAAGTAATATACCAGTGCCAAGCAACCTAATATTTCTCCTTAAAACAAAAAATGTCATAAAACCTGCGAAAGGAACTGCTATAGAACCTCTTGTGCCTGATATCATCATTCCATATAAGCCCAATATTCCGGCGATAAGAAAAAAGATTCTAGGAAACCCCTTTTTAGCCATGGAGAATATAATAAATACGACTCCGGAATATCCTTGATTACCTCCAAATTGGCCTGCATCACTAAAAAATGAAAACACTCTTAATTTACCAAATAATATATGCGTTACGGCACCTCCTCTATCCAACCATGCTTGCTCTGCAGTGTCAACCCCAAAAACCATTTGTCCGATTCCTTTAAGCGTTGCAAGTATAGAAAAAGCACCCCAAAGATATAAAAATGTATCTAGCCTTTTATTAGTGTTTATAAGCATGAACGTAAGAATAATAAAGAAAAAGAAATAAAATCCAGTACCTCTGCCAGCAATCCAGGGTTCTATCATTCTAGCTTCAGGGTTTGCGAGTTGTAATATAAAATATACTAACCAAACCGCAGCTAAAATTGTAATATCCTTATTTGCCGGGGACCAATCAACCCGATCTCTAAATCTAGAAAAAATAAGCGCTAAAAAGGTTAAAATCATAAGCCCATCTATACCAAAACCTAATGGCAGATCTTTTACATAGCGTCCAATGCCAAGCACTATAAAATTGTAACCAATCGCCGTATAAAAACCAATAATGGGATTTTTAAATACTGTATAGATGTAAATGCTACCACAGAAGAGAGCCAACACCAAACCTATACCTGCAATCCCCATTTTAGCAAGTAATAATGCTATTAAAGCTATGCTTCCAAATAATAATAGAATAACCCTTGGTTTAGCTAAACTAGCAGAACCTGATATCTTGTCAAAAGGGTTTATATGGTTATTATTTGTGGTCAACCTAATTTGTTTTATTAAATGTGATAAAGCGATTCTGAGTTACTTTATTAAAAAGAGTTTTATAAAATTTAATTCCACTAGAAAAGATTTCTTGATAAGACAAGGTTAATTCCTTATTTAAAAAGTACATGCCCATCCATATGCCTATTATTGTAAATAGGATAGAGGTAACTGCAACAAGAATTAAGGATTTAAAAACAAAAATTGCTATAAAATCTCCTATTAAATTAGCCGCTACCATAATAAATACTTTTACGGCGTTAATGTTAGGCTTATTGATACTATCCAACCCAATACCTGTCATTCGATCTATTGGCAGTAAGAGTCCATAAATAGAAAACACACGCACGATATCTACAACATTAAACCCTGTAATTGGATCAACTTTTAAATATTGTTCACCTGAAAGAATTAAAACTAAATAATCTGCAAAAACAAAAGTTACTAAACTGATAATTACAAATAAATACGTGAGTGCACCAGAATAGGTGTAAAATAAATCTTTCACTTCTTGAACTCTGCCTTGAACACTAGCTTTAGACATTTTTGGGAAAGCGGTAGCAACAAAACTTCGCAAAGGTATTTGTTGCAATTCGGTAAGTTTTAAAGGAATACTATAAAGTGCTACGGCGGCGCTTCCCATCGGGCTCAAACTAATAATTACGGTATCTGCACTTCTTAATAAGTTAGTGCCTATTAAGGTAAACGTCGTATATTTTCCAAAATTTAATAATGTTTTATTGGTATCGGAACTTGCTTGTGTAATATATTTTGTTCCATCCCAGCCTAAAGTAATAGACACTAGAGATGTAATAGCATTAATAATAAGTAGGGCAATAACCAATTCGTTTAATTCCATTTCGATAAAAAAGAAATGAACTAAAACCACTAAAAAAAAGAGTCCACTATTTATTGATTTTATAATTAAAATTTTATCATATTTTTGGTCTGCCTGCAATACAACAAGCGCATTATTCCAAGGAAGATTTAAAAAAGCTAATAATGGATACCATTTGAAAAAAAGATTATAACCAGAATTACTAATGGCATCATTAAAGAAAGAGTAGCAAAACACTAAGATAATTGCTACAAGAACAGTGGCTCCTAAACCAATTAAAGCATTTGACCCTATTAGTTTAATTCTAGAGTCTTCATCTGCTCCAGATAAAAAACGAATTAAACCTGTATTTGTAATTCCAAATCGAAACATTTCGACAAAAGAACCTCCCGTTATAAATAATACCCATTCACCAAAAACATCTAATGATAAACTTCTGGCCAGTAAAGCGAAGCCTCCAATACCTAAAATAGCAATAACAAGATTTCCTGTTAATGACAGAAAGTTATCTTCTCGAGCTATTTTTTTAATCATTTTCATCAGTTCTTTTTTTTAAATTTGATTTTTTGATAAAAACTGAAACTGAAATACTGATTTTATTTTTTTTCTGAACTTGGTACGCTTTTTTGGTAAATCTCCTAACACGGATTCGATTTCATTTAAATTAACTCCATTTACAATAATTTTAAGATTTGAACCGCAAGCTTCTCTTAAATTAATAATTGCAGATTCATCAGCATCTGACCAAGTTCTATTAGAACGACACACTAGAATATCTAAATCAGCATTCGCAATTAATTCTGCAGGATAATTAGAATAGATTAAAGCAGGTATTTCTATAATGACAAACTCTGGTTTAAAATCCAAAGTAATATTATTTGACTCCAAAATATCAGTATAAGTTCTAGCTCCGTAAAACTTGCTATTCATAGCATAAGAATAGTGTTCTGAAAAATCAAGATAAGTAGATGCATCTGCCAAGAATAAATTATCTAGATCTATACGAGGATCTGGATAACCTAAAATTTTATTTATGATAGGAGATTTTCGTTTGTGTGTTATTGACTCTTGTTTATTATCATGATTGAGCAGTAATACTTTTTTACCCTCTTGTTTTAAAGTCTTCGCAATATTACTAGCTAAAACCGTTTTACCCTCTAATTTTTGATTACTCAATACGATGATAGTTTTTATCTTTTGTTTTGAATTGTGCACACCAATATGTTGTAATATGTTTTGTGTGATAATCTCAATTAATCTTTTTTGAATAAAAGGCAAATTGAGACCTCCTGCATCTAATACTATCTTAGGCATCATTCCTAAGGAGGTAAGTCCTGTTTCTTTACTAGCTTTGATAGAATTTCTAAGGGTGTCATCAAAATACTCCATGACAAAAATAATCCCTAGAGTAAAAAGTCCTCCTAAAAAAGCCGCCGCAATAATAAGAATCAATCTTTTTGTTGGATTTGGGGATAAGGGATAAAATGGAGCATCAACAGTTTTTAAACTAGATGACAAGTCACTGTCTTGTAATTTTAGCTTGGCTAAATTCAATCCATGTAAGATTTCTAAGTAACCCTGTTCTGAAATAGAAATTTCACGTTCTAATCTTTTCATATTAGCCCCAGCAGGAGCATAATTTGCAAATGTTTTCTGAAAAGCGTTACTCTGACCTCCTTTAATTTTAATTTTTGCTTTTAGCTCCTCAGACTCAACCACATTATTTATCCAATCTGGAAGTACTTTAGAAATTGGCAGACCGTCAATAGTATTTTGATATGAATATAATTCGTCAACATCTTTTTTTATTTCGTTAATTAAAAAATCGGCCTGTTTTTGTAAGTCCGTAATTTTTAAAAAATTCATTTCTGTATTACTTGTCTCGAGCTCAGCTTGCACTAGAGCTATTTTAAAATTCAAATTTCCTAAGACTTTCTTTTTATCAAGAATGCCATTATTCTTTGACTGAATAACTTCTTGCAACTGTAACTTCTCTTCTAATGCCTTTGTACCTGCCTCAAGTCCAGCCAACTCTGCTATATTATTCTTATAATCAACCTCCATATCTTCTTTTACCAAAGCAACAGCTCTACTCTGCTCATAATAATTTATAATATTGGTGCTTTTATTGAACTCAAGTAATTCCTCTTCTGCTAGTTTTAATTTTTTTTTGGCCTTATCTAGTTCATTTTGAAAATATTTAACCACGCCATCTGAACTATTTTCCTTTATATGTTTATAATTAATTAAACTAACACGATTATAGATAGCTAATGTTTGCTGACAAATTCCTGGGTCATCAACCGTATAACTTAATTTTAGTAAGTCACTATTGTTAATTCTTTGAACCTCTATTTTAGATATTGCGTTAAGAGAATAATGATTATCATCTTCATAATTTAACAGTTCATATATAAAGTTATCACTGCCACTTCTCATTAATGTCAATAAATTTTGAACAGTTTTTTCGTAATTGTGCCTGTCTATTTCTTCTGGAAACGGATCACTAACAGCTAATATTTCGTCTGTCATAACATTGCCATTGGTTCCATTTTCAATATAATTGTATATTTCTTCAGGAACTTTACTCTTTAGCTTCTCATATAATTCCTTTGAAATATATTTGGGATTTGCTTCTGGCAACATAAGATGAATCGCTAATAATCTGACAGCAACCTCTTCTTGAGTCTCCCTTGATTTAATAATATTAATTAAATTATCAAAAGCCGAATTAGTTGCTTGATAATTATACTTTTTATCCATTTCAATAGATGAACCTGTAGCCAAGCCTGTATATAAAATGGTTTGAGAAGAAAATTCATAAGATGGGTTCATTGTAAGCAAAATAACCATCAAACCAAGAAACAATGGAACTACAATTAATAGAACCAAATGCTTTAAAATTAACCTTACAAATTCAATTATAGTCATCTCTTTAATTTAAGCGTGTTAAACCAAGTACAAACCCAGCCATATCTTCTAACAATAGCTTGGTGGTAATAAATTCAGACATTGCTTTTGCGTAATCTGCTTCCATACTTTCTGTTATTCCAGCTATCCTTACGTACTCGGCTATTGGTACTATTCCATTTCTAAATTCTTTTTCAACCATTTGCATATTTACACGACCGTCACCTAAACTTCTCGATTTTATTTGAAGTATTTTTTGCTTTAATATTAAGTCTTGATATAGGACTATTACCCTTTTTCTTAATTGTTCCTTTTCAAATTCTAACATATCTTTTGCCGCATCAACTTCGAATTTCGCCAATCTAATTTGATTTTTGCGATTAAGACCATCAAACAAAGGAAACTTCACAAAAAAACCGACACTATAATTAAACTGTTTGCTTGTTGTTAAAGCTGCTGTATTAGAAAAACCATCTTCACTGGTCGCAAAATTGCTTAAATTTCCATATCTAGTATCAGCTTGAACTCCTAAATTTTTAGACCAATATATACGCTCCGAGGCTAATGCAGATTTCGTAACTCCAATATTATTCTTCCGGAAACGCACCATAGCACTTCGTTTCAATACAGAATCTATAACAACTTCAAGTGAAGGGAATTTAAATTCATCTTTTATAATAGACACACCTTCTGGTTCGGGTGTTTGAGCCATTAATGAAGGCATGAAGCAACTAAGCACTATAACGATAATTATAAATTTTAAAAAAAAACTCATTGTTAAAATCTTTTATATATTTAATATCACACTGCTGACTTTTGCAATAGTGCTGGAATTGTTCGTAAAATTAGCTTTACATCGTACCAAAATGAAAAATTATTATCGATGAAGTGATGTGCATACTCATTATCTAATTCTATTCTTTCAAGCTCTGACATCGAACCACCTTTTCCTCTTAACTCAACCTGCCATAAACCAGTAATACCAGCAGGAGCCAAAAATCTTTTTGATAAGGTATCGGCTGTAAGCATTTCTGCTTCGTAAACTGGTAAAGGACGGTTACCAACAATAGACATGTCACCTTTTAAAACATTTATAAGTTGTGGTAGTTCGTCTATACTCGTATTTCTGATAAACTTACCTACCTTAGTTACGCGAGGATCATCAAGAATTTTTACAAAAGTAGAATTGTTCTTGGAGGTTTCGTTCTTTTGAACATTGTGCCAATAGTCACAAATATGATACTTATCTACATACATCATTGGAGAACATGTTTCTCCCATTGCTAATTTAAAGCACTTAGGGCATTGGGTATTCATAGAATCAGTTGTTGAACTGGAAGCTGTGTTGTACTGGTTTTTTTCTTTTGCTAGTTTTTTTAGCATCGCATCAGAACCTGTTCGCATGGAACGTAGTTTATAAAAATTGAACGTTTTACGTCCAACTCTTTTTGAAGTATAATAAACTTTACCTTTAGATTCCAATCGGATAGCAATAATTACTACTAAAAGAAAAGGAGCCGCCACCACTAAAACACTAGATGCAACAAAAACATCAAAAATGCGTTTTGAAAATGGCATTTTATACCCTTTCTTCTTTCCATTTTTAACGGGTGAATAAAATGTCTTTCTCTTCAAATCACGAAGGAATTTGATCCGCTTCACTAAGCTTTCGGGTGAAACAGAAGTAGAAATAAAATAATCATCCACTCTTTTGCTAAACGCAAGCTTAAATACTTCGCTATTAAACTTTTTATCCAAAAGAATAAATGGAACTTCATCGTAAATATTTTGTTTTTTTACCCAATCAAACAAAAACATACCATTAGTCTCTGGTAAATCAAAATCGCAAATAATTGCGTCTAGTTTCCTCGTATTATTAAGGAAATTTTCTGCTAACAAATTATTATTCATAACTTTAATAGAAATAGACTCTTGTTTCTGAAGGTTTTCCAAAAACTGTTGCTCATTTCCTACATATAATATATTTAAATAAGATTTCATTAATAGGTATTATTTATTATATATTTTTGAATCACTACCAATTTATAGTATAATGAATTGGAAAAAGATTCTTTTTTACCAATTCTTCAAGCTCTTCAGGATTAAACGGTTTTGTTAGATAATCTTGTGCTCCAAGTTTATAGCACTTTATACGCTCTTTACTTTCAGATTTTGCCGACAACATGATAATGGGTGTATGCTTTGTAAAGCCTCTATCACGAACTTGAACTAAAAATTCATATCCATCCATATTAGGCATTTCAATATCACTGATAATAAGATCAGGAAGATTGCCTTCCAACCATTCGAGGGCGTTTATACCATCATTAAACGAAATAACATCATACTCTTCAGAAAGAAAATTCTCTAACAAAAGGCATATCGTTATTTCATCATCAACCACTAGTATTTTTTTTCTCATAACTTTAATTAACATTACAGTTTAAAATCATTTTTCATTTTAGATATTACTTGATGAACTAAATCCATCAAAATATCAATTCTGGATTGTAAATTAACGATTTCAAGTTCCCCTAAAAATAAAGCTTCTATTACTTTTACTTCATTTTCTAATTTAACCGAGCCAAAATATGTAAAAGACGGTTTTATTTTATGAACTATTGCTCTTATTTTTAAAAAATCATTTTCAGCACTTGCAAACTTTAATTCTAAAATTGACCTTGAAGTTTGACGCATAAAAGCTTGAATCATTTTTTCAATCTGTTTCTCATTTCCTCTGCACATTTTTTTTATTAGGGATAAATTATATAATTGCCCTTCATGTTTATTTTTGTTTGTTTTTAATTTCATAATTCATTGCAATTGAAATAATGGCACAAAACCATTTTTAAATATAGTAATAAAGAAAAACCTGATTTGAAAAATCTATGATTCATTTCAAAAGCAGCATGTAGTATTACCTTTAACAATATTAAAAATCAAAAAAAATGAAATGATTTTAAACTATTTTAAAATTCTAAATGCTTTTTGTATTTCTTACACTTACCAAATAGACAAAACCAATGCCAAAACGTAAACAGCTCATTACTAAGGATTAACAATTTCACTGAAAGCATTTTATTCTATAAAATGGAATAAACCCAATTATTGGAGTGAATATAAAACTTTTTTTTATTAAACTATTTAAAAAATAAAGACTTGTTTTTATTCGACCATTTTAGTTTTTAAGAATGAATAATTGATATTAATTCTTTTTTCAGTGCTTTAAAATCCTACGAAACCAAAAAAATAAAGAAACCTCTTTTTGAGATTAATCTTGAAAGGATAATCGAGAGGTTATCGTGGATTTAAAAAAAAATCTACATTCCGGAAAATATTTTATATTTTGGAAAATTTCTTTATATTGCAATAAACAAGTTAAACAATGAACTTTTTTAATGAATAAATATACTATTTTTATTGTAGAAGACGATCCTTGGTATAGCCAAATATTACAATACCACCTTAGCTTAAATCCGGATTATGAAGTAACTCTTTTTAGTTCAGGTCAGGAATGTCTTTCTAAAATGTCCTTAAAACCAGATTTAATAACATTAGACTTTTTATTACCCGATTTAAGAGGTGATAAAATCTATAAAAAGATAAGAGAGGTTAATCCAAATGTCCCAGTAATCATGATTAGCTCTCAAGAGGATATTGCGGTTGCAGTGAAATTACTTAAAATGGGAGTTAGTGATTATATCATAAAAGATGAGGCAACAAAAGATTTATTATGGAATAGCATTATAAGAATACGAGAAACTCAAAATTTAAAAAAAGAAGTAGCGTATTTAAAAGAAGAATTAGGGCAAAAGTATTCATTTGAAAATACCATTATCGGAAAAAGTGATTCAATAAAAAGAATTTATGGGATGATGGGAAAGGCTATTAAAACAAATATTAATATTTCAATTACAGGAGAAACCGGAACTGGTAAAGAATTAGTTGCAAAGGCTATTCATTATAATAGTTCTAGAAATAAAAAGAATTTTATTGCTGTTAATATGGCTGCCATTCCTTTCGAATTGATTGAAAGCGATCTATTTGGACATGAAAGAGGAGCTTTTACCGGAGCTATTAAACAAAAAATAGGGAAATTTGAAGAAGCTAATGGAGGGACTTTGTTTTTAGACGAAATTGCAGAACTTAATCTGAGCATCCAAGCTAAACTGCTCCGAGTATTACAGGAGCGAGAATTCGTTAGAGTTGGCGGAAATAAAAACATTAAATTAGATGTTCGCTTAATTATTGCCACCCATAAAGATCTTGCAGAAGAGGTACGCAAAGGAACTTTTAGAGAAGACTTGTTTTTTCGTGTTATGGGTTTACCCATAAAACTTCCTCCATTGCGTGAAAGGAGTGAAGATATTTTAATCCTCGCAAAATATTTTGTAGATGATTTTGCCAAAGAAAACAATATGGGAATTATTCATTTTGCTCAAGAAGCAAAAACTAAATTATTGCATTATTATTTCCCAGGTAACGTAAGAGAGTTAAAAGCAATTATCGACTTAGCAGCCGTTTTGTGCGAGAACAATAAAATAACCGCAAATGACATCACTTTTACAACTTCCAAGAACAAAGAAGTTTTTATGAACGAGCAAAAAACTTTAAAACAATATACTCGTGAGATTATAAAATATTATCTTAAGAAAAACAATAATGACGTCATAGCCGCTGCTAAAGATTTAGACATAGGTAAAAGCACAATTTACAAAATGTTGAAAAACGGAGAGTTAGACTCAGATTAAGAGCCTTTTTCCGAAAAATGGAACAATTTCCGGAAATCGGATTAAATAACCACCTAAGCAACACACAATAAATTGAACTACAGGTTATTACAGAAATATTTCATATGGTATGATTTTAGCCCTATAAATGAAAACATCTTAGTTCAATTTTATTTTAATGAATACATCTCTTTATAAATTTACGGAAAAAGCTTGGGGAAATAATCCCAATATCCAATTAATTGATGATAAGAAGTTTCAGCTGGCTTTGTGTTTTGCTTCAAAATCAATACTGGAAAAAGAGACTATTTACAGCAACATTAAATTAAAATTTCTAATCACTGAAGTAGCGATGTCTATTACGACAACTGAAATTTATCATTATTACGAGAGGGATGATTCACTTATTTGTACCGCAATTCAATTTGACAAAACAACAATTGAAGCAACTACTGTTCATATTAAAAACTATCAAAACTCCTATGCCAAAACAGTCAGACTAGCTAAAAAATTACCGAAAAAAAATCTCTTTCATATATTGATACTCCCTGACAGTAGCTTAGTAGGTAGAAGCGACCTTGTAAAAGGATTAACAGCACAAATAGATAAAAATGTACCCGTTACAAGAGGCTTAACTGGTGATGACGCAAATTTCAACGGCACATTAACAGGGTTAAATAAACAACCAAAAGACGGTGAAATTATTCCCATCAGTTTTTATGGCAACTATTTAACAATGACACATCAATCTTTGGGAATCTGGGATACTTTTGGTTTGAAAAAAAAATTTACAAACTCTTGCGAAAATAAATTATTAAAATTGGAAAATCAAAATGCATTAGCATTGCAAAAAAAATATTTAGACTCTGAATCAAAAAAACTACCAGAATCTGGACTATTATTTCCATTATCAGTAATCATTCCTGGAGATACAAAACCAATTATACAAACCATTCTTTCAACTAATAAGAAAGATAGTAGTATGTCTTTTGCCAGGGATGTTCCTATAGGATCTAAGGTTAGATTTATGAAAGCAAATTTCACCTTCTAATGAAGTCGGGAGTTGTCAATTAAACAATCAAATCTTTCCAATTACTTCATTTTATGAAAATTAATTGAAAGTCGTGATAACGGAAATACTCAAGAAATATTTAAAGTAAGCTGATAACCTATGACCCATCCTTTTTCATTTAACACAGAACAATTAAATCGTCTATTTCCCTTCTATATATTAATAAACCGAGATTTAAAGGTTATTGCTCTAGGAAAATCTCTGAGTAAAATATGTGATTTGAAAAATGTACAACAATTCAATCATTATTTTAACATTCCAAAACCTCTTACACCTATTAACTCCATCGATGATTTAATAAAATTAAATAATCAATTAGTAGTTTTGGAACCAACAACCTACGCTAATTATAAGCTAAGAGGCCAGTTTGAATATTTGAAAGATACAAATCAAGTATTGTTTGCAGGATCTCCTTGGTTTAGTTCTATGGAACAAGTAAAAGAAAACAATCTTGTAATTGATGATTTTGCCAAGCATGATCCTCTTATTGATTTGCTTCATGTGATGAAATCTCAAGAAACTACTAATCATGACCTTAAACAGTTAATTTCTACTATCAATAAGCAGAAGAAGGATTTAAAAAATGTAAGCAAGAAGGTGCGTGATATCGCTTTATTTCCTCAGCAAAACCCAGATCCATTATTTAGGATTAACTATCAAGGAGATATTATACAAAATAACCCTGTAGCAGAAAAACTTAATTTTATTGAATATGAAGGAAAAACTTACAGAAATGATGTTTTTTTTAAATTAATTTTATCTCTTAACTTCAAAAATGCGACAAGGTGGACTATTGAAGCCGATTCAAACAATATTAATTATTCATTTGCATTTATTGCAATGCCTCATGAAGGGTATATTAATATTTACGGAAGAGACATTACTCAACGAAAAAAATATTCTCAGGAATTAGAAAAATTATCACTTATTGTTCAGCAAACAATAAATGCTGTTGTTATTACCGATCCAACAGGAAAGGTAGAATGGGTTAATAAAGCCTTTGAAAAAGTGACTGGCTATACTTTATCTGAAGCCAAAGGCCAAACTCCTGGAAGTTTTTTACAAGGAGAGGAAACCAAACAAGAAACCAAGGCTTATATGAAACAACAGATTCTAAAATCTGAACCCTTTTCTTGTGAAGTTTTTAATTACAAAAAATCAGGTGAAGGATATTGGATAAGAATAAATGGTCAGCCCATTTTTGATAAACAAGGAAAAGTAATTAATTTTTTCGCTATTGAAGAAGATATTACATTCGAAAAACAAGCACAACAAAAACTTAAAGATCACGGAATTTTCTACGAACAGATCTTAGACAATATCCCTGCAGAAATCGTCGTATTTAATAAAAAACATGAATTTCTCTATTTGAACCCGCAAGCAATTATTGATTCAACTCTTCGAAAATGGCTTATTGGTAAGAAAGATGAAGACTATATGCGAAAACAAAATAAACCTTTAGCTCTTCTTGAGAGCAGAAGAAAATTATTTAATACCATTCTAGAATCTAAAAAGCTAAAAAGTTGGGAAGAAGAATTGAAACAACCAGACGGGACAATCAAATATATCTTGCGATATTTTTACCCTGTACTTAATAGTATTAATGAGGTAGCTTTAGTAATTGGCTATGGTGTTGATATTACTCAAAGTAGAAAAATTCAACAACAAATAATACAAAGTGAAAAAAGGTACAGAGACGTAATTGACAACTGTATGGCATTAGTAACCACACACGATTTGGGTGGGAGATTATTAACAGCAAACCCGATGATCACTAAACTATATGGGTACAAAGAAGATGAAGTAATCGGTCGTTCATTAAAAGATTTTACGCTATCTGAGGACAAAATTAAGTTCAATGAAAATTATTTAAATAAAATAAAACAAAAAAAAGAAGCTTCAGGAATATTTAGAGTTGTTCACAAGAACGGCAATATTACATATTGTCTATACAATAATTACCTGAAAGAAGAAAAAGGAGAAGAGCCTTATGTAATTGGTTTTGCAGTTGATATTACTGGTCGAATTTTAGCAGAAAAAGAACTAAAAATTGCTAAAAAAATCACAGAAGAACTAGCACAAACTAAACAAACTTTTTTAACTAACATGAGCCATGAAATTAGAACACCAATGAATGCTATTATTGGTATGAGCCGCCAATTACATAAAACAGATTTAAATAAAGAACAACATATTTATTTAGATACTATTTCAAATGCTTCTGAAAGTCTCCTGGTGATTATTAACGACATACTCGACCTTTCAAAATTAGAATCAGGCAAACTATTATTTGAGAAAATTGGCTTTGAACCAAAGAGTGTAGTAGAAAGAGTAATTCAGGTAATGAGCCATAAAGCTAAAAAAAAGGGACTTAAATTGACTAATTCTTTATGTGATAGAAGATTATTTTCTATATTAATTGGCGACCCCTTTAGAATTAACCAAATATTACTCAACCTTGTTTCAAATGCAATTAAATTCACAGCTATTGGTAGCGTAGATATCCGTTGTAAAGTTTTAGAGGAAAATGATGCAATGCAACAGATAGAATTCGCAGTCACGGATACTGGTATTGGAATGGAGCCTATATTTTTAAAAAATTTATTTAAAAAATTTATTCAGGAAGACGCATCAGTTGCTCGACGTTTTGGAGGTACTGGTTTAGGAATGAGCATAACAAAATTCTTAGTTGATGGTATGGATGGTGATATTTTAGTAGAAAGTCAAAAGAATAAGGGAACGACTATCAAAATCATATTTAATTTTGAAAAAGGAACAGAATTTGATCTGATAGAAAAGAGTATTACTTCTGTAAATACCAAAATTTTAAAAGGTAAAAAAATATTGGTTGTTGATGATAATGAGATGAATAGGATGGTTGTAGATCTAATTCTAGATGAATATGAAGTAGAAGTTACAGAAGTTGAAAATGGTTCATATGCCTTAGAGCAGATAAAAAATAATACATTTGATCTAGTACTTATGGACCTGCAAATGCCAATTTTAAATGGATATGAGGCCACAAAAATAATTAGAGAAGAATTGAAAATGAATATTCCTGTTATCGCATTAACAGCAAATGCAATAAAAGGTGAGCAGGAAAAATGCATCAACCTAGGAATGAATGATTACTTGTCAAAGCCATTTGAAGAAGAAGAATTCCTTAAAGCCATTTGTAATTCGTTAGAGAGACCTCAAAAGCTCATTCTAGAAAATTTTAAAAATGAAAAGCAACTGTCATTATATAATCTAAGTAAATTAAAAAAAATTGCAAGAGGAAACAAAGAATTTATCCATAAAATGATTCTAATATTTATTAATCACACACCTAAATCGCTTAATGAATTAAAGGCTGCATATGATATCGGGGATTATGACAAAGTTAAAGCTATAGCGCATAGAATTAAGCCATCTATAAACACAATGGGAATAGATGTCTTAAGAGATGAAATTAAAGCGCTTGAAAAGAACGCAGAAAAGCATCAATCTTCAGGAGATCTAAATAAACTTATTTCTAAAATTTCTTATGTTATTGAAAAAGTCGTTGATGAACTAAGAAAGCAATACTTATAATTCAATTCAATACTAATCTAAATAATTTTTATTAAATTTTTATTTAATTGCGCTTTCATCGTGATGAAAACCTTTCTTAAAAAGAAACCTTCGTCTGTATGCTATAACTAGAATTCTGTTTCTGTTTACACGTATTATAAAACAAGCTTTATGATTATTTATTAGTTCTTCCAATTGACAATATTTCTACAAAACTGTAACAATCTTTTATTGTTACTTACTTCTAAGCCGAATTGTTTGTTTGCATCAAATCATTTCATTATTCGTTTATTTTGGCACAAACCTATATCTATTAGTCTCGCAGTGCAGTTAATAGAGCATATTAACTATTTGCAATATTAAAAACACCTTACTACGAATTATGAATATTAAATCAGTTTATAAGTTATATAAAACTTATGTTTTAAGTCATTTTCATAAAGTTATTTTTTAATTAATCCTGACGGAATATTATGGTTAAAAAGCGCCTTGGAGCAAAATAGTGTTTAATCATTGTAAACAGTAAGTACAATTAATTATAATATTACTCGACTATACAAAAGACTACTAAACAAACTACTGATTAAAAAACAACATTGCCTCTTACCTATTGTTAACAAAGAGAAAAACTTCAAATCGCTATGTGAAAAATATTATTTTATAATTAGATTTATAAAAAAAAATAAGTAAATTTGTTTAACTATATAGTATGACAAATTAAACATTTTACATTACTAATTATATGGAAGCAAAAAACGCTGCACAAAGACTGCAATACATAGAAAATGAAATTATTGAATTGAGAACTCAATTGCAGAATCATAAACTTTATGAAAATTTAAAAACGATAATTGACATTAAAACTTTCATGGAGAATCACGTGTTTTCTGTTTGGGATTTTATGTCACTCTTAAAGAGTCTTCAAATAAGTCTTACTAGCGTTCAAATCCCATGGACTCCTTCAAAAAAACCAAAGTTATCAAGATTTATAAATGAAATTGTTTTTGGAGAAGAGAGTGATATTAATGAAATAGGAGAGCCAAAGAGTCACTTTGAAATGTATTTAGATGCTATGTCTCAATTAAGCGCAAACACTAATGAAATCAATGATTTTATAGAACTTATAGCATCGGGAAATTCGGTTCAATATTCTTTAAGTGAAATTAATATAGACAGTAAAGTAGCTGATTTCGTAAAGTATTCATTTTCAATCATTGAAACAAACAAACCACACCTAATTGCTTCTGCATTTACATTTGGACGAGAAGATATAATTCCTGATATGTTTATAGGAATTCTCAAAAATTCTGATTCCAAAAACAAACTTTACAACAAACTTACTTATTATCTAGAGCGTCATATAGAACTTGATGGAGATGAACACGGACCTCTTGCGCTTGAAATGATTTCTGAATTATGTGAAAATGATGACCAAAAATGGCATGAAGTATTATTAGTTGCGAAGGAATCTTTAAAAAAGAGAATTTCTCTTTGGGATGCAATCAATGATCTCATTCAAAAAAGAAACCAACATATAAAAATTGTTAATTTTAGCTAAAAAAAAATTCTCCCATACCAACCAATTATTACCATTTACAGTAGCCCCTGTCAAAATAAATTGGCTTTAAGGATGGTGATAAAGTACTGCCTTCACTTCTTAATAAAAAAAAACAGTAAAAAATTGTAATAATCATTAACTTCTGCCACTAATAGTAAAAAACAATTATTGAGCAGCGATTTTTATACAACATCAATTTTACCCTATTCCGGAATTATTATAAAAATTTGCAGGGCATATACTGATTCTCAAGAAGACTTTGAGGATTATTACCAGGAAGTCTGTTTGCAAATCTGGAGAAGTAAAGACAAGTTTCGTGGTGACTCAAAATGGTCTACTTGGATCTATAGACTCTCTTTAAACATATGTTTAACCTTAATTAAGAAAAAGAAAAAAACGCGTCAATACTTTAATAATGATGCTGTAAATCAATATGAAGAAGGTGAAGAAAACTCTGCTTTTTCTAATGAAAATCTAAATTTCTTATATGAAGCTATTAAACGACTATCAGAAATTGATAGAGCTATTATTTTACTCTATTTAGAAGAAAAACCAAACAAAGAAATTGCAGAAATAATTGGAACGACACCAAATAACATTGGTGTACGAGTAAACAGGATTAAAGAACGATTAAAAAAATTATTAGATGGAAAAATCAATTGAATCAATTTGGAAAGAAGGTTTTTTACAAAAAAATGCGCTGGTTGTTCCAAAGCTAAATAACCTATACGATAAAAAATCTATTCATATAATCGATAAATTTAAAAGAATGTTTAAAATTAACTTAAATGCTCTTGTTGTATTTTCTTTTGTACTATTACCTGTTTCATTTTTTGTAAAAATTCCAGTCATGGGTGTACTTATGTTCATTCTATTTAATGTCTTGGTTTTCGTAAATAAACGGTTATTTAAAGGTTTAAACAAAATAGACACAAATGTTAGCAGTTATCAATACTTAAAATCTTTCGATGTTTGGATGCAAGAACAAATTACTGTTAACATGAAAATGTCTCGTTACATTTATCCTTACATTTTTATTGCTATGGTTTCTGGATTCTGGTTTTCCAATGATTTTAACAACTCTTTAAATAAAATATTAGGGGATTACCAACCTGATATGATATATGGAATTCCGGTTTATTGGATACTTTCAATGTTACTAATTATAATATTATTTGCCATTTTTGGCGAACGAATTTATAAATGGGATTTAAATTTAGTTTACGGTGGTGTCTTAAAAAAACTAGCGGAATTAATTTCTGACATGGAAGATTTACAAGCTGAATAAAATAATAGAGAAAAACCCAAACAACGGCTCAAATAATTATTTTTCTATTAAAGTGTAATATTATCTGATTTTAGACACTAATTAAATAAAGATTAAAATTATGACAATTACAGAAACAAGTCAGTTTTTTGAAAAATTATTAAAACAAACAGATCGTAAACGAGAAATACGAGTTTATAAAGGGTATATTACTATTCTGACGAATTTAAAAAATAGGGATTTATCAAAAGGACAAATATCACTAATTGAAGATGAACTTAAATCTTTTAAATTAAAGTCCAATGCCAAAAATAAAAGAAGATATTATAGCAAAAAGCTGCAAATTTTAAAACAATTTTTAAAAGATAAATTTTCATTAATATCAGAAGGTTACTATACTGCAATAGGCATGAGTCTAGGCATGTGTTTTGGAGTAGCTATTGGCACTACTTTTGGAGCTTCTGGAAATTCAATTGGTTTAGCATTAGGAATGTTTATAGGATTGGTAATTGGTCGATATAAAGATATGGAAGCTGAAAAGGAAAATAGAGTATTAAAAACAAAAGGTTCTAGTTTATAAATTGGTAGCCACGTTCTTTTAAAGCGTGAAAAAACAGACAGTAAACCTAAGTATCTATTCAGAACAAAGCCTATTTTTTAAATACATAATTCCTCAAAAACCATAGATGCATTTAAACTACCTTTGCATTAAAAATATTCAATGCAGTTTTCTGAATTTCCTTTCCATAAATCTATCTTAAAAGCAGTTGCTGAAGAAAGATATCACACACCAACTTTAGTACAAGAACAAGCAATACCAAAGGTGTTAGCAAAAAAGAATGTAATTGTTTCTGCGCAAACGGGTACAGGTAAAACAGCTGCTTTTGCGTTGCCTATTATTCAAATATTGTTTGATAAACAAGGTCTAAAAGAAGAAGAAGGTAAAGAGATAAAATCATTGATTGTTACTCCTACTCGTGAGTTAGCAATACAAATTTTAGAAAACTTTAAAACCTACAGCAAATACACAAATTTAACAACTGCAGCAGTTTTTGGTGGTGTTTCTCTAGAACCTCAAAAAGACATTTTAGCACATGGTGTAGATATTTTAATTGCAACTCCTGGAAGGTTAATTGACCTTTATTTACAAGGATTCATAGATTTAAGTGCTATTAAAATCTTTGTGTTAGATGAAGCTGATTTAATGCTTGATATGGGCTTTATAACCGACGTAAAAAAAATAGAACGTTTATGTCCTAAGAAAAAACAAACCTTACTTTTTTCTGCAACCATACCCGAAAAAATAGATGATTTGGCTAAAACCATGTTAAAAAAATCTGTTAAGATTGAAATAAATCCAGAGGAAACTACTGCAAAAAATATTGGACAGCTATTATATTATCTTCCTAAAAAGAATAAAACAGATTTGTGCTTAGATTTATTGAGAAACACGATAAATGGAAAAATCATCATTTTTAGACGTACGAAAATTGGTGTTGATAAGCTAGAACAGACTTTACTAAAAAATGACTACGACGTAGTAAGTATTCATGGAGATAAATCGCAAGCTATTAGAAATAAAGCTATCGAAGATTTTAGAAATAAAAAAGCAACTATTTTAATTGCTACAGATGTAGCTGCACGTGGAATTGATATTACAAATGTAGATGCTATTATAAATTTTGATATTCCGAATATACCAGAAACCTATGTACACAGAATAGGCAGAACTGGTAGAGCGGGTAAGTCTGGAATTGCGTTTTCTTTTTGTTCTCCTGACGAAAATAGCTACATCAAAACTATTGAAGCTTTAATTGAAAAAACTATTAAAATTATTGTTGACCATCCATACATCATCAATAAACCAAAACACAAAAAATTACAGCCAAATACTGTTAGTAAAAATAAAAAAGGCAGAAAATCTGAAGCCTCTAAAAAAAATAAGAAACGTTGGTATTAATTTTTCTTTATTTAACAAAACCTAAAATATCAAGTCATAAAAAATTGATTGAAAAGGAAAATATAATCAAAATTCCAACAAATGTTTCGCATACAAAAAGGAACAATTAAAGATGCTGAAATTTTATCAAAAATTAGCAAAAAATCTTTCCTAGTGGCCCATGGTCATTCGGCACATAAAAAAGATATCGACAATTATACTGCCAAAAATTTTAGCAAAGATAACTTTACAAAAGAATTAGTAAATAAAGAAAACTTATACTTTTTAATTTATTCTAAAGATAAAATTGCCGGATATTCTAAAATAATTTTAAATAAAACAAATGCAAATATATCTGCTAAAAACATTACTTTAATGAGTAGATTGTATTTATTAAAAGAATTCTTTGGACTAAATTTAGGCAAAGAATTATTCAATTTTAATCTGAACTTATCTAAAGAAAATAATCAACAAGGAATTTGGTTGGCTGTTTGGATTGAAAACAAAAGAGCCATCAATTTTTACAATAAAATGGGATTTCAAAAAGTTGGAAGTTTCGATTTTGAAATTTCAAAGACACATTATAATCCTAACCATATTTTATACTTAGAATTCTAATAGTTATTTATGTAAATACGGCTTATTTTCTAATTAATTTGATTCTTTTAGGTAACCAATACTTCCCGTATTTCAAATCGAACGTAGAAATTAATGGCATTCTTTATAAACCAATACAAAAGTAAAATATAGAAGTTTTTAAATCCAGACCAAATTGTGGTTTGTTTGTTCACTTTAAAATCCTTTTAATTTATTATCTTACAATCCTTTAATTATAAATTTTAAATGGAAAACTTTTTAAACTTTTTTGAAACCATGCCTTCTTGGCAAAAATTAGTATGGATTTTTATCTGTATTTCTGCTAATTGGATTGTAGAATTAATAATTCCTTTAGTAAAATTTGATTATAAAAAATTGAAGCATGCAGCAGTAAATATGTTTTTTTTATCCATGGATGTAAGCCTGAATTTAATTTTCGGAATTCTATCTGTGGGTGTTTTTATTTGGCTATCTGCAAATCAATTTGGTGTTTTAAACATAATAGACTTGCCAATTTGGATAGAGTTACTCATCGCCATCGCAGTATTAGATTTTTCCGCACAATATGTAGTGCATTATTTATTACACAAAATACCTTTCATGTGGCGTTTTCATATGATTCATCATTCAGATACAACAGTAGATGCAACAAGTGCAACAAGACACCATCCAGGAGATTATGCTTTTAGAGAAATCTTCGCATTAATTGTTATTGTAATTTTCGGAATTCCTTTAGCATATTATCTTTTTTATAGAATGGCAACGGTATTTTTTGGCTATTTTACGCATGCAAACATTTATCTACCCAAGACACTTGATAAAGTTATAAGTTTTGTTTTTGTAACTCCAAATATGCATAAATTCCATCATCATTTTGAATTACCTTGGACAGATTCTAACTTTGGAAATATCTTTTCTATATGGGATAGAATTTTTGGAACATTAACATACGATGATCCTAAAAAAGTAAAGTTTGGATTGGATTTGTTAGACGGAACTAAAGATCAAGATATTTTATATCAATTAAAAATTCCCTTTAATAAAAGTATTATATTGAAAACTAATAAATAAAAAGTTCTAGAGTTACTTATATAGAAATTATTCAAATTATTATTTAAGAAAACATTTGTATTACTATCAATGATTCAAAAAAAATTATGCCAAATACAAGGGCATTACATACTTAAAAATTCGTTATTTAAATTTTATTTTAGAACGACAAATTAAGGAAAATGATGACCATATAAGTATCACTTTTCATCTTTTAATTAAAAACATAATGAAAATAATCAAAATAGCTTTCTTATTCACCCTAGTATCTATTTCTGCGCAAACAGATGTAAAAATATATGATATTATAAATGATGTTTCCGCTAATAGAATTAAAGCAGATATAAAAACATTAACGGAATTTGGAACAAGAAATACGTTTTCCGATACCACTTCTACTACCCATGGAATTGGCGCTGCCAGAAGATGGATAAAATCTGAATTTGAAACTATTTCTAAAAGTTGTGATAATTGTATTGATGTATTCTATCAAAAGGATTTTGTCACAAAAAAAGGTAATAGAAGAGTTCCTCATGATGCTTGGATTGTTAATGTTGTAGCCATTCAAAAAGGAACAAAATACCCAAATAGATACGTTATTATGAGTGGCGATATTGATTCTCGAGCGAGTGATACTATGGATTTTAAAACAGATGCTCCAGGTGCAAATGATAATGCTTCAGGAATGGCAGGAACAATGGAAGCTGCCAGAGTTTTAAGTAACTATAAATTTGAAAATAGTATTATTTATGTTGGCCTTTCTGGCGAAGAACAAGGACTTTTTGGCGGAGCAGGTTTGGCAAAATATGCGAAGGAAAAAGGATGGGAAATTATCGGAATCTTAAATAATGATATGATTGGAAATATTACGGGTGTAGATGGTGTTATAGACAATCGTGCTTTTCGAATTTTTTCTGAACCGGTACCGGCAAATGAAACAGAAAAACAAAGAAAAATGCGTCGTTTTTATGGCGGTGAAGTTGATGGAATTTCACGTCAACTGGCAAGATATACTCATAAAATGACAAAAACATATATGCCAGAAATGAATCCGATGATGATTTATAGATTGGATAGATTTGGAAGAGGAGGGCATCACAGACCCTTTAATGATTTGGGTTTTCCAGGAATTAGAATTATGGAAGCTCATGAAAATTATACGCAGCAGCATCAGGATATTAGAGTTGAAAATGGGATTAAATATGGAGATACTTTTGAGCACGTAAATTTTGAATATGCCAAAAAATTAACTAGCGTTAACTCTATCACAATGGCTGGTTTAGCTTCTGCTCCACCAAGTCCTAAAGAGGTCGCAATTGGCGGAATTGTGCAAGCTTCAGCAAAATTAAAGTGGAATAAAGTTGATGGTGCTAAAGGTTATAAAATTTATTGGAGAGATACAACTTCTCCTACTTGGGATAATTCCAGGTATGTAGAAACTACCGAATTTACTTTAGAAGGAATTGTAATTGATAATTTCTTTTTTGGAGTTGCTGCAGTTGGAGAAAATAATCATGAAAGTGTGGTGGTTTTTCCAAATAAAATCATAAGGTAATATCCCATTTTGTAACTTCTTATTCAATTTATTTTCCAATCATTTCCTACACAAGAAATGACAATATAATTAACAAGAAGAATATTAAAACATAAAATTGCTTTTAATAACTGTCAAATTCTTGCAAAATATAGAATACAGGAGTTTTTATTGAAAGATTTAATAAAAAATAAACTTTCTAAAAAAACCGAATTATAGAAATAATTCGGTTTTGTGATAAGTATATTAAATCTCGAAGCAATTAGTAAGTAACTACAATCCAGCTATGAAATTACCATAAGGATCTTTAAATTGAGTTCCTTCTGCAAATCTAAATTTACTTAGCTTTTTAAATTCAGCTAAGGCCCAAAGAATAAACTCTTTTACAAAATAAGCATCAGCGGTATTCATATTAGGTTGGTATTTCACTAAGAAATCATCTAAAGGTTGTACCTTATCTAACTCATTTTTGTATTGTAACTCTGCAAATTCATCTAATAACTCGAAATCATCATCAGCATTAAAAAACCACGAAATAATGTCATCATAAGGTGTTTCAGTCTCTTGCTTTTCTAACTTTTTAATTTCAGGAAAATAGGTTGGAAATAATGTTTTAATGGCATTTTTAATCAATTTTTCCGCAACTACCTCAGCTCCTTCTTGCTCTCCTTCATAGACCAATTCTACTTTACCGGTAATTGCCGGAATTATTCCATCAAAATCACTTAAACGAATCATGGTTTTTTCATCACCAGAAATTAAAGCCCTTCTTTCTGCTGTGCTTAACAAGTTTTCGAAAGCAGTAATACTTAAACGCGCACTTACTCCACTTTTTGCATCTATATATTCACTTTCTCTCGCTTCAAAAACTATTTGTTCTAACAAATCTTTTGCTAATTCTGGAACTTGAATAAATTCCTTCTGAGAATTATTTTTATTCGCTTCTTGTTGCGTAATCGTTTTTGCTGTTTCTATATCCTCCGGATAATGGGTTAAAATCTGTGAGCCAATTCTATCCTTTAAAGGTGTTACAATACTTCCTCTATTTGTATAATCTTCAGGGTTTGCTGTAAATACAAATTGAATATCTAATGGCAAACGTAATTTAAATCCTCTAATTTGAATATCTCCTTCTTGTAAAATATTAAACAATGCAACTTGAATTCTCGCCTGCAAATCTGGTAATTCATTAATCACAAAAATACAACGGTTTGCTCTAGGAATCATTCCGTAATGAATAACCCGATCATCTGCATAACTTAATTTTAAGTTAGCTGCTTTTATGGGATCTACATCACCTATAATATCAGCAACAGTAACATCTGGCGTCGCTAATTTTTCTGCAAAACGATCATTTCTATGCAACCAAAAAATAGGGGTTTTATCACCTTTTTCCCTAATAGTTTCAACTGCAAATCTCGAAATAGGATTCAAAGGATCATCATTAATTTCAGAACCTTCAACGACAGGAATATATTCATCCAATAAATTTACCATCAATCTTGCTAAACGGGTTTTTGCTTGTCCTCGTAAACCTAATAAATTAATATTATGTCTGCTTAGAATTGCTCTTTCCAACTCTGGAATTACGGTGTTCTCATAACCATGAACCCCCGTAAAGACATTCTCTTTGCTCATTATTTTACTAATAAGGTTTTCTCTTAACTCATCTTTAATCGATTTAGACTTATAACCTCGTTCTTTTAATGCGCCTAATGTTTTTAAATCTTGTATTCTCATTTATCCTTTAATTCGTTTTTTTCTATTTGTTTCATAATCTTCAAAAATCATTTCTCCCAATCCTTTTAATCCTGTGTAAAATGCTTTTCCTTGATTTGCTTGTGTAAACGCTTTTACAAATTGCATTAAATATGGGTCTTGGGCAATCATAAAAGTAGTAATCGGAATGTGTAATTTTCTGGCTTGCTGCGCCATTGCGTAGCACTTATTTACAATATACTTGTCCAAACCATTACTATTTTTGTAATATTGACCATCTGGCAAGAGTAAACAACTTGGCTTACCATCGGTAATCATAAAGATTTGTTTGTTTGTATTTCTTTTTCTTCGCAATAAATCCATCGCTAATTTCAAACCTGCAACAGTATTTGTATGATAAGGACCCACTTGCAAATAAGGCAAATCTTTAATTTTAATAGACCAAGCATCATTTCCAAAAACAATGATATCTAGAGTGTCTTTTGGATACCGAGTGGTAATTAATTCCGCCAAAGCCATCGCTACTTTTTTAGCTGGTGTAATTCGATCCTCTCCATATAGAATCATAGAATGACTAATATCAATCATTAACACGGTGCTCATTTGGCTTTTATGAAGTGTGTCTTCCACAACCAAATCGTTTTCTGTTAAATTAAAATTATCAATGCCATTGTTAATTTGAGCATTTCTAATACTTTCTGTAATAGAAACTTTATCTAATCCATCTCCAAATTGATAGGCTCTAAAGTCTCCTGTGTGTTCATCTCCAATTCCTGCAGATTTACTTTTATGATTTCCAGAACCACTTCTTTTAATCTTACCAAAAATGTGATTTAAAGCTTGCTGACGAATCGCGCGTTCTGTTTTTGGAGTAATTTTTGTACCTCCTGTTCCATCAGCTTTTACTTCTTCTCTTATGTAACCTTTTTTCTTTAAATCTTCAATAAAATCGTCAATAGTGTAATTTTCATCCGTCAATTTATATTCTTTATCTAAAGAACGTAACCAATCAATAGCTTCCTCAAAATCGCCAGAAGTATGTGTAATTAATTCTTTAAAAATCTCAAAAAGCATCTCAAACGGAGATTGATTTTCTGCCTCATACGTTTTAAAGATAAATCCTTTTCTTTTCGTGTTGTTTTTCATCACCCTAAAAATACGGCTTTATTAAATGCCTTAAAAAAGATTAACATAGCTTTAATATATGCTGCTATTATGTCAACCTATAATTTAAATATCTTTAAAAAAAAGATCAAATAATGGGGCTTTTAAAACAAAAAGTAATCTATTTTACAGATTATATAATTTTATCATAAAATTAACAGTAAAATTAACCTTCAAAAAGTAATTTCACGTTCCATTAAATTAATTTAAATCTAATATGAAAACAAATAATTCGCAATCATTCAAAATTCTTTGTTCGTTATTCTTAACATTAGCGATTGCTGGTGTTCAAGACACAAGTGCACAATTCTGGAAAAAGAAAACAAAGGCAAAAACTGAAATAGCTACCAAGAAAAAGGCTCCAAAAAAGAAGGGTAAAACAATAAAAGAGCTAACTAAGAGTAGTAAAAAAATCGAAGGTTTATTCGCAATCTATCAAGATACTATAACGGGAGCCACTCATTTATTAGTAAAAAAAGAACAATTAGATAATGACTTTATTTACTTCTCTCAAATTGCGGACGGAGTTACAGAAGCTGGTCAATTTAGAGGAGCTTACCAAGGTTCTAGTGTCTTTCACATTAAAAAGTACTTTAATCGTTTAGAATTTGTTGCCCCAAATACGTCGTTTTATTTTGATGAAAAGAATGCTATTTCTAAATCTTCAAGTGCAAATATTAGTGATGCAGTAATTGCAGCAGGTAAAATATTAGCTACAGATGATAAAACTGGCGAATATCTAATTGCTGCGGATGGTTTATTCTTATCAGAAACGTTTACAAGAATAAAAGGTCCAAGATTTCCAGGACAATCTCCTTTTGCTTTTAGCTTAGGTAGGTTTGACAAAACTAAATCTAAAATTGAGGAAATAAAAAACTACCCAGAAAACACCAATGTTAAAACTGAGTATGTATATAACAATCCTGCTGTTTTAAATGGTGGCAGTAGCGCAGTAACTGACGGAAGAAATGTTTCTATCAAGGTATTTCATACATTTATGAATATGCCAGAAAGTGATTATGAGACAAGAATGGATGACCCAAGGGTTGGATATTTCTTAACACAAACAAATAATATGACATCTACTGATGTTGTAAACTATAGAGATTTTATTCACAGATGGAAATTAGTGAAGAAAAATCCTGATGCGACTATATCCGAGCCAGTAACACCAATCACTTGGTGGATTGAAAATACAACACCTGTGGAGTTTAGAGAAACAATTAAAGATGGTGTTTTAGCATGGAATAAAGCTTTCGAAAAAGCAGGATTCAACAATGCAATGGTTGTAAAAATACAGCCAGATGATGCAGACTGGGATGCCGGTGATGTTCGTTACAATGTTTTACGTTGGACATCTTCTCCAAACCCTCCTTTTGGTGGGTACGGACCGAGTTTTGTAAACCCAAGAACTGGTGAAATTTTAGGTGCAGATATTATGTTAGAATATGTGCATTTTACCAATAGAGTTTACTATGATAGAGTTTTTGATAATGCCGCAGCTTTAAACTTTACCGCTGCAACTGCAGAAGAAGAAAAACTAAAATTTTTCAAAAACAAGAACAATCATTTATTCTGTTCTAAAGGACATTTAATGCATGAAAACACGTTATTTGGACAAACCGTTTTAGCAGCTGCAGGAGCGTCAGATTTAGAAATGGAAGGAATGAAAGAACAAGGGATGAAATCTTTAATTATGCATGAAGTTGGGCATACATTAGGATTAAATCATAATATGAAGGCGAGTCAGTTATTTTCTCCTGAACAATTAGCAGATGCGAATTTTATTAAAGGAAAAGCCTTAACAGGATCTGTAATGGATTATGCTGGTATCAATTTAACTTTAGACAGAAGCAAACAAGGTCAGTATTATGATATGGCAGTTGGTCCTTACGATATTTGGGCAATTCAGTTTGGGTATACACCGTTTAAATCAACTTCAGAAAAAAACACTTTATTAGACAGATCTACAGAACCTTCATTAATTTTTGGTAATGATGCTGATGATATGCGTTCTCCAGGAAAAGCAATTGACCCAAGAGTAATGATTGGTGATTTATCTAACGACCAAATTGGATATTCTATTGATAGAATTCAATTATCAAATAATATGATGAAAGATATCAAAACCCGTTTTGGTAACTCTGGTGAATCTTACATGCAATTAAGACAAGCTTATTATATTTTAAGCGGGCAATCTGCTACTGCCGCAGGTGTGATTTCAAGATTTATTGGTGGTGTTTATGTCGATAGAACAAAACCTGGTCAAAATGGTGAAACAATGCCTTATACACCAGTAAGTTTGGAAGATCAAAAAAGAGCAATGAATGCTTTAAAAAAATATGTTTTTGCTCCTGATGCTTTTAAAGCTCCCGCTGATCTATATAATTATTTAGCCCAACAAAGACGTGGTTATAATTTTTTTGGTGGTCCAGAAGACCCCAAAATACATGAGCAAGTGTTAAGCTACCAAGCAAGAGTTTTGGCACATATTACACACCCTAACACTTTAAAAAGAATTTCAAATTCTGAATTGTATGGAAATGAATATAAATTATCGACTTACATGACAGACTTAAACAATGCAATATTTAAAGGTGATATTAAAGGTAGCGTTAATTCTTTCCGTCAAAATTTACAAGCAACTTACACAAAGGGATTAATTAGTATAATTTCAGGAAAATCAAGCGGTAGATATCCAATAGCTGCTAAATCGATGGCTATTTACAACCTGAAAAACATACAAAACTGGGTGAGCAATACAACTGGAAATATAGCTACAAAAGCACATAAAAATCATCTTAAAACATTAATTACAAATGCGATGAAAGAGATTAAATAATCTTATAAAAATTTTCTATTATAAACCGCGCTCATTTTGAGTGCGGTTTTTTATTTTTACAGTATGGCAAGAATTTTAATTACTGGAGGTACCGGTTTAGTAGGAAAAAGACTAACACAACTATTGATTGATAAAAATCATGAAGTTTTAATTTTAAGCAGAAACCCAAAAAACGAAAATGAATTTAAATGGAATATTGTTAAAAATTATATTGATGAAAAAGCATTTAAAAATATTGATTTTATTATTCACTTAGCAGGAGCAGGAATTGCTGATGAACGTTGGACAAAAAAAAGAAAACAAGTAATTATAGATAGCAGGGTTAAAACGGCAAACTTACTTTTTGAAAAAGTTAATGAATTAAAACTGGAACTTAAGGGTTTTATTTCTGCTTCAGGAATTGGTTATTATGGAGCGATTACTTCGAAAACAATTTTTAAAGAAACAGATAAATCTGGTAGTGATTTCTTAGCTGAGGTTTGCCAAAAATGGGAAGCTGCCGCGCATCAATTTTCAAAAATAAACATACCGATAACTATATTAAGAACTGGGATTGTTTTAGCCGCAAAAGGAGGAGCATTAGAAAAAATGAAGACTCCAGTAATATCCCCATTAGGTTCAGGAAAACAATATATTCCTTGGATTCATATTGATGACCTATGCCAAATGTACATTCAATCCATAGAAGCTAATTTAATAGGTATTTATAATGCGGTTGCACCAGACCATCAAACGAGTATAACTTTTTCTAAAACGTTAGCAAAAAGCATAAAAAGACCCTATTTAGGTATTGGTGTCCCTGCCTTTATGCTGAAAATTTTATTTGGAGAACTTGCTGTAATTCTTTTAGAAGGAAGTAGGATTTCAACAAAAAAAATCGAAAAGAATGGATATTCTTTTCGATTTAAAACACTAAAAAAAGCGTTGAATAATCTATAATTATTTAGAATGTTGATGTAATATTTAAACCAACTTCACTCCAAGTTTTAGAAACACCGTCTGCACCTCTATGCAAATCTATACAAACCTTATTTAAAGATGATAAAGCATCTGATGCATTCCAATTAGTAACATTCATTGTCGCTTTCATATTAAAAGATTTACCAATAATTGTATACGTAAAAGGTACTTTTTGAGTAATACCATTCATTTTAATTTCTGCTACTCCATTTGTAACATCAGTTAAAGACAATTTACCAGAAAGTAATTTTGTATTTTCCATAATTCCAAAAAAGAACTTTTTAATTTTATAATCTCTGCCCGCATCCTTCGTAAACAAACTACTTACAGGAATTGAAAATTCAGTATTATTAATTGCTTCTTTCACACTATTTCCTTCACCTCCAGCAAGAACATCAACTTTTTTAAACTGACCTCCTACGGGCACTTTATCGGTCGTTTTATAAGCCGTAAAATTGATTTCGTTATTTGCATTTGCAACCGAAAAAGCAGCTGTACTTTTTTTGGATACTGCTTTACTTTCTTCTTTAACAGCCTCTTTTTTTTCCTCTGATTTACATGCTGAAAAATGGAACACCGTTCCTACTAATAAAAATGAAATAATAAATATTTTTTTCATGATTCTTTTGTTTAAAATTAAATTGTTTTAGCCAATTTTATATATTCTTTTTTTGCATCCTCAACAGTCATTCCATTTAATTGCATCCAAGCATTAAATTTAAATGCACTTCTTACATCTAATCCACTATTAAATGAAAATTTATTACCAAAATTTGCTTGCTTGTAATAAGCATAAAATTTCAGCATAACATCAGGAGCAACAGCCTTTTTCAACTTAGATATTTTATCAAAAGCAGCTTTATACTCTTTATCTAAATCTATATTATTTTTCTGCGACAACTTGGACACCACCTTTAACTTTATCTCCTAATTTCACATTAACTTTTGTTCCTAAAGGCAAATATAAATCAACCCTAGAACCGAATTTTATAAAACCTGCATCCGTTCCTTGCGTTACTACATTACCCTCTGTAGCATAGTTTACAATTCTTTTTGCCAAAGCTCCAGCTATTTGTCTATATAAAATTTCTCCAAAAATTTTATTTTCAATGACTACTGAGGTTCTTTCATTTTCAGTAGATGCTTTTGGGTGCCATGCTACTAAATATTTCCCTGGATGATATTTGCTGTATTTTATAATCCCGCTCATCGCATATCTTGTAACATGAACATTTATTGGAGACATAAAAATTGATATTTGTAATCTTTTATCTTTAAAATACTCCGTCTCTTCTACTTCCTCAATAACGACAACTTTTCCATCTACTGGTGCTATAATATGGGTGTCATTTAAATTAGTGATTCTTTTAGGGTTCCTAAAAAATTGTAGTACGATAATTACAAAACCCAAAATTATAACTTGAATCGTTTTTACTAACCAAGTTATATTAATAAAATTTTCAGCTAATAAAATTGCTGCAATCGCAATAATAAAAGTAATTGAAATAATTTTATATCCTTCCTTATGAAATTTAATCATTTTTAAATAATAAAGTTAATATACAAATATACAAACGGAGCAGCAAACAACAAACTATCTAATCTATCTAAAATGCCTCCGTGACCTGGCATAATGCTTCCACTATCTTTAACCTTTGCCTGTCTTTTAAATTTAGATTCCACTAAATCACCAACAGTTCCAATTACTGAAACGATAACTCCTATAATCATCCAATTTAACATAGAAAAATCTAAATTAAATTTACTAATGAACATAGCAGCTAAAAGTGAAAAAATAAACCCCCCAAAAAAACCTTCAATTGTTTTTTTAGGTGATACTGATGGAAACAACTTGTTTTTTCCAAAATTTTTACCAACTAGAAATGCAAAAGAATCGTTTACCCAAATAATTGATAAAATACTGATCATTAAATATGGATGAAAATTGTTTTCATAAAAAGGAAGCAACACTAAAAAGCACACAGAGAATATTACATATCTAATTGTAACACCTAGTTTTACTCTCTCATTTAAAAAACTAATTTCCTTCTTTGCAAATAGTTGATATATCAAGAAAACGGAAGATAGAATCGATATCATTAACACTAATGATATAGCATGACTATCCCGTCTTTTAATCATTAAAAATAATACAAATGCAAATAGAACATACGGAACGAAACTTTTAAGTTTTATCATTCTAATAAATTCCCAAATACATAAAAAACCACACAAAATTATTAAGGCTATATAAGAATTTTCAGAATATAAAATCGCCGAAAAAAATATTAAAACAAAGATAATTCCGGAAAGAGTCCTTTTTAAAAGGTTGCGCATATTATAAGTCTTCTAATAAGAGCAAATATAAGTTTTTTGAGCTACTGTTTCCATAGTTTAAAAAATTATCATCATTTTTATTGATAATATAATTCTTTACTGCAGAAATGTTTGTTGGTAAACTTTTAGTGGCATTAGTTTTAATACCTGTTAAGGCTTGACCTGTATTTTTAACTAACTGACTTGTTGTTGCGTAAACAATAAATTGATCTGGATATTCTTTTAATTTTTTACCTCCTAATTGATTTGATGAAAATAAAATATCTCCATTATCCGCAATCAAATGCTCGCAAGAAGTGAAAATTGGAGTATCTTCTTTGAAATTTTTTAATGCCTTAGCATCCTGATTTTTAAGAAATGAAAACAAATTTTCATCTAATAAACAAACTTCTTTCCAACTATTTTCTGTGAGTATTTTCTTGAAGTTTTCTAAAACTTCTTGCTTTTTTTCACAATATAAAAACTTACCACCTTTTTTCGTGAAATTGTGCACAAATAAATCATCAAGAGATAAATTTACTTCTTGTTTGTGTATTTCTTCATCTTCCCTTATGGGAATATTAAAAAGTTTCTTAAAAAAATTCATTTATAAAATTATTCTCCAGAGATTTTATCTACTGTCGTTGTCTTTACTTCTTCTTCGGTTATCACTTCTTCAATTTCCTCGTCAAAAGGTCTTTTACCAAAAATTTCTTGTAAATCATCCTTAAAAATAACTTCCTTTTCTAATAACAATTCTGCTAATATAGTTAGCTTTTCTTTATTCTTATCTAAAAGTTCTATCGCCCTTACATATTGAGCTTCAATCATTTTAGAAATTTCTTTATCAATTTTACGACCTGTTTCTTCACTGTAAGGTTTTACAAAAGCATCATTTCCTGAAGAATCATAATAAGTAATATTACCAACCTCTTCATTTAAACCATAAACTGTAACCATCGCTCGAGCCTGTTTTGTTACTTTTTCTAAATCACTTAAAGCGCCCGTTGAAATCTTATTAAAAATAATTTTTTCTGCCGCTCTACCCCCTAAAGTGGCGCACATTTCATCTAACATTTGCTCAGTTTGAACAATCAATCTTTCAGCTGGTAAATACCATGCAGCTCCTAAAGATTGTCCTCTAGGTACAATAGTAACTTTTACTAATGGTGAAGCATGCTCCAACATCCAACTAACAGTAGCATGTCCTGCTTCATGAAAAGCTATTACTTTTTTCTCTTTTGGTGTAATTACTTTATTTTTCTTTTCTAAACCACCAACTATTCTATCCACAGCGTCCAAAAAGTCTTGATGATGAATAGATTTTTTACCATTTCTGGCGGCGATTAAAGCAGATTCATTACACATATTTGCAATATCTGCACCCGAAAAACCAGGAGTTTGTTGTGCTAGAAATTCAATTTTAACATCATCTGCTAATTTTAGAGGTTTTATATGAACCTCAAAAATTTCTTTACGCTCATTAATATTAGGCAAATCTACATAGATTTGTCTATCAAAACGGCCTGCTCTCATTAAAGCGCTATCTAGAACATCAGCTCTATTGGTCGCAGCTATTACAATTACATTTGTATCTGTACCAAAACCATCCATTTCTGTTAGTAACTGATTCAATGTGTTTTCACGTTCATCATTCCCACCAGTCATATTACTTTTTCCTCGAGCTCTACCGATCGCATCAATTTCATCAATAAAAATAATTGAAGGTGATTTTTGTGCAGCTTGTTTAAATAAATCACGTACACGAGAAGCTCCTACTCCAACAAACATTTCTACAAAATCTGAACCTGATAAAGAAAAGAAAGGCACGCCCGCTTCACCTGCGACTGCTTTTGCCAATAAGGTTTTACCTGTTCCTGGAGGCCCTACTAATAATGCTCCCTTTGGAATTTTACCTCCTAAAGATGTATATTTTTCCGGATGCTTTAAAAAATCTACAATTTCTTGAACTTCTTCTTTTGCCCCTTCTAAACCTGCAACATTTTCAAACGTTGTTTTTACTTTTGTATCTTGATCAAATAATTTAGCCTTCGATTTTCCGATACTAAAAATTTGACCACCACCACCAGAGCCGCTGCCACCACCAGACATTCTTTTCATAAAGAACAACCAAACGGCTATTAAAATTATAAAGGGTAAAAAACTAAATAGAGCGTCTAGAATACTAGTTTTTTCTTTATTATCTATATCAACGATTAAATTTCTATCCTTTTTAAGAAGAGCTACATTTTCCTCAAAAGTTCTTAAATCTCCAAAATTATATTCATAAACTGGTGAACCTGGTCTGTAAAAACTTGAAGATGTTTGCTTTGCGTGTTTATCTTTCTTTAATGCCTCTTTAGTTAAATAAATTTGAGCTATATCCTTATTTACAATAACAATTTCTTTGATGTCATTATCTTTTAAAATTTCTTCAAATCTATTTTTAGAAATACTTTTAGAAGCTAGATCTCCACTGTTAAAAAACTGTACTGCTATTAAAGCTATGAAAATTGCACCATAAATCCAATATGAACTAAACTTAAATTTAGGAATATTAGATTTTTTTTCTTTATTTGAATCACTCATATGTTATAAAATCAATAGGATTAAACTGGATTTATTTCGGTAATTTTTGCATCACCCCAAAGACTTTCAATATCATAAAAGTCTCTTACATGTTTTTGAAAAATGTGCACAACTACATTTACATAATCCATTAAAATCCATTCTGAATTACCTTGTCCTTCAATATGCCAAGGTTTATCTTTTAATTGCTTACTAACTACTTTCTGAATAGAGCCAGAAATTGCATTTACCTGTGTATTTGAATTACCCGAACAGATTATAAAATAATCACAAACTGTATTTTCTATTTCTCTTAAGTCAAGTAATTGGATGTTTTCTCCTTTAACATCATCCATACCTTTAATAATGACAGAGATTAAATCATCTGTGCTTACTTGCTTTTTTGCCATTAATTTTTTTTCTATTTAAACGCAAAGTTATTATTTTTTTGCGAGTATTTTATGTAATATTGAACTAGTTTATACTTTATTTAACACTTGAAAATAATCAAACTTAATGCCATTGACTCTACAAATTCTTTTTTAAAAGAATTAGCACAAAGTACTGCCATAGAAAACGGTACTGTTGTGGTTGCAAAAGAGCAGAAAAAAGGACGTGGTCAACAAGAAAACAGCTGGGTCTCCGAACCGCTTAAAAACCTTACCTTCAGTGTTTATTTCTGTAATATTGATTTAAACATTAACCATCATAAGTTTTTAAATTTCGCAGTTAGTTTAGCTGTTTTTGAGGCACTTTCAATGCACAAAGTTAAAGATTTATCTATTAAATGGCCGAACGACATTTTGTCAGCAAACAAAAAAATTTGTGGTATTCTAATAGAAAACATAATTAAAGGCAAAAAGATTAACAACTCTATAATCGGAATTGGATTAAATGTAAATCAACAAAACTTTCCTACTTCATTAAAAAATGTAACTTCTTTACGAAATACTACAAATAAATTATATGATTTAGACGCCTTGTTAATAGAGGTTGTGGATAAAATAAAAGAGAAAATTCAACTGATCTCATTAAAAAAATTCACAAATTTAGAAACTGATTACTTAAATGTCTTGTATAAAAAAAATATCCCAACTATGTTTAAAGATAGCGAGGATGTTTTATTTATGGGTAAAATTATTGGAATTTCTTCTTTGGGAAACCTTCAAATTGAGTTAGAAGATGAAAACGTAAAAGAATTTGGAATTAAAGAAGTTTCATTAGCTTAAACCCTCTAAGTTATTTGTTAACGTTTCTATAAAACTAGTCAATGGTCTTTTTACCATCATAGCCATCATCGCGTTAAATTTGCCATTAAATTCTAACTGAACTTCAGAAGAAGTGTCATCAATCTTAGTAATATCTGCAACTAATTCAAAATTAAGTTTACTACTCGCTGCACCTAAAGTAATATTAGAGTATTCCGTTTTCTCTTTTAATACCAATCTAATTTCTGGCATTCCTTTTAATCCAAATATAAAAGAATCTCCATCAACTTCAAATTTCTGGATAGATTCAGGCATTAACTGTTCAAAGTTTTTTAAATCTGATAAAAACTCAAATGTTCCTTTTTGAGATTTATTAACTACTACTTTATTTCCATTAATATTCATATTCTTATGTTTATTGGTTCCACTTACTCGGGTTTGCTCTCCACTCTCGCAATGTAAACAATTCTTTTTCAGAAATATAATTACTATCTAAAGCTTGTTCTAATAAATTATCGTAATTACTTAAAGTTGTTAAACTTACGTTTTTTTCTTTAAAGTTTTCAGCAGCAACATCAAATCCATAAGAAAAAATAGCAACCATACCTTTTACAACAGCGCCAGCTTCTTTTAAAGCTGCTACCGCATTTAAACTACTGTTCCCAGTGCTAATTAAATCTTCAATAACCACAACGTTTTGGCCACTTTCTAAATGCCCTTCTATTTGGTTTTTTCTACCATGCTTTTTTGGCTCTGGTCTAACATACACAAAAGGCACACCCAATTCCTGGGCCACTAATATACCAATTGCTATGGCACCTGTTGCAACACCTGCAATCACATCTGGTTTACCATATTCTAATTCAGTAATTTTAGCAATTTCTTCTTTTAAAAAAATACGAACTGGAGGATATGACAATGTTATTCGATTGTCGCAATAAATGGGAGAATTCCATCCAGAAGCCCAATGAAATGGTTTGTTAGGACTTAATTTTATGGCATTAATCTGCAATAAAAGTTCAGCTGTTTTTTTTGCTGTATCTTTGTTTAAAATCATATCGCAAATGTATAAAGTTTTTGTAAATGATACCCCAATAATTATCACATCTTCTTCAAAAAAAACAAATAATTTCCCTTTATACATTCTTAAAAATATTGTAGTAGTTGAAATTATAGAAAAATTAAAGAACAATGAGATTAATGGAGTTAACCTATACACTCCTGACTTAGAGAAAGGTTGGGCATTATTTTCGCAAAACCTGGACGTTATTACTGCTTCAGGAGGACTGGTTTTAAATCCTAAAAAAGAAGTATTATTTATATACAGAAATAATATTTGGGATCTTCCAAAAGGCTGGATTGAAAAAGGTGAAAGTATTGAAAGTGCTGCTATAAGAGAGGTTGAAGAAGAATGCGGAGTTTTTAATTTAGAAATCGTTAAAAAATTAATTACCACCTATCATATTTATTATCAAAACGGAATTAAATTAAAAAAAACACATTGGTTTTTAATGCAATCTGACTATAATAAAGAATTAGTGCCCCAATTAGAAGAAGGGATAAGTTGGGTTGGATTTAAAAATAATTCTGAAATTGAAACTGCTTTAAAAAATACCTTTGAAAATATTAAGTTAGTATACGATACTTTCAAAGAAATGTAGTTTTTTGGAAAATCCTATTATCTTTGCCGACTTAAAAAAAGTAATTTAATATGACCAAATTTATAACAAAACGCGTAACCAATGTAAGAAATGATATTCTATCTGGAATTACGGTTGCACTAGCTTTAGTGCCCGAAGCAGTTGCATTTGCATTTGTAGCTGGTGTAGATCCACTCGTAGGACTTTACGCTGCCTTTATGGTGGGCTTAATAACTTCTCTTTTTGGCGGAAGACCAGGTATGATCTCTGGGGCAACAGGTGCTTTAGCCGTTGTCATGGTTTCTCTAGTAGCAGAGGGTAATGCAATGGGAAATGCTGATGAAAATTTAGGATTATATTATCTTTTTTTAACCGTAATACTAATGGGAACCATTCAGGTCTTAGCCGGTGTTTTAAAACTAGGTAAATTTGTAAGATTAATACCTCATTCTGTAATGATGGGCTTTGTAAACGGTTTAGCGATTGTTATTTTCTTATCACAATTAGGAATGTTTAAACAAACTATTAACGACGAAAAAGTCTGGCTAGAAGGGAATGGTTTGTTGTATATGATTGGTTTAGTTAGTTTAACAATGCTAATTATGTGGGGCTTACCAAAAATAAAAGCTACTAAAAAATTACCTGAGGCTCTAATTGCAATATTAGTAGTTTCCGGAATTGTAATTTTTTCTAACTTAGATGTTGCTACTGTTGGTTCTTTTATTAAGGATGGCGGTGGCGAAGGTTTAAAGGGTGGATTTCCCGTTCCTGTTTTTGAAACTTTCAAGAACATACCAATGAATTTTGAAACTTTAAAATTCATTTTTCCTTATGCTTTAATCCTAGCAGCTATTGGATTAATAGAATCATTAATGACTTTAAATTTAATTGACGACTTAACGGAAACCAGAGGTAACACAAATAGAGAATGTGTTGCTCAAGGTGGGGCAAATATAATTACTGGTTTATTTGGTGGAATGGGTGGTTGCGCAATGATTGGGCAATCTATCATTAACATAAAAGGTGGCGGCCGAGGCCGGTTATCTGGAATTACTGCCTCAGTTTTCTTACTAATGTTTATTCTTTTTGCTTCTTCTTATATAGAACAAGTGCCTATTGCCGCTTTAGTGGGAGTAATGTTTATGGTAGTTATTGGCACGTTTGCTTGGTCAAGTTTTAGAATTATTAATAAAATACCAAAATCGGATGTTTTTGTTTTGATTTTAGTTTCTGCCTTAACCGTAATTTTTGATTTAGCAATTGCCGTAATCGCAGGTGTTATTGTTTCTGCACTTGTTTTTGCTTGGGAAAGCGCCAGAAAAATTAGAGCTAGAAAACGTTTTAAAGAAGATGGGACAAAAGTATATGAGATTTGGGGACCTTTGTTTTTCGGAAGTATTGCTACTTTTAACGAAAAATTTGATATTAAGAATGATCCAAATGAGGTAGAGATTGATTTTATAGAAGCTCGTGTTTCCGACCATTCTGCTATTGAAGCTATCTTTGCTTTGGTTGAAAAATACCAAGCCGCTAGTAAAAAAATTACACTAAAACATTTAAGTGAAGACTGTAAAGTTTTACTTTATAAAGCGAGTCCGATTTTTACAGATATTATTGAAGAAGACATTGATGACCCAAGATATCATTTGGCGGCAAATCCTGAGGATTTCCCGAAACCATTAAGTGAGTATAAGTTTTAAAAAAAAATAAAAAATCCTACTTTAAAGTAGGATTTTTTATTTTGTATTACCAAAGTATCTGATTATCGATACTCATACTTACTGTAGTTTAAACCAACCCTTCATCTACCAAAGGCAAAGTTCTATAACGTTTGCCACTAGCGTTAAAAATAGCATTACAAATTGCGGGAGCCATTACAGGAACGCCTGGCTCACCGACTCCCGTTGGTGGTTCGTGCATTTTATCCATAATATCAATATGAATTTTTGGTGTATCTTTCATTCTTGTCATTTGATAATCAAAGAAATTATTTTGTTCTACTGCTCCGTTTTTTGTGGAAATTTTCCCAAACAAAGCTATAGACATTCCAAAAATTGCAGCACCTTCTAATTGATTTTTTATATTGTCTTTATTCAGAGCCAAACCACAATCTATAGTGGTCCAAATATTTTCAATTTTTACGTTTCCATTTTTTACAGAAACCTCAACAACAGTTGCTACATAACTATAAAAACTATAATGAATAGCAATTCCCATTCCATGATTTACAGGCAATTCTAGACCCCAATTAGACATTTTAGCTGTGTTTTTCAACACATCTTTCATTCTTTTTGTACTATATGGATAATCAGATTTTCCTTGAATAATTCGATCTTTTCCTATTAAATTTAAATGAAATTGAACAGGATCTATATTAGCTGCATTTGCTAGTTCATCTACAAAAGAATTATTACCAAATCCGCTATGAATATGAACTACTGACCGCAACCAACCAATTCTTAAATGCGATTCTGCTTTGGCGTTCTCTAATCTAAAATTGTCTAATTTATAAGGATTATTTGTAAAACCTTGCCCAAGCTCAAAACCAGAGGCATAATCTGATAAAGGTTTAAAACTAGAGGTAATTGACGGAACTGCCACACGCTGCAACCAACCTGTAACTTTACCATCAGCACTTAAAGAACCTTTTAAATACTGTACACTTGTAGCATGATAAAAACTTTGTTTAATATCGTCTTCACGAGTCCAAACCACTTGAATTGGGGCCTTGATCTTTTTTGACAAAGCAACCGCTTCCACTACAAAATCAGATTTAGATTTACGCCCAAAACCTCCACCTAAAAAAGTAACATTAATGGTTATTTTTTCTATAGGAATTTCAAAAAAGTGTGCCAATTCTGCTCTTGCCGTTTGCGGATCTTGAACTGGTGCCCAAACCTCAATTTCATCTTCTTTAAACCAAGCAGTTGCATTTGGCACTTCCATAGGTGCATGCACCAAAAACGGAACTGTATACGCAGCTTCTATCGTATTTTCACTGTCCTTAAAAGCAGCGAAAACATTTCCGCTACTTCCAGGAACTAACTTTCCTTTTTCATGAACTCTTCTTGTTAATTTCTCTTGAAATTCTGCTGAATCAAAAGATTCATTTTCGCCATAATCCCATTCAATATCCAAGCCTAACTTTCCTTGAAGTGCAGACCACGTGTTATTTGCAATAACAGCGACACCTCCCAAAGCACCAAAAAACTGACCAATCGGCGGCACGATTCTATCTAATTGAATTATATTTTCTACGCCAGCTACTTTTTTTGTACTCGTATCATCAACACTTTTTACGGAACCGAAAGTCACCGGACATCTTGCAATGGCGGCAAATTTCATGTTCGGAATTCGAACATCTATTCCATAGGTTGCAGTGCCGTGTGTAAAATCTTTTAAATCGACACTTTTTAAGGTTTTACCAATATATTTAAAATCTTCAACTTTTTTAAGTGTAAGACTTTCTTCTGATGGAATTTTAACCTTCGCTGCCTCATCAACCAAATCACCAAAGAAAATTTTATCATTGGTATTTTTATTAATTATAAAATGATTTTCTGCCTTACAATCTGTTTCAGCAATATTCCATTTTTTTGCAGCGGCAGTAATCAGCATCATTTTTGCTGTTGCACCCATTTTACGCATTGGTTCTAATAAAGTTCTTACACTTCTCGAACCATCTGTATTCTGATTACCATATTTAGCATTTCCTGTTGCTTGTTTTACCGCGATATATTTCCAGTCAGCCTCTAATTCATCAGCAATTGCAGAAGCCAAAGAAGTCCTAATTCCTTGCCCCATTTCTGAACGTGAAGCCAATAAAATAATGTTACCGTCTTTCTGTATTTGTACAAATAAGTTTGGGGTAAAAATCCCCTCTACTTGCGGAATAAATTCTTTTGTATCAGAAGACACATTGCAGCCTAAAAGTATGCCACCCGAAGCCAATCCAAATAATTTTACAAAATCTCTACGATTTATTTGCTGTATTTTGCTCATATGGTTTCGTTTTTAAGTGCAACAGCTTTATGAATTGCTTTTTTAATTCTTGTATAGGTTCCGCATCTACAAATGTTACCACTCATCGCAGTATCAATATCTTCATCAGTCGGACTTGCATTTTTATCTAATAAAGCGGTAGCTGCAATTAATTGCCCAGATTGACAGTACCCACATTGTGGCACATTACCATCATTCCAAGCTTCTCTTAAAAACTCTAAATTTTCTGAAGATCCTTCTATTGTAAATATCTCTTTTCCAACACCATAAGAAACTGGCATACTGCACGATTTTGTTAAGATGCCATTTATTAGAATAGAACAAGCCCCGCATTGTGCAACACCGCAGCCAAATTTAGTTCCTGTTAAACCTATAATATCTCTAATTGCCCATAATAAAGGCATATCATCCTGCACATCAACTGTATAAGATTTTCCGTTAATTGATAAAGTTGTATTCACTTGTAAAATTTAGATGTTACAAGTTACGGAAATTTTAAAACAATATACAAACAGGTTTTGGTGCAAAAATTTCGCTCACAAAAGTTAATTTCCCTGTTATTTCGTCTCGTTTAAAAGAAACAATATTATTCGTATCTTGATTTGCAACTAACAAAAATTTATCTCTCGAAGATAGTGAGAAATTACGTGGATTTCTACCTAAAACCGGCTCAAAACCAACGAGTTTTAAGCTTCCATTTTCTGCATTTACTTTATAGATTACAATAGAATCATGACCTCGATTGGAAGCATACAAAAATTTTCCATCTTTAGAGATATGAATATCTGCACCTTTACTATACCCTGTAAATTGTTCTGGCAACATAGAAATTGAAAAATCTATATAATACATATCTTCTTTCTCTTTTACTACTGAGACTGTATTATTTAGTTCATTTAAAACATAAATCCAATTATTATTTGGATGAAAAGTTAAATGTCTTGGACCGGCTCCTGGAGCCATTTTTAAAGTTTTTTGATGGGTTAAAACCAATTCATTCTTTTCATTGTCAATCTCAGAAAGCCATAACTGATTTGTACCTAAATCAACAGAAATAATTTCTTTTTTTGTAGGATGAAAATAGGTTGAATGCGCATGAGGTGCTTTCTGGCGGTCTGTTATGCCTTTACCTTCGTGTTGTTGCACGTTTAATAAAGAAGACAGTTCTCCAAAATTATCCGCTTCTAAAAAACCTACATTCCCTCCAGAATAATTCGCAACCAAAACTTGATTCTCATCATTTACAGTTATAAAACAAGGATGTGCTCCTCCTGATTTTGATGTGCTTATAAGTGTAAGTGAATCTTTTTCTATTTTGTAAGATTTCACAAAACCTGTTCCTTGCTCGTTTGCTTCATCTACAGCAAAAAGCGTTTTACCATTTCTGCTTTTAGCTAAAAAAGAAGGGTTCCTTGTTTCTGCAACTAAACCAATTTGGTTCAATTTCCCTTCTTTAGATAGTTCATATTTATAAATGCCTTTACTATCGCTATCTGTATACGTTCCGACATAAAAACTGGTTGCAATTTCGTCTTTCACAGCTGAGTTCTGGCAGCTAAAAAGGATAACTACTATACATAATAATGCTACTTTTTTCATATTGGTTTTATTCTAAAAATTTAATTGCGCAGTTTCCCAGGTAATTGAGTCTCCTAAAATTTGATATCTCTCACTAACGATATTTGCTTTTTTGGGTGTAAACTTTATTAACAAATACTCTGTAGTTCTATTTTTGTAAAAGTTCTTCCAGGCTGTTTTCCAGTACTTTTCTTTTGCAGCCGCACCATTTACAATACTTACAACTCCTTGTAACGATACATAACTGACACTTTCTTTATCAAAATAGTACAATGTTACTTTTTTGTTATTTTTGAGCTGCTGTACTTTTAAGCTCTTCGGATTTGTTGCCATCCAAACGGTAAAGTCTTTCTCCGGCAAAAAAGGGTCCATCGCTCTTGCATGCGCAATTCCTAAAGAATCCATTGTAATTAAAGCACAGGCTTTCGCCTCCTTCATAATCTCTCTCGTAATTTCTTTTAAATCTTTTTTCACTGGATTTGAAGCATTTTTGCAGCTTAAAAAAACAAGTATAACAAAGGAAATAGCAAAAAATTTCATCAATAGTGATTCTTTAGAAAACTTTAAAAATGGGTAACCGTAAATGTGCTTTTTCATAGTAAGGTGAATTTTTATATATAAAATTCAGTTGCATTCTTGGACTTTCAACAAACTTTTTATCTGTTTTTAATTTCTCTTCAAAAGCTTTTTTAACCAATGGATTCTCTGCCAAAAATTTTTCTGCAAGATCTTCAAAAACATACCCAGAATACCCTTCTTTTTGTTGAAGAATTGTATCAAAAAAATTCCAGTTAAAAAATGAATCTGTTGCTTCTGCCTCTAATGTTTCTAATAAATAACGAATTCCATTTTGATTTGTAGAAATGTATAAATCGCCTTCTTTAAAGTTAATTTCTTTGGTTGATTTTTCTACTTTTGAATTATAATGTAGATAATGTCCTTCATAAGGTATTTTTCTAGTTTCAAAATCTTCTATATGATTTATGGTAACAGTCATTGCTGTGTCTTTCTCAAAAAGAGAATATTCAATATGATTATTCTCTAACCTCTCAACAATGTCATGCCAACCTTGCTGTAAAATATATGCTTTAGGGATTGTAATTTTTTTTGTTACAGCGAACTCATCATAATACTTTACTGATCTCTCAAAAGGTTTGTTTGTATCATAAAACAATCTTTTTCCATTGGTAACTTTACTAGCGATCATTTCACCCTCAAAACCTTTAAAGTTTAAGTTTCTAAATTTTTCTTTATTAACTTTGAAATGGAGAGGATATGTCTTTTTTGCCAAAATCTCAGCGGCAGCTTTAGAACGCAAATCTTTAATAGCTTCTGAATTTTCTTCCGTAAAATCAAAAACAGAAAACATCAGTTCATAGGTTTGTTCAACTCTAGTTTTGTAAGGTTTTAACATGTGTGTTTCAACCATTAAGCCTAGAGTATGAAAAAGTGTTGTATATCCTGTAGAATATCTAGGTGAGTCAAAGAATTGAGAAAAACCAGCTTCTGGGGTTGTACCCCAAACATTTACATAAGGTGTAATATTAATATTTTTTTCTTCTAAAGACTCCTCCATTTGAGGACGCATTTCGTTTTGTAGAAACTTACCTAAACTACCTCCTAATTTATTATGCTGTGTAAATAAATGCGTAATTGCATATTGATAGTCTGCACCATTACTTACATGATTATCTATAAAAACATCTGGATTTACTGTATGAAAAATAGTTGCAAATGCTGCAGCATTTTTGGTGTCTTGTTTTACAAAATCTCTATTTAAATCATAGTTTCTGGCATTTCCTCTAAATCCATATTCTAAAGGTCCGTTTTGATTAGCTCTTGTATGTGAATTTCTATTTAATGCACCACCAACATTATACACTGGAATTACAGAAATAATAGAGTTTTCATACTTTTTTTTCAAAGAATCGTTTTGAACTATGTCTCTTAAAAGCATCATAGAAGCATCTATTCCATCTGACTCTCCAGGATGAATTCCGTTGTTAATTAAGATTCTATTTTTCGGTGAATTCTTAATTTCGTCAATATTATAAACGCCCTCTCTATTATAGACCACCAAATGCAAAGGTTCTCCAGAATCTGTTTGCCCAAATGCAAATAGTGAAATCTCATTATAGGTTTCTGATAATTCTTTATAATAAGCAATTACATCTTTGTATTCTGGAGTTTCAGTTCCTTTTGATATTTCAAAGAGTGTGGTAAAATCTTTACTTTCATTAGATGAATTTTCACAAGAAATCATCAACAAAAAGCAAGAAAAAAGTACTGATATTTTTAAAATATAGTTTGATTTTAATTTCATAGTTATAATACTCTCACCGTTTTAGGCACTAACTTTGTGTAATCTCCATCATTTCGAATTACATCTCTTACGATAGATGATGAGATATAAGATGTACTTGCTGCGGTTAATAAAAAGACGGTTTCTACGGGCCCTAAGTCCCTGTTGGTATGTGCAATTGCTTTTTCAAATTCAAAATCTGCGGGATTCCTTAACCCTCTTAAGATAAAATCTACCTTATTCTTTTGACAAAAGTGAACCGTTAAGCCCTCATAGGTAACCACCTTTATTTTTGGTTCGTGTTGAAAACAATCTTCAATAAATTTTTTACGTTCTTCCAAAGAAAACATATATTTTTTGTCAGCATTTATACCAATTGCAATAATAAGTTCATCAAACAAATTTACACCTCTCTCAATAATGTCATAATGTCCTAACGTAATTGGATCAAAGGATCCTGGAAAAATTGCTCTTTTCATGTTCTAACTGTTTAATTATGTGTGCGTTTAAAATATATCTGTAAAAAATGAATGGAAAAATCAATTCTATTCAAGAGCAGATTCAATGGCATTATCAAATAACTGTTTTAAAGAAATACCAGCTTCTTTCGCTTGTTGCGGCAAAATACTTTCTTCTGTTAAACCAGGCACAGTATTCATTTCTAAAAAATGAGGTTCTCCATCAACAAAAATATATTCTGATCTTGAAAAACCAGACATATTTAAAATTTTATATACTTTTTCAGCAATTACCTCTACTCTACTTTGTTCTTCTAATGAAATTCTTGCAGGAGTAATTTCTTGAGATTTCCCTTCGTATTTTGCTTCATAATCAAAGAAATCATTTTCCGTAACAATCTCTGTAATTGGCAATACTTTTAATTTACCTTTATATTCAAGAACACCAACAGAGACTTCGGTTCCGTCTAAAAAAGATTCAATTAAAATTTGTGAATCTTCTTTATAAGCGGTCTCTATTGCGGGCAAAATTTCTTCTTTAATATGTGCTTTAGAAATACCATAGCTCGAGCCAGCATTATTCGGCTTTACAAAACATGGCAAACCAACTTTACCTATTATGTGCTCTAAATCAACAACATCTCCTTTATTTAAATAGACAGAAACTGCTGTTTTAATACCATATTCTTTTAGAACACTTAATGTATCTCTTTTATTAAAAGTTAATGCCATTTGATAAAAAGGAGCAGAAGTATGCTTGATTCCTATTAAGCTAAAATAGGCAAGTAACTCTCCATTTTCTCCAGGATTACCATGAATTGCATTAAAGATGCAATCGAAAGTAATTAAATTACCATTTTTTGTAAATGAAAAATCATTTTTACGTATCGGATATTCATTCTCTTCATCGTCTAAAGCGAACCATTTTCCTTTTAAAATATGAACTCTAAAAGGATTGTATTTTTCTCTATCCAAATGATTGTAAACAACATTTCCGCTCTTTAAAGAAATGTTAACTTCGGATGAAAAACCACCCATTACAATAGCTATATATTTTTTCATTAATGTAAAATAATAAAAACAAATTTATCAAAATATAAATAGAAACAACAACGTTTACTTTTTATATCTTTGTATAGTCTAAAAAATCAAAAAATGAGTATTTTTCAGTTTTTTAAAAGTAAATCTTTTTTTAAACAAATTGCATTTGCAATCCTTGGTGTAGTCATTATTATTTTTTTATTAAAATTTTGGTTAAATATTACTACCAATCACGATCAAAAAATACAAGTTCCAGATTTGCATAAACTAACAATTACGGATGCAGAAAAAACTTTAAAAGAATTGGATTTGTACTTTAAGGTAATTGACAGTGCTAGTTACAATCCTACTTATCCAAAAAAAGCAGTGATTGAACAAAGCCCTGAAGCTGGCGATTTTGTTAAAGAAAAGCGCAAAATTTATTTGACTTTAAATCCATCTAAATACAGAGATATAACAGTTACTGATTTAAACGGACGTACAAAAAGACAGGCTATTTCTGAGCTACAAGCTATTGGTTTTATTGTAGGCACAAATTACACATATGTAAAAGATATTGGTAAGGATGTAGTAAGAGGCGTAAGACATAAAGGAAAAATAATAAATCCGAATGACAAATTACCAAAAAACTCTATAATTGAGTTAGTTTTAGGTGATGGAAGAAGAAATTAAATTAGTTAAGAGCAAAATTTAAAAAATTCACTAATTTGTTACTTGGCAACTCTGAAACATTGCTACTAAAATAAAAACATGCAAGAAAACAATTCTGAAGATATTGAGAGTGATGATTTACACGAACATTACAGGTTTACCGCAAGTGAAGGTCAAGAGCCTTTAAGAGTGGATAAATTTTTGATGAACTTCATTGAAAATGCAACAAGAAACAAAGTACAACAAGCCGCTAAAGCTGGAAATATTTTTGTGAATGATATTGCTATAAAATCGAATCACAAAGTTAAACCAAATGATGTTGTAAGAGTTGTTTTGACTTATCCACCAGCAGCAAAACTATTGGTTGCCGAAGAGATTCCTTTAGATATTGTTTACGAAGATGATGCTGTAATTGTTGTAAATAAACCTGCAGGAATGGTTGTACATCCGGGCCATGGAAATTATTCTGGAACCTTGGTAAATGGTTTAATTCATCATATCGAAAACTTACCAACAAATTCCAATGAAAGGCCAGGTTTGGTGCATAGAATTGATAAAGATACTAGTGGATTATTAGTGGTTGCAAAAACCGAATTTGCAATGGCAAATTTGTCTAAACAATTTTTTGACAGAACTACAGAACGTTTGTATTATGCCTTGGTTTGGGGAAATATGGAGGATGATGAAGGAAGAATTGAAGGTAACATTGGGCGTAGCTTAAAGAACCGTCTACAAATGGATGTTTTTCCGGAAGGAGATTTTGGAAAACATGCAGTTACTCATTATAAAGTTTTAGAAAGATTGACTTATGTTACTTTAGTTCAATGTAAATTAGAAACAGGAAGAACGCACCAAATTAGAGCGCATTTTAAGCATATTGGTCACACACTTTTTAACGATGAACGTTATGGAGGAAATGACATTTTAAAAGGAACAACGTTTACAAAATACAAGCAATTTGTACACAACTGTTTTAAGGCCTTACCAAGACAAGCCTTACACGCAAAAACCTTAGGATTTACGCATCCAACAACAGGTACATTTATGCAGTTTAACTCAGACATACCAAAAGATATTGTTGAATGTTTAGACAAATGGAGAACGTACTCTGAAAATTCTAAAGATGTGGATTAATGTTTCTGTAAAGGTTTTATTTCTATTTATTTACAACATGAACGCAGCTATTAAATATAAAACTGCGGTTAACGGAAAATAAATTAACAACAACCAGAACTTGGTTCGCAACAAGAACTAACAGCGTTAGCAACTTTGATTAGTGGTTTTGGAATTCCACAATCTTCTAATGCTAAACAAGCAGTGATTTTTGAAGCTAATAAAAAGTTGGTTCCATCAAAATCTAAATTATATTTACCAATCGTTTCTTTTCCTTGATACTCTACTTCTATCTCTAAATCATCAAACTTGAACATCTTTTCAGACAGTTCTATAATCTGCAATAATTTCTCTGGATGCAATCTATGATCGTAATCATTTTCTTCCCACAATTGAAAATTAATAACAGCTTCACTTCTAACTTTACCTCCACAATCAATAAAATTTTTAGTTATTTTACCCACTTCAGTAACATGAAAATGACTAGGAACTAAGGCTCCATTTGGTAATTTAAAAGCAATAGTTTCTAAACTTATTAAATGATTTTTTATTTCTGATAATTTCATAACTTATAGTTTTAACAACAGTTTTCTGTTGGATTTTTATTTAAAAACTGACCCAATATATTTTTTATTTGCGCCCAATTTTCTTGATGAATGCAATAACAAACACTGGTACCTTCAATACTTCCCTTTATAATACCAACATTTTTTAATTCCTTTAGATGCTGAGAAATCGTTGGCTGTGCTAAACCAATTTCTTTTACTAAATCTCCACAGACACAAGATTTCGATTTAATTAAAAAATCTAAAATAGCAATTCTTGCAGGATGACCCAATACTTTTGCAATCTTAGCAATTTGATTTTGTTCTTCTGTGAATATTTCTGATTTCGTTAAACCCACTTTAATTTGTTTATTGCAATATTACGATTAATTGCTAAAATAAAAAAGAATCTTTTATTTTTTATTCAAATCGAACATATACCCCAAAGAAAGATTAAAAAATCCGGTGTTACTTAAATCGCCTTCATTTGCGATAGCGTTTGGTACGTTTAAGTTGTAGCCCAATTCAAAATCTAAAGAATTTGTAGTTAATGAAATTGGAAAACTGATTTGTGTGTTTAATAAATCGAACACATTTTGAGTAAACTCCTTTAATTGAGGTCCAGTAGGCGTTCTTACTGGTTTTATAAATAAAATGCTTTGCCTGGCAGCTATAAAATTAATGTTTGGCCTAAATCTCAATGCAAAATTAGAGCTTCTTTTTAACGTAAAATTCACAAAACTATTTGAAACTAATTGATAAGATTTATCTGAACCAAATAAGTAAGATCCAGAAATTCTACTTCCTAAAGTTCGTTTTTTATTTCTTATTCCAATACTGAAATCTAAAGAATTTGTGAAATCATCAAAATCATCTGTGTAAAAATACTTAGTATATCCCAAATTATAAAGCACATTTTTCTTTTTTCCTATGGTATTAAAATACCCTAAAGAAATACTTGTAAAATCCCAACTTGGATCAAAATTTTGATAATAAATTCCCGAGATACTTGCATTAAAACCTGAGGAGTGATAATAAGAAACTTGTGGAATGGCATTGAATTGATCTACACCAGAATCTCTTCCTGAAAAATATGTACTGCTGTTATACGAAACTGACGAGTATAAAAAATTAAAAGAAAAATCGTTTTCTATAATCTCGTCTATAAATTGTTGATCATTAAAAAAAAGTTCATCAATTAAATCATCTACATCCTCTAAATTTTCTTTTTGTCCATAAGAACTAAAAGAGGTTGCCATTGAAACCAATAGCAACCCAAAAATTCTTATCGTATTTTTAAATCCTTGATAAAAATGTATCATAAATAATTAGAAGCTAATTTCCTCTGTTTCTTTTTTTCTTTCCATTATTAGCATTATTTATTCTTGGTCCATCTTTAAGTTCTCCTCTATCCTTAGAATTTCTAATTTTATCAATCCGTTCTTTTAGCATTTTCCTTTGCTCACCTGTAAGCGTTTTTCTAAAATTATCTCTGGTTTTCCTCAAACTTACTTGTTGATTTTTAACCATACTTTTTTGATTTCTAGAAAATGTAGCGACCAAACGCTTTCTTATTTCGTTCTTAGAAATTGTTTTATCTCTTAAAATAGCTAACTGCTCTTTGGAAAGTGATGCTTTAAAAGCTTCACGATTTGTTTTCATTGCTTCTTTTTCTTTTTGCAATAAACCCTTTTGCTCTTTAGTTAACTCTTTTTGAATTAGACGAAAACTAGCGTCTTGAGCAAAAACTGTTGTATTAAATAGCATCAAACTAAGAAAACTTAAAGTTAATATGATGGTTTTTAATTTCATTATTTTTGTTTTTAACTCTTTAAAATCTATAGTGCAAATTTATAACTTAATTTTTACAAGCATCTTTAGCTGCATCAAATTCTGTTTGATTATTTATAGTTGCTGCAGTACCGTCTTTATACTGAATGTCTAATGGAAAATTTAAAGCTGGCTTTACAGTAGCATCTGGGTTTGCTTTACGCCATTCTCTCAATAATCTAAAATCTGCTCTTTTCGTAACTTCAATTATACTGGCATCTTCCATCGTAAAACTTACTGGCAAGACCAATTTAAAACATTTTCTTTTGTCTTTACCTTTCTTACAAGAATTCTTTACTACTTTTAACTCATCTCTATCAATTAAAGTTTGTACCGTTCCATCCTCTAAAGTTACATCAAATGGAAATATTAGTTCTGGTCTTTCCGTTACATCCGGATTCGCAACATACCAATCTTTCTTTAAGCTCCAGTCTTCTTTACTAGTTAAAGTTATTGTTGTGTTATCAGGCATCATAAGGTCTAAAGGATACACAAATTCAAAGCATTTATTTCTTCTTTTTCTTCTTTTCTCATTAGTATCTGCTAACTGTTTTCCTTGTAAAGAAAAATAAACATCACTCTTCACTTCTTCACGCGATTCATTATCTGTTGCTATGCTAACTTTATAGCCGAAACCCTTTGCAAATTCTGCGCTTAAAACATAACTGTCTGCTAAATCTCCTCGAAATGCTGTTTCTGTTTGATCTGGCAAACTCGACGCTGAGATAGTTACTTTTGATGCACTTTCTATTTTTTCTATTAATACTGAACTATTTATTTCAAGATTATCCATAGATTCTGAATCTGAACAAGATGTAAATAAGAAAGCTGATAACAAAAAGGCTGTAATTGTAAAGAATAGAATATTTGATTTAAAAATACGCTGTTTAAAAAATGAAGTTCTCATAATGTATTAGTTTTTTAATTAATAATTGTTTCTATTCTTTAGAACTGTATTTTTTAAAATAGTTTGAAAAATTTATTTTTTTTTACAAAAAAATGGTTTCAATCAGTCCATATTCAATATAATTCTCTAATAATGAATCTCCTAATATTAAATTATCTAATACTAGATTATCTATTTTTTGTTCAGAAAGTTCTGCTTTTACTAAAATTTCATTAAATAAAATAACATCCGCAAACTCATCAAGGTTTGTTTCATCTACTAATAAAGACTCTAATAAAACATCATCAGAAAAAACTAAAAACTCTAAGTAAGTTTCGTTTATTGCATTTGTTTTATTCTTGTTTTGTAACCATACGGTTAAACTCAAAATAAAAACTAATGTAGCTGCCGCCATAAATTTAAACTGAGGTTGCATCCAAAAAACCAATTGTTTTTTAGTTTTTTTAGACTCCTCAATCAAGATCTCCTCTTTTATTTTATCTAAAATTGAAATTTTAGATTTCATAAAATATCCTTCAGGTATTTTAGTCCCTAGATATTTATTATGATGTTTAGAAATACCATCTTTAATGTCTTCTTTTAGAAAACTTTTTTTGTTGCTATGTTCTGTTGATTTTTTCATAATACAAAAGTTAGACCCTACTTGTAATAGATAGTTTGGTTTTATAATAATATTTTTTCTTCAATAATTTTTACAGCAGCATAATAAGTAGATTTTAAAGTGCTTTCTGATACTTCTAAAATTTCCGAAATCTTCCTAAAACTCAAATCATCAAAGTATTTCATTTGAAAAACTCGCTTTTGTTTTACTGAAAATTTATTTATAATTTTTGTAAGCTTTTTTTGAATTTCATCTCCATCAAAATATTCATCTTCAAATAAAACTTCTAAATTAGATTCAGAAATAGCGTCAATATTATCATAGTCCTTCTTCTTGTTTTTATCTAAAAATCGGATGGATTCATTGTATGCAATTCTATACATCCAAGTATGTAAACTACTCTTTTCTTGAAAATTCTGAATGCTTTTGTAGATTCTAATAAAGGTGTTTTGCAAGACATCATCTGCATTTTCATGAGTTACAACTATCTTTCTGATATGCCAATATAGTCGCTCTTGATAAATATCAAGCAACTCACTAAAAGCTGAGTCTTTTAGTTTAGAGTCCTTTAACTTTTTTACAAGTTCAGCGTCTTTACTCAAATATTATTTGTTTGGTTGCTATTCTTTGACACAATATAATTCATATAGTTTGAATTTGACAGAGAAAAAAATCAAAAAAATAATTTCAATCAATTTTATAAATAGGTTTATCAATTTAAATTGATGGATTTATTTGAGAAACTTTATAATGATTTGTACATTTATACTTTAAATTTTTCAACTTACTCCAATGAAAATTATCATATCTCCAGCAAAATCTTTAGATTTTGACACTAAAGCTAGAACAAGTTTGCATACGCAACCTCGTTTTTTAAAACAATCTGAAAGGTTGAACAAAAAATTAAAAACGATTTCAAAAAGCAAATTATCCGACTTAATGAAAATTTCTAATGATTTAGCATCTTTGAATCATGAGCGCAATCAAACTTGGGCAACTCCCTTTACAATTGAAAATTCCAAACAAGCTATTTATGCTTTTACGGGTGAAGTTTTTAGAGGCATCGATATAAATTCTTTAGAAGCGGAAAAGCTACCTTTAATTCAAGAGCGTTTAAGAATTTTATCTGGTTTATATGGTTTGTTAAAACCTTTAGATTTAATTCAACCTTACCGTCTAGAAATGGGAACTAAATTAAAAGTTGGAAGAGATGAAAATCTATATAAATTTTGGGATGATACAGTTGCAAAATCTTTAAACGATGAACTAAAAGATGGTGAGCTACTCATTAATTTAGCAAGTACAGAGTACTTTAAAGTAATTCCTAAAAAAGTTTTAAAAGCACCAATGATCACACCTATTTTTAAAGATTTTAAAAATGGGGAATATAAAACGATTATGACATTTGCTAAAAAAGCACGTGGATTAATGGTTCGTTATATAATTGATCATAACGTTAAGACAATTGAAGAATTAAAAGGTTTTAATATTGATAATTATCGTTTTTCTGAAGAAATGTCATCTGGTAATGATTTAGTTTTTACTCGTTAATTTTTCATTTTGTACATCACCCACGTGTGCGGCGCTGTTACAGCAAATAAAATCACAAAAACTACTGTGGCAAACAATTCTATTTGCGGAACTAACTTGTATAAAATTAATAACCCAACGATGCTAATAAACCAATATATCAGAGCTTTTTTTACATAAAAAAAAATAGTCTTCTTGTTTAAATTTCCTGAAATAAATTCTACTTGGTGAATAATTGAAGGAATAGAATGCCAAAAAATAAAGTAAATAGCAAAACCCAATATTAAAGAAGAATTTTTAAAGACTAGATAAAGTAAGGCTAAATAAAAGACCTCTTTTAGAAATATTTTCGGATTATTTCTTTTAGAAAAAATTAGATATAAACTTCCTGTAAATAAAAAAACAGCACTCAAAATCAATGTAATTTCTATTTGGATTTTAGTAAAAGTTAAACCTGTTAGTTCACTCATAATTAAATCTACATCAGCGATAGACTGATAAAAAATTAAGGAAAAAATAAACAGTCCGTAGGCTAAAAAATACAAAGAATTAAATAATAAGTTTACGGTTATTTCCTTACTAAGATGTTCCTCTCCGAAATGATACGAACTCAACAAAACAAATAATATGATAGCCACAAAAGAACTAAACAAATAAATTAATAAACACAAAACTATTATACTAATATAAAATAATAGGTTTTTTATGAAATTTTTATTCTTTTTCTCCTTTAGTGATAAAATTAATAAATCATTAGCTCCATGCAAAATACCCAGAGAGATTACCATGATATACGCTAAAAAATCTTCTACCACTTCTCCAAATTGAATACTTATCCAAAACAAGAAAAATGTAAAAAAAATCATTAAATTTTGATAATTTCTATTAAATACCGTATTCATTTTACAAAGTTAATAATTTTATATGTATATTTGGTTTAATGTTTATTTTAAAACATTAAACGATTAACTATTTTATTAACTTAATTTATTCAAAAATTATGAATTTATCTATTAACTTTCTTTACGTTGCGAAAATGGATCCAAGTGATTACGTTGGTTTTACATTTTTTGTAGGTTGCATGGCTATGATGGCCGCTTCAGTATTTTTCTTTTTATCAATGAATAGTTTTGATAAAAAATGGAGAACCTCTCTTTTGGTCTCTGGTTTGATTACTTTTATTGCTGCAGTGCACTATTGGTATATGAGAGACTATTGGGCTTCTAACGGAGAATCTCCAACCTTCTTTAGATACGTTGATTGGATCCTTACTGTTCCATTAATGTGCGTTGAGTTCTATTTAATTCTTAAAGTTGCTGGAGCAAAAAAATCTTTAATGTGGAGATTAATCTTCTTATCAGTTATCATGTTAGTAACAGGATATGTCGGAGAAGTAATTGACACATCAAATGCATGGCTTTGGGGTCTAATCTCTGGATTAGCTTATTTCGTAATTGCTTATGATATTTGGTTTGGAACTGCTAAAAAGTTAGCTATTGAGGCGGGTGGTGCTGTTTTAAAGGCTCATAAAGCTTTATGTTGGTTTGTTCTAGTAGGTTGGGCAATTTACCCTCTTGGATATATGGCGGGAACTGAGGGATGGTATTCTGGAATGTTTGGAGGTTTAAGTATGGATGTTATTTATAACATTGGAGATGCTATAAACAAAATTGGATTTGGATTGGTAATTTATAATTTAGCCGTTCAAAGTTCTGAAAATAAATAACAAAATTTAGTTAGCTATTTATTTTAAAAGTCCAAAAGTCTTAAAAAGCTTTTGGACTTTTTTTTTTAACAATCTGCCAAACCAACATTAATAGCCAAGCCTCCTTCTGAAGTTTCTTTATAATTTTTATGCATATCTTTTGCGGTTTCCCACATCGTATCAATTACTTTATCTAAAGGAACTTTTACTTCTTTGGGATTGGTTTCTAAAGCCATTTCTGCCGCGCTAATTGCTTTAATTGCGCCCATTGCATTTCTTTCTATACAAGGTATTTGCACCAAACCTCCAATAGGATCACAAGTTAAGCCCAGATGGTGCTCCATTGCTATTTCGGCAGCCACCAAAGATTGTGCTGCAGTACCCCCTAATAATTCTGTTAAAGCTGCTGCTGCCATTGCAGAAGAAACTCCAATTTCGGCTTGACAGCCTCCCATTGCTGCAGAAATTGTGGCGTTTTTCTTGAAAATACTACCAATTTCACCTGCTGTTAATAAGAACTTTTTAACATGACTAAAATCAGCATCATGGTTTTCAATCACCAAATAATACATTAAAACTGAAGGTATTACACCTGCACTTCCATTTGTGGGAGCAGTTACAACTCTACCTAAAGAAGCATTTACTTCATTTACTGAAAGCGCAAAACAACTTACCCATTTTAAAATTTCTCTAAATTTAACTTCAGTGCTTCTTATCGCTGTAATCCATTGTTCTGGATTTGTATAGCTTGTATCTTTAATTAGTTTTTGATGTGTATCAAAAGCGCGTCTTTTTACATTTAAACCGCCTGGAAGTTTCCCTTCTGTATGACAACCTATATACATGCACTCTAACATGGTTGACCAAATTCTATGAATTTCTTTATCTATATGTTCTGCAGAATTAAGTTCCAATTCATTTTTGTAAACAATTTCAGAGATAGATAAATCTTCTTTTTCGCAATATTCTTCTAATTGAATGGCTCTGTTTATAGGAAAAGGAAAGTTCTTTTTATTTATTTCTATTTCATCTTCTAAATGATCGTTTTCTTGCACAATAAAGCCTCCACCAATAGAATAAAAAGTTTGAGTAGGAATTTCTTTGCCTTTACAAAACCCTCTAAACATTATTCCATTTGCATGAAAAGGAAGAAAATCTTTATTAAAAACAACATTCTCAACTGAAAAAGAAATTTCTTTTTCGTTGTTAAATTGTAATTTCTTTTGAGTTTTTATTTGAGTGATAATCTGCTCAATGTCATTAATAGGAATATATTCAGGATCTGTACCACTTAGACCCAATAAAATGGCATAATCAGTGGCGTGTCCTTTTCCCGTCAAAGATAAAGAACCAAATAAGTCAATTCTAATTCCATCAATTTGGTGAAATAACTTATCTTTTTTTAAAATTTTAATCCATTTTTGGGCAGCTCTCCAAGGCCCAAGAGTATGCGAGCTTGATGGACCAACACCAATCTTCAACATATCAAAAACACTAATAAATTGTGACATTGACAAAATTAAACTTAAAAATTTTGTAAATGTAAAAAATCCAACTCAATGAGTTGGATTTTTTATCAAAAATATAAATTTATATTATTTATAAATAGATTCCTTACCGAATTCTACAGCTAGCATATAGTAAACTACAGCTCTATATTTACTTCTTTCAGATTTCCCTATAGCTTCAACAACTTTTGCTATTGCCTCATCTAATTTTGGTCCTTCTGCCAATCCTAACTTTTTCATTAAAAAGTTCTTTTTAACTGTCGCTAATTCTTTCGCATCAGACCCAGAAACAGTTTCCGCGTCTCTTTTATAAATAGATGGACCAAGGCCTTTTGTTACAGCTCTTAATAAGTCTGCATCGTAATTTAGACCTTTCTCGTCCATAAACTTAGAATACTGGGCTACTTTCTCGTCAAATTTACTCATAATTAGGTGTTTAGTGATTTAAATAATATTTAATTTTAATTGAACTATTCAAATATAAGAAAATAAAAATACTTTTCATATTCATCCATTCAATATATTAGATACATATTATGTCATAATGTCACATAAATTTAAATATTTTTTTTTAAAAACTGACATTTTCAAGTCAAAAAGCAGTTGGCACACACTTTGAATAATAGAAATTGTAAAATTGAATTTAAAAAATAATATAAATAAATTATTATGAGTAAAATAATTGGAATCGATTTAGGTACAACAAACTCATGTGTTTCTGTAATGGAAGGAAATGAGCCAGTTGTAATTCCTAATGCAGAAGGAAAAAGAACAACACCATCTATAGTTGCCTTCGTTGAAGGGGGAGAACGTAAAGTTGGTGATCCAGCAAAAAGACAAGCTGTAACCAACCCAACAAAAACAGTTTATTCTATTAAACGTTTTATGGGTAACAAATTTTCTGAATCTACTAAAGAAGCGAAAAGAGTTCCTTATAAAGTAGTAAAAGGAGATAATGATACGCCAAGAGTAGATATTGATGGTCGTTTATATACACCTCAAGAAATTTCTGCAATGGTGTTACAGAAAATGAAAAAAACTGCTGAAGATTACCTAGGAACTGATGTTTCTGAAGCAGTAATTACTGTACCCGCTTATTTTAATGATGCACAACGTCAAGCTACAAAAGAAGCTGGTGAAATTGCAGGTTTAAAAGTAAAGAGAATTATAAATGAGCCTACTGCTGCTGCATTAGCTTACGGATTAGACAAATCTAATGACGATAAAAAAATTGTTGTTTTTGATTTTGGTGGTGGAACACATGATGTTTCTATCTTAGAATTAGGAGATGGTGTCTTTGAAGTATTAGCTACAGATGGTGATACTCATTTAGGTGGTGATGATGTTGATGAAAAAATAATCAACTGGCTAGCTGATGAATTTAACACTGAAGAGGGTATGGATTTACGTAAAGACCCAATGTCTTTGCAACGTTTAAAAGAAGCTGCTGAAAAGGCAAAAATTGAATTATCTAGCACAACATCAACAGAAATTAACTTACCTTATATTACGGCTACCGCTAGCGGACCTAAACACTTGGTAAGAACTATGACCAGAGCTAAATTTGAAGCTTTAATTGATGATTTAGTAAAAAGAACAATTGAACCTTGTCAAACAGCTTTAAAAAATGCTGATTTATCAATTTCTGATATAGATGAAATCGTATTAGTTGGTGGTTCTACAAGAATTCCTGCGGTACAAGAAGCTGTTGAAAAATTCTTTGGAAAAGCACCAAGTAAAGGTGTAAATCCTGATGAAGTTGTTGCATTAGGAGCTGCAATTCAAGGTGGAGTTTTATCTGGAGATGTTAAAGATGTATTGTTATTAGACGTTACTCCTTTATCATTAGGTATTGAAACTATGGGGAATGTTTTCACAAAATTAATTGATGCAAACACAACCATTCCTACTAAAAAATCACAAGTATTTTCTACAGCAGTAGACAATCAACCATCGGTAGAAATTCACGTTTTACAAGGTGAAAGAGCCATGGCTGCAGATAACAATACTATTGGTCGTTTTCATTTAGATGGATTACCTCCAGCACAAAGAGGTGTTCCTCAGGTAGAAGTTACTTTTGATATTGACGCAAATGGTATCATTAAAGTTTCTGCTTTAGATAAAGGAACTAACAAATCTCATGAAATTAGAATTGAAGCTTCTTCTGGTTTATCTGAAGAAGATATCGCTAAAATGAGACAAGAAGCTGAGGCAAATGCGGATGCCGATAAAGCTGCCAAAGAAACTGCAGAGAAGATTAATGAAGCAGATTCTATGATTTTCCAAACGGAAAAACAATTAAAAGAATTTGGTGATAAATTATCTGATGATAAAAAAGGTCCAATTGAAGCTGCTTTGGTTGAGTTAAAAGCTGCTCATGAATCTAAAGATGTTGCACAAATTACTGCTGCAATGGAAACTATAAACGAAGCTTGGAAAGTTGCATCTGAAGAAATGTATGCTGCTGAACAAGGCGCTGCTGGTGCAGATGCAGGAGCTCAACAAGGCGAACCAGAAGCAAGTGATGCTCAGGGTGACAATGTTGAAGATGTAGATTTCGAAGAAGTGAAGTAAGCAGAGAACCAATAAAGTTTTATAACTTTATTGCATGAATCGCTTATCCCGTTGAAAAACGGAATCTCAAAATAGATATTTCTGAATTTTAATAATTCAGAAACCAACTAAAAACGCAATCATTAATTTGATTGCGTTTTTTTATATACCATTGTGAAGAAAATTTTTCTTTCTGTGACAATCTTTTGTTAAATTATAAGATTGCTTCGTTCCTCGAAATGACGATTTTAATTACTTTTACAAAAAAATAATTTTTGAAAACATTTCACCATAAAAATTTTTTTAAACATACTTTTTGCGAATTTCAACAAGTTAAGAACTTTGAATTCCCAGAAGAGACAATCTATAAAAGTAAATCTGAAAGTATTTATTTTTATACTGATGAGGGAGTTTATAGAAAATCGAATCATTGGGGAAGAGTTGCCAATTGTAGATGGAAAATTATTGCGAATAAGAATTACAAGAATCAACAAATAGTTATTGGTTTTGCAAAATGGAATAGTTTCTACCCTATAAATTCATCAGAAAAAACATTTCTCATTGAAGTTAATTTTGATGAAAAAATGACTAAAATTCAACCAAAAAAAGAGGACTCAACTCAGTATTCATTCAACTATTCTGAAGCGCAAAAAAAAATGAAACAAATAACTCAATTATTTAAAGATGATAAATGGGCGAAACATTTCGATCTAGAAATTGAAGAATTACGATTTAAAATTATTTCTCAATATATCAATTCAGAGAGAAGCCTTCAAGAAATAAAGAGAAGTCTCAATTAAAAAATCACCTCTTTTTAGTAAATTTATAACTCTAATAATCTAAAATTATATCCATCCAAAAAAATGAACATTCCACAAACTAGTTTTCCAAGAGTTGTTATTATTGGTGGCGGATTTGCAGGTTTAGCTGCTGCAAAAGGATTAGAAGAACAAGAACTGCAAGTTATTTTAATAGACAAACACAATTACCATACTTTTCAACCCTTACTCTACCAAGTTGCAACTGGTGGTCTAGAGCCAGATTCCATTGCTTTTCCTTTAAGAAAACTCTTTAATGATGTTGAAAACTTCTACTTTAGATTGGCAGAAGTCAAAAAAATAAATCCACAAAAAAAAATAGTTGAAACTTCAATTGGTAATTTGGAATATGATGAATTAATCATTGCAACAGGATCTAAAACCAACTTTTTTGGTAACACGAATATCCAAAAACATACAATGGAAATGAAGTCTATTCCTCAATCTTTAAACATTAGAAGTTTAATTTTAGAGAACTTTGAAGAAGCTTTACTAACCTCCAATATTGAAGAAAGAAATGCTTTAATGAATTTTATAATTGTGGGAGGTGGACCAACAGGAGTAGAATTAGCCGGTGCTTTAGCCGAGATGAAAAAAGGAATTCTTCCAAAAGATTATCCGGATTTAGACATCCGTAAAATGCAAATAAACTTAATACAAAGTTCTGATTGTATTTTAAAAGGAATGAGTGCAAAAGCTTCTGAAAAAGCAGAGGATTTTCTAATTAATTTAGGAGTTAATGTTTGGAAAAACTTGCGTGTTTTAGATTATGATGGAAAAATAGTAACTACAAGTGGTCAAGATCATTTTAAGGCAGAAACCGTTATTTGGGCTGCCGGCGTAAAAGGTGAAATGATTGATGGGTTGCATGCAGAATGTGTAATTGAAAGAGCGGCTAGAATTAAAGTTAATGAATATAATCAAGTTTTGAGTCACCCAAATATCTATGCAATTGGTGATGTAGCTTGCATGGCATCCGAAGAAAAACCTTACGGACATCCAATGATGGCACAACCCGCTATACAACAAGGAAGATTGGTGGCTAAAAATATTTTAGCAAAACTATTCAATAAAACACTGAAATCATTTGTTTATAATGATAAAGGTTCTATGGCAACCATTGGACGCAATAAAGCGGTGGTAGACTTACCAAAATGGAAGTTTCAAGGAGTTTTTGCTTGGTTTGTTTGGATGTTTGTTCATCTATTTTCTTTAATTGGCTTTAGAAACAAAGCCATTGTTTTTCTAAATTGGGTGTATAATTATATTCGTTTTGATAGAGAAACTCGATTAATTATTAGACCTTATAAGAATAAAAATAGCTTTAGCTTTAAAGATAACCACTAACGACTTTTATTAAATAATTATAAAAATTGATCTTTTTTTGAGCAATATCAATAATACTTTAAATTGGTTGAAATGAATACAAATACAAAAGTAAAACAAAGTGATAAATTAGAATTAGCTTATATTTCTCACAAAGGAAAAATGGAAGCTATAGGAAATGTTTATGATAGATTGGTAAAATGGGCAACTCCCCAAGATTTGATAAATAAAGAAACAAGAATGCTTACAATTTATCATGATAGCCCCAATTACGGATTCAAATTATTTACGCATGAGTGCTTGTATTGTGCTAAGTCATGCTCTAAAAGTTGATGGAGAAGTGAATTTAAGAACCCTAGAACCGACAAAATGTATTGTTTCTAGATTTGAGATTACTCCCAATAAATTTCAACAAGCATGGGAATCTAATTTTAAATGGATGGTTCAAAACGGATATAAAAAATCTACCATAGACCCTTTTGAAATTTATTATAACAACGCAAAAGAACATTCAGAAAACAAATTTATTGTTGATTTATGTATTCCTATTTTGTAAATTAAAATTCATCATTAAATAATCTCAATTGAGCATGGTTCTTGTGTTAAAATTAAAAAACATCAGAGATTTGAATCATCTTAAAACAACAGTCATGAAAAAACTACTTTTAATAGCGGCTTTAATTTTAAGTGTTGTAAGCAACATCAATGCACAAGAAGAAAAAGAAACACTTAATTTAACAATAGAATTCTTTGGAATGAAGTCTAATAAAGGAAACCTTTTTGTGGCTCTTTACAACACGGAAAACACCTTTTTAAAAAAACCGTTTAAGGGTGAAATTGTAGTAATAAAAAACAAAAAATCTATAGTTATATTTAAAAATTTGCCAAAAGGAGTGTATGCAATTTCATCTTTCCATGACGAAAATGATAATAAAAAAATGGATACAAACTTTTTTAGAATTCCAAAAGAACCTTTAGGAATATCCAATAATGTAAAAGGTTTTATGGGGCCTCCTAAGTATAAAGATGCTAAATTTAACTTAGATTCAAATAAAACAATTTCTATAAAAGTAGACTGATTTTTTTTAAAATTTATTAAAGAAAACAATTTTCCAAATGAATCTTGTAGTTCCGGAGTGCAAATCTTTTCTAAAGAATAATTAAGGCATTATTCTAAAATTTTTGTAATCAATTCTTGTTTCGCTTTTTCGTCATCACCAAATAACCATTGTAAGACATTATCTTCCCAAATAGCATCACAATCTTGTTCGGTTAAAATCTTTTGTTCTTTTGCTAAATCTAAAATTTTTCCGGGATAAGAAGATTGTATTTCACTCTCCATTTCTCCTAGAGGATAAGGATCATCTAATCCCATTAACACTTGTTTAACACCTTGATTTTTAACGAGCAATCCTAAAGAACCTGTATCGTGAACTAATGTATCAAAGAAAATATTTGGATGCCCAACTGCTTTTCTAGGATGTGTTTTTCCTTCAAATAAATCTGGCCTTCCATCAAAACCTTGGATTCGTCTTCCTAAATTCATTTGCGCTAATTGACCACCGTGAGCAAAACACACACGCATATTTGGAAACTTTTTGTAATAACCATTTAACGTTAAAAAATGATAGGCATCTGCACATTGCGCCAACATCCAAATTAAATGAAATCGCCAAGAAGTATTTTCTAGTTTAATAAACTTCTCTCCATCATAAGGATGAATTTCAACTGCTAAATTATATTTACTTGCTAATTCAAAAATGGGTTCATTTTCTTCATCAAAAATACATCTCCAAGTTCCAATTGTATCCATGTAGTGTGTTGGTAAACACAATAAACGCATCCCTAATTCTTCTACACAACGTTCTATTTCCCAACAAGCTCCGCGCACAAAACCCGGATGAACTACGAAACCACAAGTAAATTTTGAGGGGTTTTCGTGTTGAACTTTCGCATTAAAATCGTTCTGAAAACGCAATGCTTGTTTCATTTCTTCAACGCGCAAACCGTTTCCATATAATTGCGATAAGTTTAAAACTACCGCATGATCAATTTTAAATTGATCCATCCACTCTAATTTTTCATCTAAGAAAAAGCTAGAATCTGTTACCGGACGACTCCAATCTTTTTGCAGCATAAATTTTCGATCTTCATCTACCCAAAAAATCCCTTTATCTTTCATAAACTTAGGAATTTCCTCTGGATAAGGCAATAAATGTGAGTGTCCGTTAATACGCAGTTTACGTTTCATTTATTTAATTTTATTTGGTCCTTGCATTACAGTTCCACAAGCTTCGCATGTACATTTTTCTTTATCAGAATAATAATTGTCAAATATTCTTGGCATGTCCGTTTCTATATTATTCAGAGCAAACTCTTCTCTATATAAAGCGTTTCCACAGTTTTCGCAATACCATTCCAATGCATCTAACATTCCTTCAGAACGAGGATATTCTATGACTAAACCAACTGTGTGTTTTTTTCTTTGTGGTGAGTGAGGAACTTTTGCTGGTAATAGATAAATATCGCCTTCATTGATTTCAACATCAATCATTGCCCCATTATCATCTATAATTTTTAAAATCATATCTCCTTCTACTTGATAGAAAAACTCAGGAGTTTCGTTATAATGATAATCTTTTCTATTATTTGGACCACCAACAACCATTACAATATATTCCCCGTTATCCCAAACTTGTTTGTTACCAACAGGCGGTTTTAATAAATGACGATGTTCATCAATCCAATTCTTAAAATTTAAAGGCTTTACTAAATTGCTCATATTCTTTAGATTTTTATCAATTTACAAACTTTTTGTTCTACCGCCATCAACAGGAATGTTAATTCCGTTTATATAACTTGCTTTTTTACTTGATAAAAACACAATTGCAGCAGCCACTTCTTCTGGTTTTGCGAAACGTTTTGCCGGGGAAGCATTTTTCATAGCTTCAGCAACTTCATCAAAAGACTTTCCTGTTTTATTGGCTTTATTGTCTATAATTTCTTTTAAACGTGCTGTTCCTGTGGCTCCTGGCAATACATTATTTACAGTAATTCCGAATTCACCCAACTCATTTGCCAACGTTTTCGACCAACTAGCTACCGCACCACGAATTGTATTGGAAACACCCAAACCATCTAAAGGTTGTTTTACAGATGTAGAAATTACGTTTATAATTCTACCAAAACATTGAGACTTCATGAAGGGCACCAAACTTTGTACTAATATATGATTGCACTTCAAATGTTGTGTAAAAGCGCTATCAAATTCCTCTAATTTCGCATTAAATATAGGACCTCCTGCAGGACCTCCTGTATTATTTACCAAGATATGGAATTGTAAATCTGATGCTTCTAAAATCTCTTTTAATTCATTTGGCTTCGAAAAATCTGCCACTAAATAACTATGACATTGATTCTCATTTGGTAATTCTGATAAAACCTTTTTTAACTTCTCTTTATTTCGAGCTATCAAAGTTACATTTACCCCTTCTTCTGCCAACAAAATTGCAGTTGCTTTTCCAATTCCTTGTGTGCTGCCGCAAACCAAAGCATTTTTATTTTTTAGTTCTAAGTTCATCTTTGTAATCTATTATCCAAATCTAACCTCATACGAGTCAAGATCAAATCCATTTATATATTTTAATTTCCTTTACCTTATTCGTATTGAATACAAATATTTTTAGGTTCTGTAAAAAACCGTAAAGCTTCAAAACCTCCTTCTCTACCAATACCAGAATCTTTTTGTCCACCAAAAGGGGTTCTTAAATCACGTAACATCCAAGTATTTACCCAAACAATTCCCGCCTGTAATTGTTTAGAGAACTGCATGGTTCTGTTTAAGTTATTCGTCCATAAAGTTGATGACAACCCATATTTTACATCATTCGCTAATTGCAATGCTTCTTCATCCGTTTTAAAAGACATAATTGTGACTAAAGGTCCAAAAATTTCTTCTTGATTTAATCTACATTGATTATCCCAAACCTCTATAATTGCAGGCTGTAAATAGTATCCATTTTCGCAATTATTGACACTTACTCTTTCACCTCCAAACAAAAGTTTTCCGCCTTCTTTTGATGCAATATCAATATAACTCTTTACTTTTTCTAAATGTTCTTTAGAAACTAAAGCACCAATATTTGTGTTCTTTTCTGATGGATGTCCTACTTTTAATTCAGCCACTTTCTCAATAAAGTCTTTTTTGAATTTCTCGTAGATTTTTTCTTCCACAAAAATTCTACTTCCACATAAACATATCTGACCTTGATTTGCAAATGAAGAACGAACTGTAGTTTCCAACATTTTATCATAATTACAATCTGCAAAAATGATATTTGGATTCTTCCCTCCTAATTCCAGAGATAACTTTTTAAACATTGGCGCTGCAATTCTAGCTATTTGGGCACCCGTTCTTGTTCCTCCTGTGAAAGAAATTGCTTTGATATTTGGATGTTCTACAATTGCTTGTCCTGTTGAGCTACCCATGCCATGAATAATATTTAGCACCCCTTTTGGGAGGCCGGCTTGGTTACAAATTTCTCCTAATAAATACGCTGTCATTGGCGTAATTTCACTTGGTTTTGCAACGACACAATTACCTGCAGCAATTGCTGGTGCAATTTTCCATGTAAATAAATACAACGGTAAATTCCAAGGAGAAATACAACCGACAACTCCTATTGATTGGCGAAGTGTAAAATTCAACGCATTTAAACCAAGACTCTCGTGAGCTTCTGTTGAAAACTGTGTAATTGCATTTGCATAAAATTGAAAATTACTCGCAGCCCTTGGAATATCGATCTGTTTTGCTAAACTGATTGGTTTTCCATTATCTTCAGATTCTGCCTTTGCTAAAAAATCTAATTTTTCTAGAATTAAACCTGCTATTTTCGCTAAGATTTTACTTCTTTCTTCTAAAGTGGTATTGGACCATTTGGGAAAAGCTTTTGCTGCAGCTAAATATCCTATTTCTACATCTTCTTTTGTTGAATTAGGTATTTGTCCACAAACCTTCCCAATTGATGGATTGTAATTGTCTATCCAATTATTTTTAATTGGATTCACAAATTCACCATTTATGTAGTTTTGTATATTCCCCATACTATAAACTCGTGTTTAAAATAGCCAAACAAATTTTAATTCCTTGCCTAATATTTCCAATTCTTATGTTTTCGTTTGGATTATGCTGATTGTTATCCATGTTCACCATCGGAACAATAATAGCAGGAATATTTAGTTCGCTAATTGCCGAAATAATTGGAACAGTTCCTCCCATAGTTCTAATGCTAACGGGTTTCTTGCCAAATATTGAGGTTAAAGAGATTCTTAATTTTTCTCCAAATGGAGAATTCAATGGAGTTCTAAAAGCATTTACACCAGAATTCCCTTTAAAAGTTACAATTTTAAAATTTTCAAGCCTTTCTTTATCAGTCGGAACTCTATCCAAAACTAAAAATCCTTGATTTTTAATATGCTTTTTAATTTTCTCCAATTGTAATTCCCCATCAGTTTCAACTACCAAACGAACATCAATATTTGCCGTTGCATATTCAGGAATAATAGTTTTTAAACCTTCTCCTTTCCATGAAGTACCTATTTGCCTAACATTTAAAGTAGGATATTGCAATGCTTCTTGATAATTTTCTCCAACACTTTCTGCTTTATGAATCAGTAACGAATTATTAATATCAATTGTGCTGTCTGGAACTGAGTTTAGGATATTAGATACTGCTTTATTTATGTTAATTCCTTTGTAGTAATCTTTAATCAAGACTTTTCCATCATCAGATTTCATTGAAGTGAGTAACCTAGAAAGACTAAATACTGGATTAGAAACATAATTTCCATAATGTCCGCTATGTTGAGGCAATTTTGATCCATATGTAGTAATACTGCATGTAGCAATTCCTCTGCACCCAAACGTTAATGTTGGTTGATTAGAGTTATGAGCAGGACCGTCCATAATAATCATGTAATCAGACCTGTATGCTTCTTTATACTTTTTTAAAGTTGATAAAAAACCTTGAGAACCATACTCCTCTTCCAAATCGAAAATAATTTTAATATTAAATTTAGGATTTTGGTGCTGTTTTTGCAATAATTCTAGAGCGGACAAAAACATTATAATTGGCGCTTTATCATCTGCGGCGGCTCTTCCAAAAATTCTCCAATCATCATTAATTTCCCCTTTTAAACTGGACCAAGTAATTGCTCTCCAGTCTCCATCTTCCTTTTGTTCTTTTAACATGGGGTGAAACGGATTTTTTTGATTCCACATTTTAGGGTTTACAGCCTGTCCATCCAAATGAAAATAAAATAAAACTGTTTTAAACGTTGGATCGAGTATTCTTTGAGCAAATAATACTGGTAATGTGGATGATTCTAATTTTTTTAGTTGGAACCCTACTTTTTCATATCTATTTTTAACCCAATCAATGTTCTCATACATTTTTTGCTTATCAGCAGGCAAGTTAGGAATGCTTACAAATTCTTTATGACTAACTAAAACTTCTGAAAGTTTTGAATTAATTTTTGGATCCCAGTTTTCTTGTGCACTTAAAGAACTCAGGATCAATGAAAAAACTGATATTGCGATAATACTTTTCATAATTATTTCTTGTAAGCCGTTACTTTAATCTCAACTACCAAATCTGGATGTGGTAATTGATGTACCGCAACAGTTGTTCTTGCTGGACCAGTTTCTGCATTAAAAAATTCTGCATAGGCTTTATTATATCCTGCAAAATCATTCATGTTTACCAAAAATGTAGAAACATCCACCACATCATTTATACTCGCTCCAACTGCTTGTAAGTTTTTATCAATATTTTGTAAAACTTCTCTTGTTTGAGTTTCAATGTTTAGAAATTTTGTTCCCATTTCATCAATTATATCAACTCCTGCAATAGTATTATCTGCTCTTCTTGAACTCGTTCCTGAAACAAAAATAAAATCGCCTACTACTTTTACGTGCGGATATGCTCCTCTTGGTGTTACTTTTTTATCTGACATATTATTCTATTGCTAATTCTAATAACCTTAATGTGGTTCTTACATTTCTTGTGATTGCTGTTCTTTTTAATTTCCGTTAAATAAATTGTTAAAAATATTAGTCCTTGTAAATTATGTTGGACAACAGATACAAATCATTATAAATTTTATATTCATCCTCTTTTATTCCTTTGTTTTTAATTTTAATTTCTTTCATTCATACCTGCAATTTTATCTTCTTGCAAAATTTCGTTTGTTTCTTCTTGTACTTTTCTCAACACGATTTCCAATTCCTCTATTGACATCTCTAACGAAGTAGAAATGTCATTATCTGCAATTAAATTCAATAGCGCCTTATCTTGCGCTCTTCCTCTATTCATGGCTTCATTATAACCAATATTCTCATTAAAAGTAACTAAAGAATATTTAGAAAAATATTCGGTCGGAAATATTTTTTCTAAATCCATTTCTATTTTTCTTTTTTCTTTAAAAATCGGATTCGCAACGTGATCTTTCATCTCATGAAAATTATCAATCGCCAGATCTGCAATGGCATCTGTATCGTGTTTTCTAGCTTTCTGATATGCTTTAAAAACGGCTTCCCAAGTTTCTAAATTTTGATTTAAAATTTCATCAAACACAAAAACATCCTCAAAAGAAGCATTCATACCTTGCCCATAAAAAGGCACAATAGCATGCGAAGAATCACCAATTAATAAAGTTTTATTTTTATAACTCCAAGGTGAACATTTTATAGTTCCCAACGGCCCTGTTGGATTGTTTATAAACTCCTCTTTTATATTGGGAATTAAAGCCAAAGCATCTGGGAACTCTTTCTCGAAAAATGCTGTAATTTTATCTTCTGAAGTTAAATTCTCAAAATTAAATTCACCTTCATCATAACTTAAAAATAAAGTTACCGTGAAACTTCCGTCCATATTTGGCAGCGCAATTAACATAAAATCACCACGAGGCCAAATATGCAAGTGCTCTTTACTTATTTGATGAGTGCCCATTTTATTAGCAGGAATTTCTAATTCTTTATACCCATGATTTAAGTAGTTTTGAGAATAACTAAACAAAAATTTACGCTCAGAAATATAGCTTTTTCGCAATGATGAGCCAGCTCCATCTGAACCAAAAATTACATCAGCATGAACAAAGAACTCCTCTTTAGTTTGATAATCTTTAAAATGAGCAACTGTATTTTCTATATCTACAGTTCTACACTGTTTATTAAAATGAATAGTTACATTGTCGTGTTTTTCTGCTTCGTCTAATAAAAGAGCATTCAAATTACCTCTAGAAATTGAATTTATAAATTCATTTTCTCTCCCTGAATAATTTGAAGAAAAGGTTTTTCCGTGTGCATCGTGCATTAATCTACCAAACATAGGAATACAAAATTCTCTTGCCTTTTCCTCCATTCCACATAAACGCAATGCCTTTAAACCTCTGTCTGATAATGCTAAATTTATACTTCTTCCCGCAGAAATATTTGTAGTTCTTAAATCTGGTCTACTCTCATATACTTCTACTTCAAAACCTCTTTGTGCAAGTCTTAAAGCTAGCAATGAACCGCAAAGTCCTGCTCCAATAATTAGTATTTTATCTTTTTTATTCATTTATAGCAAATCTTTTAAAATTGAAACCATTCTATATACATCTTCAAACGAAGTATACATTGGTACGGGTGCACAACGTATTACATCTGGCTCTCTCCAATCGGTTATAATATTATTTTCTGTTAGTTTTTTATGTAAACTTTTGTCTGCATTTTTTACTTGAATGGACAATTGACATCCTCGTTCTTTTGGATTTAATGGTGTAATAATCTTAATGTTTTCAGAATTAATTTCATTAATTAGAAACTCAAAATAACCTGTCAACTTTTCTGACTTATCTCTTAAAGAATCCATTCCAACCTCGTCAAACATATCTAAAGATGCTTTTATTGCAGCCATCGATAATATTGGCGGATTTGACAATTGCCAACCTTCTGCTCCTTGCATCACATCAAATGGTTGACGCATGTTAAAACGGGTTTCTTTATTATGATTCCACCAACCAGCAAAACGCGGTAAATCTTTATTTTTAGCATGCTTTTCGTGCACAAATAATCCTGCTAAACTTCCTGGACCAGCATTTAAATATTTATACGTACACCAAGCTGCAAAATCTACCCCAGAATCATGTAAATTTGGTTGAATGTTACCTGCTCCATGCGCTAAGTCAATTCCAACAATACACTTTTTAGAATGTCCTATTTCTGCAATTTTTTTTATATCTAAAAACTGACCTGTATAATAATTTACGCCTCCAATTAATAACAATGCAATTTCGTTTCCTTGTTCCGAAACAATTTGTTCTAAATCTTCAATTCTTAATAATACCTCGTCTTTTCTTGGTTTCCATTCAATAACGTCATCTTCTGAAAAACCGTGAAACTTAAGTTGCGATTGCACTGCATATCTGTCTGAAGGAAAAGCGTCACTTTCTATAACAATTTTATATTTTGCTTTCGTTGGTCTATAAAATGAAACCATCAAAAGATGCAAATTAGTTGTTAATGTATTCATCACTACAACTTCAATTGGTTTTGCACCAACAATTCTTGCCATTTTATCCGTTAGCAATTCATGGTAATTCAACCATGGATTCTTTGCTTCAAAATGACCTTCAACTCCAAGATTTGCCCAATCTTCTAATTCTTGATTGATATAGTCTTTTGTAGATTTTGGCTGTAAACCAAGAGAATTTCCAGTAAAATACAACCAATCGCTGCCGTTTTTATCTTTCGGAATATGAAATCGATTTCGTAGATAAGAAATTTTATCTTCTTTATCTTGTTGTTTAGCGTATGCTAAAGAATTTTGATACTGCATCTAATAAAAAATGATTTACCTCAAATATAAAACAATCCTATTGAGAATTCAGTTTTTTGAGTTTTGATTTTTTGTATTTTAGCTGAAAAATATCTTATTAATGAAAATCATAAAGCTTTTTTTTCTATTACTATTGACTGTTTCCCTGTCTTGTAAAGACAGTGAAAAAACGATGACTGAATTAGAAAACGTGCGAACAGCTATAAAAAAAGTATTTGCTCCGGACAAAAGAGTTGAATTATTTGATATTCAATTCGAATTTTTGAATAATCAAATAATTTTAAAAGGAGAAACTACTTCTAAAAAAGCGCTTTCTATACTTCAAGATAGTTTAAATAAAAGAAACGTTGACTTCATCAATGCAGTTCGCATTTTGCCAGATTCTGCGGTAGGAAATCAACAATTTGCGGTAGCGAGAAATTCAGTTATAAACATTCGTTCTCAACCAAAACACTCTGCTGAATTAGGTACTCAAGGTTTATTAGGAATGGCTTTAAAAGTACTGGATAAAAAAGGTGATTTTTATAGAATTCAAACTCCTGATAATTATATCTCTTGGGTTGATAAAGGAGGAATTACACGAATGAATAAGACTGAAATTGATACTTGGAATCGTTCTAAAAAAATAATTTTTACAAAGAATTTTGGTTATGTATACGGTGAAAAATCTGAAAACGCTATAATTGTTTCTGATATTACTCTTGGAGGATCGCTGCAATATGTCTCTGAAGACCATCAATTTTATGAGGTAAAATATCCTGATAACAGAATTGGTTTTATCAAGAAAAATGAAGCTGTCATCTATCTTTCTTGGCTAAAAAACTTAAAAGCTACCCAAGAAAATATTGAATCAATATCTAGAACAATGATTGGTTTTCCTTATTTATGGGGAGGAACTTCTTCTAAAGGAATGGATTGCAGTGGATTTACAAAAATGGTTTATTTAATGAATGGGGTTATCATTCCAAGAGATGCTTCACAACAAATTAATGCAGGTAAAACTGTTGACATCAATTTAAAATTTGAAGGCTTAGAAAAAGGAGATTTGTTGTTCTTTGGAAGAAAAGCTACACCAGAAAAAAACCAAAGAGTAACGCATGTAGGAATTTGGTTGGGCAATGATAAAATGGAATTCATTCATGCATCTGGAAATGTACATTTGAGTTCTATGGATAAAAACCAATCTCATTATGATGAAATGAATAGGAATCGTTATCTAGGTAGCAAACGTTATCTAAATATTGAAGATCATAATATTATTGACTTAAAAGAAAAAATAAAATTATAACTCAACCATTAATATTGGCCTGTATTTCATTTCTGACTTCAAAGAAACAAGAAAAAAAAGCTTAAAAAAATACCCTTCAGTTTCTTAAAATCCGAAGGGTATTCTTTTTTAAAATTTAAAGAGATAGTTAATACAAAACTCTAAACTTAATTGTTCCCTCTACGTTTCGTAATTTTTCAATTACCTCTTTGTTGTATTCTTTATCTAAATCTGTAATTACATAACCAACTTTAGGATCGGTAGATAAATACTGACCCGTAATATTCAAATCATATTTTGCTAAAATCTTATTGATTTTTGCCATTACGCCTGGAACATTTTTATGAATGTGTAAAAAACGATGCGCATTGGTTTGTCTTGGTAAACGAATATTTGGGAAGTTTACAGCATCCACCGTATTTCCAGAATTTATATAGGCCATAATTTTACTAGGAACAAAATCTGCAATATCTCTCTGAGCTTCTTCTGTACTTCCGCCAACATGTGGTGTTAAAATAACGTTTGACAACCCTTTTAACTCTGTGTAAAACTCTCCGTTTTTTCTTGGTTCAGAAGGATAAACATCAACCGCCGCACCCGCTATTTTTCCGCTTTTCAATGCATTTGCTAATGCATTAATATCAACTACAAATCCACGAGAAAGGTTTACTAAATGAGCACCATCTTTCATTTGAGAGATTTCTGTTTCTCCGAAGAAGTTTTTATTCGCTGCATTATCATCAACATGCAAAGTAATCACGTCAGAAATTCCCAGCAACTCTTTTAAAGTATTCATTTTAGTTGCATTACCTAGTGCCAATTTATCTTCAACGTCATAATAATAAACATCCATTCCTAAAGCTTCCGCCAATACAGATAATTGTTTACCAATATTACCGTAACCTATAATTCCTAGCTTCTTACCACGAACTTCTCTACTACCTTCTGCTGTCTTATTCCACTGACCATTATGTATTTCTGTACTTCTCTGAAAAACACTACGCATTAACATAATAATTTCTCCAATTGCCAACTCTACTACAGAGCGTGTATTACTATAAGGAGCATTAAAAACAACGATTCCTTTTTCTTTACAAGCTTCTAAATCAATTTGTTTTGTCCCAATACAAAAAGCACTTACTACCATCAATTTTTCAGCAGCAGCAACAACTCTTTGTGTAACGTTTGTTTTAGAACGAATACCTAAAACATGCACGTCTTTTATCTTTTCTATCAATTCATCTTCAGACAAACTTTTAGAAACTGTCTCGACTGAGAAACCATCTGTAGATAACTTCGAGAAAGCATCTGGATGCACGTTTTCTAATAATAAAATTTTAATTCTATTCTTGGGATATGAGATATTTCTTGGCAACTTGTTTACGTATAAAAATTCATCTAAATTTGGGGCAATATGGTCAGCATTTTCTGTTGTTTTAACTCTTGAAACGTTTTCTGTATAAGCAAAAAACTTATCTGCCACTCCAGCTTCACGAGTTACATAATCACTGTACCCATCACCAATTACTTGTATTTCTCCTTCTAGATTCATGTCTTTTAGACACTGTATTTTTCCGTTGTGTTGGGAAAGTGGATTATCAGCATCAAAACTAATAATTTTTCCGTCTTTTGCAAACTTAAACGTATTTGCGAACACTCTTTCTGAAGGGATATTGTATTCTTCTACAATAGGATCTATAAATTCTTTAAATCCACAAGAAATCACATAAATATTATCCGCAAAATTTTCAAAAAATTCTTTGTTACTTTCTATCGATTTTGATACTTGTTTTTTTAAAGCTGCTACTAAACCTGATAAATCAGCTTCATTCGCGTTTAACAACTTAATTCTTCTTTCTAAAGATTCTGTGAAAGATATTTCACCATCAATCCCTAAATTAGTAATATCTATTATTTCTTGAATAATTTCTCCTTTTTTAGGGTTGTCTTGAAGCGTAATTTCAGCTAAAACATCTAATGCTTCTACACGCGTTAAAGTGCTATCAAAATCGAAAATATAATTTCTTTTTTCGGTAATCATTTCTTTCAGAATCTGAGTTGTTTTTAAGCAAGTAAATCTACAAATTTAGCAGGTAAGTAAGAAGTAATTGTATAGTTTTATGATATCTATTTTATATAGTTTAAATATCAAAAAACTTTACAAAAAAAAACACATTAACCTCTTAAAAATTATGAAATCCCAAAAGAAGCAACCACCAAACAATTGGTAACGACTCTACCCAAAAAGAACTATAGTATTTAGATTGATCTGTTTTTGCCCTCATTACCAGAATAATCAATAGAAAAAAGAAAATCATAAATGGTGTTTTTACCACATTTGAAGTAGTGAATAAATATTCTAAAACTAATGAAAGTACCAGCAACATTAAACCTAATTTTTTGGCGTTTCTGATACCGATTTTCTGAGGAATTGTTTGCAAAGAAATAGCATCATATTTTACATCCCTGATATCAAAAGGCACTATTAAAACCACTACAATTAAAAAACGTTGCAACATTATTAACATAATATTTATGGAAATTTCTCTATCTACATCAACTAAAGGTATTAATACAGTAAATCCTGTCCAAACTAATGCTACAACTACAATTTTCAAATAACTCACCTGACGCAAACTTTTATGAAATCCACTTAAAAAAGGAACAGCATACAAAAATGTAAGTAGTATGAGTGGAATTATATAAAGCAGCGTATTTTTGGGAATTAGATAGCCATAATAACCCATTCCTATAAAGCAAAAAAAAGAAAATATTTGGATTATTTTTAAATTTTTTGTTAGCCTTCTATGATGTAATTTTGCAACACTAGCATATTTAACAAAATTATAACCCGTAATCGTTCCGAAGAAAATAAAATAATTTAAATTCTCATTATAAGATAGTCCAAAATATTGTTCAGTGATCCTTACAAAAGCATAAACAGTGAAACCCACGTGAATACTGGCATTGATATAAAAATTAAATATTATTTTAAAAAAATTCATTAAACAAAAATAACCTTTCTGTTCATAACATCGATTTTTAGTTAATAATTAACATCATTTTATTCATTTTCAGGGAGTAATTAATTTATTTAATTCTTATTTTTGAAGTGCCAAAAAAAATCTTTTTTTTCAAGCAAAAAAGAACACGAAATCGATTGAAATAAATCGTATACAAAACTTAATAAATGAATACAAATTCGTTTCAACTTAGGCATATTGGTCCTAGTAATGCAGAGCAAGAAAAAATGTTAGCTACCATTAAAGCTAATAGTTTAGAGGACTTAATTAATGAAACTGTTCCTGATAATATCCGTCTAAAAAATCCTTTAGATTTAGAACCTGCTATGAGCGAATATCAGTATCTAGCGCATATAAAAGAACTTTCAGAAAAAAACAAAGTTTTTAAAAGTTATATAGGTTTAGGATATCATGAAGCAATTGTGCCAAGTGTAATTCAGCGTAATATTTTAGAAAACCCAGGTTGGTACACTGCTTACACTCCTTACCAAGCGGAAATTGCGCAAGGTAGATTAGAAGCTTTGTTGAATTACCAAACGATGATTTGCGATTTAACAGGCATGGAATTAGCAAATGCATCCTTATTAGATGAATCTACCGCGGCTGCGGAAGCGATGGCATTGTTATTTGATGTTAGAGACCGAGCAAAGAAAAAATCGGGTGCACATAAGTTTTTTGTTTCTAACGAAATACTACCACAAACTTTATCCTTATTGCAAACAAGATCAATTCCTATTGGGATTGAATTGGTAATTGGTAATCATGAAGATTTTAATTTTGGTGATGATTTTTTCGGAGCAATTTTACAATATCCAGGGAAATTTGGGCAAATATTCGATTACGAAAGTTTTGTATCAAAAGCGAACAAAAATAAGATAAAAGTAGCTGTTGCTGCGGATATTTTATCCTTAGTAAAATTAAAAGCGCCCGGAGAATTTGGTGCTTCTGTAGTAGTAGGAACAACACAGCGATTCGGAATCCCTCTGGGTTACGGTGGTCCTCATGCAGCCTATTTTGCAACAAAAGAGGCTTATAAAAGGAGTATTCCTGGTCGTATTATTGGCGTTACCAAAGATAAAAATGGAAAACGTGCTTTGAGAATGGCTTTACAAACACGAGAGCAACATATTAAGCGCGAGAGAGCAACTTCAAATATTTGTACTGCACAAGTTTTATTAGCGGTAATGGCAGGAATGTATGCTGTTTTTCATGGAAAAAGCGGAATACAATTTATAGCGGATTCTGTTCACAATAAAACAATCACTTTAGCTAATAAATTATCTGATTTAGGAATTGAACAAACCAACACTTCTTATTTTGATACTATTACAGTTAAAGCTGAATCCCAAAAAGTGAAAGTTGTTGCTGAAGCAAACGGGATAAACTTTAATTATATCGATGATAGAACTTTGTCTATATCTGTTAATGAGACTACTGGTTTAAAAGAATTAAATGCAATTATTGCTGTTTTTACAGAAGTTTTAAACTTAAATTCTAACACTATACCTTCTATTTCTAAAGTAAACAATATAGAAAAAAACGTACAAAGAAACACTTCATTTTTAGATAATGAAATATTTAACACATATCAATCTGAAACTGATATGATGCGTTATATCAAAAAACTAGAGCGTAAAGATTTAGCATTGAATCACTCTATGATTTCTTTAGGCTCTTGTACAATGAAACTAAATGCAGCTTCAGAAATGTTACCTTTAAGTAATCCACAATGGGGAAATATTCACCCTTTTGTACCGCTGAATCAAGCAGAAGGTTATCAAGAAGTTTTACAAAAACTAGAACACCAATTAAATATTGTAACTGGTTTTGCTGGTACTTCTTTGCAACCAAATTCTGGTGCGCAAGGAGAATTTGCAGGCTTAATGACAATTAGAGCATATCATCAATCAAATGGAGATTCACATAGAAATATTTGTATAATTCCTGCTTCTGCTCACGGCACAAATCCTGCCTCTGCTGTTATGGCAGGAATGAAAGTTATTGTTACCAAAACTGCTGAAAATGGAAATATAGATTTAGCTGATTTACTTGAAAAAGCTGAAATCCATAAAAATAATTTAGCCGCCTTAATGGTAACCTATCCTTCAACCCATGGAGTTTTTGAAAGTGAAATTCAAGAAATTACCAAAATAATTCATGATAACGGAGGTCAAGTTTATATGGATGGTGCAAATATGAACGCCCAAGTTGGATTAACAAATCCTGCAACCATTGGTGCAGATGTTTGTCACCTAAACTTACACAAAACATTTGCCATTCCACATGGCGGCGGTGGCCCAGGAGTTGGCCCAATTTGTGTAGCTCCGCAATTAGTACCATTTTTACCAACCAACCCTATCATTGCAACTGGAGGAAAAAATGCAATTACTGCAATTTCCGCTGCACCTTGGGGTTCTGCTTTGGCGTGTTTAATTTCTTATGGATATATTACCATGTTAGGTGCAAAAGGGTTGACAGATTCAACAAAAACAGCAATTTTAAATGCGAACTATATTAAAGAACGTTTAGAGGGCTATTACCCTACTTTATATACAGGTGAAAAAGGACGTGCAGCTCACGAAATGATTATTGATTGCCGAGATTTTAAACAAAATGGGATTGAAGTTGTAGATATTGCAAAACGATTAATGGATTATGGTTTTCATGCACCCACTGTTTCCTTTCCAGTTGGCGGAACAATGATGATTGAGCCTACAGAATCTGAGAGTATTTCGGAATTAGATCGCTTTTGTGATGCAATGATTTCTATTCGTAAAGAAATAACTGAAGCGACAAAGGAAAATGCAAATAATCCTCTGAAAAACGCGCCTCATACTCAAGAAATGCTAACCTCTGATGATTGGTCATTACCATATACAAGAAAGCAAGCTGCTTTTCCCTTAGCCTACATTGCTGATAATAAATTTTGGCCAACCGTAAGAAGAGTTGATGACGCCTATGGCGATAGAAACTTAATTTGTTCCTGCAACCCAATAGAAGATTATATGTAGCAAACATATTTTTAAAAATTAACTTTTAAACCCTCTCAAAAGAGATGGTTTTTTTATAAAATATCATAAGAAAACAATTAACTTCTAATTTTTTGTAGAAAAATATAAAAATAAGATTGGGCTTGCAACCTCTCAGCAATTCTCTTCTGAAGCTAATTTCAGTTTCAGGCTTCGAATTGATTCTATAGTCGAGTTTACAAATTAATAACAACAAAAAGCTCCAACAAATAAATGTTGGAGCTTTCAATATGTAGAAAATTCTAAGAGAATTACTTCTTGAATTTCGCGTATTTTGTTTTAAATTTATCAATACGTCCTGCAGCATCAATAAGTTTAGATTTACCAGTGTAAAATGGGTGAGAAGTTCTAGAAATCTCTAATTTTACTAAAGGATACTCTACACCGTCAACATCTAAAGTTTCTTTAGTATCTACGGTAGAACGTGTTAAAAAAACATCTTCATTCGACATGTCTTTAAAAGCTACCATTCTATAATTTTCTGGATGAATTCCTTTTTTCATTTTATAATATTTTAATTCTTTAATGTTATGTTCGTCAGAAGTAAATTTGGTAAGTATTTACTTAAGTCTATAAATAGCTTTATATTACTATTTAGAGGATGCAAATTTAACCTTATTTTTTAATTTACAAATAAAAATTTGTGTTTATTTGATCTTTCAAAGAATTTAAATGAAATTCCGATTAACTTTACCATTAGAAGTAGTTAATATATCTCATTTTTATATCTTTAAACCAAAATACAAAACATATATAATGAAGAAAATTGCTGTTCTTATTTCCTTTTTAGCCACCTTCTCTTTTACCTCTTGTAATGACGATTATAAATTTACTTTAGACGTCACAAAAAAAACAACGTTAAACTCTTTAGTTACAATTACTTTAAAAGAAAAGAATAATAAACCTTTAGACGAAGTTCAGTTTTTTATAAATGGAAAAGAAATTTCTGCCAACGGGAATTCAGCTACTATAAACACTGCTCAATTAGGTGTTGGAAAACATGCTGTTTCTGTCCTGGCTTTTTACCCTGGAAAAACAAAAAAGGAAAATAACTCTTTTGAAGTTTTGGCTGACAAGGCTCCTGCAATTTATAGCTATGAAATTATAAATTCATTTCCTCACGACAAAAAAGCATATACACAAGGTTTAGAGTATCATAAGGGTTTCCTATATGAAACTACAGGCAGAAAAGGACAATCTACACTTCGAAAAGTAGAAATTAAAACAGGTAAGGTTTTAAAGAAAATTAACTTAGATAAAAAATATTTTGGTGAAGGAATGACCATTTTAAACAACAAAATTTATTGGCTAACTTGGCAAGCTAAAAAAGGTTTTGTGTATGATTTAGAAACTTTTAAACAAGATAAAGAGTTTACCTACAATAAAAGTCAAGAGGGCTGGGGCTTGACGAATAACGGTACTGAGCTTATAAAGTCTGATGGTTCGAACAAAATTTGGTTTTTAGATTCAGAAACGCTTTCAGAAAAAAAATCTATTCAAGTATACACAAACAAGTATGCACTTGATAATTTAAATGAACTGGAATTAATTGAAGATAAAATTTATGCAAATAAATATCAACAAAACGTAATTGTAATCATTGATATAAAAACAGGTGTTGTTTTAGGTGTTGCAAACTTATCTAATTTAAAAAAGGAAATGGAAAAAACTCAAAAGTTAGTTCCTGAAGATGAAGTTTTAAATGGAATTGCCTTTGATAAAGAAAACAACAGACTTTTTGTTACAGGTAAAAATTGGGCGAAACTTTTTGAAATCAAATTGATTAAAAAATAATAAACCAATCATTTTAAAGTTCTATTTTTATACAAAATTGATTTATGCGTTATTTTATTACTTTTCTTATTTGTGTTGCCTTAATTTCTGTGAGTTCTTGTAGAAAAGATTTCTCTACTATTCCTAATTTTGGGAGTTTAGAGTTTTCTAAAGACACTATTTTTTTAGATACGATTTTCTCAAATATTGGTTCTGGAACTTATAACCTAAAGGTATATAACAGAGGAAATAAATCGATTACAATTCCGGAAATTACACTCGAAAAAGGGGCTTCATCTAACTATAGATTAAATGTTGATGGAATTGCAGGTAAGGCATTTAATGACATAGATATTTTAGCCCAAGACAGCATTTTTGTATTTATTGAAACTACCATCAATGCAAGTAGCGTTGCAAATCCTTTATACACAGATAGAATTTTATTTGATACTGGCTCCAATCAACAAGATGTCAATTTGGTAACTTTAGTCCAAGACGCTAATTTTATTTATCCTGGTAAAGATCCAATTACCATGAAAATTGATAGCTTAACCATTGATGGACAAGCGACAAATATTAAAGGTCGATTTTTAACTGATACTGAGCTTACTATTACGAATTCAAAACCAACAGTTATTTATGGTTATGCAGCAGTACCCAGTAACAGGACGTTAACTATTGAAGCCGGAGCAAGAATCTATTTTCATAATAATTCTGGATTAATTATTGATGACAAAGCCACCTTTAAAGTAAATGGGACATTAACTGAAAAAGTTGTTTTTCAAGGTGATAGATTAGAAAATAATTTTAGTCAAATTCCAGGGCAATGGGGCACAATTTGGATGCGCGCAGGAAGTAAAGACAATGAAATTTATCACGCACAAATTAAAAACGGAATTATTGGAATTCTAATAGATAGTTTAGGTTCTGCTTCTACACCAACTTTAAAATTGCAAAACTCAGAAATTTACAATCATTCAAACTTTGGAATTCTCGCTAGAGAAACAAATATTGAAGCTCATAATGTAGTTATTGGCTCTGCAGGTGAAGCTTCTTTAGCGGCAACGATTGGAGGAACTTATAATTTTACACATAGTACTTTTGCTAATTTTTGGAATAATGGAATTAGACAATTACCAGCAGTTTTGGTAAATAATTTTTTTACTTATGAAGATGAAAATGGACAAGAAACTATTGAAACTAGAGACTTAGTTGCTGCTAATTTTACCAATTGTATATTCGATGGAAATAACAACATCGAGTTTGTCCTCGACAAAGCCGATGGTGGAAGAGTTTTTAATTACAACATTAGTAATTGCATGATCCAGTTTAATGATACAAATAACTCTTTTAATGACAATAAAGAATTAGATTTTACAAACTCTTTTTATCAAAATATTATCTTAAATGGAAATTCACATTTTAAAGATTCTCAAAATGAAGATTTTATTATTGGGCAAGATTCTGATGCAATTAACAAAGCAAAAGTAACACTTTTTTCAACCGATATTTTAGGAATTGACAGAACTATAAGTCCGGATATTGGAGCATACCAGCACATTACCTTTGACTAGAATTGAACTACCATTTCTGAGAAAATAGGAAAACCCATAAAAAACATTAATCTTTTATTCTAAAATATTAGGCTTTAGGTAATCATTTCAGATTTAGAAAGAAAGTCAACAGATTGCTATTATAATAAACTTTCCAAGATTATATCCCAGTAAAATCATATAAACAAGAGCAACGAGGAAACAAGTTTACTTTCATTTATTAAAATTTTAATTTTCCAAAACAATAAATAAATAAATAAGTCCTATTAATTACACGTCATTGCTTTATACTAGACTTAAATTAATGCAATTGTGAGTTACAGATCTGCATAATTACTTTTTATAAATAACTCCGTTTTTCATAACAAATACAACATTTTCCATTGTAGAAATATTCTTTGTAGGATCTTCATTAACGGCAATAATATCAGCAAAAAAACCTTTTTTAACTTGTCCTATTTCATTCTCCATTTGTAACAACATCGCATTTGTAATTGTCGCCGATTGAATAGCTTCCATTTCAGGCATTCCTGCTTCAACCATAAATGCAAATTCTTTTCCGTTATCTCCATGAGGATAGACTCCTGCATCTGTTCCGAAAGCAATTTTAACTCCTTTTTTATATGCTTTTTCAAAAGTACCTTGAATTTGCGGACCAACAGCCAGAGCCTTAGGAACCACAATTGCAGGATAAAATCCATCAATTTTTGCTTTCTCTGCAACCTCTTTACCTGCCGTAATTGTAGGTACTAAATATGCATCGTACTTTTTCATGAGTTCCATTGTTTCATCACTCATATGTGTACCGTGCTCTATGGTTTTAACTCCACCAATAATAGCACGTTGCATACCTTCATCCCCATGAGCATGGGCTGCTACGTGCATTCCATAATCTTTAGCAGTTTGGCAAATTTCTTTAACTTCTTCTATGGTAAATTGGGGATTATCTCCAGATTTCGCTACACTTAAAACACCCCCAGTTGCGGTAATTTTAATCCAATCAGCTCCATTTTTATATCGCTGTCTTACAGCTTTTTTAGCATCTTCTAAAGAATTAACAACACCCTCTTTTGGCCCAGGATCTCCAATAAATTTTCTACTACTGCCGTTTGTAGGATCTGCATGACCTCCGGTAGTTGCTAAAGATTTTCCAGCCGTAAAAACTCTTGGACCTGGAATTATACCCGCTTTAATTGCCTTTTTTAAAGATATATTTACACCTGTACCACCTAAATCTCGAACAGAAGTAAAACCATTTAATAAGGTTATTTGTGCATAACCAACTGACTTAAAAGCGATATCTGCCTCATTTAAAATATAGTTGTTAATTCTTGTTTTCCCATCATATTCTTGTTCTATATGCACATGCATATCTATTAAACCAGCCATTACAACTTTGTCTCTCAAGTCAATTGAAATGCCTGATTTTGGCATAACATACCCATCCAAGACATCGATTATTTTGTTTTCTTGAACAACAATGGTCTTTTTTGTATTGATTTTTCCCGATTTTGTATCAATCAATTTTCCGCATAAAATATACGTAGTTTGTGCTGTTATATTTTGCATAAAAATAAATGCAATAAAAAGTAGAACTATTTTTTTCATTTGTTTGATTTTAATTCTTAAATGTATGAAAAATTAAGTAGATTGCTTCTTCAAAATTTTAAATTTAAATGAAGAACGTTGTTATTACAGGAACAAGTAGAGGAATTGGTTTTGAGTTAGCAAAAATGTTTGCCAACAACGGACATCGTGTTTTAGCAATCTCTAGAAATATAAAGCCTTTATCAGCAATAAACCATAAAAATATCTCCATGATTTCCGTTGATATTTCGAAAGGTTCTGATGTTGAAAAAGTAACGGAGTTCATCAAAAATAACTGGAAACAAGTTGATATTTTAATCAATAATGCAGGAAAACTAATTAACAAACCTTTTACTGAATTAACTTCTGATGATTTTCTAGAAGTCTATAAAGTAAATGTTTTTGGGGTTGCTGAATTGACGAAAAATTTAATTCCATTTTTACAAAAAGGAAGTCATGTTGTAACCATAAGTTCTATGGGAGGCATTCAAGGAAGTATGAAATTCCCTGGTTTAGCAGCATACTCATCTGCAAAAGGAGCGGTTATAACCCTATCTGAATTATTAGCCGAAGAATACAAAGAACATCAAATTGCATTTAATGTTTTAGCTCTTGGAGCTGTCCAAACAGAAATGTTAGCTGAAGCTTTTCCTGATTACAAAGCACCGCTCTCCGCTAAAGAAATGGCGAATTATATCTATGATTTTTCTTTAACTGGAAATACGTTTTATAATGGTAAAGTTTTGCAAGTATCATCTACAACTCCCTAATTTTTTTGAGTACAGATTATAAAAACTTCGTTCCAGTAAAGGCAATTCCCTTTGTTCAATTTCTAATTGATGAACATTCGTTTGATTTAATAATCGTGAATCAAAGACAAACAAAACACGGTGATTTCAGAAAACTTCCAGATGGGAGATTTCAAATTACGGTCAATAACAATCTTAACAAATATCAATTTTTATTGACTTTGGTACATGAAATTGCACACCATGTTACGCATCAGAAATTTGGAAGAGCGCAACCTCATGGCAAAGAATGGAAAATGGTATTTCAGCATCTAATGTTACCTTTTTTAAGACCTGAAATTTATCCAACAAAAATATTACCTTTTTTAGCTACATACTTAAAAAACCCAAAAGCGAGCACAGATTCTGATGTAAACCTATCCTTAGTTTTAAAAGGGAATGAAGCAGAAAAAGGGAAAAATTTTATTTTTGAAATAAACCCTGGGAGCTTATTTGAATTTAAAAACATCATTTACAGAAGAGGAAATAAACGAAGAACAAGATTTGAATGTTTAAATATGAATAACCAAAAAGTGTATTTATTCAATCAGAATGTAGAGGTAAAACAATATAATTTCTAAATAATTAGAAGTTAAAAAAGCATTCTTTTGAATGCTTTTTTTTTATTTTTCTCTCTTAATAAAAAGCGTATCTAATTCCATTTCTTTTTGAAGCCAAGCTCTTAGTTCTGTTTCTTTTGGATTGATAATACTATCAGGTAATTTTAAATTCCATTTAATCGTTGCAACAGGAATTGTATCTATCTTAATAAAATCTTTTGATGATAAAACATTAGCAAAACCAATGGCTTCAATATCTACGTATCTAATTTTTGCATCCTTAGCAATTCTACTAAATGCAATTACTTTTTGATTTTTATTCAAAGCATCTTGCTCAATTCTTGTATTTAGTATAGAAATTGTTTCTTGCAAAGCTGCTATTTGTTTTTGCAAACCATTAATAATATTTTTGCTCTCTTGCAACTCCTCCCTATTTTCTTTATACGCTATTGTAATTAATTCAAAACTTTTTGTATCACTCCCTTTTATCTCTAACTTAAAATCTTTTAAATTATTATAAGAAACATTACTATTTATTTCATTGCTCAAGTCATTATAGGTAGCATCTGTTATTTCATTAAAAAAATTAAGTTTCAACGTTTTTCTTTCAAGGTCTCTCTCGTAATCTATAAGAGTTAAGGAAGGATTGTTTTTAATTTCAGTTTTAATAAAAATTTCTATCTGGCTATTAATTCTACTTTTATTAAATACATTAATAAAGGTAAATATTGCAGGTATCATTACGGCTAAGCCTACAATAGAGGCTATGGTTGCATACTGTTTTCTTTTCGCAGCATTTGCATATTTATACATTGGAAAACTTAACAATTTTAAGACTATAAAAGCTGCTAAAGCAATAAAAATAGTATTAATCGTAAATAAATACATGGCTCCGAAAAAGTAAGAAAAATTACCTTTTGCTAATCCGTAACCAGCAGTGCAAAGCGGTGGCATTAAAGCTGTAGCAATTGCTACACCAAAAATTACGGAAGCTACAGTACCTTTTTTAGTTCTTGCAACCATTAATGCTAATCCACCAAAGAAAGCAATTAGTACATCTCTAATATCCGGACTTACACGTCCTAATAATTCAGAAGTATCTTCACTTAAAGGAAAGAAATAAAAGAACATAAAGGAGGCAAATAAACTTAACCCAATCATGGTCCCCAAATTCACCAGGGACTTTTTAAAAGTATTAATATCATTTAAGGCAAAAGACATTCCGATACCCAAAATAGGCCCCATTAAAGGCGATATGAGCATGGCTCCAATTACGACTGCAGTTGAGTTTGCATTTAACCCTATTGACGCCACAAATATTGCAAAAATTAAAATCCAAGCAGTCGCTCCTTTAAATGAAATATCAGCTTTAATAGCCTCTATTGTGGCTTCATGATCTGTATCATCTCTAAAATCTAAAAGCTCTTTTAAGTATTTTTTGATACTTACCAACAAGCCTTTAGCATCACTTTTTACTTCATTTTTAGACTGCTCTGCAGCCATTTCCTTAACTTTATCTTCCTCCATACTTACTGTTCAAAAACTTTTTAAAGATACAAAAAGCGATTTAACTATTTATTCAAGATAAATTTTATCAATTTCAATCTTAAAAGATTCATTCCTTTTGTTTCCAATAAGAAAAGCTATTTCTTCAATAATACTTGATGAAAATTTTGACATCTCTAATTTTCGACCTCTAAATCCCGGGTACATTTCAGACAAATTAATTTCAATTAATTGCCAATTTTTGTTTGTTGAAAAGGAACTTATGTAGGAATAAAAATTGCGATAATTATCTTTAACTCTAAATTGATAATTTTTACCGTCTCCTTTAATTTTTAGAATAATTTTTGAATAATTAGAAATCTCTTTTTTATTAAACCTGAATCTTAAAGAAGAAAAGCCACCATTATTTTCTAATGAAACTTCACCAAAATAAACACCGTTTCCATTTTCATTCAATTTAAAGTTACCTTCCGACTCTCCTCCCATAACAACGTCATCAACAACCCGCCATGCAGAAATATCCGAATTAGAATTAAAATCAAAAATTAATTCTTTTGAATCACTCATTAGACTTGATATTATCATAAAAAATATTATTTTATTCATCTCTAGCAACGTTAGCTACCAAAAATATTATTTTCAAAACAAAATAATGTTACAAAAAACAAAAAACTCTGCAAAATTGCAGAGTTTTCTTACTTCTATGTGACCGGGCTGGGGCTCGAACCCAGGACCCTCTCCTTAAAAGGGAGATGCTCTACCAACTGAGCTACCAGGTCTTTTTTCCTTTTAAGCGGCTGCAAATATATATATTATATTCTTTTAAACAAACCTATTTTTCATTTTGTTTTATTTAAATATGCTTCTCTTACTTTTTTAAATAAATTGGAAGAGTATACGAAATTAACAACCGCCTCATTATCAGTTCTAAATATCTCATCACTAGTCCCCTCCCAGGCTTTTACCCCATTCTTTAAAAAAAGAATCTTTTCTCCTATTTCCATCACCGAATTCATATCATGTGTATTAATTACTGTAATAATATTATACTCATCAGTAATTTCTTGAATTAAGTTATCAATTACGGTGGCCGTTTGTGGATCTAAACCAGAGTTAGGCTCATCACAAAATAAATATTTCGGATTCATAACAATGGCCCTTGCGATGGCAACTCTTTTCTGCATTCCTCCTGATAATTCTGCTGGCAACTTTTTATTTGAATTCTCTAAATTTACTCTATTTAATACGAAGTTTACTCTTTCTAACATTTCTGATTGGGATTGATTTGTAAACATTTTCAGAGGAAACATTACATTTTCTTCTACTGTTTGCGAATCAAATAATGCACTCCCTTGAAAAACCATTCCAATTTCTTGTCTCCATTGTCTTCTCTCTGCATTCGTAAACTGAGTGTTTATCCTACCATCAAAAGAGATCGTTCCTTGCTCAGGGATGTGTAATCCAATTAACGTTTTTAAAAAAACTGTTTTTCCTGAACCACTTTGCCCAATAATAAGACTTGTTTTTCCCGGATGAAATGTTGTTGTAATTCCTTTTAAAACTTTAACATCACCAAAACCTTTATGTAAATTTTTTACTTCTATCATTTAAGTTAGTAACATTTGAGTTAAAAAATAATTAGCAAGTACAATTAAAATAATAGTCCAAACTACAGCCTTTGTACTGGCTTTACCAACTGCAATAGATCCTCCTTTTACATAATATCCATGGTAAGATGGAACTGTGGCAATTAAAAATGCAAAAACCAATGTTTTAATCATTGCATAGGTAATTAAAAAAGGATTAAAAGTAGTTTGAACTCCTGTAATATAATCTGTCCCTGTAAATAAACCTGATAAAACGCCTGTAACCCATCCTCCAAAAACACCCAAAATCATGGCCAAAATAATTAAAAAAGGATAGAAAAAAACAGTTGAAATAACTTTTGGGAGCACTAAATAATTTAATGAATTGATACCCATAACCTCTAAAGCGTCAATTTGCTCCGTTACGCGCATTGCACCAATACTGGATGTAATATAAGAACCTACTTTTCCAGCCAAAATAATTGAACAAAATGTAGGCGCAAACTCCAAAATAATAGATCGTTTCGCAGCAAAACCTATTAATGATTTTGGTATAAATGGACTTTCTAAATTTAGTGCCGTTTGCAATGCTATAACTCCTCCTATAAAAAAGGAGATAAATATAATAATCCCTAAAGATTTTAAGCCTAATTCCTCAATCTCTTTCATTAGAGATTCGTAAAAGATCCTAGTTTTTTGAGGTTTTTTAAAAACCTGAACCAACATTAAAAAGTATTTACCTATATGCTCTATGTAATTCATAGATTTAATTTTATGCTAAAGTATTAAATTTACATGAATAGAATGTAAAATTAGACCGATCAAAATAAAAATTAATTACTTTTGATATTATATTATAAATATTGATTTTTCATGAAAAACATCATCTTTTTTCTCTTAATTTTTAGTGTATTTTTTACTGGATGCAAACTTAAAGAATCCAAACAGCAAGAACCAAAACTTATTGTTGGTATTGTTATAGATCAAATGCGATATGATTATTTAACCAGATTTTCTGATAGATATTCTGAAAACGGATTTAAGAGATTATTAAAAAACGGATTTTCTATCGAAAATGCATACTATAATCTTATACCTACGTATACGGCAGTTGGGCATGCCTCTATTTATACGGGAACAACACCAGACAATCATGGTATAATTTCCAATAATTGGTACGATAAATTCTTAAAAAAAACTATTTACTGTGTTGATGATGATATCTATAGAACTGTTGGAAACAATAGTGATGCAGGCAAAAAATCACCTTCTAGAATGTATACAACAACAGTAACAGATCAATTACATTTGGCACAAAACATGAATGGTAAAACCATAGGAATTGCCATCAAAGATAGATCTGCAATTTTACCTGCAGGTCATACAGCAAATGCTGCTTATTGGTTTCATGGTAAACAAAAGGGACAATGGATTTCTTCTAATTTCTATATGGAAAATTTACCAAACTGGGTAACAGACTTTAACAACTCTGACAACGCAAACAACTATTTAAAAACACCTTGGAATACACTTTACGACATAAACACCTACACCAACAGCATTATCGATAACAACCTTTTTGAAGGAAAGTTTAAAGGAGAAACAGCAACTTCATTTCCTCATGATATTCCTAATTTAAAAGTAACAAATGGAAACTTCGATATTTTAAAAGGAATTCCAGCTGGTAATTCATTTACAGCAGACTTCGCCAAGGCCGCTATTCTTGGAGAAAATTTAGGTAAAAGTGAATTTACTGATTTTTTAGCCGTAAGCTTTTCATCTACAGATTATATAGGTCATCAATTTGGACCTGCATCAAAAGAAATTGAAGACACTTATCTTCGATTAGACAAAGATATAGCTGATTTATTATCATTTTTAGATAAACAAATTGGAAAAAATAAATATACTGTCTTTTTAACTGCAGATCACGCTGCTGTTGATGTACCTGCATATTTACAATCTTTAAAAATACCTGCACATTATTTTGATATTCAAAAATTTAAACAATCTGCTTTAGAAATCACTAAAAAATATTTTAACTCTATTGAATTGATTGAAAATATTTCAAACTATCAAATTTTTCTAAACAAACAGAAAATCGAATCTTTAGGTTTGGACAAAAATAAAGTTGCCGATAAATTAGTTGAAGAAATTCTAAATTTTGAAGGAATTTACAAGGCTGTAACGGCTAGAACATTGCAAACAACTAGATTTTTTGATGGAATTATGAATTCTTTACAAAATGGTTACAATCAAAAAATTTCTGGTGACGTAATGATGATTCCTTATCCTGCCACCTTAATAAGAGGTAGAACAGGAACTTCACATGGTTCTGGTTATTCTTATGACACTCATATCCCGTTGATTTTTTATGGAAATGGCATCAAAAAAGGTGTGTCAAAAAGCAAATATGAGATAATTGATATTGCACCAACGATTGCTAATTTATTACGAATTGAAGCTCCTAATTCATCTACTGGTAAGATTATTACTGAAGCTTTAAAATAATTCATTATGAAGTTTAAATCTTGGAATTTATTTTTGACTACAGAGTTACAGTAACCATTTTAAAGAAAAATTTATGGGTTAGATACTTTAGATAAAAAAATATCATATTTTAAAATTAGAATCTTTTTGATGTTTTTTAATCGCTTTTCTAGACAACACAGTTCCTATTATTAAAGAAAGTATTGCGCCTATTAATGTTCCGGGAACAAAGTTGATAAACAAAAAGAAATTATAAAATCCATGAAAAATTGTTGCGCCTAATAAACCTAATAAATTTAACTGTATTCTATTTTTAGAAAACTTAGCTTTCCCCATAAAATAACCCATTAAAATTCCAAAAGTTGCATGAGCAGGAACCGCTGTGAATGCTCTTGTAATTCCTGTAGACACTCCATATTGCAAAATGTACAAAACGTTTTCTAGTGCAGCAAAACCCATAGAAACAGTTAAGGCATAAACAATTCCATCAAAAGGTTCATTAAATTCCTTATTCTTTTGAGCATAATATTTTACAATGACATATTTAGAAAACTCTTCAACTAAAGCAACTACAACAAATGCCTTTATGAATTGCTGAAAAACACTTTTTTCATCGTTTAAAGGATAAATTGAATTGAATAATACTCCTAAAATTAAAGTAATTATGATGCTCCCAAATGCACCTAAGAAAAAATTTTTTATTAAAAATGAAATCGGTTCTTTTTCAATTTTATCTTTGAGATAAATAAAAATGACAAAGATCATTGCTGGTGCAATTGCTAATAAAAGAAAGTCCATTTTCTAAAAATATGAGCTATTAAATTATGTTTTCAAGAATAAAACCTACATTTTAGTTAAAAAAACTTCAGCCATCATACAACGTGCACTTCCTCCTCCGCAAGTTTCAATAGTTGCTAAAGAGCTAGAAATTATTTTACAATGTTTATTTATTTGAGATTTCTGAGTTGGAGTTAAACAATCAAAAGCGGCTTGGCTCATCACTAAAAAGCGTTCATTATTTTTTCCATGAACTTGCAACATATTTCCTGCAAAGTTATTTACTTGCTCTTCAGTAATATCTATTACTTGTTTCTTGTCTTCCTTTAAATGTTTTAATACGTTCTTACGTTCTTTTTTGTCATCTATAGAAGATAGACAAACTATTGCAAATGTTTCTGCAACACACATCATTACGTTTGTATGATAGATTGCTTCTCTTTTATTATTTACAGTTTGATTTGCAGTGAAAACAACTGGTGTATATTCAAAATCTTCACAAAATTCTATAAACAATTCTTCTTCTGCTCTTGGAGAAATTGCACAGTATGCTTTTTTATTTTCTCTGTCCAAAATCATGCTTCCTGTTCCTTCTAAAAATATTTGTTCATCTTCAGCAGAAGTATAATCAACAATATTCTCTATTAAATAACCTTGCTTTTCTAAGGTTTCTAAAACATCTTCTCTGCGCTCTAAACGTCTATTTTCTGCAAACATTGGATAAATTGCTACCGTTCCATCTCCATGAAAGGACACCCAATTGTTAGGAAAAAGAGAGTCTGGTGTATCAAACTCATTCGAATCGGACACTACAATTACTTCAATACCAAAACCTCTTAATTTATCAACATAACCATCAAACTCATTTTGTGCTTTGGAGTTTATGGTTGCTGGCAATAAATCTTTAAATGCTTTCTGATAATAATTATTTACAGCAGTTTGTTCATTCATCCTAAAATTGATAGGACGAACCATAAGTATTGTATTAGTAGTTTGTTTCATTAATTTTTAGTTTATTCGCAAAATTATACTTTTTTTATGATATAATTTTTGCTAAATCAACAAATTATTCTGTTTTTTTTGAAAAAATTTATACTTGAAATACTTCTCAGTTCATTAACGCTATTTAAAATTTTATTTTTTTGTTTAACTTATTTTATAAAAAATTTAACAAAAAATATTTATCTGGCTTTTGAACAAATCTTACTTTTACATTGTTATAAATACTCAAAAATTCAATAATTATGAAAAATTTATCAAAATTCCTTTGCCTAATGTTTTTTACTACTCTTTTATCATCTTGTAATGATGATAATGATGTAATGATTGAAACAAACACAATAGTAGATGTTGCTATAAATAACAATTTAACGAGCTTAGTTGCTGCTGTAACCAGAGCAGATTTAGCAACTACCTTATCAGGTAGTGGTCCTTTCACAGTATTTGCACCTACAAATGCAGCTTTTCAAAATTTATTAGACTCTAACTCAAGTTGGAGTTCCTTAGATGACATTCCAGTTGAAACTTTAAGATCAGTTCTATTATTCCATGTATTAAGTGGAAGCGTAAAATCAACTGATTTGTCAGATACTTATGTGCCTACCTTGTCAACAGGGCCTAATGATGAAAGTTTATCATTGCAAGTACAAGTTACTGACGGAATAGCATTTAATGGAGATGCTGCGCCAGTAGTTGTTGATGTTGAAGCAAGTAACGGTACCGTGCATGTAATTGATAAAGTAATGTTACCACCCAACGTTGTAGCTTTAGCTTTAAACAATGAAGTATTTACAAGTTTGGTTGCTGCCTTAACAGACATTAGACATACAACTGATTTTATTGCAACTTTATCTGGAAATGGTCCATTTACAATATTTGCACCAACCAACGATGCTTTTCAAGCATTATTAGATTCTAACTCAGATTGGAATTCATTAGCTGATGTTCCAATTACTACTTTAGAAGCTGTTCTTTTATATCATGTTGTTAATGGAGCCAATGTCCAATCCGACCAATTAACCAATGGAGATGTTGATACTCTTGGAGGCACCATAACAATTGATTTAACGTCTGGGGCGCAAATAAAAACAACGAGCGAGCAAACTGTAAATATTATATTAGTTGACGTTCAAGGATCTAATGGAGTAGTTCATGCGATTGATACCGTTTTAATACCGTAATTCATTATCTTTTAAACGAAAAAAAAAGAAATCTGTAAAATTACAGCTTTCTTTTTTTTTTGAAATCAATCTCTAACCAAAGGTAATGTTGAACACCTTAATAAGCCTTCTTGTTTTGCAATTTCTGCGTACGGAACTTCTTCGACTATAAAACCTTTTTCTCTTAACCAGGTATTTAACCTAGTAAAATTTTGTTCAGAAATAATTACATCTTCAGAAATTGAAAACACGTTACTATTCATGTTGTACATTTCTTCTTTTGTAACCTCAAATACGTTTTCTTCTCCAAAATAATTCAACAACCATCGATACTCACTTTCAATTAAAAATCCATTTTCATGCAAAATGGCTTTATCTTTTCCTATTGGCTGAAAACAACAATCCAAATGTAGTGCGTTTTCCTTGGGATCTGTATTCGATTTTCTTAAATCAAAAGACTTTACAATTTTATGAGGAAACAAATCTCTTAATGCATGCACTGCCTGCATATTTGTACGAGCTGTGATAAAATCTGAATAATCTACTCCTGAATAAGTGCCTACAAAAATATATTCATTCCAGGGCATAACATCTCCTCCTTCTACATGGCATTCTTCAGGTAAAACAATTACGTTATTAGGGTTTATTTGAGAAATAACATTATTTATCGCCTTGTATTCTCTTTCTCGATCTGGAAGAATGTTAGCTTCAATAAATTTATCTTCAATAACAAAAGCGATATCTCTTGAAAAAATTTGATTATAATCTTCAATTACAATCGGTCTAAAAACTTGAACATCATATTTTTTAAAAACTTTAGCAACAGCTTCCATTTCTAAAATCATATTTTCTTCTTTTGGATAAGTTCCAGCTAAAACATGTTGTGCGCTTTTTGGATCATAACAATCCTCTACTTTTGGCACTGGCCCACTACTTTTAGCAATTCCTAAAATAACTGCTCTTAACCTTGAAGTTTCGTTCTTAATATTAAGTTGTAACATATCTATTTTTAAAAATCTATAAAAAAAGCCTCATACATTATGAAGCTTTCAATTTTTTAGTAAAAATAACACTATTTTTTATCTTTCCTCTAATTTTACAAAAGGTCTTTCGTTTTCACCTATGTAAATTTGACGAGGTCGACCTATTGGTTCTTTTTTAAGACGCATTTCTTTCCATTGTGCAATCCAACCTGGTAAACGCCCTAATGCAAACATTACTGTAAACATTTCTACTGGAATATCCATCGCTCTGTATATAATTCCTGAATAAAAATCCACATTTGGATATAATTTTCTTTCAACGAAATAAGGATCATTTAGAGCTTCTTGCTCTAAACCTCTAGCAACTTCTAAAATAGGATCCTCTACGCCTAAACTATTTAAGACTTCATCTGCTGCTTCCTTAATAATTTTAGCTCTTGGATCAAAGTTTTTATAAACTCTATGACCAAAGCCCATTAATCGAAAAGGATCATTTTTATCTTTTGCTTTTGCCATGTATTTTTTAGTATCTCCACCATCAGCTTTAATAGCTTCTAACATTTCTAAAACGGCTTGGTTAGCACCACCATGCAATGGACCCCAAAGTGCAGATATTCCAGCGGAAAGTGAAGCAAATAAACCTGCATGAGAAGAGCCTACAATTCTTACCGTGGATGTAGAACAGTTTTGTTCATGATCTGCATGTAAAATAAGTAACTTGTCTAAAGCATTTCTAATAATTGGATTTATTTCAAAATCTTCATTTGGCTGTTTGAACATTAAATACATAATGTTCTCTACATAACCCAAAGATTTTTTCCCATAGTTTAAATGCAATCCTTTTTTCTTGCGCATAGTCCACCCAACCAATACAGGAAACTTAGCCAAAATTCTAACGATTGCATTATACATATCTTCTCTTGACTCAATGTTTACTGAGGCAGGATTAAAAGCGGTTAAAGCACTTGTTAACGAGGACAAAACCCCCATTGGATGCGCTGTTTTTGGAAATGCTTCCAAAATTTTTCTAACGTCATCGTCTACTAATGAATGTGACTTTATATCTGAATGAAACTTATCTAATTGTTCTTTATTTGGTAAATCTCCAAATATTAAAGCATAAGAAACTTCTAAAAAATCTGCTTTTTCTGCCAACTCTTCAATAGCGTAACCTCTATATCTTAAAACACCTTTTTCTCCATCTAAAAAAGTAATAGCACTTTCACAAGAACCTGTATTTTTGAAACCTGGATCAATAGTTATCACTCCATTTGTTGCACTTCTTAACGTTTTAATATTAATAGCAACTTCATTCTCTGTTCCTTTTACAAGCGGGAATTCGTAAGAATTATTTCCTATTTGTAATTTAGCGATATCTGACATTATATTGATGATTTTTGTATATTATTTGCAGGCACAATATACCATATTTTCAATAGATTTATAGGCCATTCCCAATAGATTTTTAAAATCCTAAAATAACATTCACTTATATATTTATAACAAAAAAAAAGCTTCATAAAATTTATGAAGCTTTAATTTAAACAAATTGTATGATCTATATTTTAAATGCTTTTTCTTTTGGGAAATAAGCCGTTTCTCCTAATTCTTCTTCAATACGCAGTAATTGATTGTATTTAGCCATTCTATCAGAACGAGAGGCTGAACCTGTTTTTATTTGTCCACAGTTTAAAGCAACTGCTAAATCTGCAATTGTATTGTCTTCTGTTTCACCAGATCTATGAGACATTACAGAGGTGTATCCTGCATTCTTAGCCATATTTACAGCAGAGATTGTTTCTGTTAAAGTTCCTATTTGGTTTACTTTAATTAAAATTGAATTTGCGATTCCATTTTCGATTCCTCTAGATAAACGTTCTACATTCGTTACAAATAAATCATCTCCAACTAATTGCACCTTATCTCCGATTATTTCAGTTAAATATTTCCAACCTTCCCAATCATTTTCATCCATTCCGTCTTCAATAGAGATAATAGGATACTTTGCCGATAATTCAGCTAAGTAATCGGCTTGCTCTTTACTAGATCGTATTTTACCAGTTTCTCCTTCGAATTTAGAATAATCGTATTTTCCGTCAACAAAAAATTCTGCTGCGGCACAATCTAAAGCTATTTTTATTTCATCCCCAAAAACATAACCCGCATTTTTAACAGCTAAAGCAATTGTTTCAATAGCATCTTCAGTACCCTCTAAAGTTGGCGCAAAACCACCTTCGTCCCCAACTGCAGTAGATAAGTTTCTGTCGTGTAAAACTTTCTTTAAGTTATGAAAAATTTCTGAACCCATTTTCATAGCTTCAGAAAAAGTTGCTGCTTTTACCGGCATAACCATAAATTCTTGGAATGCAATAGGTGCATCTGAGTGAGATCCTCCATTTATGATATTCATCATTGGAACTGGTAATGTGTTTGCTGAAACCCCCCCTACATATCTGTATAGTGGCATCCCTAACTCGTTAGCTGCAGCTTTAGCAACTGCTAAAGAGACACCTAAAATTGCGTTAGCTCCTAACTTAGATTTATTTGGAGTACCATCTAAATCCATCATTAATTCATCAATTGCATTTTGTTCAAAAACCGAAACTCCTAGTAATTCTTGAGCAATAATATTATTTACATTTCCTACGGCATTTAAAACACCTTTACCCATGTAATCGTTACCACCATCGCGCAGTTCAACTGCCTCATGCTCCCCTGTAGATGCTCCTGAAGGAACAGCTGCTCTACCTAGAATTCCATTTTCTGTTGTTACATCAACTTCCACTGTAGGATTTCCTCTCGAATCAAAAATTTGACGTGCATGAACGCTAATTATTATACTCATTATATTGTTATTTAAAAATTAATTTTTGTGTATTTTAATCATATGCTAAATTACGAAATGTCTAAATCATTTAATCACTTGTGAATGATTAATTACGAAAACGATTGCACAAAAAGAAGCTTAAATAAAAAACCCACTCAGAAAACTGAGTGGGAAAATTGCTATGAAAAAGAATGTGATTTTTACATCACAAATCAAATATAATTATTTTTATTCAAAAAAAAACATAAAAATCATAAAAATCAATAAACTGTCGATGAAATACAGAAAAGTTACGATTAAGCCTTTTTTGCTTGCTTTATATTAGATATGAATTCGTCAAATAAATACTCAGAATCATGAGGTCCAGGACTTGCTTCTGGGTGATATTGCACAGAAAAAGCATTCTTATCTTTTAAACGAATGCCTGCAACAGTATGATCATTTAAATGTACGTGGGTAATTTCTACATTTTCATTGGCTTCAGCTTCTTCTCTATTAATAGCAAAACCATGATTTTGAGAAGTAATTTCTCCTTTTCCCGTTAGCAAGTTTTTTACAGGGTGGTTAATTCCCCTATGACCATTATGCATTTTATAAGTAGAAATCCCATTTGCTAAAGCTATTACTTGATGCCCTAAACAAATTCCGAATAAAGGTAAATTTCTTTTAATAATTTCTTTAGCAACAGCCTGAGCTTCAAATAATGGCTCTGGATCTCCAGGACCATTTGAAATAAAATATCCATCAGGATTAAAAGCTGCTAATTCATCAAAAGAAGAATCAAAAGGAAACACTTTTATATAAGCCCCTCTTTTTACTAAATTCCTTAAAATATTGTTTTTAATACCAATATCTAGAGCCGAAATTTTAATGTCAGAATTTTCATCACCAACCAAATAAGGCTCTTTAGTAGAAACTTTAGATGCTAATTCTAAACCTTTCATGCTAGGAACTTTAGCTAACTGTTTCTTTAATATATCAATATTTTCTATATCCGTAGAAATAATAGCATTCATAGCTCCATTATCTCTAATATAGGCCACTAATGCTCTTGTATCTACATCTGAAATGGCAACTAAATTATGTTCTAAAAACCAATCTTTTAAATTTCCTTCAGAATTTACTCTTGAATGTGTAAAACTAAAATTTCTGCAAATTAAACCAGAAATTTTAATCCCATCCGATTCTACTTCTTCATTATTCACTCCATAATTACCAATATGAGCATTGGTCGCTACCATTAGCTGACCAAAATAAGAAGGATCTGTAAATATTTCTTGGTAACCTGTCATACCTGTATTAAAACAAATTTCTCCAGTAGATGTTCCCTCTATTCCAACAGATTTTCCATAAAAAATTGTTCCGTCTGCTAATAAAACTAAAGCCTTTTTACGTGTTTGATATTTCATTTATTCTGGTTGTTTTTGATAATGTAAAAATATAAAAAAAGGGATAAACGTAAACGTTTATCCCTTTGAATTTATTAATAATTTCATACTATAAACTAGTATTATAATTTAATATTTGTTTCACATCTTTTTCTTTTCGAAAAGATAAATTTTTAAGTTTAACATATTCCCTTGTAGCATCGATCCTATCACTATCAATTAAAGTTAATACTTTCCTTTTTGTAAATCTAAACTTGATTAAGGATTCACCCTTTAGAACATAAAATGTATTTTTTCGGATAATTTTGTCATTAACTCTATTAATCATTGGATTTGGAGAACCTTCTACCGTATGAAGATAGAAACTTTTTAAAATAGAAAATTTATCAGACTCAAAAAGAACTTCACAAATTGTTCTGCCCTTTTCTGAATAAATATTTTTGTAAACTTTATTATTCACAACTATTTTATCTATCCCATTCATGTTAAAAGTAAAAATAGAATCTTTACTTAACCTAGTTAGAAATAAATTTCTTTTAATATTTAAGTTAATATTTTTAAGAGAATATTTATAGTTGTCTTTTGTATAAACAACAGCTTTGTTCTCCCACTCATCAAAAAGATATTCTGTACCGTCGATTGCTCTTTTTGGATTGTAAAAATAACCTGACGTTCCATGACTTTGAATATTGGTAGAAGCCGCAGAAGTTAAATTAATCGAAGAATTTTGGGTAAATCCAGAATTCTCCTCTTGAGAATACCCCAGATAACCCGCTAAAATTATGATGATGTATGTAATATGTTTAAATGAATGTTTCACAGCTATGTTTTTATTATTTAAAATTAAAAAAGCAAATTAATAAAAAATATATTAAATAAAATTATAAATTATCACAATATTTTAAAATAACTTTAAGATCTTCAATACTCTTAAATGACAACCTATAATTTTTTATATATAATTTTAAATCTGCAATTTTGTTTTTCTCTACAAGGTACTTAATATTAGATTTTTTAAGTTTAAATGGTATTAGTTTATTTTTCTTTAATAAGTAATAATTACTTTTTTGTTTAATTTCACTGTCTGGTCTGTTTACCATAGGATTTTTAGATCTTTCAATAAAAGAAATAGAATATGCTTTTAATAGTGATATATTTTTACCGTCGTAGACAATCTCATGCAACTTCGTTGAATAATTATTTGGTTCTTCAAAATATTTAAAAGACCTACCATTAATCAATACCTTAGTAAATGAATTTTTATTTAATATAAAGGTAGAGTCCTTATCTATTTTAGTCATAAATGCATCTTTTTCGATATGATAATTAATGTTATTGAATAAATATTTCTTTTTACCGAGTATAACTTCACCATTATTGTCCCATGTATCAAATAAATAAATAGAACCTTTAATGTTTCTTTTTTCAAAGTCTATATCATCAAATTGAGCCAACATACCCAACATTTTAGACCATTCTCCGGAATTACCCAATCCGTCTGCATAACTATTAGTGCCATTCAAATTTTCCGCAGGAGGCATTCCTCCAGACATTTCAAGAGCTTCTACAAAGGTTTGTGAAAAGGAACTTAATGACAAAAGAAAAACTAAAGGAAGTAATAGTTTTTTAATTTTAATAGTTTTCATAGTTTTCATAGTTTTCATAGTTTTCATAGTTTTCATAGTTTTCATAGTTTTCATAGTTTTAATATTATGGTTAATTATTTAAATATTCTTATATGCTACCCGCATGTGTTAATATTCTTTTGACATCTTCTTCAATAAAATAAGATAATCTATTTCTTCTCACGTATTTTTTTAGATTCTCTAATTTAGATGAATGAAAAAGATTTAATACATTTTTTTTAGTGAGCTTAATTTTTGTAAACTCTTTGTCTTTATATATAAAATAAGAATATCTTTTTATTACTTTATCATTTGGCCTATTAATCATAGGATTGGCAGAAGCTTTAACATATTGAACATGAACACTTTTTAATAATGCAAATTTACTCGATTCATAAACCACTTGAAATATGCGTTTTTTTTCATTTAATATGTACTGCCTAAAAATTTTATTCTCAATAATAATCTTATCAACATTCTGTATATTAAAAGTATAAATAGAATCTACAGCTACTTTAGAAACAAATGAATTCATCTCTAGGTTTAAATTTATGTTTCTTAATAAATATGTGTAATTGTCTTTTGTATAAATCCTTGCATTATTTTCCCAATTATTAAAAAGATATACTGAACCCTCTACTTTTACTTTCGGATTGTAAAAATAAGCCATGGAACCATATGAACTTTGTACTGCACTGCCTGCTCTTAACACGGAAGAACCCGTATTATTAATAACCCCCTGATTATCTTGAGCATTTAATTGAAAAACACAAAAAAATAGAGTAATTAGAATAAAAATTTTCATAAGCTAATATATTATAATTAACCTAATACCTATCAAAAATAATGCCAATTAGAATAGGTCCGTTTATTAAAAAAAAGTAGCTTTAAATTATAAGAACAAAAAAAAATAAGTGATTTCCAAAAATTTAATAGTTATTAAAAAATATAATAAAAAAAAATAAGCTGATTTAAGCAGGAAATTGAGTCTCTAAATTATTGCAGATAAGAAACAAAAAGGTTATTCAGAATACCTAAAAAAACACAAAGAAGAAAATATTATTTTTTAGTAATACAAAAAGACGTAACAATAAATGAAGTTACAAATTCTATTATCACCAATTTGATAAAAGGAATCAGCAAATTTTTAATTGGATAATTAACTTGCTTAAATAATAAATCTTAAAATAAGATATAGCATCTACATTGATTCAAAAGGTTCATGGGTTACACCAAAAATTTGAAATACTTAAAGAATAATTGGTCACAACTTAAGTATGCATAATCACAAAGATGATCGTATTTAGGCCTAAAAAAAAAGGTTGAAGAAAATTTAATTTCTTCAACCTTATATTTAATGATACAAAATTTGAATTATTCTTCAGATTTTGTTTCTGTTACCGTTTCTTCTACTTGAGCAACATCAGCTTTTTTGCTTCTTCCTCTACGTGTAGATTTTTTAGCTTTTGTACCTTTAGGATTATAAATTTCGTTGTAATCAACTAATTCTACCATTGCCATTGGAGCATTATCTCCTTGACGATTTCCTAACTTGATGATTCGAATATAACCTCCTGGTCTGTCTGCAACTTTAACAGAAATTTCTTTAAACAATTCCGTTACAGCAAACTTATCACGTAGATAAGAGAATACAACTCGTCTATTGTGCGTTGTATCTACCTTAGATTTTGTAATTAATGGCTCAACAAATACTCTTAAAGCTTTCGCTTTTGCTACAGTAGTGTTAATACGCTTGTGCTCTATTAAGGAACAAGTCATATTTGCTAACATCGCTTTCCTGTGCGCTGTTTTTCTACCTAAATGATTGAATTTTTTTCCGTGTCTCATGACGTTTGTTTTATGCTTTCATCTTGCATCTACTCATTATGAGGAGCAAAATATGAAAGGTTAATCTCTATCTAATTTGTATTTTGTTAAATCCATTCCGAAGTTTAATCCTTTAACAATAACCAATTCTTCTAGCTCTGTTAATGACTTTTTACCAAAATTACGAAACTTCATTAAATCACTCTTATTAAAAGAAACTAAGTCTCCTAAAGTATCTACTTCTGCTGCTTTTAAACAATTTAAAGCCCTAACAGAAAGATCCATATCGATTAATCTAGTTTTTAACAATTGACGCATATGCAATGATTCCTCATCATACGTTTCGGTTTGTGCAATTTCATCTGCCTCTAAAGTGATACGCTCATCAGAGAATAACATAAAGTGGTGAATTAATATTTTTGCAGCTTCCGTTAAAGCATCTTTTGGATTGATTGACCCATCAGTATCTATATCGAAAATTAACTTCTCATAATCCGTTTTCTGCTCTACACGAAAATTTTCAATGGAATATTTCACATTCTTAATTGGCGTGTAAATAGAATCAGTAAAGATTGTCCCTATTGGCGCAGAAGCTTTTTTATTTTCCTCTGCAGGCACAAATCCTCTACCTTTTTCTATAGTAATCTCTGCATTTAATTTTACAGATTTATCCATATTACAGATAACCAAATCTGGATTCAATACTTGGAAGCCAGAGATAAATTTCTGCAAATCTCCAGCAGTAAATTGCTCTTGTCCAGAAACTGAAATTGAAACAGTTTCTCTATCAGTTTCATCTATTTGTTTCTTAAAACGAACTTGCTTCAAGTTTAATATAATTTCAGTAACATCTTCTACAATTCCAGGAACCGTAGAAAACTCGTGTTCTACACCATCTAATCTTAATGATGTAATTGCAAATCCTTCTAAAGAAGATAAAAGTACTCTTCTTAATGCATTTCCTACAGTTAAACCAAATCCTGGTTCTAAGGGTCTGAATTCAAATCTACCAGTAAAATCAGTAGATTCAATCATTATTACTTTATCGGGCTTTTGAAAATTTAAAATTGCCATATGTTTCTTCTTTTTAATTGCTAATTAGTTGCGCGGCATATAAGTCTGAAGAAATACAAACATACCCTTTGGCTAAATTGCAATATTATTATTTTATTACTTAGAATATAATTCAACGATTAATTGCTCTTTGATATTTTCTGGAATCTGTAATCTTTCTGGCACTTTTACAAAAGTCCCAGTTTTAGTATCTGTATTCCAAGTTAACCATTCAAATACATTGCTGTTAGACGCTAATGCATTCTCGATAGCTACTAAAGATTTAGATTTTTCTCTCACAGCAACAACATCACCTTCATTTAAACTATATGATGGAATATTAACAATTTCACCATTCACAGTAATGTGTCTATGAGATACTAATTGGCGTGCTCCACTTCTTGAGTTAGAAACACCCATTCTGTAAACAACGTTATCTAAACGAGATTCACATAATTGCAATAAGATTTCACCTGTAATACCTGAAGCAGATTGTGCTTTTTTAAACAAGTTACTGAATTGACGCTCTAATATACCATAGGTATACTTTGCTTTTTGCTTCTCCATTAATTGAGTAGCATATTCAGATTTTTTTCCTCTTCTTCTAGCATTACCATGCTGTCCTGGAGGGAAATTCCTTTTCTCGAAGTTTTTGTCTTCTCCAAAGATTGCCTCGCCAAATTTACGAGCAATTTTAGTTTTTGGTCCTGTATATCTTGCCATTTCTTTTTTGTTATAGATAGGGATTATGAATTAAGGCTAATCCTTCGATAATCTAATTCCTATCAAGTTAAAATATTTAATTATACTCTTCTTCTTTTCGGTGGACGACATCCATTGTGAGGCATTGGTGTAACATCAATAATTTCTGTTACTTCAATACCTGTATTGTGGATAGACCTAATTGCAGATTCTCTACCATTACCCGGTCCTTTTACGTAAACTTTTACCTTACGTAAACCTGCTTCTTTCGCAACGTTTGCACAATCTTCTGCTGCCAACTGAGCCGCATATGGAGTATTCTTTTTAGAACCTCTAAAACCCATTTTCCCTGCAGATGACCAAGAGATCACATCGCCTTTTTTATTTGTTAAAGAAATAATGATATTATTAAAAGATGCCGTTACATGTGCCTCTCCAATAGCATCAATAATTACTTTACGTTTTTTTGAACTTGCTTTTGCCATAATTTTTCAGTTTTAGTAATTTAGTTTTCCATTGTATAGCTCAAAGCCATAATTAGATCTTGATTACTTTATCTAACTTATTTTTTCTTGTTAGCTACAGTTTTTCTCTTACCTTTTCTTGTACGAGAGTTATTCTTAGTTCTTTGTCCTCTTAATGGAAGACCAAGTCTGTGACGAATTCCTCTTTGACAACCGATATCCATCAATCGCTTGATGTTTAACTGTACCTCAGAACGTAATTCTCCCTCTATTGTGAAAGATCCTACTTGTTCTCTAATTGCTGCGATTTGATCATCAGTCCAATCTTGAACCTTAACGCTCTCATCTACTTTTGCTTCTGCTAAAACTTGTTCAGCTCTGCTGCTTCCTATACCAAAGATGTAAGTTAAAGCGATAACTCCTCTTTTATTCTTTGGAATATCAATACCTGCTATTCTTGCCATTACCCTTGTCTTTGTTTAAATCTAGGATTTTGTTTATTAATTACGTATAATCTACCTTTTCTGCGCACTATTTTGCAGTCGGCACTTCTCTTTTTAACTGATGCTCTAACTTTCATCTGTTTTGTTTTGTTTTTAGTATCTGTAAGTAATTCTTGCTTTTGATAAATCGTATGGACTCATTTCTAATTTCACCTTATCTCCAGGCAATAATTTGATATAATGCATACGCATTTTACCAGAAATGTGAGCCGTAACAATATGTCCATTTTCTAATTCTACACGAAACATGGCATTTGATAATGCTTCTGTAATTGTTCCATCTTGTTGAATTGCTGATTGTTTAGCCATATTATTTATTCGATTTTCTGTTGCTGTTTCCCGCCTTCATTAATCCGTCATAATGACGATTTAACAAATACGAATTAATCTGTTGCATTGTATCTATGGCAACACCCACCATAATAATTAATGATGTTCCTCCATAAAACATAGCCCAACTTTGTTGAACTCCAAACTGAACTACAATTGCTGGTAGAATAGATAATGCTGCTAGAAATAATGAACCTGGAAAGGTAATTCTAGACAAAACAGAATCTAATCTATCTGCTGTATCTTTTCCTGGTCTAATTCCTGGAATAAAACCACCACTCCTTTTTAAATCTTCTGCCATTTTATTCGTAGGAATAGTAATGGCTGTGTAGAAATAACTAAAAATAATAATTAAAAATGCAAATATAGCATTATATCCAAAACCATTAATATCCTGCAAACTTGCCATAAACGGAAATTTTTGAGCTAAAGCAACAGGTGCAAACATAATCGCTTGTGCAAAAATAATTGGCATTACACCAGCTGCATTCAATTTTAATGGTATATAATCTCTAGACCCTGCAACATTTTGTATGTTTCCTGCAACAGTTCTTCTGGCATATTGTACTGCGATTTTTCTTACGGCAGTTACTAATAGCACAGTTAATAAAATTACTACAAACCAAACAATAATTTCAATTAAAACCATCATAATACCTCCCGCTCCTGCATTTGTTGTTTTTGCAACAAATTCTTGCAGAAATGCTGCTGGAAAGTTAGCTATAATACCAACAGTAATTAATAATGAAATACCATTACCAACACCTTTGTCTGTAATACGCTCTCCTAACCACATTGCAAATATTGTTCCTGCCGTAAGAATTATGATCGATGAAATCCAAAAAGTTGGACCACTCACTAAAAAAGCTTCAGGACCTAAGCCAAACTGAGTTTTAATAGCAGTAATATACGTAGGCGCTTGCACTAACGTAATACCTATGGTTAACCATCTCGTAATTTGTGTAATTTTTTTACGTCCACTTTCTCCATCTTTCTGTAGTTTCTGTAAATACGGAACCGCAATTCCCATTAACTGAACTACAATAGAAGCAGAAATATATGGCATTATACCGAGTGCCATTACTGACGCCCTAGCAAATGCTCCACCTGTAAATGCATTCAATAAACCTAAAAGACCCCCAGAAGTACTTTCTTTCAATGCCGTTAATTGTAATGGATCTATTCCCGGTAAAGGAACAGCAGCCATAAAACGATACACAGCAATTAAACCGATCGTAAGAAGAATCTTGTTTTTCAACTCTTCAATGCTAAAAATGTCTTTTAATCTATTAATAAAATTCATCATTTACGGGTTGTTATAAAGTAACAGCTTCACCTCCAGCAGCTTCAATAGCCGCTTTTGCTGTTGCTGTAAATTTATGTACAGTTATATTCAATTTAGCTTTTAATTCTCCACCACCTAATATTTTTACTAAGTCGTTTTTACCTGCCAATCTATTAGCAATTAAAATATCTAAATTAACTGTATCTGTTATTTTTCCACTATCAACTAAAGCTTGTAATTTATCTAAATTGATACCTTGATGCTCAATACGGTTTATATTTGTGAAACCAAATTTTGGCACACGTCTTTGCAGTGGCATTTGACCTCCTTCAAAACCGATTTTTCTAGAATAACCTGAACGAGATTTTTGACCATTGTGACCTTTTGTAGCGGTACCACCTTTTCCAGATCCTTCACCTCTTGCAATTCTTTTTCCTTTTTTAATGGAACCCTCTGCTGGTGTTAAATTATGTAAACTCATTTTTTATAAATATCTTATTTAATTTCTTCGAAAGAAACTAAGTGTTTAACTGTATTTACCATACCAACTATAGAAGGAGTTGCCTCATGCTCTACAGTTTGATTCATTTTACGTAAACCTAATGCTTCTAAAGTTCTTTTTTGACTCTGAAGACGCCCGATTTGACTTTTTACTTGTGTAACTTTAATTCTTGCCATCGTTCCTAGATTTAACCGTTAAATACTTTCTCTAAAGAAATTCCTCTTTGTTCAGCAATAGACGCTGCACTGCGTAACTGTAATAAAGCATTAAAAGTTGCTTTCACTACGTTATGAGGATTTGAAGATCCTTGAGATTTTGATAACACATCATGAATACCTACTGATTCTAATACGTGTCTTACAGCACCCCCAGCGATAACCCCTGTACCGTGAGATGCAGGCTTTAAAAACACCTTTGCACCTCCAAATTTACCTTTTTGTTCATGAGGTAAAGTTGCTCCTAAAATAGGAATTCTTACTAAATTCTTTTTTGCATCTTCAATTGCCTTTGCAATTGCAGATGCAACATCCTTAGATTTACCTAGTCCATGACCAACAACACCATTACCATCTCCAACAACAACAATTGCTGAAAATCCAAATGCTCTACCACCTTTAGTTACTTTCGTAACACGTTGTACACCTACTAATCTATCTACAAGTTCTAATCCACTTGGTTTTACTCTTTCTACGTTTTTATAACCTTGCATAATTTCTTAAAATTTTAAACCAGATTCTCTTGCAGCTTCAGCTAATAACTTAACTCTACCGTGATATAAATAACCATTTCTATCGAAAGCAATAGTTTCTATTCCAGCTTTAGAAGCTTTTTCCGCGATTGATTTCCCAACTGCAGTTGCTGCTTCTACCTTCGTAGTTGCTTTTATTTCTTTATCTCTAGATGAAACAGAAGCTAATGTTACTCCGTTTACATCGTCCACTAATTGAGCGTAAATCTCTTTGTTACTTCTATAAACCGATAACCTTGGTTTAGTAGCAGTACCAGATATAATTTTTCTGATTCTACGCTTAATTCTAGTTCTTCTTTGTAGCTTTGATAATGCCATAATGCTATATATTATGCAGATTTACCTGCTTTTCTTCTTAATATTTCACCAACAAACTTAACACCTTTTCCTTTATATGGCTCTGGTGCTCTGAAAGAACGAATCTTAGCAGCAATTTGACCAACTAACTGTTTGTCAAAAGAAGATAATTTAATGATTGGGTTTTTCCCTTTCTCTGATATTGTTTCAACCTTAACTTCTGGAGCTATTTCCAAAACAATATTATGAGAGAAACCTAAAGCTAAATCCAATTTCTGTCCTTGGTTCGATGCTCTATAACCTACACCTACCAATTCCAAATCTTTAGTCCAACCTTTACTTACGCCTTCAATCATATTATTGATTAAAGCTCTCATTAAACCATGCTGTGCTTTATGGTCTTTACTTTCCGATGCTCTATCTAAAGTGATAATTCCATCTTCAATTGTTACTGTAATACCTTTAGAAATAGTTTGGGTCAATTCACCTAACTTCCCTTTTACAGTTATTACATTGTCTTTTATGTTTACATCTACACCTTGTGAAATGCTAACGGGATTTTTTCCTATTCTACTCATTTCTTATAGATTAATAAACATAACATAAAACTTCTCCTCCAACATTCTCTAGACGTGCTTTTTTATTTGTCATTACACCTTTCGATGTAGAAACAATAGCAATTCCAAGACCATTTAATACTCTTGGCATCTCTGTAGAGCCAACATATTTACGTAAACCTGGTGTACTAATTCGTTGAATTTTTCTAATTACTGACTCTTTTGTTTCTCTATCATATTTCAAAGCTATCTTAATTGCTCCCTGAACCTTATCGTCATTGAACTGATAACTTAAAATATAACCTTGATCAAACAAAATTTTAGTCATTTCCTTCTTCAAGTTTGAAGCTGGAATTTCTACTACTCTGTGTCCTGCTGCGATAGCATTTCTTACTCTAGTAAGAAAATCCGCGATTGGATCTGTATACATATTTATTTAAATTGCGATTACGGTTTTCAAAATATCTCTATTTATGCTACAGATTTCTCTGTGATAATTGAACCTTTAATCAGTTAACATTCTTTTACTCAAAAAAAATAGAGCGTGCAAACATACACATTCTATTTTTATTAATAAGCTTTATTTCTAATTTCTACCAACTTGCTTTTTTAACACCTGGTATTAATCCTTGATTTGCCATTTCCCGAAACGTAACACGAGATAAACCAAATTGTCTCATGTAACCTTTTGGGCGTCCAGTTAATTTACATCTATTGTGCATTCTAACTGGTGAAGCGTTCTTTGGTAATTTTTGCAATGCTTCATAGTCTCCAGCTTCTTTTAACGCTTTTCTCTTTTCTGCATACTTTGCAACTGTTTTCGCTCTCTTACGTTCGCGAGCTTTCATTGATTCTTTAGCCATTTCTTAATTTTTTTTGAATGGTAAACCTAATTCTCCTAATAATGACTTTGCCTCCTTATCAGTATCCGCCGATGTTACAAATGTAATATCCATACCGTTAATCTTCTTAACTTGGTCAATATTAATTTCTGGGTAAATGATTTGTTCAGTAATTCCTAGATTGTAATTACCTCTACCATCAAAACCGTTCGCCTTTATACCGTTAAAGTCTCTTACACGTGGCAGAGAAGCCGTAACTAATCTATCTAGAAACTCATACATTTTATCTCCACGTAAAGTAACTTTTACCCCAATTGGCATACCTTTACGCAATTTAAATGCTGCAACATCTTTTTTAGACATCGTAGAAATTGCTTTTTGACCAGTAATTTTCGTTACTTCTTCTAAAGCGTAATCTATTAATTTCTTATCTGCAATCGCAGCTCCAACACCTTTAGAAATAACAATTTTTTCTAATTTAGGCACCTGCATTACATTCTTATAACTGAATTCTTCAGTTAGAGCATTAATAACTCTTTCCTTGTATTCTGATTTTAATCTTGGTACGTAACTCATGATTATTCTTATTTTTTAGTTTTTTTAGAGACTCTAGTCTTAGTATCTCCATCAACCTGATAACCTACTCTTACCGCAACACCGTCTTCAACTAACATTAAGTTAGATATATGAAGTGAAGCTTCTTTTTTTACGATACCACCTTGAGGGCTTTGAGCACTTGGCTTAGTATGTTTAGATACTAAATTTACGCCTTCAACTAAAACTCTATCCTTGTCTTTGATGATTTGTATCACCTTACCTTCAGATCCTTTATGATCTCCTGCAATTACTTTTACAGTATCTCCTGATTTAATTTTGAACTTCTTCATTTTATGAATGATTTAAAGCACTTCAGGTGCTAATGATACTATTTTCATGAATTGTTTCTCACGAAGCTCACGCGCTACAGGACCAAATACACGTGTTCCTCTCATTTCCTCTGTAGGATTTAAAAGAACACAAGCATTGTCATCAAATCTAATATATGATCCATCCTTACGTCTTACTTCTTTTTTCGTTCTCACAACAACTGCTCTAGATACTTGACCTTTTTTTACAGTTCCGTTAGGAGTTGCAGATTTAACCGATACAACAATTTTGTCTCCAATACTTGCGTAACGTTTTCTTGTACCTCCTAAAACTCTAATTACTAAAACTTCTTTAGCTCCAGTATTATCTGCTACTTTTAATCTTGATTCTGTCTGTAACATATTATTTAGCTCTTTCTAGGATTTCTACTAATCTCCAACGCTTAGATTTACTCATAGGTCTTGTTTCCATGATTCTAACAGTGTCTCCTTCGTTACAATCATTCTTTTCGTCGTGTGCAACGTACTTTTTCGTCTTTAATACGAACTTTCCGTACATTGGGTGTTTTACTCTTTTAGTTTCTGCAACAACAATAGACTTTTCCATTTTGTTACTAGACACAACACCAATTCTCTCTTTTCTAAGATTTCTTTTTTCCATCTTTAAAACTGACTATAGAATTATTGTAATTCTCTTTTTGTTAATTCTGTTGCAATTCTTGCTACAGTTCTTCTTAAACCTCTCAACTGCAATGGATTTTCCAAAGGAGTTATTGCGTGAGCCATTTTAAGATCAGTATAATTCTTTTGCAACGCTCCAAGTTTCTCAGTAAGATCTACTATGGATAATTCTTTTATCTCTATTTGTTTCATTTTTGTTTAGAATTATGCGTTAATATCAAAATCTCTTGCTACTACAAACTTCGTTCTTACTGGAAGTTTTTGAGCTGCTAAACGTAAGGCTTCCTTTGCCACCTCCATTGGTACACCACCAACTTCAAACAATATTCTACCTGGCTTAATAACTGCAACAAAATGATCTGGTGCTCCTTTACCCTTACCCATACGAACCTCTAAAGGTTTCTTTGTAATAGGCTTGTCTGGAAATATTTTAATCCATAACTGACCTTCTCTTTTCATGTGACGCGTTGCCGCGATACGAGCTGCTTCAATTTGACGTGAAGTTAACAAGTTTTGGTCCATAGATTTGATCCCGAACATTCCGTTAGAAAGCTGATTCCCTCTACCCGAAATACCGGTCATATTTCCTTTCGCCTTCTGTACCTTACGGTATTTTACTCTTTTTGGCTGTAACATTTTTAATTTCTAATTTTAAAAATTATTTTCTTCTACGAGGTTGCGGTCTTTTTCCTCTATCTCCACCACCTTTATTACCACCAGATTGCTTCTTAGACAAACCAACTAACGGCGACAACTCTCTTTTACCATATACCTCACCTTTCATTATCCATACCTTAATACCTAATCTTCCATAAGTTGTATGAGCTTCAACAAGTGAATAATCAATATCTGCTCTAAATGTAGAAAGCGGTATTCTACCTTCCTTAAAGTGCTCTGAACGTGCCATCTCAGCTCCATTTAAACGACCTGAAATTTGGATTTTAATTCCTTCAGCATTCATTCTCATTGTAGCTTGAATAGCCATTTTAATAGCTCTCTTATAAGAAATTCTATTTTCAATTTGACGAGCAACACTAGTTGCTACTAATCTTGAATCCAATTCTGGACGTTTGATTTCAAAAATATTGATTTGAACTTCTTTACCTGTAATTTTTTTTAGCTCTTCTTTTAACTTGTCTACCTCTTGTCCCCCTTTCCCGATAATAATACCTGGTCTAGCTGTAGTGATAGTAACGGTTACAAGCTTTAAAGTACGTTCAATAATTACACGAGATACACTTGCTTTCGATAATCTAGCATGAATATACTCTCTTATCTTATAATCTTCAGCAATTTTATCTCCGTAGTCATTACCACCATACCAATTAGATTCCCAACCTCTGATGATTCCTAAACGATTTCCTATTGGATTTGTTTTTTGTCCCATTTCTACTTAGATTAATTACTTAAATTTTTACTTCCTAACTCTAAAGTTACGTGATTAGAACGCTTACGAATTCTATGAGCACGCCCCTGTGGAGCTGGTCTTAATCTTTTTAACATTCCTGCGCTGTCTACACAGATTGTTTTTACAAACAACCCCGCATCCTCAATTACTGCACCTTCATTTTTAGCTTGCCAGTTTGCAATCGCAGACAGTAACAATTTTTCTAAATTTATAGATGCTTCTTTTGGACTGAACTTTAAGATTTGTAAAGCTTTTTCAACTTCTACTCCTCTTATTTGATCTGCTACTAAACGCATTTTTCTCGGTGACGTAGGACAGTTAGTAAGCTTAGCGAAAGCACGTTGCTTTCTGTCTGCTTTTAACTGATCTGCCATATTTTTTTTACGAACTCCCATTGCCTACTATTTTTTACCTTTATTTTTTGCACCAGCGTGTCCTCTAAAAGAACGTGTTGGTGAAAATTCGCCTAATTTATGCCCTACCATGTTTTCCGTTACATAAACTGGTACAAACTGACGTCCATTATGAACTGCAATTGTCTGTCCTACAAAATCTGGAGTAATCATACTTGCCCTAGACCAAGTCTTAATTACAGTTTTGCTACCAGCGTCTACATTGGCTAACACTTTTTTCTCTAACTTATAGTGAACGTAAGGTCCTTTTTTTAATGATCTTGCCATAACTTATTATTTCTTTCTACGTTCTATAATGTATTTATTACTAGCCTTAGTCTTAGATCTAGTTTTAAATCCTTTAGCAGGAATACCATTTCTAGATCTTGGATGACCTCCAGAAGCACGACCTTCACCACCACCCATTGGGTGATCGACAGGATTCATTCTTACCGCATTTACTCTTGGTCTTCTACCTAACCATCTTCTTCTACCTGCTTTACCAGATACTAATAACTGATGATCTGAATTAGATACAACTCCTATAGTAGCCAAACAAGTTAACAAGATTAATCTTGTTTCACCAGAAGGTAACTTTACAGTTGCATACTTACCATCTCTTGCCATTAATTGTGCAAAAGAACCCGCAGAACGAGCCATAACAGCTCCTTGACCTGGACGTAATTCTATACAAGAAATCGTAGTCCCTAAAGGAATTTCGCTTAATGGCATTGCATTACCAATCTCTGGTGCAACTCCACTACCTGCAATAATTATTTGACCTACATTTAAACCGTTTTGTGCAATTACATAACGTTTTTCTCCATCAGCATAACTTAGTAAGGCAATAAATGCCGTACGATTTGGATCGTACTCTATAGTTTTTACTGTAGCAGGAATACCATTCTTATCTCTTTTAAAATCGATAATACGATATCTTTGTTTATGACCACCTCCTATATTACGAGTTGTCATTCTACCTTGACTGTTTCGACCTCCAGATCGTTTTTTCGGAGCAAGTAAACTTTTCTCCGGCTTATCAGTTGTTATGGTGTCGAACCCATTTACAACTCTAAAACGCTGACCTGGTGTTATTGGTTTTAATTTTCTAACTGACATTCTGTCTTTTCTTAAAGATTGTTATAAAAATCAATGCTTTCTCCTTCTGCTACCTGAACGATAGCCTTCTTATACCCACTCTTTATACCAGTTACTAAACCTTTTTTAGTAAACTTGGTATTTCTTTGAATTGGATAATTTAAAGTCTTAACGTTTAAAATAGAAACTCCATATGCTGCTTCAACAGCACCTTTGATTTCTAATTTATTAGCTTTTTTATCTACAACGAACGTGTAACGATTAAATAATTCACTATCGCTTGTTGCTTTTTCCGTAATAATAGGTTTTATTAAAATACTCATTTCGAATCCCTATTTGCTTAAATTTGTATTAATTCCTTCTAAAGAACTCTCAGTAATTATCACTTTATTAGCGTTTAAAACACCATAAGTATTAATTTCTGAAGCTTTAACAACTTTAGACTTTTTTAAATTACGTGATGATAAATACACATTAGTATTTTCACTACCTAATACAAACAATGACTTTTTAGCCTCTAAATCTAATGCCTTTAAAACATCTAAGAAATTCTTCGTTCTTGGAGTTTCAAAATCAAAATCTTCTACTACTACTAAATTTTTATCGTTTGCTTGAATACTTAAAGCAGACTTACGTGCTAAACGCTTTAAGTTTTTATTCAATTTAAAAGAATAATCTCTTGGCCTTGGACCGAACATACGTCCTCCACCTCTAAAAACTCCAGACTTAATTGATCCTGCTCTTGCAGTACCAGTTCCTTTCTGTTTTTTTATCTTTCTTGTAGACCCAGTAATTTCTGCTCTTTCTTTAGCTTTATGCGTACCCTGACGTTGATTTGCCAAATATTGCTTAACATCTAAATAAACAGCGTGATCATTAGGCTCTATACCGAATACATCCTTAGAAAGTTCAACTTTCCTTCCTGTATCTTTTCCTGTAATATCTAAAACTGATACTTTCATTATTTCTGAATAGTTACAAAAGCATTTTTGTGTCCAGGAATTGCTCCTTTAACAACAAGTAAGTTCTTTTCAGCAACTACTTTTAATACTTTTAAGTTTTGAACTTTCACTTTATCTCCACCCATTCTACCTGCCATACGCATTCCTTTGAATACTCTTGCAGGATAAGATGCAGCACCAATAGAACCCGGGGCTCTTAATCGGTTATGTTGACCGTGAGTAGCTTGACCTACACCAGCAAATCCATGGCGTTTTACAACACCCTGAAAACCTTTACCTTTAGATACACCAGATACATCAACGAATTCGCCTTCTTCAAAATGATCTACAGATATAGAATCACCTAATTTAAATTCTCCTTCAAAGCCTTGAAACTCAACTACCTTTTTCTTAGCAGTTGCGCCAGCTTTTTTAAAGTGACCATCTAACGCTTTGTTAGAACTTTTCGCCTTTTTGTCATCGAAACCAAGCTGTAAGGCACCATAGCCATCTACCTCTTCGGTTCTAACTTGGGTGACAACACAAGGACCTGCTTCGATAACTGTACAAGGAATATTCTTCCCGTTAGCATCAAATAAGCTGGTCATCCCAATTTTTCTTCCTATTAACCCAGACATTTAGTTAAAATTTTAGACGATAGATTTAATTATCCAGCGCGTCTATTATTAATAATTATTTGTTCGAAACTATTGTTTCATTTAACTCTTTCGAGTTGTTTCCAAAAAAAAAAGCGTAAAACAAATTCAACGCTGATTTTGTTTTTACCGTTTTTCCTTCGCGCAACGCTCCAGACATGTTACTATAATTGAATTTTCACTCAAAAACAGCATAACCCGACTATGTTTCGGGCTGCAAAAATATAAAAAACTTTCGGTTTAACAAAATTAAACCGAAAGTTAATATTTACTTATACTTTAATCTCAACTTCAACTCCACTCGGCAACTCTAATTTCATTAGAGCATCAATAGTTTTCGAAGAAGAACTATAAATATCTAATAATCTTTTGTAAGAAGCTAATTGAAACTGTTCTCTAGATTTTTTATTTACGTGTGGTGAACGTAATACTGTAAAAATCTTTTTATGTGTTGGTAATGGTATTGGTCCATTTACTACAGCACCAGTACTTTTTACCGTCTTTACTATCTTTTCAGCAGATTTATCTACTAAATTGTAATCGTAAGACTTTAATTTTATTCTAATTTTTTGACTCATCTTATATTATTTTAGTAGGTTATCCTTTTGCTTTTGCTATTACTTCTTCTGAAACATTTGAAGGAGTCTCTGCATAGTGTGAGAATTCCATAGTAGAAGTTGCTCTACCTGAAGACATCGTTCTTAAAGCTGTTACGTATCCAAACATTTCAGATAGAGGAACAATTGCTTTTACCACTTTAGAACCTGCTCTGTCTGACATATCATTTACCTGACCTCTTCTTCTATTTAAATCTCCTACGATATCTCCCATATTTGCCTCTGGAGTCAGAACTTCCAACTTCATTAATGGCTCCATAATCTTTGCTTTTGCAGACTTAGCAGAAGCTTTATAACCCATTTTTGCAGCTAACTCAAAAGATAATGCATCAGAATCCACTGCGTGGAAAGAACCATCTCTTAATGTAACTTTCATTGAATCCATTTCATAACCTGCTAAAGGACCATTCTTCATAGCTTCCTTGAATCCTTTCTCTACAGAAGGAACAAACTCTCTAGGCACATTTCCACCTTTAATAACAGATGCAAATTGTAATCCTTGAACACCTTCATCAGCTGGACCGATAGTAAATACAATATCAGCAAATTTACCACGACCACCAGATTGTTTCTTATAAATCTCTCTGTGTTCCGCTTGAGCTGTAATAGCTTCTTTATATTCCACTTGAGGTTGACCTTGGTTGACTTCAACCTTAAACTCACGTCTTAAACGATCTACAAGTACATCTAAATGCAACTCTCCCATTCCAGAAATAATAGTCTGGCCTGAGGCTTCGTCTGAACGCACAGTAAAAGTAGGATCTTCCTCCGCTAACTTAGCAAGTCCAATTCCTAATTTATCAACATCTGCTTTCGTTTTAGGCTCGACAGCAATACCAATTACTGGATCTGGAAAATCCATAGACTCTAGTACTAACGGGAATTTTTCAGCAGTTAAAGTATCTCCTGTTTTAATAGATTTAAAACCTACAGCAGCACCAATATCTCCAGCTTCAATATAATCAATTGCATTTTGCTTATTAGCATGCATTTGATAAATACGTGAAATACGTTCTTTTTTACCTGAACGGTTATTTAACACATAAGAACCTGCATCTAAACGACCTGAATATGCTCTAAAGAATGCTAAACGACCAACAAAAGGATCTGTAGCAATTTTAAAAGCTAAAGCAGCGAAAGGCTCCTTTACATCAGGTTTACGCAATTCTTTTTCTTCTGTATCTGGGTTTACACCTACAATACCTTCTTTATCCATAGGAGAAGGTAAATAACGACAAACAGCATCTAATAGAAACTGAACACCTTTATTTTTAAATGCAGAACCACAAATCATAGGAATGATAGCCATATCCATTACAGCAGCTCTCAATGCATTATGCACTTCTTCTTCTGTTATAGAATCTTCATCTTCCATGAATTTTTCTAACAAGTTCTCATCATAACTTGCTACTTCTTCAATAAGGTTAGCACGTAATAATTTAGCTTCCTCTTTTAATTCTTCAGGAATTTCAACAATATCAAATGTTGCACCCATTCCTTCTTCATGCCATATAATAGCTCTATTTTTAACTAGATCTACAATACCTTTAAAGTTCTCTTCGTCACCAATATTTAAAACAATTGGCACTGCATTAGAACCTAACATTGTTTTTACTTGATCACAAACCATCATAAAATCAGATCCTTGACGATCCATTTTATTAACAAAACCAATTCTTGGCACTTTATAATTATCAGCAAGTCTCCAGTTAGTTTCAGATTGAGGCTCAACACCATCAACTGCACTAAATAAGAAAACTAAACCATCTAATACACGTAACGAACGATTTACTTCAACAGTAAAATCTACGTGACCAGGAGTATCAATTATATTAAAATGGTAATCCTTTGTATCATCAACTGGAGCATTATTCTCCGTAGGAAACTGCCATGTACAAGTTGTTGCTGCAGAAGTAATGGTAATACCTCTTTCTTGCTCTTGCTCCATCCAGTCCATTGTAGCTGCCCCATCATGCACTTCTCCAATCTTGTGAGAAACACCTGTGTAGTACAATACACGCTCAGTAGTTGTGGTTTTACCAGCATCAATATGTGCTGCAATCCCAATATTTCTTGTGAATTTTAAATCTCTAGCCATTTCTATTAAAATCTGAAGTGAGAGAATGCTTTGTTAGCTTCTGCCATTTTATGAGTATCAGTACGTTTTTTAACTGCTGCACCTTCTTCTTTAGCTGCTGCTAAAATTTCTGCTGCCAAACGTTGTGCCATGGTTTTCTCATTTCTCTTACGAGTATATAAAATCATCCACTTAATAGCCATAGATACTTTACGATCTGGTCTAATTTGCATAGGAATTTGGAATGTTGCTCCACCAACACGACGAGATCTTACTTCCACGTGTGGCATTACATTTGACAAACCATCTTTCCAAATTTCCAAAGCCGATTTTTCCTCGCCTTCTCCTTTTCTTTCTTCTACGAGCTCTAACGCATCGTAAAACACTTTAAACGCTACTGACTTCTTACCACTCCACATTAAGTTATTCACAAAACGTGTTACGAGCTGATCATTAAATTTAGGATCTGGTAATAAGACTCTTTTTTTTGCTGCTCTTTTTCTCATGTCTTTACATTAAAAAAGTTACTAATTTTACTTTTTTGGGCGTTTTGCACCATACTTAGACCTACGTTGAGTTCTTCCCTCAACACCTGCTGTATCTAATGCTCCACGTACCACGTGATATTTAACACCTGGTAAATCTTTTACCCTTCCACCTCTAACTAATACTATCGAGTGCTCCTGTAAGTTATGTCCTTCACCTGGAATGTATGCGTTTATCTCATTACCATTTGTCAATCTAACTCTGGCAACTTTACGCATCGCTGAATTAGGTTTCTTTGGTGTTGTAGTATAAACACGTGTACAAACTCCACGCCTTTGAGGACAAGACGACAAAGCAGCCGATTTACTCTTCTTAGTTATTTTGGTTCTTCCTTTACGAACTAATTGTTGAATAGTTGGCATACTAAATAATTACTGTTTTTCGTTTATAATTAAACATTGTCTCTTTTTTAAGAGTGCGCAAATGTACAATTAAATTCTAATTATTCAAATATCAGTCAGTTATTTTTTCTAAATCATTATTTTTTACTTGATTTTCTAGATTTTCTTTTACATTTGAACCTAATAATTTAATTATTTTGAGACAAAAAGCGATTCATTTTATATCCATAATTTATTTTATATTTTGTTTTGAAACTTTCTTTTCACAAAATTAACTTTAAAACTTTCCTCTAAAAATAAAACCGAAATTTTAGTTCTAGATAGAATTAATTACACAAACAAACACAAGGATACAATTTCGTTAAAAAAAGAAATCAATAGGGTTTCTGATTATTTAAAAAACAAAGGGTACTTGACCACTACAATAAGCGAGATTAAAAAAGAAAACCTCGAATATGTTGCCTACTTTTCTTTGAAAGTAAAAATAGAGCGTGTAGTTCTTAACATTAACAAAAACTCAGAAATTGATCTCAATCAAGCAAGAAACGAAAAAGGAACTATTTCAATTCCTATCGAAAAACTGCAGCCTACGCTATCTAACATTTCTAAAAAACTTGATAAAGAAGGAAAATCCTTTTCTAAAATCAAGTTAGAAAATATTGTCATAAAAAATAAAACAGTTTTTGCTGATTTAATGATATCAAAATCAAAAAAAAGAATGATTAACAAGATCATTATAAAAGGCTATGAAAATTTCCCAAAATCTTATTTAAAAAACTATTTTAACCTAGAAACAAATACCGTATTTAATCAACCAAAACTGCAAGAATTATCAAAAGCATCAAAAAGTTTGAATTTTATTACAGAAATAAAATCTCCTGAAGTATTATTTACGCAAGATTCTACTTTTGTTTATATGTATTTAAATAAAAAACAAAACAATAGTTTTGATGGTCTGGTTAATTTTGCATCTAAAGAAAACGGTGACATTTTATTTAATGGCAATATTGACTTAAAATTAAACAACATCTTAAATAAAGGTGAAAAGTTTGAAGTGTTCTGGAACAGCATTGGAGCAGAAAAACAAGAATTTAAACTAAAAACTGAAATTCCTTTCATCTTAAAATCAAAATTTAGTCCTCAAATAGCTTTCTCAATATATAAACAAGATTCTACTTTTTTAAATACTAAGTTTGATTCAAAATTATATTATAATGTAAACAACAAGTTAAAACTTGCACTCACCTACTCCTCTGAATCTTCAGAGACGCTAAACAACAATACAATTAATAATATTAAATCATTTAGGAATTCATTTTTAGGGTTTCAATTGAAATATAAACTTCCGAAAAATGACATATTCTATAGTGATAAATTTAACTTAGAAATTAATCCAACATTTGGAAAAAGGAAAATAAATCAAAATTCTTATAATCAAATAAAAATTAAAGCTTCTGCTTCCTACATATATGATTTAAATATCAGAAACAGTGTTTATATTAGATCGCAACTAGGACATCTAACTTCCGCTAATTTTATTGACAATGAATTATTTAGAATTGGCGGTGCTCAGTCCATTAGAGGTTTCAATGAACAAAGTATCCTTGCAAAAAGTTACATCCTAGTGAATATAGAATATCGTTTTTTGGTTTCAAATACCTCTTTTTTGTATACAATCACTGATATTGGCAATTTTAAGACAAATTTCAACACAGACAACCTTACAGGAATCGGTTTGGGTTATTTATTTAACATAAATAAATCGCAAATAAAATTAAGTGGGGCCATTGGAAAAAATTCAACTCAAAGCTTTGGTTTTAAACAAAATAAAATCATAATAAATTGGTTGAGCTATTTTTAAATATTCAATAATTCTCTTTCGACTTAACATTTTATTAACTTTTTTATGATTTTTTATGTTAAATAATTGTTTAATTAAGTTTTATTTAAGACTTTTGGGATTAATTAATTCAAATAATTATACAATGAAAACAAAGTTTAATGGAATTTTAACGCTATTACTGGCGTTTGTCGTGCAAATATCATTTGCACAAGAAAAGACTGTTACTGGAACTGTTTCTGATGATTCAGGTCCTTTACCGGGAGTTAGTATATTAGTGAAAGGTACTACGAGAGGTACTGACACCAATTTTGATGGTAAATATTCGATTAAAGCTAAAACTGGCGATGTTTTAACTTTTAGATACCTCGGATATGAAACTATTAATAAAACAGTTGGATCTTCTAACGTAATCGATGTCTCTTTAAAAGAAGGCGGTCAGATTTTAGAAGAAATTGTTATCACTGCACAAGGTATAAAGCGTGAGAAAAAAGCTTTAGGTTATGCAGTTGCTGAAGTTGGTTCTGAAGATATAGAACAACGAGCAGAAGGTGATGTTGCTAGAATATTATCAGGAAAAGCATCTGGTGTACAAATTACTTCACAAAGTGGTACTTCTGGTTCTGCAACAAACGTAGTAATTAGAGGTTATTCTTCTATTAACGGAAGTAACCAAGCATTATTTGTAGTAGACGGTGTGCCATTTAGTAGTGATACGAATGCACAAGGAAACTTCCTTAATGGTAATGTTGGTTCTAGTAGATTTTTAGATTTAGATCCTAACAATATCGCGAGTGTAAGTGTACTTAAAGGTTTAGCAGCAGCTACATTATATGGTACTGCTGGTAGAAACGGTGTAATTGTAATTACAACGAAAGCAGGATCTGCTTCTTCGGGAAAAAAGAAGAAAAACGAAATTACAATTAATCAATCTTTCTTCGTAAACGATATCGCATCTGTACCTGATTATCAAGATCAGTATGGTGGTGGTTTTGACCAGTCTTTTGGTTGGTTCTTTAGTAACTGGGGACCTTCTTTTAATGCTGACGGTGTAGATGGTTACAATAATGACCCTGCTGGAACTATTCAGCCTGACGGTACTGTGGAACATCCTTATGGTTCTTCTGCTTTCTTAAATAACTTTTTAGGAGGAAATAACATTTTAAATAACCAATTTACAGGTGAAAGATATGAATGGAAACCTTACAACAGTGTTGAAAATTTCTTTAGATCTGGTTCTGTTCAAAATCTTTCTGTAAACTTCAATGGTTCTTCAGATAGTGGTGATGTTACCTATAATGCAAATTTCGGTCATTTAGATGAAGAAGGATTTACTCCTGGAAACAGAGTTGGTAGAACTACATTATCTTTAGGTGGACGTGCAAAATTATCAAACAAATTCACAGTTAGTGGATCTATGAATTATTCTCAAAACAAAGTGGTTTCGCCACCTGTTGCTGCGAGTAGAGGAAATGGTACATTAGGTTGGTCTACTTTTGGTAATGTATTCTTTACACCAAGAAATGTAGATTTAATGGGTTTACCATTTGAACTACCAGAAAATGGTGGTAGTATTTATTACCGTAATGGTAACGATATTATCAATCCACTGTGGTCTATAAAAAATGCACAAAATGGGCAAGTAACTAACAGGGTATTTACATCTGCAACATTATCTTATGAAATCACTGAAAATTTAGGTGTTTCTTATCGTGCAGGTATTGACTTTTATAATGAAAGAAATAAAGCTTACTCAAACAAAAATGGTGTGAATTTCAACAATGCTATTTTTGGTTTCTTAGATACATATGACAATAACGTAAGTATTTTTGACCACTATTTAGCTTTTAATGGTAGTTATGATTTATCAGAAGATTTTAGTTTAAGTTTTGTTGCCGGAGGTACATCTCGATCTAGAACTTTTGATCAACAAGGTGTTTCAAGTACTGGCCAAATTGTATTTGGTGTATTACAACACTTCAACTTTGAAAATCAAACACCAATTCAATTTACATCAAAAAGAAACATTGTAGGTGTTTTTGGTGAAACGGCTATTGATTTCAGAAACTATGCATATGTTACTTTATCTGGTAGAAATGACTGGGTATCTAACTTACCAACTGAAAACAACAGTTTATTTTACCCAAGTATTTCTGGTTCTTTTATTCCAACCGCAGCATTTGAAGGTTTAAAATCTGACAGTGGAAAAGGATTAAACTATTTAAAAGTTAGAGCTGGTTTAGGACAATCTGCAGGTTTCCCTTCTGGATATCCAACAATAAATACAGTATCGCAAAGCACACAAGTTAATGCTGGTGGTTTTGGCCCGATAACAACTAACAGTGTTAGTGATTTTCAAGCAAATCCAAATTTAAAACCTGAGTTAATTAGTGAAATTGAAGTTGGTTTTGATGCTCGTTTTTTAGACAACAGAATTGATGTAAGTTTTTCTTATTTTGACAGAACAACTAAAGATTTAATAGTAACAAAACCTTTAGCACCAACTTCTGGATTTACATCTACACAAGCCAATGTTGGTAAAGTAGAAGGTAGTGGAGTTGAAGTAGATTTAGGTCTAGATATATTTAAAAATGATGGTGACGGTTTTAATTGGAACTCTCGTGTTAACTTTACACAAAGTGAGCAAATTGTTACAGAACAAGAAGACGACCAGATTTTATATGCAGGTTCTGCAAGCGCAAATCTTGGAGCAAACGCAGCGATTAAAGGTGAACAATTAGGTGTTATTGTAGGTACAAGAATTAGAAGAAATGATGCTGGAGAGTTTTTAGTAGGTTCAAATGGTAGTTACTTATCAGAAAGTAATGTTGTTTTACCTGATGGTAGATCGATTACTCCTATTATTGGTAATCCAAATCCAGATTATGTAATGAACTTAAACAATACATTATCTTATAAAAACTTTACTTTTAGCTTTCAAATAAACCATACAAAAGGTGGAGACATTGCAAGTAGTACAATTGCTACTTTATTAGGTAGAGGGTTAATAAATGGTGATAGAAATAAAACGTTTATTTTACCTGGTATTTTAGAATCTACAGGAGAAGCAAATACATTGCAGATTAATAATTCTCAATACTATTTTTCTAACTTATTGTTTGGTCCAAAAGAATTAACAATCTATGACGCATCTGTATTAAGATTACAAGAAGTTTCACTTGGATATTCACTTCCACAGAGTGCTTTAGACAAAACTCCTTTTGGTGCAGTATCTTTCACATTTAGTGGATTTAACTTATGGTATGATGCATACAATACTCCAGATGCTGCTAACTTTGACCCTAACGTAGCAGGTGTTGGTGTTGGTAATGGTAGAGGATTCGATTATTTAAACGGACCTAGTTCTAAGCGTTATGGTTTTAGTGTAAAACTATCATTTTAATAAATATTAAACATAATAACATATCATGAAAAAAATATATAAAATATTGCTAATAGCAATTGTGGCTTCAAGCACATTGTTTTACTCTTGTGATTCAATAGAGCTAGAACAACTAGCAAGTCCAAACGAATTATCTTCAGATCAAGCAGATCCAGATTTATTATTAAATTCTATACAATTAGCCTACAGAGTAACTCAAAGAACATTTCAGGCAAATAGTGCAGAATTAGGTAGAATCGACTACATGTTTGGTAGAAATTACTTAGACAATTATGGTGATGGAACATTAAACGCTGTATGGTCTAGGTTTTACAGTAATGATGGTGTAAGAGGTATTACCATTAATACAAATGCCATTGAAGCTTTAGATATTGCGAATCCAGATAAAGATTTATCTTATCATTTAGGTATTGCAAAAACATTACAAGCGCATACATTAATGCAATTGGTAGATTTCTTAGGAGATATTCCTTGGTCTGAAGCTGGAAAGCCTAATGAGTTTCCACTACCAAAAGCAGATAGTAGTGCAGATGTCTATACTGCTGCAATCGCTATTTTAGCAGAAGCAAAAGTACACTTTACAAATACTAGTGGTATTGGAACTGGTAATGACTTGTTTTATGATGGAGATGCAGACAAATGGATAAAGTTAGTAAACACAATCCAAATGCGTGCAGATTTAACTGTAGGAAACTATGCAGCAGTGGCTGCGGCAACAAACGTTATAGAAAGTACAGACGATGATTTTCAATTTAATTATGGAACCAACGTATTGTCTCCAGACACACGTCATCCAGATTATGCAGCTGATTATACTTCTTCAGGAGCAAACATTTACCAATCTAATTGGTTGATAAACACAATGGTTGGACAGTATGGAGATTTCTCAGCAAACACAGATCCAAGAAGAAGATATTATTTCTTCAGACAAAACTGGAGAACTCCAGGGAGTTATGCATTGATTGAAGATGTACTTGGATTATTCGGTCCTGCAGGTGGTGTTTTAGTATTTAATGCTGCTGGTGACGGAGAAACTTTATCATGTTCACTGCAAGACACACCAATACACTTACAATTTACACCAGATGAAGATATATGGTGTTCAATGCCTGTAGGTTATTGGGGTAGATTTCATGGAAATGATGAAGGTACACCTCCAGATAATTTTACAAGAACTGCAGTAGGGGTTTATCCTGCTGGTGGTAGTTTCGATTGGAGAGCTGATGCTTTTCCTTACATAGGAGAATCTATTGGTGCATCTTTTGGTCAGGCCGTAGGCTTGGGTAATGGTGGCGGTGGTGCTGGTATTGATCCAATTTACCTTGCGTCTTATGTAGACTTTATGAAAGCAGAAGCTAATTTAACATTAGGAAACGTGGCAGAGGCTGCAACTCACTTTGAAGCAGGTATGACAAAATCTATCGCTAAGGTTCAATCTTTTGGTGCATTAGATGGTACTGTTGATAAATCACAAGCTCCAGATGCAACTTATGTAGCTGACTTTATTGCTCTTAAAATGGCTGAATTTAATGCAGCTGCAATGACTACTGCCTTAGATGGAACCGGCTTCCCAACCGCTAAAGACAAAATGGATTTATTGGGAGAGCAGTATTTTGTAGCAATGTATGGTGGTGCAGGAGATGCTTTTAATTTTATTAGAAGAACAGGTTACCCAAGAACATTATCTAGAAGTCTAGATACTAATCCAGGTAGTTTCCCAAGAACTGTTTTATACCCAAGTAGTGAAGTAAGTGCTAACCCAAATATTTTACAAAGACAAGACTTAAGTTCTACTGTTTTTTGGGATAAAGGTGTTGTAAATCCTGCTAACTAACATTAATAATTAAAAATAATAACAACATGAAAAACATATTTAAAATTTTTCTATCAGGTTTATTGGTTTTTTCCTTCAATTCTTGTGAGGACTCAGATACCGTAGTAGATCAGGTAGTAGAAGACACCAAAGCAGGTGCCGTTCTAAGAACAATAGAGGTATTGTCAAATACTCTAAACTCAAGTATTGCGAGTACAACCTTCTCTGTAGAAGTTGAAGAACAAGACAGTGAAGGTGGGGCATTATTAGAAAGTGTAGATGTTTATGTATCTATAAGAGATCTTACGCCAGATAACGGTAATACTGAAGCGGAAGCGTTGGTAAAAACGATCCCTGCATCTGCATTTACAACAGGTCCTGTTGGATTGCCTAGAACAACTGTATCTGCAACTTTTGGTGAAGCTGAAGCTGCAATGGGATTAGATGCATCAAAGCATGCTCCTGGAGATTTATTTGTATTTGAATTACGTCTAAATTTAACCGATGGTAGAACATACGGAGCTAAAGATGCTGCTGGTATCATTACCGGTGGATATTGGTCTTCTCCATATTTATACAACACTTTATTACTATGTTCTCCTAAACCAGGTGATTATTCAATTAGAATGTATGACAACTATGGTGATGGATGGCAAGGTAGTAATGTGACTGTGACTATGGATGGTGTTGATTCAGTATTCGCTATTCCGAGTTACTGGGATGCAGATCCTGCAACTAGAGGAAGCGTTGGAGATACACAATGGATTGATGTAACAGAGACTGTTACTATACCTGCAGGAACTTTAGAGGCAACTTGGGAGTTCGTAGGTGGTTCATACCCTTCAGAAGTAGAATTTGAAATATTTGCACCAGATGGCACATCATTTGGTTATTTTGGACCTACACCTGCACCAGGTTTATTACCAATTACACTTTGTTTATAATAACTAAATATTATTTATAAAAAGAAAAAGAGCTTTATTTATAAAGCTCTTTTTTTTTAACAAAATTTAAAAAAATGAAATCTTATTTAACGCTTTATATATCAATTCTAATTCTATCAAGTTGTTCTAATAAAAGTGAAACTATCTCAGATAGTCAAAACTTGGGAGAAAAAGTAAATATAACGTTATTCAATTTTCAAAAAATAAATAAAAAACAGAGTAATTTAGATTTTCAAAACACTTTAAAGCACGATTTATCCACGAAATCAAATCTTTTTGATTACGATTTTTTTTACAATGGTGCTGGGGTTGGTATTGTAGATGTTAATAATGATGGTTTAAAAGATGTCTTCTTCTGTGGTAACCAAGTAGATAATAAATTATTCTTAAACAAAGGAAACCTCGTCTTTGAAGATATTTCAGAAAAAGCCAACATCAACCAACATAAAAACTGGTCAAATGGAGTAACCTTTGCAGATGTCAATAATGATGGTTGGATGGATATCTATGTTACACAAGGAGGTCCTTACAACTTAGAGGAAAGACAAAACTTACTCTATATAAATCAGAAGGATAATACTTTTACAGAAAAAGCAGTAGAATATGGTTTAGCTGATACCGGTATCAGTACGCAAGCTTCTTTTTTTGATTTTGATAAAGATGGAGACTTAGACTGTATCGTGGCAAATGAAAATGATTATTACGGATTAGACCCGATTACATTTTATAAAATACTTAAAAACAAGAAACGCCTACACCAAAGTTCGAGTCACCTATATAAAAATAATAATGGTAAATTTATAGATATTACAGAAAAATCAGGCTTACTAAAACCTACTTTTGGCCTAGGTTTATGTGTCAGTGATATTAACAATGATGGTTGGCTAGACATCTATATTGCCAACGACTACTACGTGCCAGATGCCTTATACTTAAACAACGGAAACAGCACATTCACAGATCAAATAAAAAAAGCTACCAAACAAGTATCATTTTATGGAATGGGAGTAGATGTTGAAGATATAAATAATGATAATTTAAATGATATTTTTGTTTTAGATATGGCGAGTGCAGACCACATACGTTCTAAAACATTAATGGCTTCTATGAACGTAGAAAAGCATAATCTACTTGTAAAAAAATTAGACCTTCACCATCAATACATGTTTAATTCATTACAACTTAATATTGGCAACAACAAGTTTCATAATGTAGCACAAGTAACCGGCTTATCCAAAACAGATTGGAGTTGGGCAGGTCTTATTTTTGATGGAAATAATGATGAAAATAACGATATTTATGTTACAAATGGCTATCGAAGATATGCCTTAGACAACGATATTCGAATTCAAATTTCAAATATAAAAAAGCAGTATAGAGGTAAAGTACCTCTAAAAATTAAAGAAGAAATTTACAACCAATTGCCTTCAGAAAAACTAACAAACCTATTCTTTTCAAATAATGGAAACTTAAATTTCTTAAATAAAACATCAGATTCTGGTTTAAGTGAACCCTCATTCTCTAACGGAGCAGCTTATGCCGATTTAGATAATGATGGTGACTTAGATATTGTTGTAAACAACATAGATGATGATGCTTTTCTTTTTAAAAACCTATCTACAGAAAATGATGCAGGGAATTATGTAAAAATAGAAACCAAAGGAACAATCTCTGAAGACTTTGCCAAAGTAACCCTTATTTATGATGGTAAAACCAGAACAAAAGAATCGAAAAGAGTTAGAGGCTATTTATCTTCTGTAGACAACACAGTCCATTTTGGTTTGGGTAAACATAAAATTATAGATACGGTAAGAGTCTTATGGGCCTCTGGAAACTTTGAAGAAAAATATAATATAAAAGCAAATTCTAATCTTATTTTTAATGAAAAAGATGCTAAAAACCATAATAAATTAAGACAAAAAACTAACAATACTCTTTTTAAGAAAAATAATACTCTTCTTAATTTTACGCACGTAGAAAATGAATTTAATGACTTTGAAAAAGAAATATTATTACCTCAAAAACAATCTACATTAGGCCCTTATATCGTAAAAGGTGATGTAAATAATGATGGTAAAGAAGATGTGTTTATTAGTGGCGCAAAAAACCAACCAGCAGCCATCTATTTACAAAAAGACAACTTTTTCGAAAAAATCAAAAATAACATTTTCGATAAAGATGCTCATTATGAAGATATGGAGGCTTTATTTATTGATATTGATAATGACAGTGATCTTGATTTATATGTTGTTAGCGGCGGCAATGAGTTTCTTGAAAGATCTGAAAGCTTAAAAGATAGAATATACATCAATGATGGAAAAGGGAATTTCAAAAATAAGGAGACCAACGAGATAAAAGACTATACTATTAGTGGAAAAACAGTAAGTAAAATTGATTTTGACAATGATGGTGATTTTGATATAATTGTAGGGAATAGAATAAAACCTCAAAAATATCCTGTACATGAACCTTCTATTATTTATGAAAATGTAAATGGAATTTTTAAAAATACCACAGCTAAAATTGCACCTACCTTTGAAAATTTCGGCATTATAAATAAGGTAATTACAACCGATTTTAATAATGATGGATGGCAAGATTTTATTGCTGTAGGCGAATGGACTCACGTGGGTGTTTTTTTAAACGATAAAGGCACCTTTAAAGACATCTCTAGTGCTAGCAAGTTAAATACTGAAAAAGGATGGTGGAACAGTATTACGGAAACAGACGTTAACAATGATGGTCTTAAAGATTATGTAATTGGAAACATGGGATTAAATAATAAGCTGAAAGCAAGTAAAGAAAAGCCTTTGCGTATTTATGCCGACGACTTTGATGAAAATGGTACTCACGACATTGTATTAAGTTATCAATACGATGGAAAATATGTTCCATTAAGAGGTAAAGAGTGTTCTACCCAGCAAATGCCCTTTATATCAAAAAGAATTAAATCTTATTACGAATTTGCAAACTCATCATTAGAAGATATTTATGGTCAAAAACTTCAGACATCTTATAACCGAGAGGTCAATGAATTTAAAAGTATTTTACTTTTAAATAAAGGTGAAAACAAATTTAAAAAAATAATATTACCTGCTATGGCTCAAACAATGCCCATTTTGGATGGAGATACTTTTGATTTTAATCAGGATGGTTTTGAAGATCTAATTGTTGTTGGTAATATTTACAACACAGAAGTTGAAACTCCTCGTTTAGATAATCCTTATGGATTGGTATTACTATCAAACAAAAAGGACAATTATACGGTTTTACCTCCAAAAAACACAGGACTGTATCTTAACGGAAACGCAAAATCTGTAGAGTTGATTCATCATAAAAAATTAAATAAAATCTTAGCTATTATTGCCGTTAATAATGGTAAAACTGAATTATTCGAATTAAACGCCAAATAATTATGAAAAAAAAATATAAATTTTTAGTTTTTGTTTATTTTATAACATCACTAACTTTAAGTAGTCAAAATACCATTGGAACAATTATCAATAGCGAAAATTCTTATGATGCCTATACTCTTTTTACCACAGGCAAGGAAACCTTCTTGATTAATAATTGTGGTCAAGTTATAAATCAATGGACAAGTGCTTTCAACTCTGGTAAGTCTGTTTACTTGCTAGAAAACGGAAACTTATTAAGGGCCTCTGCTGGACCAAACCCTGGAAATATAGCTATACCAGGTGTAGGAGGAAGAATTGAGCTTTTTGATTGGGAAGGGAATGTACTCTGGGGATATGTATATTCCGATTTAAATGCAAGTCAACATCATGACATTTATCCAATGCCTAATGGAAATATTTTAGTTTTAGCAGCCTCTATTTTAACAGATACAGAAGCAATTCAATTAGGGAGAAAGCCTTCGAATTTAACATCAAACCAATTATATAATGAACACATACTAGAAATTGAGCCTCAAGGAACAGATGCTGTGAATATTATTTGGAGATGGGATTTTAAAGATCATTTCATTCAAGACTTTGACAACACAAAAGATAATTTTGGAGTTATAAGTGAGAATCATCAATTAATGGACATCAATTTTTTAGGTGAATCTAATGGTAATGCGAATTGGATGCACATTAATTCTGTTCAATATAATGAAGATTTAGATCAAATTATTTTGGGGAGTAAAACCCTTAGTGAGTTTTATATTATAGATCATTCTACAACTACTGAAGAAGCAGCTACTAACTCTGGCGGAAATTACGGTAAAGGGGGCGATCTTTTATATCGATGGGGCAACCCAAGGGCGTATGGTCAAGGAGCACTTGTAGATCAAAAATTATTTGGTCAGCATAACCCGCATTGGATTTCAAATGGATTATTAGGAGAAGGTAAAATAATTTTGTATAATAATGGTATCAATAGAGCTACACTTTATTCAGAAATAAATATTATTACGCCACCTACAAGCGCTCCTGGTGTTTATATAAAAAACTCGAATACTTCTTTTGGCCCTATTAACCCAGACTACATATACCCTTCTGTGGGCAATACCGATTTTTATTCCCCAATATTATCTAGCGCACAAAGATTACCAAATAATAATATCCTAATTTGTGAAGGAACAAGTGGTCGTTTTTTTGAAATAGACAGCAATGATACTATTGTATGGGAATATATAAATCCAATAAGTTCAGGGACAATTTTAACTCAAGGCGATATACCATCAAGCAACAATATATTTAGAGCAAAAAAATATGCCTTAAATTATCCGGCTTTTACAGGAAAAGATTTAACTCCTAATGACCCTATAGAAATAGATTTTAATCTATCAAATTGCAGTGCTTTAAGTACCAATGAAATAGCGTTAAACCAAATAAAGGCATACCCTAATCCTGTAAAAAACGTACTAACGATAGATAGCCCAAATTCAATTCAAAAGATTGAAGTGTACACGATTTTAGGGAAAAAAGTAATTAGCACTTCTAATAAGAATGAAATAGATGTTTCAACTATTGCAAAAGGTCTATATCACGTAAAAATATATCTTACAGATAAAGTTATCACAAAAAAAGTAATGAAATTATAGACCATATTTTTAATTCAAAAAAAATAGATAGCGTACATTTGCATCATGACAGCAGAAACAACAAATATATTTGGTATTAGAGCAATTATTGAAGCGATAGAAAGTGGATCATCAATTAATAAAATATATTTACAAAAAGGATTAAGAGGTGAGTTATTTTATGAGCTTAACAAATTAATTAAAGCTAAAAATCTAACTACCAGTATGGTTCCTGTTGAAAAGTTAGATAGATTATCCAAAAACAGCAATCACCAAGGTGCTGTTGCTCAAATATCACCTGTAGAATTTCATGATTTGGAAGAATTAATTGAAAAAGTGATAGAGAGCGAAAAAACACCTTTGTTTTTACTTCTAGATCAATTATCTGATGTTCGAAATTTCGGTGCAATTATAAGAACTGCAGAATGCACTGGTGTTCACGGAATTATCATACAAAAAAATGGAAGTGCTCCTGTAAATGCTGAAACTATAAAAACTTCTGCTGGTGCCGCTTTTAAAATACCAATTTGTAAAGTTGATCATATTAAAGATGCTTTATTTTTGTTACAAGCTTCCGATATTAAAACAGTTGCCGCAACTGAAAAAACAGAAAGCTCTGTTTATGATATTGATTTAAATCAACCAATGGCTATTGTAATGGGCTCTGAAAATAAAGGTGTAAACCCATCGATCTTAAAAATGGTAGATTATAAAGCAAAGTTGCCGCTTTTAGGCGAAATAGCTTCTTTAAACGTTTCTGTAGCTTGTGGTGCTTTTTTATATGAGACTGTAAGACAACGAATGCTTTAAGTCTACTCTTCTACTCTCTTTTCGTTTTCTTTATTTTCCACTATTTCAGGTGGTGAAAAATTACCGCTATCATCAAATAACAAATCGAATTCTGTTCTTGAAAATTCATGTTCCTTTTTTACAATCCCTTTATTTCTTTTAATAAAAGCAAAAAAGAAACCTGTTACAAAACCGGATAAGTGTCCTTCCCAAGACATACCCTCTTTAATCGGTAAAACATACCAAATCATACTTCCGTATAGAAAAATTATTATTAAAGAAAGTGCCACTAATCTATAATGCTTTTTTATGATTCCACTAAAAAAAACAAAACTAAAAAGTAAATAAACGATTCCGCTAGCGCCAATATGAAAAGATTCTCTAGCAAATAACCAAGTTAAAAAACCGGTCAATAAACCTCCAAAAATTAGAACTTTATAAGCAACATCTTTATAAAAATAAAAAAGACTGCTTAAAAGCACAAATAAAGGAATTGAATTATTAAAAACATGATTAGTATTACTATGGATAAAATGCGTTAGAAAAACACCTCTAAAACCCTCAAGCGTTCTTGGATAAACACCAAACTTATTAAAATTAAACCCATATTGTATTTCAATCCAATAAATGAACCATATTATGACGATATAGAACATTGGAATTAGAAAAATTGACTTTGATATTTTTAGTTGATTCTTATCATTCATGGACAATAAAAATAACAAAAATATAACCAAACACTAATTTTACAAATTCTGTCAGAAATCTTTGCTATTTTTACTAGATGAATGAACCTTTGGCAGAAAGAATTAGACCCAAGATACTTAGTGATTATATTAGCCAGCAACATTTAGTTGGAGAAAATGGTGTTTTAACAAATCTCATTAAAAAAGGAATTATTCCATCTTTAATTTTATGGGGACCTCCAGGAATTGGGAAAACTACTTTAGCAAATATTATTGCGACCGCATCTAACAGACCTTTTTATACCTTGAGTGCAATAAGTTCAGGTGTTAAAGATGTGAGAGAGATTATTGAAAAAGCGAAAAAGAGTGGAGGTTTATTTACTGCAAAAAACCCTATTTTATTTATTGATGAAATTCATAGATTTAGTAAATCTCAGCAAGATTCTTTGTTGGGTGCTGTTGAGAAAGGCTGGGTAACTTTAATTGGTGCAACTACAGAAAATCCAAGTTTTGAGGTGATTCCTGCTTTACTTTCTCGCTGTCAAGTTTATATTTTAAATTCTTTTGATAAAAACGATTTAATTGCGCTTTTGAAAAGAGCTATGGAAAAAGACCCAATTTTATCCACCAAAAAAATTGTACTAAAAGAAACGGATGCCTTATTGCAAGTATCGAGTGGTGATGCAAGAAAACTTTTAAATATTTTTGAATTACTTGTTTCTGCGGATGATGAAATTGAAATTACGAACAAGTTAGTTCTAGAAAAAGTTCAGAAAAATACCGTCAGATACGATAAAACTGGGGAACAACATTATGATATTATTTCTGCTTTTATAAAATCCATAAGAGGTAGTGACCCAAATGGCGCTGTATATTGGTTGGCACGAATGATTGAAGGTGGCGAGGATGTTAAGTTTATTGCACGTAGATTACTAATTTCTGCGTCTGAAGATATTGGAAATGCAAATCCTACAGCTTTAATTTTAGCAAATAATACGTTTCAAGCAGTTTCTGTAATTGGCAATCCTGAATCTCGAATTATTTTAAGTCAATGTGCTGTATATTTAGCGAATTCACCAAAAAGTAACGCTTCTTATTTAGCAATAAACCGCGCATTGGATTTAGTACAAAAAACCGGTGACTTATCTATTCCTTTGCATTTAAGAAATGCACCTACTAAATTAATGAAAGATTTAGATTTTGGAAAGAATTATAAATATTCTCATGATTTTGCTAACAATTTTGTAGAACAAGAGTTTTTACCTGAAGAAATCTCTGGAACAAAATTATATGAACCAGGAAATAATCCACGAGAAAGTCAGTTTAAAGAAGCTTTAAAAAATAGATGGAAAAGTAAGTATAATTATTAGAAGTTTACATGAAACTCTTTTCGTATGAATTGATTATTTTCATAATACTCAGAAACCCAATTCTCCCCTACTTTATAAAAAATTCCATTTCCGTCTTTGATGACAAAAACATCTTTAAGATTCGTTTTTAAAATTACAAAAACGACTTCTGGTTTTGTATTAACTAATTGAAATCCGTTATTTTTCTGCTGAGCGTATAAGACCTCTAAAGAATTAGAAACTAAATTTTCTTCTTTTTCACCTTCTTTATTTATCTCAGAAATTTCAACAACTTGTACTATTTTCTTAGCTTGAACAGCTGCTTCATTAGAACTCGTATTTGAACTAATTACTTCTTGGTTTTCTTTCTTTTTCAACAACAAAGAAGGTTTGTAAGTATATTCAAAATCGGTCATTGAATCAAAAGCTTTTCTAATAGCTTCTCGATACCCCTTTTGGTAAAGTTTTTCTTTACTTTTCCCTATCTTGGAAGTGTATAAAACTTTGTTATAACAATCCTGTATTACTAATTTACTTTTAGTTATAAACATACTTGACTCGTCTTTAACTATTGCACGCAACCCAATACAGCTGTTATTTCGCAAATCTTCTGGTAATTTTTCATTACTTAAAAAAACTTTAAAACCTTTCTTTCTTAATAGAAATTTGGTTAGTGAACTTGTTTGAAATTGATCTGTAGAATTTACAAAATCAAATTTATGTGGTACAATTATATATTGATACTTATCAAATTGAGATTGTTGGCTAAAAAGTGAAGTACTTATCAAAAGCACTAAAAAAAAAATTGTTTCTTTTAACATATTAATTAAATATTACATTAATTCCTAATTGGAAAGATACACTATTTGCAGAAGATAAATTTGTGTACTCTAAAATATTATCCAACATACCATATAAATTAACCTTACCAAATTGTGCCGAAAACCCTGCTCCAATATTTGCGTACGAAAAGTCGTCTATCGTATAAGTTACTTTTGTGTGAATTTTATTTGTTATTGATTTTTGATAAAAAGCAGTTAATGCCAATTGCGGCCTTAAAGGTCTAAATATACTGTATAATTGAATACCTAAAGCATCTGTATAAAAATCTTTGTACCTATCATCATAACAAATTTCAGTTCTTTTTTCGCCAAAACTATACTTTAAAGCAGCATTTAATTTTGTTGGCCTCCACGAAATATAGGACTCTTTATTTTCTTTTACTGGCAATTGTTCTCCCAAATTATTGCCTAATTCGTTCCAAAAATTTTCTGGGTTATCAGGGTCATATTGAAAATTACTTCCTTCAGAAATAAAACTTCCTATTAAAGTTCCATTTTTAATATTTTTTTTATGATGTATAAAACCAAAATCTAAAATACTTCCAGAAAACTCAAATTGGGGTGTTATGTGATACGTTAAGCCAAAATCAACTCCAACTCCAATATTATCTCCAAAAAACGTGTTTTTTAAATATGTAGCTGGGTCATCTATCAACTCATCATCAATATTAAACAACCCAGATGATTTTGTATTAATATTTACATTAGACAAGTAATGTTTATAAATATTATTTGTACCTAAAACTGTAGTAAAAGTTCCGGTGTTCATGGAAGACTCGGTATTTAAAGCTGAAGAGTATATTTTAAATCTTGCCCCTACTGTTAATTTTTCATTTATTTTTTTGCTAATACCTGCATGCAATACACCAATAACATCCGCTTTATATGTTAGTTGAGAAATTCTAAAACTTCTATTTAAGTAAGCAGTATTGCCTTCATTTAAAATAGTTATTAAATCTTTTGGATAATACCCTATTACATCAATTTCTTCGTATAAACCAAAGCTTACATATGAATCATGAATCCTAAACCCTCCATTAAAAATATCAATTTGTAAATTAAGTTTAATAAAATCCCTTGTGGTTAAATTATTCAAAACCTTAGAAATCTTATCATTTATATCTTTATGATCTAACGAAAACACATCTGTTAAAACTACACCTGAAGAAGCAAATTCTGCTGACAAACCGGACAATAAGGGCAGTCCAAAATGAAATTGATAACTGGTTTCTGCTCCTGGGTTTAAAAGTAATGTTTGAGGTAATTCTACAAAATCATATAAAACTTGCTTATTTTGAGCAGTGACTTTATAGAAGAACAAAATTAATAAAAAAAATAAAAATTTTTTCATGCTAAAATCTTGATTCAATATATAAAGTAACTGATGACTTAAACTCAACCTCACTAGTGTCGTTTATGTTCAATGGAATTCCTGTTTCTGCTAATGTTATTGTAATTTTAACTTTACTTGTATCTAAAATATCAGGATTAGATGCAATTTTAATTTCATCTAAAAATATGTAATCTAAAACTTTGGATTCTACGACTAAAGGTGTAAAAGTGTATAAAACATCATTGTTTTTATTAAAAAATTCTACAACAATACTAATCTCTCTATCGAATTCATTTTTTATTTCTGCATTGAAATCGAGCTTTACTACCTCATCTAGAAAATATACATTTTGCAAATCTTTCACATCAAATATATCAGAAATTTCAATTTGCTGATCGCCTGAAGCAGTAAAAAACTGATAAGGAACTAGAGAAAAATAGTTTAATGAAAAAGTGAAAATTGGTTTAGATACAAAATTATCTAATTGATCAAAATCTAACCTTTCGTAACACGAAGTAATTAGGAAAAAGCAAATAATGATACTTGTTGTGGTGGAGGATTTCATAAATAAAATGTTTTAGGGAAACATTTCTCACCTTAAAGATAATCTTTTATATCTAAAAGAGAGGTTATTGAATTAAAATTAACATTATTTACTTTTCCTTTTTCAAAATTTGCATGAATTGCTTTCATTCCAACACTTAAAGCACCTTCTACGTCCGCTTCAATGCTGTCTCCGATCATTATGGAAGCACTATTTATGGCATTGGCTTTTTCAAGAGCAAAATTAAAAACTTTTGGATTTGGCTTTTTAACACCAACAGATTCAGAAGTTACGATTATATCAAAATAATGTAAAATTTTTGAAGTTTCCATTTTTTTTGTTTGAATTTCTTCAAAACCATTTGTGATGATGTGTAATTGGTATTTACCTTTTAAATAATCTAAAATTTCAAAAGTATGTTCAAATAAATGATTAAAATCTGGCAAAAAATTGATGTACTCAATGGCAATAACATCAATTAAATTATCTGAAATACGATAATTTACAGCATCAAAAGTATTCTTTAACCTCTTATATCTTAATTCTTCTTTTGTAACTTTCTCTTCTCTATACAGTTTCCAGTATTGAAGGTTTAAAGGCTTATAAACCTCCAAAAAACTGTTTAAATCTATCGTAATATTTTGTTTATCAAACACTTTTTTAAAAGCTAAGTCGGAATTCTTTTCAAAATCCCACAAAGTATGATCTAAATCAAAAAAGACATGTTGTATTTCCATACGTTAAAAGTATAAATATTAATACTAAAAAAAGCTATTCTTTGTTATATTTGTAAAACTAAACAAATTTTCTTGCGCAATAAACTTAACGTTTTATTTATCTGTGGTTGGTATCCTTCTAGAGTTTTAACAAACAATGGAGACTTTATTCAACGCCATGCAGAGGCTGTTTCTTTAAAACAAAATGTTTCTGTTTTGCATATTATTACAGATAAAAATTGTACAAAAAACATAGAATTCACTTCAAAAAAAACAAATGGAATTCAGACTCATATTGCCTATGTTAAAAAAACAAATAGCAGAGTCGTAAAATTAATTCAATTTTGCAGAGCTTACTTAATTTTACTCAAAAAAGTAAAACCTTTTGATGTTGTTCATCTGCACGAATTATACCCTTTTGGGTTGTTTGCTTTACATTTAAAATGGCTTCAAAAAAAACCTTTTTTAATTTCTGAACATTGGTCTGGATATTTAACGCCAAAATTAAAAAATAGGACTTTTTTTCAAAAAATAATTTTAAATCTAATTACAAAAAATGCTTCCTTTATTTGTCCAGTCACTCAAAACTTAGCAGATTCAATGCAACATTTTGGTTTAAAAGGAAATTACATTCCAGTACCTAACGTTGTTGATACAAAACTTTTTTTGCCAAAAAAAAAGGAAGAAAACGAATTTACCATAATTCATATTTCGAATATGGTCCCTTTAAAAAATGTTCCTCAAATGTTGCAAGTTGCTAAAAAGCTTGAAATTGAAATAGGTGCTTTTACCTGGAAGTTTATTGGTGAAAAAATAGATGGTTTTTCATCACTAATTAAAGACTTGCAATTTAAAACAGCAAACATTCATTTTATAAATCATATTGCTCATAAAGAACTTGTAAAAGAGATACAGAATGCAAATGTTTTAGTGCTTTTTAGTGATTATGAAAGCTTGCCTTGTGTAATTCTTGAGGCTTTTTCTTGCGGAATCCCGGTTATATCCACAGATGTTGGTGGTATTAAAGAGTATTTTCCTCATAACTTTGGTTTCTTAATAGAGACAGGAAATAAGAAAGAATTATTAGAAAAAATAAAACAAACACAACAACAAAAATTAGCTACATCCAAAGAAATGCACGCTTACGCTAAAAGTAATTTTAGTAAAGAAGCCATTGCTACTATTTTTTCTGATCTTTACAACAAAGCACTAAAAATAAAATATTGAATTTATTAATAACATATGTAAAAAATTTTATTAACAGGGCTGGAAGCTATGTTTTTATAGCTACCATATTTGCTAGAATTTTTTCGTTTATAGCCTCTTGGTTAGCCTTAAAATTAATTTCAAATGATGAATTAGGGGTTGTACTTTTTGCTTATAATATTATCGTTTTTTTAATTCCTATTAGTGGTTTTGGATTGAATCAAAGTTTAATAAGATATGGTGCTTTATTAAAAAGTAAAGAAGAGAAAAATAGTTTGTTTTTATATGTTTTAAATAAAGGTGTTTTAGCTTCTTTAGCCATCATAGCACTTATAATTTTCAGTAGTTTTTTTGTGACATTTAAGTTCGAGAACACACAATTCTACATAATAATTTTATCATTTATAATTCTACCCTCTTTTATTTTTGAAATTATAAGAGCTCAATTTAGACTGCAACATAATAACAAAATTTTTGCCTATACTGAGTTTTCGCATAGCATAATACTTTTGTTAAGTGTTTTTATTTTGAGTTATTTCTTTCAAGAAATTGGGTATACAATTGCTCTTATAGCAGCCCCTTTATTAACCTCAATACTATTTATAAATAAGTTAAATATTGATTTTTCATCAAAAATAAAACTAGCAATAACTAATTTTTCATTCTGGAAATATGGTGTTTTTGCCAGCTTGTCTAATGTTCTAACTCAGTTACTTTTTGTTATAGATATTTTATTAATAGGTTATTTGTTAGAGGATACCGAAATGATTACAAATTACAGATATATTTCCTTAATTCCTTTTAGTTTACTCTTTTTACCGAGAGTATTTATTGCAACCGATTTTGTTGCTTTTACAGAAAAGATTTATGATAAAAATTACATTGTTGATTATATGAAAAGTTACATGCTATTTTTTTTAATCATCAGTTGTGTTTTACTTTTATTTAGTTTTCTTTTTGCAGAACAAATTCTAGCTATTTTAGATCGCAACTTTATTCAGTTTGTAGATACTTTTTTAATATTGATGTTTGGAATTGTTGGTATTTATATTTTCAGGGGTCTTTTTGGCAACTTATTATCATCTATTGGAAAAGCCCATATTAACTATTATATAGCGAGTTTTGCATTAATAATTAACATAATAACTAATTACTATCTAATCCCTAAATACGGTATAAAAGGTGCCGCTATCACATCTGCAATTTTAATGTGGTTTACAGGTATCATATCTTTAATTTGGTTCTGGTATCTTTATAGAAAACTTCTTTTAAATAAAAAGTAATTTTTCGCCTGAGTCTCAAAACTGAAAAAAAAGAACCAATACGAATAATACTCCCTACCTTAAAGTATAATATTAGATCATTGTTCTCGTGCTTTTCAATTACCGAATTAATTAAAAAAGAAGCCGCCTATTTATATTTACCTTGACTATAACAAAGGAAAAACAAACAAATAATACTGGTATTTATTTTTATGAAAGAGAAGGAATAGTATTCAGAAAGTTTATCAAAAACGATTGATATTTTTTCAAATACTAACGTTTAAATAACTTCACTAAAAAAGATAAATTATCGTATTTTATTTGCTTGTATGGAATTGTTTTAGCACCGAAACTTAAAAAGTATTTTGCAATAGATTTCATTGAAGAACCTCCAAAATTAAATACACCAAAATTCTTTTCGTATTTATAAATAGCCCTATCAATTAAGAACGTATTTGCACCATTATTTCGATTCTTAAAATCTGTAGATGAAACTAAAATAGTTACTGTATTCTTGTGTTTTAAAAAGAAACCAGATGCAACTAAATTGCTTTCATTATCATAAATAGAAAGAATATCACCGACACTATTTTTAATGCATTCTTTTATCAACCTTAATAAATTCTGATAATCTTTTTCAACTATAAAAGGAGTTCTTTTTCCTACATTATTTTTAAAAAGCGTAATTAAGATTTCTGGATTGTCATTCCATTTTTCCATTAGACCTAACTTGTTTGCTTTTACTAAATCCTTTCTTCTATCTTTTCTATAGTTTTTAAAAACGGAGTCATGATCTTCATTCAAACGTAAAACCTGCATTTCTCTGACTAATGAATTCCCTTTAGGACTATCAAATTTATTATCTGTATTTAATCTTGATTCCACAAATCTAAACTCATCAAATAACCTTTTAAGAAATAGCTGAATATCAAACTTTTCTTCCAATGAGAATATACCTAATTCTAACAACCAGAAAGGTGGATATACATATTTGATTCCATATTTAGACTTCCAAGGAATTGGCATTACAGCTTCATAGTCATCCAAAACCAAAACATCCCAATGATCAGCCACAATATCTAAATACCAAGAAAAACCATAAATTCTACTTTGTACGGAATTCTCTATACAAGAATCATACTTTAAAATATCTAAATCTTTTCTTTTTATATATTGAATCATTCTAAGAAGTGGCAATTTTTAACATCGATTCATACAAACGTTTCCAACCTTTCCATCGCAAATAATTGCTTAAACTTTCATTATGAAACAAAGTAATAAAAGTTCCATTTACAGCTTTTACTTCATTCTTTAAATCTCTAATTCTCCCCAAAGATTGTTTAGGTGTTAATTTCATATAATCGTTTAAAGTAGTATCCATTAAAGCGAAAGGAAATATTTTTAAAGGTGTTTGAATCTCAAAGTCTAAATCATAAAAATAAAAAGGTGTACAAGTACTTGCTCTAAAACCAACATTACTGGCATAACCCATAGAATAATCTTCTTCTACTTCTAAATCTATTAAATGCTGATAGGTTTCTGGCAAAGAAAAACGCAAATAATGCTGTCTAGAACTAGTTACAGGCATATTTGTAATGTTCTCTAGCCGTTCCTTTTCTTTCTTTAAAAGTGCTACATTCTTCATGGTAAAATAAGAAGGATGCAAACCTACTCTTGCGTAGTCTACCATTTCTTTTATCAGAAGTTTATATTTTGTTTTTGACGCAGAAACGTTGGTGTCAAAAGTTGAATAATCACCAATTAAAAAGAAAAAAACAGTTTTTACATTGTACTCCTTTTTAAGCCTTAAAATTTTATCAAAAGTATCAAAAGGATCACTTTTTAATTTCCAAACAACTGCAAATCGATTCCAAGTTTCTAACAATTTAAATTTTAGTAAATCGTTAAAAAAGCCTCCAATAGTTCGCACCAAACTTTTATGCTTGTATGCAAAAGCATTGTCTATATCTATAGTAGAAATGTAATTATATTCTCTGGTTTTGTAACTGTAATCTGGGAATTTTTCCTTTAGAATTCGCAAAAATTTGTACGCCCAAATATCTACTACAGGCTTTTCTAAAAAATTATTTTTAAAGGCCATACTTTCTTCTGCCGTAAAACGTCCATGGATATCTTTTACATGAGGCAAGTATTCCTCATATCTCGAAATTAAATAGAAACTGGCTGCAAAAATATCAAAAGGAATTACTTCTTTCAAGTTGTTTGCAAAAAAACAAGGAACATCTTCCCATTTCTGTATATTGATATCTAAATCGCTTACGCCTTGTTCAAATAATAAATCATTACTTTTTATAAAAAATTCATTTCCTAAAGAGGCTTTTGTATATGATAACTTTGGCCCGTTATGAGCAACAAATTCTTCAATTTTTGAAGTAAAATCAACGGAAATTAATAAAACTCTTGTAAAAATATGCTTAAAAATATAACGTACTCTGGGTGTTATTTTATGTGTGTAAATTAATATCATTTCTTAATTAGAGAGTTTTCATTTGCAATAAAAGTCTCACTTACAGCGCTTAAATTCAATTAACAGAAACTTTTTTTATGGATAATTGTTCCTATATATTGATTACTACAAAAGGCTTTCATCGGTAAAGCTAAAATACGCTTTTTCGGTAATTATTAAATGATCTAAGAGTTTAATATCTAAAGTTGTTCCTGCTTCTTTAATTTTTTGAGTAAGTTGTTTGTCAGCATTGCTTGGCTCTAATTTTCCTGAAGGATGATTATGACAAACAATTATTGCAACCGAGGCTAATTCTAATGCTCTTTTGAACAGCAATCTAACATCAACTATTGTAGCTGTTAAACCACCTTTACTTACTTGTTTTTTTGATAAGACCTTGTTAGAGTTATTCAAAAAAAGTACCCAAAATTCCTCATGTTCTAAATCACCAATAATAGTTTGCATCAAATAAAAAACATCCTTACTACTCGTTATTTTTGGTTTTTCTAAGGCAATTTCTAGTTGGCGTCTTTTTCCTAATTCAAGCGCAGTCATAATAGCAATTGCTTTCGCTTCTCCGATTCCTTTGAAGGTAGTAAGTTTCTCTACGGATAATTTTGCAAGTTCATTTATATTTCCATCTACAGATTGTAGAATTCTTTTTGATAATGCCACAGCACTTTCTTGTCTATTACCGGAGCCTATAAGTATAGCAATCAGTTCTGCATCAGAAAGTGAAGCTTTTCCTTTTGCCAACAACTTTTCTCTAGGCCGGTCGTCTAGCGCCCAAGATTTTATGGTTAACTTTTCCATTTTTCATTTTTTTTATAAAAATACAAAAATCGAAATTAACTACAATTGGTTTAAAGGTGTCCTTAATATTTACTTTAAGTGTATCTTTTTGCACAATCTTAATAACCGATGCATTAAAATTTTTTCTACGTAAACTCTTCTTGATATCCTACAAAAAATATATTTTTAAAATCTACGAGGATCAGCTAATACGCTAAGTTCACACAAAATAATGTTTTCAGAAATTGTGAATATAATTAAAACCACTAGTATCTTAAAAAAGAGAGTATCCGTTTTTTATCCAAAAAAAGGAAATAAAATTATTTTTTTGAATCTTAGCTGAAACTTGAAAACTGCCTTTTATTTTAGTTGGAATCAAAACTAATGATATATTTGTATTTTATTTCTATATTTTAAATATGAAAATCATTATAGCGGGTGCTGGAGATGTAGGGTTTCATTTAGCAAAACTACTATCTTACGAATCTCAAGATACTTATATTATAGATTTTGATGGTGAAAAGTTAAACTACTTAAATAACCATTTAGATGTAATTACAAAAAAAGGAGATGCAACGTCCATAAAACTTTTGAAAGAGATTGGTATTGATTCTGCAGATTTATTAATTGCTGTAACCGATAGTCAAAATACCAATTTTACAATTTCTGTAATTGGTAAATCTTTAGGAGCAAAAAAAACCATTGCAAGAATAGACAATCCAGAGTTTTTAAATGATTGTGAAGTTGACTTCAAAAAATTTGGACTAGATTTTATGATTTCTCCCCAAGAATTAGCTGCTAATGAAATAAAAATGCTCTTGAACCAATCTTCATTTAATGATACTGTTGCGTTCGAGAGAGGTTTGTTTAATGTGATGGGAACTACACTTACCTACAAATCGCCTTTAGTAGATTTAACAGTTAAAGAGGCCGCAGAAAAATTTACGAATGTCGATTTCATAACAATCGCTATCAAAAGAGAAAATGTTTCTCAAACAATTATTCCTAGAGGAGATACTGAATACAAATTAGACGATCAAGTTTATTTTTCTGTGCCCAATTATAGCATGAAAGACTTGTATCCTATAATAGGAAAAAAGCAATTCAATATTAAGAATGTAATGATTCTTGGTGGAAGTAGTATTGGCGAGAAAACAGCAAGAAATCTTTGTGAAGACAATTTTAAAGTAAAGTTAATTGAAAAAAATAGAGAAAAAGCAGAAATGCTTGCTGAAACTTTGACCAATACTTTGGTTATAAATGGTGATGGTAGAGATTTAGAATTATTAGAAGAAGAAAACATTAGAGAAACAGATGCCTTTATTGCCGTTACTGGTAATTCCGAAACCAATATTATGTCTTGCTTGGTGGCAAAATCTAAAGGAGTAAAAAAGACTATTGCTTTGGTAGAAAATATGGATTATATCGATATTTCTCAAACGATAGGAATTCAATCTTTAATAAATAAAAAATTAATTGCAGCCAGTAACATTTTTAAACACATTAGAAAAGGTGAAATTCTAGAATTAGCCAATCTTCATAATATTGATGCTGAAGTTTTTGAATTCGAAGTGCAACGGGATGCAAGAGTTACAAAAAAACCAATCAAAGATTTACGGGTGCCAAAAGAAGCCGTTTTTGGTGGAATTATAAGAGATGGAAAAGCATTAATGACATATGGTGATATGCAAATACAAAATGGAGACAAAGTAATTGTATTCTGTTTACCAGAGGCCATAACAGCCGTAGAGCATTTATTTAATTAAGATGGGAACGCTTAACTTTAAAATAATTTATCGCTTCTTAGGCATTACAGCCATTATTAATGGATTGTTTATGTTTATTGCCTTCCCTTTTAGTTATTTTAATGATGAAAGCCAAGCAAGTGGAATTTTAAATGCAGGGATTATTACGGTATTTATTGGACTAATTCTCTACTTTATAAACAAGCCTACAAGCACAAATATTCAAAAAAAAGAAGGGTATTTAATTGTTACTTTAGGATGGTTAACTCTCTCCTTTACAGGAATGCTACCCTATTTATTATCTGGGGCAATCCCCAATATTTCTGATGCATTTTTCGAAACCATTTCAGGATATTCAACAACTGGGTCCTCTATTTTGACAGATATAGAATCCATGCCAAAAGGAATTCTTTTTTGGAGAAGTGCCACTCATTGGATTGGAGGAATGGGAATTATTGTTCTTACCATAGCCATACTTCCACTTTTGGGAATTGGAGGCATGCAGCTTTTTATGGCGGAAGCTCCTGGACCGTCTGCAGACAAATTACATCCTAGAATTACAGACACCGCAAAACGTTTGTATATAATTTATGTAGTATTAACTTTTGCAGAATTTTTTTTATTAAAAGTAGCAGGCATGACATGGTTTGACGCTATAAACCATGCAATGGCTACGGTTAGTACCGGCGGTTTTTCTACCAAAAACAGTAGTGTTGCTTTTTATAACCATCTGCCATCTGTACAATATATCATTATCTTTTTTATGCTGATTGCAGGGACTAACTTTGTATTAACCTATTTTGCATTAAAAGGAAAAATTCAGAAAGTTTTTCAAAGTGAAGAGTTTAAATATTATTTATTCGGAATTATTACTATTTCGGCGATTGTAACTATTTTAATTTACTTTTTTCAAGATCCAAATTTACAGACCACAATTGCGCATCCAAAAGTTTTTGGGGAAGCAGAAAGTGCTATAAGACATGCATTATTTATGGTAACCTCTGTAGTTACTACCACAGGATTTGTGACGGCAGATTTTACAATGTGGAGCTTTTTTGCTACTAGTATTTTCTTTGCGCTCTTTTTTACGGGAGGCTCCGCAGGATCTACAAGTGGTGGTGTAAAAATAGTAAGACATATTATTATGTTAAAAAACAGTTTTTTAGAGTTTAAAAAAGCGGTACATCCAAATGCCATAATACCTGTAAGATATGATGGTAAACCTATAAATCAGACCATTGTTTTAAACATTATTTCTTTCTTTATCATTTACATGCTTATTTTTATTTTGGCCTCAGTTACACTTACATTATTAGGATTAGATTTTTTATCTGCCCTTGGAGCTGCAGCATCGTCTCTAGGTAATATAGGCCCGGCTATAGGTTCTGTAAGTCCGGTAAATAATTTTGCTCATTTATCCGCTGGTGCCAAATGGTTTTGTTCTTTTTTAATGTTAATCGGACGTTTAGAGTTGTTTACAGTACTCATTTTATTTACACCTTTCTTTTGGCGTAAAAATTAATTGCATCTAGTTCTTTCGGTAACAAAAAAACCAATACATTCTGATAACTCCGAGCATTATTTTGAGTAACCTCTAATAAAATGAACTTCTTTTTTATTTGTTTTCATCCTTTATGTATGAACGGTCATTACTAGTTAAAAAGAGCTTTATAATATGTCACTAATGCCACTCCTCACCTGCTCAGGTATTCGCGAAACTATTATCAAATAGGCACACTGCATAAATTATGTAATCCACAAATCATACTTTACATTTCTCTTAATATTTATTTTTGATATAAATAAATTGCAGATAAAACGAGCTCATATAAACAATACAATTTCTTTTTTGTGTAGCGAGTTATTGATATTCTTAATCTCCCAAACTGACTTATTATTTTTAAAGTTTAACAAGCATAGATATATACTATTTTTGCGGAAATCCGCAGTTTTAAGAGCGGTTTACTGCTAGCTTTTAATTATTTAACAAATTATCTTTGATAAAAAATTTGTTAAGTGAGGTATTCAATTACAGAATACCAAAAATTAGTGAAGGCTAAAAACTTGAAGAATCAGAACTATTTATTGCGTTATAGTAGTCATTAAAAGTTACTTAAAACAATAGCGCAAAGCTGCTCTAGAATTCACTTAAACAAGAATCATACATGACCTAAATCAGGTTTGATATTTATACCAACATATCTGTTTACTTTCAAATTAATTGAAAAAAATACAAACTTTTATGAGCATTGAAAATCACCTATATCCGGAGACATCTGACTATAAATTAGTAGTTGGCTTTATCTGTTATTAGTTAAAGATTATTTTATAAAAATTCAACCTTTCAAAGAGTAGAGGCTAGAAACTACTATAAAAAACGGGGAAAATTCCGAAAATCCAAAGAGTAGGATAATCAAGTATTATAATTATTATGAAAAAAGAAAATTTTTTAAAAATTGCGCTTACCTTAACACTATGTCTACCATTTCACAAAATTTGTGCACAATCTGTTGTTATTACAACCATTGTTGACGGCACATTAGCCGATAGCCCATGCACAAGCGATGATAATGGCTCATTACCAAGATTTATTGAACTGTATGTGAGTGGCACAATTGATTTCCAAGGTTATGATTTAGATGTAGAATTAAATGGGCCTAATTCTAGCTCTGGAGACTGGGTATCAAAAAACATTTCAGATTTAGGTACAATTACAAACCAATTTGTTTATCTGATAAAAAAAACTGACACAACAAGTTTTGAGGCTGTTTTCCCTGATAAAACCAAAATAGGAATTAGCTTAGGCACCATTAATGGCAATGATTCTTTTAGAGTAGAGGACCCTAATGGAAATATTATTGACATATTTGGTAACCCAAGCGAAATTACAGACTCTTCTTTTTTTGGAACTTGGAGTTATAAAGATAGTTATGCAAAAAGAAAAAATGGTAAAATAGCGAATGCAGGTAACTTTAATAAAGACGATTTCTTTTATGCGGGAGAAAATGCCCTGGATGGTGCAGATTGCAATTCTTTAGCAAATGCTGTTAATTTAGGCTCTTATATTGCATGGACTGGAGCAACGAATAATGCATGGACAAACGCTACAAACTGGAATATTGAAACTATTCCAGAAGCGTCTGATGATATTGTTATTCCAAATGGTTTAACTAATTATCCAACAGTATTCAGTGGAACTTCAATAACAGCAAATAGTATTACTATTGAGTCAGGAGGAACTTTAATAGCAGAGGGCACTTCTACAGTTACTGGAGATATTACTTACAATAGAAATTTACCTACTGCAGATTCATGGTATCTTGTTTCGTCTCCTGTTGATGGGGAAACCATTACTGACTTAATATCTAATCATACTTTTATAACTAGTTCTAATAATGTAAGTATAGGAATAGCCCCTTATGACAACTCTCAGACGTCTACGACAAGCGGATGGTCTTATCAAACTAATAATTCTACTGGTAATTTAGAAAATGCTCAAGGATATTCAATACAGTTGGAAGAAGTAGGCAATCTTTCTTTTACAGGTGCGCTGAGAACGGATGATACAAATGCTAGCGTTGCTCTTGTGCAAAATGCCACAAATGGGAATAACTATAATTTGATGGGTAACCCTTATACTTCTTATATAAATAGTTCGACTTTCTTAAATACACAATCTTCAGATTTAGAATCAACTTTTTACATTTGGAACGGAACCTCATATGATACAAAAACGACAGGGACAAGCCCTGATTTTATGATTGCCCCAGGACAAGGCTTTTTTGTTGAAGCTAAAACTAGTAATCCAGTAACTTTTATAGAATCTAATCAAAGTCATAATTCAATAGATACCTTTCAAAAAAGTGATTCAAAACCAGAAATTAAATTAAATCTTACAGATGGTAAAAATAACAGAACTGCAGAAATATATTATATAGCTGAAACGAGTACTGGTTTTGACACCGGTTATGATGGAAAATTATTTGGCGGAGTTTCTAATTCCTTTGCCATTTATTCTCAATTAATTTCAGATAATAATGGTAATAATTACGCAATTCAGTCTTTACCAAATTTTGATTATGAGAACATGATTATCCCTATTGGTGTCAATGCCGCTAAAGGTCTTGAAATTAACTTTACTGCTGAAATTCTTAACTTACCTCCAGACCTAAAAGTATATCTTGAAGATAAAGAAAACAATACATATACAACATTGGGTGGAGATAATAACCACAAAATTTCTTTAACAAAAGATTTAAGCGGAATAGGTAGATTCTATATACATACTTCTAAAAAATCAATTTTAAATGTGCAAGATTTAGCTTTAGAAAATGTAAGTATTTTCCAAGCTAACAGAGCAACTTTAACTATTGTTGGTTTGTATCATGGAAAAATAAATATAAAATTATATAATCTACTTGGTCAGCAAGTTTTAAACAATTCGTTTGAAGGAAATGGTCTGAATAATATTAGATTATCAAATATTAACAGTGGCATTTACCTTGTTCATTTAACAACGCAAACAGGCGCCATTAACAAAAAAATAAGCATCCAATATTAATAAAGACCTGTATGAGACATGAAAAATCAAAAAAACACTAAAAACGAAGAAATTACTCGTAAAGATGCTATTAAAATAATAGGTAATTACAGTAAATATGCAGCTTTAACTGCATTGGGAACATACTTCATCTTAAATCCACAAAAGGCTCAGGCAGCAAGTCTTGGGGATCCAGGAACTGGATTTTAAAAAAATATTTATAAAAATACTTCGAATTTTAAATCATTTTTTTATGCGAATAAGTACAAAATAACTACTTTTATCCTGTATGAAGGAAACGACAGTACTCTATAAATATTTTGACGAAAAAACCATTTCCTGGTTTAAAGATAAAAACGAATATGTAGTTTTAGAAAATACTGCAGCTGCTATTTTAAAGAAAATAAACAGCGGGATACCAGTTAATGAAATTGCTAAAACTCTTTCAAAAGAATTGGAGATTCCTATAGAAAAATCTGTAGATTTTATTTTAGAACTTGAAAAAAAATTCTTTACAGAAAAACAGTCTGAAAACATTGAAATGGCAAATGATTTTAGAAATATTAAAAGACCCAAAAATTTTGAGTTTATAAAGTATTATAAAATCAACAACATTATTTTCAAAATTTCATTTTTAAGCGACAAAGAACTTTCTTTCGTACACCCAAAATTTGCTCATTTAGTGATGGAGGAGGTCACTGAATTTCAAAATGAGTTTGAGGTTTTCATCAATCACAACTATATTTTTCTGTATGTAAATAACACATTTATTGGCTCTTGGAGCCCAGAGAATCTTCATTATTTCCAAGGAAAATTCTCAATGGAATTGATTCAAAAGATTCATCAAAAAGAAGAAAAAGAATGGATGGGGGTTTTTCACGCATCAGCAGTTAGCGATGGTAAGAAGGCAATACTGTTTCTAGGTGATTCTGGTAATGGAAAAAGTACTTCTTTAGCCATCTTGCAAGCAAATGGCTTCACATGCTTAGCAGACGATTTTGTTCCTGTAGATGTAAAAAAACAAAAAGTGTACAGTTTCCCTGCGGCTATTTCCATAAAAAAAAGTAGTTTAGAAACTTTATTACCTATGTATCCTGAATTAGAAAGTTCTGCTGAATATCATTTTAAAAGATTACATAAAATTGTCCGTTATTTGAAACCTAATAATGATGATTTCTTTGCAAACTTACCTTGTAATGATTTGATTTTTATAAAGTACCAAAAAGATGCTACCTTAGTTTGTAATAGAATTTCGAAAATTGATGCATTTCAGCAATTAGTACCCGATTCTTGGCTTTCTCCAATAACAGAAAATGCTCAAATATTTTTAGATTGGTTTGAAAACTTAAATTGCTACCAACTTGTGTATTCTAATAATGCAGAAATGATAGAAACTGTTTCTACAATATTTAAGAATGACCTATAAAGAAGCTTTATTTTTTTATAAGAAAATGTTTAACTATTTCGTTGGAAGCAAAAAATAGAAAAGAAATTGAAAGAGAATTAAAATCAGGAAATATAGATTGGGATGCTGTTGTAAAAGTAAGTACTGCTCAATATGTATTCCCCGCATTATATTGTAATTTAAATAGAGCAGCTTTTCTACATTATTTACCAGAGGAATTAGTAAATTATATGATTCACAAATCTATGTTGAACAGAGAACATAGAAAATGGTTAATTCTAAGAACAACATATAATGACTTGCATAAAGAAAAACTAGTTCAATTAGGTTTTAAAAAAACCTAAACCAAACGCTTAACTTCTTCAAAATCTAGACCTCCATAATTGCCAGAACTCATTAAAACCACAGCAGATTTTTCTAAGTCCTGTTTCAATAAAAACTGTTTGAATTCTTTCGGATTTGTATAAATAATCAAATCATCTCTTTCAAAAGCACTCGCTATTTGTTGTTCCGTAACCTCTTCTAATTGTTTAATTTTTACAGCATCTGGAGAATAAAAAACAACCGCCTTATCCGCAAAATCTAATGCCCCTTTATATTCTGATAAAAATTCAGCATTTAGGCTAGAATAGGTATGTAATTCTAAACAAGCTAAAACTGTTCTTTCAGAATATTGTTCTTTTACCGCCTTTGTCGTTGCTGCTACTTTACTTGGTGAATGTGCAAAATCCTTAAAAATTACAGTTGACTGGCTTTCTACAATCTTTTCCAAACGCTTACTTGCTCCGTTAAAACTTGCAATAGCCTCATAAAAATCATCTTCATCAATTCCCATGTGCTGGCAGACCCATTTCGCACCTGCTAAATTTTGCAAGTTATGTTTACCAAAAATTTCTAGAGGCAAATCTCCTTCTGAAGTTTCTAGATAGGTAATTCCGTTTTCTATAAAATGATCTGGAGTTTTATATGGATATTTTTTAATATGATTTTCTGAAGATTCAACAACCTCTTTTACCTGTTCATCTTCTATATTGTACACCATACTTCCTCCATTGATCATGGAATCTGTAAAGATTCTAAACTGTTCTACATAATTTTCAAACGTAGGAAACACATTGATATGATCCCAAGCAATACCGCTTAACAAAGCAATATTTGGTTTATACAAGTGAAATTTCGGACGCATGTCAATTGGCGAACTCAAGTATTCATCCCCTTCCAAGACAATAAAATCATTTTCTTCTGTTAAATGAACCATGGTTTCAAAACCTTCTAATTGCGCACCAACCATGTAATCAACTTTTTTATCGTGATAATTTAATACATGTAAAATCATTGAAGTAATCGTAGTTTTTCCGTGAGAGCCACCAATTACAACGCGTGTTTTATCTTTCGATTGTTGATATAAAAATTCTGGATATGAATAAATTTTCAATCCTAATGCTTGGGCTTTTAACAATTCTAGATTGTCCTTCTTTGCATGCATGCCTAAAATAATAACATCTAACTCTGATGAAATCTTCTCTGGAAACCATCCAAATTCTTTAGGAAGTAAACCGTATTTCTCTAATCTAGATTTTGATGGATTATGAATTGCGTCATCACTTCCAGAAACTTGGTATCCTTTTTGGTGTAAAGCAATTGCTAAATTGTGCATTGCACTTCCTCCAATAGCAATAAAATGAATGTTCATATAAAAGAATTATAAAAAGTAAAAATACAAAAGCTTTCTGCAATATTAATTATCTTTAGAACGAAACTCGATTAAAAACTAGGTTTAAGAACTCAAAAGATCTATTTACTAAATATAGCCCGTTTTACAAACGGATGAAAGCGCATTTTGGTAATACAAATCTATTAATTATGAAAAAAATTACAGCAACTTTATTAATGATTATCTTCTTTACTTTAATCATGAATGCACAAAATGATTTTAAAGACCTTTGGCTGAAAGTTGAGCAATTTGAGGCAGATGGTTTACCAAAATCCGCATTACAAATTGTGCAAGAAATCTCTATAAAATCAGATAAAGAAAATAATAATCCCCAAATTATAAAATCACTTTTTTATAAAAGTAAATTTTCTTTAAAACTAGAGGAAGATGCTAAGCTAAGAGTTATAAACAACTTTAAAAAACAAATTTCTATAAGTAAATTCCCAACAAAAAATATTTTACAGAATATTTTAGCAAATCTATATTGGCAATACTTTAAAGAGAATTTATACAAATTCTACAATAGAACAAAAGTCGAATACAAGATTGACTCAGCTGATTTTAGAACTTGGGATATAAATACCTTATTTAAAGAAATTCACACTTATTTTGATACTTCTTTGATGCACCCGGAACAACTTCAGCATATTAAAATTGAAGAATTTGCTGATATTTTACAAATCAATAAAGAATCTAGCATTTATAGACCAACACTCTATGATTTTTTAGCGAATAATGCTTTACAATTTTATAAATCTTCAGAAAATTCAATTACAAAACCGTCTTATAAATTTGTGATAAATAATGCTTCATTTTTAAAGGACGCACATACTTATTCTAAATTAAACATAACTTCAAAAGATAGTCTCTCTTTGCAATTAAACGCACTTAAACTATATCAAAACCTTATTGATTTTCACCTCAAAGAAAATAATAAAAATGCACTTTCAGAAATTGATATCCAAAGATTAAACTTTGTATTCAAACATTCAAATTTCAATGAAAAAGAACCCATCCTACTAAATACTTTACAAACTTCTAAGAAAGAAATTACAAACCATAGCGCTAGTGGTTTATATGCTTTTGAAATTGCGAATTTGTTCAAAAAACAAGCGAACTTAAATACATCTGAAACCAAAAAAACTAGATTTAAAAACGAAAAAGCAATTGTTATTTGTAATGAAGTAATCAATAAGTATCCAAGCAGTTTCGGAGCTAAAAAGTGTCGTATTTTAAAATCTCAAATTGAAGAAAAAACGCTTTTTATAAAAGCTGAAGCATATATACCCATCGGAAAAAATTCGAGAGTATTAATTACTTATAAAAATCTTGATACATTATTTTTTTCGAGCTATAAAATCAATCTAAAACAACAATTAACATTTAATAAATTGTACAAATTAGAAGAGAAAAAAGCTTTTCTAAATAAGCTTGAAAAAAGTAAAACTTGGCAACATCAATTAAGAAATGACCACGATTATTTACAACACACAACAGAAGTAATTGTTCCAAAATTTGACAATGGAATTTATTTAATTCTTGCTTCAGATACTCAAGATTTAAAAAAGAATTCTATGTTTGGGGTCTCTTATATTCAAGCAACTAATTTAAGTTTAGTCGAAAATACTTTTGAAGGAAAGTATAATTATCAAATTGTACACAGAAATACAGGAGAACCCATAAAAAATGCAAACATACATCTTAAAAGTGCCTATAAACAAAAAGGTGTATCAATAGATAAAAAATTAATTACAGACAAAAACGGGTTTGCTTATTTTAAAAGTAAAGATTATTACAGAGATGTTTTAATTTCAGTAACAACGAAGGATGATAGTGCCCATTTCGAAAATCATAATTTATACAATCAAAGTAATCAGAAGAAGCATCATACCGAGGAAATTACATTGGTTAAATCTTTTATTTTTACCGATAGAAGCATTTATAGACCTGGGCAAACGATCTATTTTAAAGCAATTGTAATTAAAAAACAAGGTAACAAATCTGAAGTTTTTAAAAATGAATATGTTGAAGTTATTTTAAAAGATGTAAATAATCAAGAAGTCAAAAAAATAGATTTAAAGCTGAACGAATTTGGATCTGTTGCTGGTGAATTTATAATTCCAAATAATGGCTTAACGGGTGAATACTCAATAACCTCAAAACTACAAAATACAAATTCTGAGGAATTAGGCTTTACCTTTGATAAGTATTTCTTTTCTGTCGAAGAATACAAAAGGCCAAAATTTGAAACTAAATTTAATCCTACAGAAAAAAGTTTTAAAATCAACGATATTATTACGATTAAAGGTTTTGCAAAAACTTTTTCAGGTGCTAATATTACAGATGCAAAAGTGGTATATAGGGTTTATAGAAAAGCACAATATCCAAACTGGTATTCTTGGTACAGACCAAATCCTATAAGTGAAACTCAAGAAATTACAAACGGAGAAAGTAGCACAGATACATCAGGAAATTTTGAAATAAAATTTAAAGCCATTCCTGATGAAAATGTTTTAAAAGAAAATCTCCCCGTTTTTAATTACGAAATCACAGCGAATGTTACAGATATTAATGGAGAGACTAGAAGTGCATCAACTATTGTAAAAGTCGGGTATCACACTTTAATCGCAACTATTTATACACAAGATAAGATTGATAAAAACAAAAAAGAGACCGCTTTAAAAATTGATACTAAAAACTTAAATGATGAGTTTGTAACAGCCAAAGGAAGTATCAAAATTTATAAATTAAAATCACCTAAAAACCCTCTTAGAAAAAGACCTTGGCCTACTCCTGATTATCAAGATATTTCAGAAAATACCTTCAGAACTTTATTTCCACATGACGCCTATACAGATAATGAAAGTGATGAAAATAAATGGAAAAAAGTAGAGCTAGTTTTCAGTATAAACTTTGACACATCAATCTCTAAAGAAATTATTCTAAAAAATACTAAAAACTGGATTTCCGGAAAATACATGGTTGTTTTAAATAGCAAAGATAAGTTTGGCCAAGAAGTAAAAGATGAAAAAAGGTTTACCCTCTTCTCATCAAAAGAGAAAAAAATTCCAGATAACAAATTGTTTTTTATCAATACAAATAAAACGTTTTATGAGATTGGAGATGAAGTAGAATTACAAATTGGTTCTGCTTCAAAAAACATGAGTGTTTTTGTTCAAATTGAGAAAGATCATAAAATTGTAGATACACAAATCATCAAACTAAACAATTGTACAACAACAATTAAAGTTTCTGTGCATAAAGAAGATATTGGCGGATTTGCAATTAAATATCACTTTGTAAATTATAATTATTTTGAAAGTGGAAACGTACTAATTAGTGTTCCTGAAAAACAGGAAAGCATCGAAATTGAAACCAACATTTTTAGAGACAAATTACAACCAGGACAAAAAGAAACTTGGAGTTTTACCGTTAAAAACGACAAAAATGATGCACTTACAGCAGAAGTTTTAGCTTCTATGTACGATGCTTCTTTAGATGAATTTAAAGCGCATAATTGGAAATTCAACCCAATAACTCCCAAAACTAATTATTACTCCTACAATGTTTCTAAAGCAAATACTAGTTTTAAAAACACTCGTTTTAATATCCAAAATAATCAAAGAAAGTATTTTGGACTTCCATCAATCGCAAACGAAAACTATAAATGGTTTGGTTTTAGATTTGCACGAAATAGGAATTTTATGATGAAAAGAATGTCTGGTATTTCCGAAAAAGGAAAAACGGATGAAATTGAAATGGCAGATGGACTAGAGGTTGAAGAACTTGAAGAAATAGCTTTCATGAAAATTGAAGATAATACCAAAGAAAAAATTTCTTTAAAAAAGATACAAATACGAAAGAATTTTAAAGAAACTGCTTTCTTTTTCCCTCAATTAAAAACCGATAAAAATGGAAAAGTAAGTTTTTATTTTGTGATGCCAGAGGCGTTAACAAGATGGAAATTACAATTATTAGCGCATACAACTGATTTAAAATCGTCATCAAAAACATTGCAAACAATCACTCAAAAAGAATTAATGGTGGTTCCCAATGTACCAAGATTCTTGCGTGAAAAAGATACAATTACATTGAGTGCTAAAATCACCAATTTAACCAACAATCAATTAAGTGGTATAGCGAAGCTCCTATTAACAGATGCTATTTCTGGGAAAAAAATAGATATGGAATTTCAAAATACAAATTCCACCAAAAGTTTTATTGTTGATAAAGATGGAAACACAAATGTTTCTTGGCAAATCTCAATTCCTGAAACTGTACAAGCAGTTCAATATAAAATTGTTGCAAATTCGGGTGCTTTTTCCGATGGCGAGCAAAATGTATTGCCCATTTTAACAAACAAAATGTTGGTTACAGAAACACTTCCTATTTGGGTTCGCTCAAATCAAACTAAAACATTTACCCTCGATAAGTTGAAAAAAAATACTTCATCAACTTTAAAGAATCATAAGTTGACCTTAGAAATGTCCTCAAATCCTGTTTGGTATGCAGTTCAATCTTTACCCTATTTAATGGAATATCCTTATGCATGCTCAGAACAAATGTTTTCTAAGTATTATGCAAATACGCTAGCGAGTTTTGTAGCAAATTCCAATCCTAAAATTCAAGCAGTTTTTGATGCTTGGAAAACTTCTGACGCTTTACTATCTAACTTAGAAAAAAATGAGGAATTAAAATCAATCATCATTCAAGAAACCCCTTGGGTAAGAGATGCAGCATCAGAAACTGAACAGAAGAAACGAATTGCGATGTTATTCGATCTATCAAAAATGAAAAATGAGCAAGAAAGAACAATTCATAAATTGCAAGATATTCAGATGGATTCTGGCGGGTTTCCTTGGTTTAAAGGCGGACGATATGAAAGTAAGTTTATCACGCAACATATTGTTACAGGTTTTAGCCATTTACAAAAGTTAGGAATTACTGATTTTAACAAAACAACTAAAAACATCATTGAAAAAGCTCTTGAGTATTTAAACAGCGAATTTTTAGCGGTATATACACAACTATTAAAAAGAGCCTCAGAAATTAAAGAAAGTTCAAAAACAAAAAAGAAAGGAGAAATCGCTTACAAAGAGTTTTTATCAAAAAATAATTTAAATTATTTTTTAATTCAATATTTGTACATGCGAAGTTTTTATGCGAATATTTCATTGGATGATAAAACTCAAGCGGCAGTTGATTATTATCAGAATCAAACTACAAAATATTGGAATGAATTTAATTTATACGCCAAAGGTCAAATCGCGTTGTCACTTTTTAGAAATGAACAAAAAGCAGTTGCTCATAAAATTGTAAAATCATTAAAAGAAAATTCTATCACTTCAGATGAATTAGGAATGTACTGGAAAGAAAATACTGCTGGATTTCTCTACTATCAAGCTCCTGTGGAAACGCAAGCTTTGATGATTGAAACTTTTTCTGAAATCGAGAATGATAAAAAAACCATAGATAATCTAAAAATTTGGTTGTTAAAAAATAAGCAAACCAACAACTGGAAAACCACCAAAGCAACTACGGAAGCTATATATGCCATCTTATTGAACGGCAATGATTGGTTTTCCATTACAGAAATGGTAGATATTAAAGTCGGTAATCAGAAAATAAATACTGCAGAAATGCCAGCTGTAAAACTAGAAGCTGGAACAGGTTACTTTAAAACTTCTTGGAATGGAGATCAAATTAAACCCGATATGGCCGAAGTCACCATCAATAAAAAAGGAACCGGAGTTACTTGGGGAGGTTTGTATTGGCAGTACTTTGAAGATTTAGACAAAATTACCTCTGCAAAAACTCCTTTAAAAATCAATAAAAAATTATTCCTAAAAGTAAATTCTGATGCTGGCAAAGAATTAAAAGAAATCGATAAAAATACGAAGTTGAAAGTAGGTGATTTGATTACTGTCCGAATTGAATTAAGAAGTGATAGAAATATGGAATTTATACATATGAAAGATATGAGAGCTTCTGGTGTTGAACCAATACATGTGTTATCAAAATACAAATGGCAAGACAATTTAGGCTATTATCAAAGCACAAAAGATGCTACAACTAATTTCTTTTTTGATCAATTACCAAAAGGTATTTATGTTTTTGAGTATGATGTAAGCGTAAACAATACTGGCGATTTCAGTAACGGAATTACAACTATACAAAGCATGTATGCGCCAGAATTTAGCAGTCATTCTGAAGGTGTTAGAATTAAAGTATTTAATAATTAGAAAAATATTTTAACAAAACTATAAACGTATTGGTTTCTTTTAGAAAAGCTAATTTTTAAATTTGCATTGATTTTAACTTAAAAAATAAATTATGAAAAAAATATTATTAGGATTTGGCTTTATTTTGGCTACAACATTTTCATCAAACGCTCAAGAAATTTTAGACAATGCAATTGGTTTAAGATTTAGTGGCGGAAATGGTTTGGGTGCTGATATTTCTTATCAAAAGAAACTAGATAACTCTAATCGTTTAGAAGTGAACTTAGGTTTAAGAGACGAATTCAGTAGTTTTAAAGGTACAGGTTTGTATCAATGGGTTTGGAATTTAGAAGATAAATTTAACTGGTATGCAGGTTTTGGTGCAGGTTTTGATTCTGGATATTCTTCTTTATTTGGTGCTGGAATAGTTGGAATTGAATATAATTTTGATGCCCCTATTTTAATTTCTTTAGATTATAGACCAGAAGTTGGTATTACAGGAAATTATGATGGTTTAAATTCTTCTTTAGCATTAGCTATTAGATATCAGTTTTAGGAAATTGTATTCTAGAAAAAGAAAGTCCTCAACATTAATTTGTTGAGGACCTTCATTTTTAATATTTGTTTTAAAGCTTATTTTTTCTCGTTTAAAACTACTCTTGTAGGAGTATCTTTTCCGTTAATAATACTTTCCGTTCCTTTTGCAACCGCCTGAATCGTTTGTGTAATCACGGTCATATTTAAAGTTTCTGCTTCATCAGAAGCTTTATGATAATCTTTATCTACATCAATAGGAGTTGTAGAAAAAGTATGAGAAGGCACTCCGAGACGAGCTAAAGAGGCATTGTCTGATCTAAAAAATAAATTAAAATTTTTATAGGGATCAGGAAATAATTGGTAACCTGTTCCTTTTAAATTCCTTTGAATAATCTTACCAAAATCTGAACGTTCAAAACCTGTTAACCACGCCGTATTTGGCCCAAAACTTGGCACTTTCCCAATCATTTCTAAATTAATTCCTGCTACAAATTTGTTAGCATCAATACCTTTCCCGAAATGAGTAGAACCAATTAAACCCATTTCTTCAGCAGTAAAAGCAACAAAAACAATCGTTCTTTCGTTCCCAACTTTCTTAAAATATTCAGCCAATGCTAAAACTCCTGTAACTCCAGAAGCATCATCATTCGCACCATTGTAAATTTTATCTTCTCCTTTTCCTTTCACTCCTAAATGATCATAATGTGCAGAAACAATTACATATTCATCTTTTTTACTTTTGCCTTCTAAAACTCCTATAATATTGGCACTCGTAATTTCTTCTTTACTACTTCTAGGTTTAAAGTTGAAGGTTTGTCTATAGGTTTCTAAACTTTCAAAAGTGGTTAAACCAATTCTCTTAAACTCATTTTCTATATATTTTGCAGCTTTTTCAATACCTGCGGTTCCTGCTTTCCTACCTTCCATATCGTCAGAAGCAAGAGTATATAAATGTTTTTTAACCGTTACTGAATCTATAAAAAATACACTTTCAATTATTTTAGTGTTTACAGAATTTACAATTTGTTCACTGACATTTTTTGAACTGTTACAAGAAATTATAAATGCTAATGCCACTAAAGCGATCGATATTTTTTTCATTTTATTTTCATTTTAAAAATATAAATATAATCAATATAATAGAAAACAATCTTCAAAACACTATTTAGAAAACAACATACCCATCTTCCCGCTCTTAGTTCAGAATCTTAAAACCTATCGCATTATAACACCTAATTTTTATGTATTTTTGTGCAAAATTTTTACAAATGATTTTATCTCAAATTCCAAATATAAAACACACAAACGCTAATAACTTTTTTCTTTTAGCAGGACCCTGCGCAATTGAAGGTGAAGAAATGGCCTTAAGAATTGCTGAAAAAGTAATTACGATTACTGATAAATTAGCCATCCCTTTTATTTTTAAAGGAAGTTTTAAAAAAGCAAACAGAAGCAGAATTGATAGTTTTACAGGAATTGGAGACGAAAAAGCATTAAAAATTTTACGCAAAGTTTCAGAAACTTTTAATGTACCAACGGTAACAGATATTCATGAAGTTTCTGATGCTATTAGAGCAGCGGAATATATAGATGTTTTGCAGATTCCTGCTTTTCTAGTGCGTCAAACGGATTTAGTCGTTGCAGCAGCAAAAACTGGAAAAGTTGTCAATCTAAAGAAAGGACAGTTTATGAGTCCAGGTGCAATGAAACATGCTGTGCAAAAAGTAAAGGATGCGGGTTCTAATAAAGCGTGGATTACAGACAGGGGGACTATGTTTGGCTACCAAGATATGATTGTTGATTTTAGAGGAATTCCTGAAATGCGTGAATTTGCTCCAACAATTTTAGATGTTACACATTCATTGCAACAACCAAATCAAACTGCTGGGGTTACTGGAGGAAGACCAGAAATGATCGAAACGATTGCCAGAGCGGGAATTGTAAATAATGTTGACGGGTTATTTATAGAAACTCATTTCGATCCTGCAAATGCAAAAAGTGATGGTGCAAATATGCTGCATTTAGACAATTTAGAAGGTCTTTTAACTAATTTAGTCGCTATTAGAAAAACGATTAATAATTTATAAATATCGTTTTGTTTATAGAGAAAATAGCATCTATATTTCAGGGTAAAATTAATTTTACCCATCATAATAAAACAACTTCAAAAACATTCCGTTTAGTAAAAATTAATAAAAGCACTAAAATAGATTTAATTTGTTCCGGTTCATTTAGAATGAATTTTTTCGCAGAATTCATTTTTGTATATTAGCCAATAAATACTAGAGATATGCACAATACTTTTCAAATTAATTTCTATTTAAAAGGTTTTACAAGCATTCTTATTGGAGCTTATTTTTTTATTGCAGGATATTTAATAAAAACTATTTTAGTCGGTTTTTTAATTGATGATAATCCCATGGGAACGTTATCTCCAGAAATTATAGAAGCATTAATAATCGCCCTAGTTCTTTTGGTCTTTTTATTTTCGTCCTTAGCCTTGTTTTTTGGCGGAAAAAGAAGTGCTAAAAAATTTCAACACAAGCTTTGGAATAGAGAAACAAAAGTTGCATCTCGAAAATATATCCTCTACATTATAGTTATTTTCACACTATTAATGCTAGTACTGAGTGCTGGTTTAATAGACCACCTCACTCCTATTTTTCTATTTCTTTACGCAGTTTTACTATTTCTATTCAAGAATAAAGAACGAAAAAACCTGTTAATTTTATCTGGTTTAAGTCTGCTTTTAGCAGTTATGTGCATGTTAATACCGGCCTACTGGTATTCCTCTCTTTCTATTCTAGGAATTGCGCATATTGCATATGGTGTTGTTATTAAATAAAAAAATTAAAATTTCCTTCTTATTTCCCTTACAATATCCTCAAGTCCGTTTAATTGGAGCTCATAAACTAAATCCATTTGCTTTCCTAATTTACCCGCAGGAAAACCCTTAGTTTTATACCAAACAATATAATGTTCCGGCAAATCAATCAAAAACCTACCTTTATATTTACCAAAAGGCATTTTCATCTTTGCTAAATCTATGAGAAACTGTTTATCTTGTAACATTATTCTTTTCCATCTACATAATCCTGTAAATATGAAAAACGGTTAGTAAGCTTTCCGTTCTCTGTCATTTTAGCACGTTCTAAAATACCATCTTTGTCATTATTAAAAAAAGCAGGAATTACATTTTCTAAAAATAGTTCGCCAAAACCTTCACTGGCATCTTTGGGTAATTCACAAGGTAAATTATCTACTGCCATTACTACGATAGCGCCTTTATCTTTATAATCTACCTCAGATTCAGTTACGGGGTTGTAACCATAAATAGGTTCTGCAATTGTGGATGCTCTTAATGTTGAAGCCACGGGCCCATCTACATCACAAGAAATATCTGCCACAAATTTTATTTTAAAATCTTTAGATTTTGCATCTTCTCTCGTAAATAGATAGGGTGCTCCATTGCCATAAAAATGACCAGCAATAAAAAAATCAGTTACTTTTGCAAAACCCATAAAATCTGATTCATATTTTTCTGGATGCTTATAAAAATCATAATTATTAATTACTTCCCCGTCCTTGCGTTTGTTATAATCTAAAACATCTACAAGGCAATAAACAGGCTCTTCAAATGAATTATTTAAATAATCATCAACAGAAACTTGTTTAATATGCATTCCATCTAACATTTCTTTAGCACCGTACGCCACTTTTCCGTTTCCTGTTAAAAGAATTTTAATGCTCGGTAAGTTGATTTTATTTAGTGTCGCTATTAGTTCCTTTTGACTGTCTAAAGTTGCTGCTTTTGGCAAATTAAATGTTTCATTTTTTAATCCAAATGCTCTAAAACCATTGTAAGCACCCACGATTCCAGCATAACGTCCAAAACCAATTAAACGCGCACCATTTTCTTTAATGATGGTTTCATGATCAAACAGTTCAATATTTTTCTCTAAAATTGCTGCTAATAACTTTCTATTATAAGGTTGTTTTTTAATCGTATGGCTAAAGAAAAAATATTTTTTATTATCGATTAAAGCCTCAATAGGAACTTCTTTTACCCCAAATAAAACATCACAATCAGAAACATCATTTGTAACTTTCAAGCCCATTTCCTCATAACTTTCATCAGAAAAAACTCGAATATCAGAACTTTCAACATTAATCTCCGAATCTGGAAATTTTTTTTGAAACTCTTTTAACTTTTCTGGAGAAAAAACAACTCTCCTATCTGGTGGATTTTTACGTTCTTTAATAATGCCAAACTTCATAATATATTGTGGTATAATATTTGCTCGAAGATATTAGAATTTAAAGAGATTAGCAACTGATTTTTTTATACTTTTGCAATCTGTATTTTTTTTTATAAGTACATCTTTGACATTTTGGGGACGACTGGTTTTGACAGCAAGGTCAGTGAATTTGTAAGCATATCAAGGAATGAAATTATTCTTGTAAAACTTATTTCAACTTTTTAAACGGCGAAGATAACTACGCTTTAGCTGCTTAATCCGAAATATAGTAGGATTAGCCTCGGCACACAAGGTGTGCAAGCTTTATGTCCATGAAAAGCCTTGGTTTATGGCGCTTCATTTTTGGGCATCGTAAAAATAAACATAGAAAACTTGTAGCTTTGGCAAGTTTTTGAAGCTAAAGAAGATAAGCTAAAAATGGATTGTTCTTAATCAGTTTTTAGACGAAAATTAAATAAGAACTATATATGTAGAAAGCTTTTTGGCTGCTTGTTTGGACCCGAGTTCGATTCTCGGCGTCTCCACCAATAAAAACCCTTAGCTAACTAATTGATATTTAATAAGTTAGTTAAGGGTTTTTAATTTTAATTGAATTTTATTGTGCTCGATTAGTTTTTATCTCTGGACTCCATTAATCCTGGATAAAACTTCTTTAGGAAGGCATTTCGTTCAGCATCCATTCTTTTAATCATTTTCTCCAACTCAGAATGTTGAGTTTGCCATTTTCTGAAGAAATAATCATCTTTAAAAAAATTACTCATAAAAAGGGAATCCTTTTTAGGGAAAAAGGAGAAGTCTTCATTCCATTTAAATGGCACATTTTTATCAAAATACCCTTGAAAAGAATTCATAATACTGTCTAAATTAACTTGAAGAGAGTCGCCCTTAACATTTGAATACGACCAAGAATAAATAGAATCATACTTTATAAGATTTCCAAATTTGTCATATTCTTTATGTACATCCCACTTTTCTTTGGGTGTAACAATCGTTTTATCTTTTTTCTGTTGATTATTGTCCGCTTGCCGTTCTTCTTTTTTTTGGCTACTGCAGCCAATTATAGCTAATACCAATAGCAGGTTTATTATTTTTTTCATTTCGATATGGTTTTCAATTTAACAATTACTTCATTTTCGTTTAAGCTACTTAATTCCTTCTACTTCTTGTATTGCTTTGCGAACTTGATCTTCTTCGATTTGTATTAGTATTTCTGTGATAATTAGAAATATTATCTCCTCTATAATTTTTTATGCGAACAAATCTACTACGATTGAGATTGATAGTTCTATAACGGGAAGGCAATACTTTAACTGATAACCAAACTCCATTATTTAAATAAATATAACTGCGAAGTGATAAATCGTAATAAATCATATGATCAGGGAAATAGACATACCTAACTGCCTCCACCCTATTTGGATAGAACCAAGATGGCGGAGCTGTTTCTAAGCTAGAAGAAAGAACTACAGGTCCACAACTTTCCAATAAAAACATACATGTAAATAACAAAAGTACTAGAAGATATTTTCTCTTTTTCATCTGAATCTATTTGTTATCAAATGGTTAAATGAAATTGTTACATATTCACATAATTGTGACTCTTCATTTTATCATCTAATATATTTATATACAAAGGAAGTATATGAAAAAAGAAAACAAAATGACTTAGGTCATTAAACTAATAAAATTAAAAATGTTAAAAAATACATCAACTGATACAGATCATTTTCAACACCTTACACTAAAGATACATTTGAAAGACATTAATAAATGTTCAATTAAAATTATATAAATCATGAAAACAGATGCAGAGATTAAAGACGATGTACTAGACGAATTAGCGTGGCAACCCAATATCGATGAAACTCAAATTGGAGTTATTGTTGAAGACGGTGTAGTAACCCTAAGTGGTGTGGTTAATAATTACTCCAAAAAACTAGCAGCAGAAGAAGCAGTAAAAAGTGTTGAAGGGGTAAAAGCCGTAGCTGAGGATATCGAAGTTATTTACGGAATTAATTACAAAAAAACAGATAAAGAAATTGCAAAAGCAGTTGTAAGTGCTTTTGAATGGAACTCTTCTGTTCCGGAAGATGATATCGCCATAAAGGTTCAAAATGGCTGGGTTTATTTATCGGGTGAAGTACAATGGATGTTCCAAAAAAATGCTGCAAGAAACGCTATTAAGAACTTATTGGGCGTAAAAGGTGTAAGTAATTCTATTAAATTAGAAAATAATATTGAACCCGTAGAAGTAAAAAATAGAATCAAAAAAGCATTTCATAGAATGGCAACCATTGATTCAAATGCTATTATTCTTGAAACTCATGGTCATACTGTAACATTACGTGGAAAAGTACATTCTATTAAAGAGAAAGAAGAAGCAGAAACAGCTGCATATAATGCCCCAGGAGTTTACAATGTTAAAAACGAACTTCAAATACACTATAGTATAGAATATGCATAGAAGTTATTGTGACTTCTCAAAATTTTATCATAATAACCCTTATTTCATTAATGAAGTTAGGGTTATTGTTTACAATAAAGTTATCCTCAAAAAATATTATAACTAAAACTTAATTTGTTCTTTGAATTTGAATTTGATACTTAAATAAAAAAACACATCAATTGACATCAGTCATTTTATAAACTGAAATGCAATCGTATTTTAGCTGCATAATTAACAACTGAAGCGTTCTTTGAAAAATATAAACATAGATTGTGATAGCGCAAAACCTCTAAAGTATCCTAAGTCTTTTTAGCCATTTTTTTTATGCATACTTCGTAATAAATTTGTAAATAAAAACTATACGTGGCCAAAAAGTGATATCATACTTTTTTTTTAAAAATTGGAACATCCTGGTGCTCTAGCATTGACAATATTGGTTTTAGTTGCTGAAAAGTAAGTAAGATTGTTATGCTGGGATTGACATAAATTTTAGTCAAAATTCATTTGTTTTTTATATTCTAGCAATAGAATTTTTAAAAAATTGAATTAATGATTTAAATTAATCTCAACATAGGAAACAAGAATCTCTGGCTTCCCAATTCTATTTTAAGAAACTTTTCTTAAAAAATAATAAATATGATGAAAGTACTAGTCTCTCTTTTTTATTTTTTTATTACATTTATTGGTATCGCACAAAACTTGGCAGACTGCTATGAAAGCGTTAAATCTTCAGTAGTAGTTATAAATGTATTAAGTGTATCTCCAAAGACAACAAAAAACAAACTAACATTGGTCGCTAAATCTTTACAAGGATCTGGTGTTTTAATTTCTGAAAAAGGAATAATCTGGACCGCATCCCATATCGTACAAGCTGCAGAATTGGTGAAAGTAGAGTTTTTAAATGGAGCTATTTACGAAGCCGAAGTATTAACCAACAATCCTTTAGCTGACATAGCATTAATAAAGATTAAAGGAAATTTTATTTTAAAAGATGTAAAAGTAGCTAAAATTGGAAATTCTGATATGCTTAGAATAGGTGAGGATATTTTTATCCTTGGAGCACCATATGGTCTCAAACAATCTATATCAAAAGGGATATTAAGCGGAAGACATATTCATAAGGGTTTTAGTGATGATTTTTATAACATTGAATTTCTTCAAACCGATGCTGCTATAAACCATGGTAGCTCAGGTGGTCCTATGTTTAATATTAAAGGAGAAGTAGTTGGAATCACTAATAGCATTTACACTTTATCAGGTGGATTTAATGGAATAGGTTTCGCCGTATCATCCAATACAGCGAAAAAATTACTGAAGGAAGAACCTACCATTTGGACAGGTATGGAATCTATAATCATTACTGGAAATATAGCCAAGGTACTCAATGTTCCAAAAGAATCAGGATTATTGATTCTCAACTTATCTTCTAAAGGAATGGCTAATAAAATAGGCCTTCGCGCAGGTACTATAGATGCAACTATTGATGGGTTAGAGATCATAATTGGAGGGGATATTATATTAGATTTTGCAGGAACTGATTTTAGCACATTTGATTTTCGAAGTAAAATAAAGAAAAAGTTAAAAGAGTATGATAAAGGAGATGTGATTCCAATAACCATTTTAAGAAATGGTAAGATTTTAATTATTGAATTTGAGAAGGAATAAACTGTAAAACCAAAATAATATTTTACTTTTAACTTTGTAGCACAAAACAACCTATATTCCATTCAATATACTGAACTTCATAATACTTATAATCTTGCCTTGTATTGATTTAAAAACCTATATAACGTGTCATTCAATAAAAATACACCTAATGATTTAAACTTACTTTGTCTTTCGAAATCACTTTTCTTCTAGAATCCCTATTTATAAATTCCTCTTTTTAAAACTAGAATATATAGTTCTTCGTGTAACCAGAAAATCTTGCGCATTTCTCTCTGGTTCAATTTCTTTTATTAATTTAGTGCTAACCAAAACAGCAATCCAAACACATTAAATATGAACAAAAGGCAATGAAGACAATTACTTTACCCGACGATTTAAATTTGAACTCTACGCTGTCTATTGAGGTTTATGATTATGAAAGTACTCAAGAAATCTCAAAACAAGAAATCGTACTCAATAAAAACACGTTTAGTTTTCTTCAAGAGGGAACAAAGGAAGTGTTTTTTGACAATTCTTCATATGCAATTAATAACTCTCAATTTCTATTGATGAAGTCAGGCCATTGCTTAATGACAGAAAAACTTTCTAATGTTCAAGAATATTATAAAAGTATTCTATTGTTCTTCTCTAATGAAGCCGTATTAAAATTTATACGGAAATTTGAGCTTCGTCCAACAGGCTCAAACGTATTCTATTCTACGTATTCATTCAATTATGACTCATTTATAAAAAGATTTTCAAATAGTCTTTTAGACATCTCTAAACTTTCTAAATCGATTCAAAAACATATTTTAGATGCTAAGTTTGAGGAAATAATGCTCTACCTCATTGAATTTAATGGGGTCGATTTTTTGTATTCCTTAATTAGTGATGGTGATAATCAAAACCAAAAATTTATCCAGACCATTGAGAGTAATCAATTAAATAAACTTACCATAAAAGAACTTTCTTTTTTATCAAATATGAGTGTGTCAACATTCAAAAGAGAGTTTGAAAAACATTTTCACAATTCACCAAGTAAATGGTTTCAAGAGAAAAGACTTGAGCATGCTGCCTTCCTTTTAAAAAATAAATCGAAGCGATCCTCAGATATTTTTGAGGAAATTGGCTATGAAAACTTATCAAATTTCATTCAAGCATTTAAAGTGAAATTTGGAATGACCCCAAAACAATATCAATCAAATTGAACTTTTATCACTACTTTTTGAACTGAATCAAACACAACATCTTCTATGATCCTTCCTATCTTTATCCTATAATTAAAACCAAATATCATGAAGAAATCAAATATTATTTTAGCAGTATTAATTGCCTTTTCAAGTTCAATATTCAGTCAAAGTACATTTACTTTGTCTAGTACTGATTTAGGTGGAGAAGCAACAATCACGGAAGAATTTAACGGCTTTGGCTGTACAGGAAAAAATCAATCTCCACAGTTATCTTGGAAAAATGCTCCAGAAGGAACTAAAAGTTTCGCAGTAACAATGTACGACCCAGATGCTCCTACTGGAAGTGGATGGTGGCATTGGGTAGTATTTGATATTCCGTCAAACACAACCGAATTAGCATCTGGCGCAGGAAATATGGAACTGAACTTAACACCTGAAGGTGTTATTCAAAGTATCACGGATTATGGAATGAATGGATACGGCGGACCTTGTCCTCCTGAAGGCCATGGTTTACACCAATATATCATTACAGTACATGCCTTAAAAACAGATAAACTGGGACTAGACGAAAAAACTAATCCTGCAGTAGTTGGATATTACCTTTGGAATAACACATTAGCAAAAGCAAGTATCGTCTCTTACTATAAAAGAACAAAAAAATAAAAACGGCCTTTAACGACCAATATAAAAATAGCTAATGAAGCGCAAGTAATCAACGCTTGCGCTTTTTTAATATACTTATACTTCAGAAAATAGTACAGCTTCTAAATACTACTTTACTATTTTAAACACGGAACAAATAATTTCATAAATACTGATCCTTAAAAATAATATAAAACGCAAATGAAAGATTTAAAAAGTAGAAAAGCAATAATTACCGGAGGTGGCAGAGGACTTGGAAAGGCGACTGCCATTGCATTTGCAAAAGAAGGAATTGACATCGCTATAACTGGCAGAAATGAAGCCGTTTTGAAAGAAACAGTTTCTGAATTAGAGACGTTTGAAATCCAGGCTATATATACTGTCTTTGATGTAAGTAATTATGAGGAAGTTAAAAGAGGTATTAAAAGTATTTTAGATTCCTTAGGCTCGGTTGATATTTTAGTCAATAACGCAGGAATTGCAGCTTTTGGGACTTTTAACGAAATGGAAGTTAGCGAATGGAGTCAAATTATTCAAACCAACCTTATGGGCATGTATTATGTAACTAAAGAAATTTTACCATACTTAATAAATCAAAATAAAGGTGATATTATTAATGTTTCATCGACAGCAGGATTAAATGGAAATGCAAACACCTCTGCGTATTCAGCATCAAAATTTGCAGTTATTGGAATGTCTGAATCCTTGATGAAAGAGGTTCGTAAAAATAATATTAGAGTTTGTACTTTAACACCAAGCACCATTGTATCGGACATGTCAATTGAACTTGGCATTGCTAATAAAGGTTCTGAAGATAGTGTTTTACAACCTGAAGATTTTGCAGAATTAATAGTTGCTGGTTTAAAACTTCCAAGAAGAGCAATGCTTAAAAGTGCCGCTTTATGGTCTACAAATCCGTAATCCATTCGTAAATCTAAAAAAAGTTTGAAGCCAAACATATAAGAAAGAAAAAGTAAGCACTAAACTAAACATTTAGTACTTTTTTTTATTTTTATTTAAAAATAAAAAATAAAAACCTTTTAATTCTGTTAATAACCTAAGAGTAACTAATTGGTAGTCATAAAATAGTGAGAAAGTATCTGGATAATTATTTTTTATTGACCAGAAAGAAAAACATATTTTCGGAACAAAGCATTTCAAAAAAATGAAAATATTCAGTACAAAACAAATAAAATCTTGGGATACGTTTACGATCGAGCGCGAACGCATTACTTCTTTAGAATTGATGGAACGTGCTTCTAATGTTTTTGTAGGTTGGTTTATCAAACAGTTTCCAAATAAAACGACTCCAATTTATATCTTTTGTGGAAATGGTAATAATGGCGGTGACGGTTTTGTAATCAGTCGACTCCTGCATCAAGAATCATACAAAGTTAATGTCATAGCGCAAGCACTGCCTATTAAAAGATCTAAGGATAATGAAGCAAATCTTAATGCCATCCATAAGATTAGTGATCTTAAAATTTTAACAGTGTCAAATAGTGACGATTTTCCATCCATTGAAAACGATTCTATTGTTGTAGATGCTCTTTTTGGAACTGGTCTCAAAAGCGAACTACGTGGTTTCTTTAAAAATTTAGTCCGTTTTTTAAATAAGTTGAATGTAATCCGAGTAGCCGTTGACATTCCTTCTGGACTCTCTGGAGATGCGTCTTCAACAGGCGTCATCTTCAATGCCAATTACACTTTCTCTTTTGAACAACCCAAATTAGCCTTTATGTTCCCTGAAAATCATAAATATGTTGGGGAATGGTTTGCAAAAACGATTCATCTTTCGGAAGAATACTATTTTAGCGAAAGTTCTGACAGCTATCTTTTAACGCCTCAAGTAGCATTATCGCATTATAAAAAAAGAAAAAAATTTGAGCATAAAGGAAATTTTGGACATGCTCTTTTAATTATGGGCAGTAGAGGGAAGATTGGTGCTGCCGTCCTTTCAACTTTTGCTTGCTTGAAATCAGGATGTGGATTAGCAACCGTTTATACACCATCTTGCGGCTATGAAATTTTACAGACGAGTATTCCCGAAGCCATGGTAATTACAGATAATAACGATTCTTATATTAGCAGTTTTCCTAAAACTGATATATATAACGCTATTGGCATTGGATGTGGACTGGGTTTGGCAACTGAAACTGAAAAGGCCTTTGGTAAATTATTGCAAAATTCAAAGCAACCATTAGTGTTGGATGCAGATGCCTTAAACATTATAGCCATGAATCCAAATATGTTAACTAAAATACCAAAAGACTCAATTTTAACACCTCATCCGAAAGAGTTCGAAAGATTGTTTGGAAAAACTTCTAATGATTTTGAAAGAAATATACTTCAAAAGCAAAAAGCTATGAAGCTAAAATGTTTTATTTTACTGAAAGGCGCACATAGCTGTATCGCTACACCAGAAGGAATATGTTATTACAATTCAACTGGAAATTCTGGAATGGCAACAGCAGGAAGCGGAGATGTGCTTACCGGAATTATTACCGGCTTATTAGCCCAAGGGTACTCATCTAAAGCTGCAGTTTGTTTGGGGGTATATTTACATGGATTGGCTGGTGATTTGGGTGCGCAAGAATTAGGACAAGAATCGCTAATAGCAAGGGATATCATAAAACATTTTCCCAAGGCTTTTATAAAATTAATTCAGCAATAGTTTACACCTTTAAAGCTACTTTAAACTGACCAAAGTCATTATATATTTTAAAGTATCTATTTAAATTTGACTTTCAGTAACTATTGTGTATAATTTGACGCAACCAAATGGAAATTTATGCATCTAATAAGTATTATGATTTTAGTAATAATTGCTTACCGACCTGATGAAAATGATATCCATAATTGGGAAACCATTGAAAGAGGCGAAATAAAAATTTAAAACCTGTATAATAATGTCTATGAAAAATTATTATTTAATTTTAACCAAAAACTTTCTCGGGATTGGATATCTACTATTATTTTTAATTGGATTCTTTATCAATGATTTAAATTTATATCATATTGGAGGTGGTGGAATGTTCATTTTTATGGTTGTGATGACCATCAGTCAATCAAAAAAATTATTTTTATTTCTTTTTATGGCCTCAATTGGATGTATCGTTGCATTTTTTGCTTCAAAGTGGTGGCTTGGACTCTTTTGGGTTAGTTCACTTTATTCAGCTGAACAGTTATTTGGAGTTAGTCCATTATTGAAAAATAAGAAAAAATTAATAGAGGGAATCTCTAAGAAAACAACTATCAGGGATAACATAGAACTCTCCGAAATTCTATTTTTCATAGCACTAATAATTGCACCGTATGTATTCGTAAACCATATACATTAGAAAAGACAAAAACAATAAGAGCATCCATCAAATCGTTTTTTACTGAGTCCTTAGAACCATAGAGAAAAAATATCCGTAAAGGAAATAACTCTCGAATTAAGACTTCAGAAAAACATTAAGCTCTCTTTTAACTATATAACATCGACTAGGATCTGTGAAATATCAACCTAAAAATTAATTTTAAACTGTAACCATATTTTTAGGGCAATATCTCATAGACCTAAGCCTCTAAAATATCCGATATATTTGGTTTAAAGTAATTTGGTCCTTTTAAAACTTTACCATCTTCTCTATAAATTGGTTCACCATCTTCACCCAATTTACTCATATTACTTCTTTGTATTTCATTAAAAACGGCTTCAATTTTTTCTTGCATTCCATGCTCTATTATAGTTCCACATAAAATGTACAACATGTCTCCTAGCGCATCTGCAACTTCAACTAAATCATTGTTATTCGCAGCTTCTAAATATTCTTCATTTTCTTCACGCATTAACTTATAGCGTAATAAGTTTCTATCTTCTCCAATATGGGCAATCGGTGAATTGTTCATATTCAATTTAAAAGCGGTATGAAATTTAGTTACTGCTGTTATTTTGTTTTTCATTTTTAGTTTGTTTTTATATATTTTAGTTATTATTTGGAGAAAAGACAGAATTACTACAACTCAAATTTATTTTATTATTAAATCTCTAAATTTTTCGAAATAATATTTTTACTACAATTTGTTCTCGATAATTTTAGAGTACTTTTTTTAATATCCAAGCGGGCGCTAATTTTAAAATCCAAGCAATTAATTGCCATCGTTTAGATATATAAGCAACTCTTTTTTTGTTTTTAATAGCGACATAAATTTGTTTTACTGCTTTCTCTAAAGGAACCAACCAAAATACACCGTCTTCTAAAGTCACAGCCATATCTGTCGCTACAAATCCTGGTCTAATTTCTGTGATAAAAACCTTCTTCGATTTAATTGACTTCGTTTTGATATACAAACTCTCTAAATATGCTTTTTGATATGCTTTAGATGCAAAATAAACTGGCGCAGAGCGATTTCCTCGAATAGAAGCTATCGATGAAATACCCACTAAGTGTCCAAATTGTTGTTTTTTAAATAGATTATAACTTAAAGTATATACTCTTGTAACTCCTAAAACATTGGTATTTATACTTTGCGCTTCTTTATCCCACTCAAACTTAGGATTTATATGAACAACTCCTGAAGATTGAATAACTAAATCTATTGTTTCGAATTCTTCTACAATCTCATTGAAAATTTTTTCGACCTCTTTTACATTTTGAATGTCATTTTGCTTTACTAAAACTTGATTTGGATATTCATTTTTTAATGCTGTTAACTTCTCTAATCTTCTTCCTGTGATTGCTACGTTATAACCTTCATTTAATAAAATTTTGGCTATAGATTTCCCAATACCAGAAGTTGCTCCAAAAACGATGACGTTCTTCATTTAATTTGTAATTTTGCAACATACAAGATATAGAAACTTTATGAAAAACTGAACCTTCATGAAATCTAATATTTTAAAACTTATAAAGAATTAAAACTATGTTTTTGAGTGCATTTTTTTCTACGGGTAGAATTATTTTTATCATTTTATTTGTGATTGGTTTTGGAGGTGCTATAGCTTGGAGCTATCGAAAAGACATCAAAAATCATGAACGTTATTATAAAAGTGCTGGCAAAAAAGTAGCTATTTATGGGGGATTGATTATTGCTGTTTTTCTTGCGATTAGAATTTTGTTTGGTAATTAAACATCCATTTTCTCTACTTCACTCAATTTATTATGATCTAAAACAGTATAACCTTCATCATCGAAACTAGAGGAAGGAACATATTTTACATCCATCATTAAATCACTAAAATGGTAGTTATAAATTTGATATACTTTTTGCGAAAATGATTCTTCATGATAGTTTATGAGCAAATATAAATGCGCATCTAAGTTTTTAATTTCTTCTTTAGAATATTTAAACAACGGACTTTTATCATCAATTTCATGCACTACCGTCCAAATTGTTGGCAAGTACATAATTTTATTTCGTTCTAAACTTAGTGTATAAAAATTACGTTTAAACTCTCCATTTTTATCTTTTTCAGAAATAGATAAGGTTACCGTAATTTCGGGTTCAATCATTACGGTTTCTCTGCTATTCATTAATCGAAACATTAAAGCTTTATTTTCTTTAAAATCTCTTATAATAAGGTTTTTACTGAATTTTAAAGAAGCTTTAGGTTTTGAAAAACGACCATATAATAACCCCGTAATAAATGAAAAACTTAACAAACCAATCATAGCTTCAAAAGCGGCAATTAAGTTGGCCATAATTCCTTTTGGTGCAATTCCACCATAACCAACAGTCGTTAGTGTTTGTGCACTAAAGAAAAATCCGTTTAAGAAATCTGCAAAAAAAGTACCTCTTGTTTTAGTTATTTCTTCAATACCAATTGCAACATACAGCAATCCAAAAAAGACATTAAAAAGTGTATATGAAAGGATAATTAACAAGAAAAAATGAAACCAAGAAATATCAACAAAGAAGGTATATAAATCGTTTATATTTCTTTTTCTATTCATGTGACTTACATTACTACTGCCGTCATCATTCATAATACTCTGTGCATTCTCCCGAGTGCTGTAACCAATACCTGGGTCTTTTGTTTTTCTTGCCATTCTGTAAAAATACAAAAACCGACTCTTCTCAGAATCGGTTTTTGAAATTGTATGTTTTTTGTTTTAATTCTCCGTTCCTAAAAAATTATAATTTTTAGAGTAGAATAACATCTGCTCCTCAAAAGTCTTTGGTTGCGTTACAACAATATCCAAAATAGATTCGTTTTCATCCAACTTTGTAGCTAAAACAGGATTTACAAAACCACTATATGGTGCCGAAGTAAATTGTTCATTTCTCTTAATTACTTCTTTATGAATCTGCTGATCTACTTTTACTCCGTAACCTTCTACTAATTTTTTAGCGGCTTCAAAATCTCCCTCAGATTTTATACGTTGAGTTTCACGTAATAATTTACCAAAAATTTCTCTTAACTTTTCGTAATTAGTAATATTGAAGTAAGTCTTGTTATTCTCTTTTACGATTTTTTCTATCACATTTTCTTTTTCACCTTGTTCAAACGCCCAAGCAGAGACCCATTGGCGATTCACCATATGATCTTCTTCGATTTCATCACCTAAATTAATTCTTATTAACTGTGTCATTAAACCATTTCTGATGTATCCATCATACGCAGCCATTCCTAGCTCTTTATAATTATCGGTTAAACCTAACTCTTGTAATTTTGGATCCATTAAATAATACAAACCAACTAAATCTGCACGTCCTTCTTCCATGGTAGAAGCATAATTTTGAAGTGTTTCTTTAGGTTGACCGACACCATCATTTATTTGACCAGAGGCATGCCCAACAACCTCATGCAAAGCTGTATGTAGCTTGTCAGAAATTTGACCATATTTTTCTTCTAATCTTATCTCCTCATCATCATGAGCAAATTCTTTTAAACGTCCTGTGCCACCTGCATTGTTGTATGCGCCTATAATGTTACCAAGAGAAACCGATTTAGAACCATGTTGTTGCCTTATCCAATTATTGTTTGGCAAATTCACGCCAATTGGTGTACTTGGAGATGCATCTCCTGCTTCACTTGCAACATTCACAGTTTTATAAGAAACACCTACTACATTTTCTTTTTTATGAGTTGGATCTAATGGGGCATTATCTTCAAACCACTGTGCATTATCCGATAAAACTTTCATTTTACGGGACATATCAAAATCTTTAATTTGAACAACAGTTTCATAAGAACCTCTGTAACCTTTTGGGTCGTTATAGACTTCAATAAAACCGTTAATCCAATCTATATTCCCTTCAATAGATGTTACCCAAGCAATGCAATATTTATCCCAAGTATCTAAACTACCTGTTTTATAATAATCAATTAACAAACTTAGAGCATTTGCTTGTTTATCGTTTTCTGCTACTCCTTTTGCTTTTTCTAACCAAATAATAATATTATCAATCGCAGCTCCATACATTCCTCCAGATTTCCAAACTTTTTCAAGTAACTTTCCGTTCTCTCTCACTAATTTAGAGTTTAAACCTGCTTCAACTGGCATTCCTTTAGGACCTTTGTATGCTGTTTTATAGAAATCAACAACATCTTTATCCGTAATATCTGGTGCATAAAAATTTATTGCTGATGACAAAACGTTGTCATTTCCAGATTTTTTGTTTACTTTTTTCGTATCTGCATCGTTAAATAATACTTCAATAATATCTGCAGATAATTCTGAATTAGAATTTTTCAACAATTCGCTTACAAAATATTCCTTTGTAAATTCTGGCTTAATTTTATCATTAGAATAGTGATGATGAATTCCGTTTGAGAACCAAACTCTTTTTAAATATGTTTTAAAGAATTTAAAATTTTCACTTTCTCTATCTCCTTTATAGTTTTGATTGACACTTTCTAGAGCTTTTCTAATACTTAAATTATAGCGGTAATTTTGATCCCACATAATATCTCTACCTGCTAAACCTGCTTGCGTTAAATAATACACAAGTTTTTTTTCTTTTAAGGTAAGTTCTTCAAAACCGGGTATTTGGTAACGTAATACTTTGATATCTGCAAATTGCTCTACAAAATGATTAAATTCAGTTTCCGCTTTTACAGTTTTCTGGTTATTTTCTGATTTACAAGAAATCAATAAGGCAGCTAGTAAAAACGTGTAAATTATATGTTTTATTTTCATTTTATTAAATTTATAATTGATCCATAAATATACAAAATTTATACGTGATTTCTTTGGATACTTTTTAGCCTTGACCAAGTTATTTTATGTCTTTGGGTGTACATAAAAAAGCATCCAATATCCAATAAAAAGTAAAATAAACTAATACCACTAGGAGGATTATTACTGGGCAAAAAGGTAAAAACATCAAATGCAGTAGAAGGCCATTTCCAACACCCAAATGCAGTTCCTCCAATTTCTAGAGTAGCGACTAAAATATACATTGAAAAGAAGAACAGTTTATCTTTTGGTCTTTTCCAAAGTAGTAAAAACATACAAATAGTCATTACAAAGCCAAAAACATCTGTAAAGAAAATTAAATACACAGTGGCAAAAATTCCAATACAAATTCCAAATAATCTTTCAATTTTTTTATGATACTTTCTTACTATTGGTGCTTTGCTAAACATAAAAATACGTCCGTATAAAGCTGCATGCCCTAAGGGAACGTATAATGGTACATTTTCTAAGCGATAGGTATACATATTTAAACCTCTAGAAAATAAATATTCTCCTCCAAAGCCTAAAATTACAGCATAAATCATTAATTCTTTAGTTCTTGGATTTGCTCTCCAGTACATTACAATAAATCCAAAAATCATTAAAATATTAATAGGTATTTGAGAATCTAAAATGTTTTCTACAAAATAAATACTATCAAAAAAAAGAACGAAAACGAAAATAATAAAGAGTCCGAATCTCCTATTAAAAACATTTATGAATTTCTTTAAATCGTATTTTGGGATTTTTAATACACCCATTACTTTGGATATTTATAACATTCAGTTGTATGATCATTTACCATACCAACTGCTTGCATATATGCATATATTACAGTTGAGCCAACAAATTTAAAACCTCTTTTTTTTAAATCTTTAGAAATTTTATCAGACAATTCTGTAGTAGCAGGAACTTCCTCTCTTTTATGAAATTTATTAATAATAGGTTTGCCTTCTACATAAGACCAAATAAATTTAGAAAATGAGCCAAATTCTTCTTGCACTTGCATAAACAATTGTGCATTTGCAATGACACTTTTTATTTTTAATTTATTTCTGATAATACCTGCATCTTGTAATAAAGACAAGTATTTACTTTCAGTATATTTTGCTATTTTTTCATAATCGAAATTATTAAAAGCTTTTCTAAAATTTTCTCTTTTATTTAAAATGGTAATCCAACTTAAACCTGCTTGAAAAGTTTCTAACACTAAAAATTCGAACAAAGTTTCATCATCATAAACAGGCTGCCCCCATTCATTATCATGATATTCTTGATATAATTTACTATCTGACACCCAAAAACATCGAGACTTCATTTATTTAGTTTCTATTGGTTTAATATTTGTTTGCCTTTCATTAACATATTCAAAAATATCATCACCAAAAAAGCCAGCTTCTTCTAGCATAATTCTAATATCTTTTTGCCATTCTTTTATAGTTACTGAGGTGTTTAGCTCAATTGCATATGCAGTATTTTTTTGCAAAGGATAGTCCCCTTTAAAAGGAACTCCATTTTGAGAATCCCACATACCAATTGTGGTCCCCGCACTATGACCATATTTCCCTAAAGGATGAGTATAAATTGACGGTTTTAATCCTTCTTCTTTTGCTTGAGATAAAGATTCTGATAAAATTTGATTCCCAGTTTTACCAAACTTCATAGAACTTGTTAAAATATCTTGCAGTCTATTTCCTTTCTTAAAAGCATCTTTTAAAAATTGTGGAACCTGCTTTTCATCATCTTTTAAAACATAAGCATGCTGCTGACAATCTGTATTTAACCCAACATAAGTAATCCCAAAATCACAATGTAATAAATCTCCTTTTTGAATAATCTGTTCTTCTTTCCCTTTAGAAAAAGATTCAATATGTGATTTTAAAACTTCTTTATTCCTTTGCGCATCTATTGTTGGATGAAACCAAGTTTCTAAACCTAAACTTGTTACTTTTTGGCGCAAAAACCAAACAACATCATCTGTTGAAGTTACACCAGGAACAATTACTTCCTTAGAAAAAGCTTCATCAATAATATCGTGAGTAATTTTTACTAACTCTCTAAATAATTCTAATTCTTTTTTAGTTCTAGTTTCTATCCAAGCAATCGCTAATTTTTCTGCTGAAACCAATTTTGAACCTAATTCTTCTGGCAAATTCTCCTTTAATTCATCATAATCTGTTTTTACTAAACCATCTGCTAATGGAAAGTGTTTTGAAAAATTAATTCCGATCTTTTTAGGATTTCTCTCTCTTATCATTTCTGCTAAAGCGACCCACTGATTGGGTTCCTTTTCTTTATCCCAGGCAGATTTTATGCTTTTCCCTATATTATATCTTGCTACCGCTAATCTTTCTAAAGTGTTTTTTTCTTTATTTCTATAAAAAACAATAATAGTTCTTCTCCTTGCATTTAACCAAGTTGCGGGTAACATTGTCTTTAAAACTGGATCTTCATTATATTCTCTAGAAATTAATAGCCACATATCAATCTCTGATTTGTCCATTAATTCTGGAAGCAAATTTGTAAATCTATCTTCTAAAAGTTTGTCTTTTAAAGCTGCCCTATCCTTTTCTTCTAAAATTGAATATTGATTCTTTACCAATACTTTTTTCGTGCAAGAAAAGAAAATACAAAAAACAAGAATTACTACTATTTTAAACTTCATTTTTTTTGATTTTAATTTTTAAAATTAATGTTAAAAGAATTAAAAACCAATGGTTTTTAAAGAAAATTTTGCAAATTTACATATCATAAAACTTCTGATTATGAAACTTTTAAAACAAATACTTATCCTATTTACTATTTCGATATTTTTTTCGGCATGCGGTTCGGCTTCCATAAATAGCCAAAAAACAAAAAAAGAAGAACCCGTTATTATTGCTAATGAACGTTTAGAATATGAAATTATAATTATTGATATTGGCTTTACAAGTTTTTTAAATTCTATCGCAAAACCTGAAGGATATTATTCTCAAAATTATTTAGAAGCTAGAAATAGAGTTTGGGTTTTAGAATGGAACAATAGAGCCAGAAACCCTAGCCGATTTAACCCTAATATTTACGAAAACATAGTTGACTATCAACCAACTATAAATTATGGCTATGAGGTAAATTATAAATTATATAATTACTTTTTATTTGCACAGCAAAAATATAAGATGAATTTGGGTGGCGGGTTTAGAGCCAACAGAATTAATTAGTTCTCTTTTGAAATCTTAAAAAACTATAATCGAATTTATTCTTTTCATCGGCTTTAAAATCTTCTCTTGCAACTTCTTTCCAAATTTCGGGGTCTATTTCCGGGAAAAAAACATCTGCTTCAAACTCATGATGCACCAAAGTAATATCTAAAGTATCTCCAATATTATTTTCCATAGCATATTTATACACTTGAGCTCCACCAATAATAAAAATTTGATCGTCTTCTTTTGCTAATTCAACTGCCTCTTCCAGACTGTTTGCAACTAAACACCCATCTTTGAAGTATTTTTCATTTCTAGTAATAATAATAGAAGTTCTATTTGGCAATGGTTTGCCTATAGATTCAAAAGTATTTCTACCCATTAAAATATGATGACCTGTAGTTGTTTTTTTAAAGCGTTTTAAATCTCCTGGCAAATACCATATTAAATCATTATCTTTTCCTAACGCATTATTTTTTGCAATTGCCGCTATAATTATAATCATTTGTGCTCTTTGAATTTATGCGAAATTACAGTAAATGTTTTGAGATTTGATGCTTTTTGCTCATTTTGAACTAAATCTTTAGAAAGCGAATACGTTTTCGATACAAAAATCGCTGATAATCAACTTAAAACAACTGTACATTATTTTAAAAATACAATAATTTAGTTCTACTTTTATTTTGAATTATCAATAATTTGAACACACAATTTATGAAACTGATAATTCTCTAAAATTCTTATAATATTATTTTTGTAGCTATATTCTACTTCAATAAATTTACATTATAATTTAATTTAATAATTATGTCAATTAAAAAACAATTTTTAAAAAGTAAGCCAGTGTGTAAAGTAACTTTTACTGTACCTGCTGAAGAAGCAAATAATGTTGCAGTAGTTGGAAGCTTTAATGAGTGGAATGGAAAAGCAACTCCACTTAAAAAATTAAAAAATGGATCTTTTAAAGGTACTGTTGATTTAGATTGTGGAACTGCGTATGAATTCAGATATCTAGTTGATGGAGAATATATAAATGAACAAGAAGCGGATGGTTCCGTTTGGAGCGATTTTGCTGGAGCTAATAACTGTGTATTAAGTTTATAATACTTATTATGTAGTATAAAAAAAGAACGTTCAAATTAGAATTGAACGCTCTTTTTTTACACTGCCACGATACCTTTTATATGCGGATGCGGATTGTAATCTAACAACTCAAAATCATCAAAAGTAAAATCTTCGATGTTTTTTATAGCTGGATTAATTTTCATTTTTGGCAATGACCTTAAATCCCTAGACAATTGTAATTCTAACTGTTCTAGATGATTGTTATAAATATGTGCATCTCCAAAAGTATGTATAAATTCTCCTGCTTCATAACCACAAACTTGTGCAATCATCATTGTAAATAATGCATAAGAGGCAATGTTAAAAGGAACTCCTAAAAAGATATCTGCACTTCTTTGATATAGCTGACAAGATAATTTTCCGTCAGTAACATAAAATTGAAAAAATGCATGACAAGGAGGCAAAGCTGCTTTTCCATTGGAAACATTTTCTGAAAATGAAATAGAGGTATCTGGCAATACCGAAGGATTCCATGCCGAAACCAACATTCTTCTAGAATTCGGATTCTTTTTTAAAGTTTCAATCACTTCTTTTAATTGATCTACTTCATCGCTATTCCAATTGCGCCATTGATGACCATAAACAGGTCCTAAATCTCCATTTTCATCTGCCCAATCATTCCAAATTCTTACACCCTTTTCTTGCAGATATTTAATATTGGTATCGCCTTTTATAAACCAAAGCAATTCGTAAACAATCGATTTTAAATGCAACTTTTTTGTGGTTACCATTGGAAAACCTTCACTCAAATCAAAACGCATTTGATATCCAAAAACACTTTTTGTTCCTGTGCCTGTTCTATCTCCTTTTTCGTTTCCGTTCTCTAAAACGTGTTTTACTAAATCGTGATATTGACGCATTGTTTAATCATTTAATTATTACACTGTTTAAACGTATACACACACGCTTAAACAATTATACTTTTTTCTAGCCTATAATCATCCCTGCAATCGTTGCAGACATTAAAGAAGCAATTGAACCACCAATTAAAGCTTTCATTCCGAATTCTGATAACGTTTTACGTTGACCAGGAGCTAAAGAACCAATACCACCTATTTGGATCCCAATAGAAGCAAAGTTTGCAAAACCGCACAACATATAGGTTGCCATTATCACAGATTTATTAAAGGTAAGATGTGTTGCATTTGCTACATTTTTTAATTCTGCTAATTGAATATACCCAACAAATTCGCTTGCTGCTAATTTAATTCCTAGTAACTGACCCATCATAGAAATATCTGCACTAGGCACTCCAATTAGCCACATTAATGGCGCAAAAATAGATCCCAAGATAAATTCTAATGATAAGGCTTTATATGCTGAGTTTTCTGCAATAATACTATTCAAAGTTGTTACGTCTCCAACCCAACCTAACATACCATTTAACATGGCAATAACAGCAACAAAAACTAGAAGCATTGCTCCAACATTTACTGCTAAGCGCAAACCTTCAGTAGTCCCATTTGCAATAGCATCTAAAATATTAGATCCTATTTTCTCTTGAGAAACCGTAACATCTGAATTTACCTTTTCAGTTTGGGGATATAATATTTTTGAAACTACAATAGCTCCTGGAGCTGCCATAACTGAAGCTGCTAAAAGGTGTTTCGCAAATACTAACTCCAAAGCTTTGTCTCCACCTCCTAAAAAACCAATGTAAGCTGCCAAAACTGCTCCTGCTACTGTAGCCATGCCGCCAATCATAACCAAAAGCATTTCTGACTTATTCATTTTTTCTAAATAAGCTTTTATTAAAAGTGGTGCTTCTGTTTGCCCTAAAAATATATTACCTGCTACAGAAAGACTTTCCATTCCAGAAATTCCTAAAAACTTAGATAAACCAATTGCTAAAACTTTAACAACTTTTTGAATAATCCCCAAATAAAATAATAATGAAGTTAGCGCTGAAAAGAAAATAATAGTTGGTAATACTTGAAAAGCAAATATGTATCCAAATTTACTCATATCACCCACCATACCTGCAAATAAAAACTCACTACCTGCCTTTGTATACCCTAATATTTCTATAAATACTCCGCCAACCAATTCAAAAATAGATTGAATAAATTCTACCTTTAGAACACCAATTGCAATTATTAATTGAAGAAATAAACCAATAGCTACTTTCTTCCAGTCAATTGCCTTTTTATTAGCGCTAAATAAAAAGGCAATAATAATTAGAGCGAACATTCCTAAAACCCCTCTCCATAAACTACTCAGAGAAAATCCTTGGCTTGGTAAAATTTCAGACACATCAGCGACTGTTTCGGTATTTTGAGAAAAAATTGAAATTGATAATAAACAAAAAATGACTGTAAGTATTTTTTTCATAATCTAGTTGTAATACATTTAAGAACGTTTGCTAATTTCGTCTCTAATTTTTGCAGCTATTTCATAATTTTCATTAACAACTGCATTGTTTAATTGTTTGTGTAATTCTTTTAAAGACAAACGCGAGTAACTATTTTCTTCTTTATCAAGAGCCTCCTCTAATTCAAAAGAGAGTTCAGAAGGTTCTTTTTTCTTTTGAATAGCCATTTCTTCTTCAGCTTTTAAATAAACACCAGCTTTATCTAGGATGTTTTCATAAGTATAAATTGGCGCTTTAAAACGCACTGCGATCGCTATAGCATCAGAAGTTCTGCTGTCGATGACCTCTTGCTTGCCTTCTCTTTCACAAATTAAACTAGAAAAGAAAACTCCGTCTACCAGCTTATGAATAATTACTTCTTTTATGTTAATTTCATACCGATCAGAAAACGTTTTAAATAAATCGTGTGTAAGCGGTCTTGGCGGTCTAATTTCGGTTTCTAGCGCAATAGCAATAGATTGTGCTTCAAATGCTCCAATTATAATAGGTAATGTTCTTGTTCCTTCCATTTCACTCAAAACTAATGCATACGCACCGCTTTGAGTTTGACTGTAAGAAATTCCTTTAATATTTAGTAGTATTAAACTCATATATAATTATATACGATACAAAAGAGTATCTTATATTACATTTTTTCTGAGGGCACAATTTAATAAAAATAATAGATTGAATACTTTTATTTAAAGAGTTTTTATGAAAAGAAAAAACCTACTAGTTATAAAACTAATAGGCCTCCATTTAAACCAACTAATTTAAATATTTGAATTAAGCTTGTTTAAAAGCTTTTAACTTCTCTATTAATTTTGGAACTACCTCAAAAGCATCACCAACAATACCATAATCTGCAGCTTTAAAGAAAGGTGCCTCTGGATCTGTGTTAATAACTACTTTTACTTTGGATGCGTTAATTCCGGCTAAATGCTGGATTGCTCCAGAAATTCCGATAGCTATATATAAATTAGATGCTACAGGTTTTCCTGTTTGCCCAACATGTTCGCCGTGAGGACGCCAACCTAAATCTGAAACTGGTTTAGAACATGCAGTTGCAGCACCTAAAATATCTGCTAACTCCTCAATCATTCCCCAATTTTCTGGCCCTTTTAAACCTCTTCCTGCAGAAACAACTGTATCTGCATCTGCAATGGTTACTTGACCTGTAATTCTTTCTACTTTTTCTGATGTTACTCCTAAATCCGTGTCAGATACTGAAGCTTCAAAATTTTCTACTATTCCAGAAACTAAATTCTCATGAATTCCATAAGAATTTTTAGCGACTCCAATTACTTTTTTCTCCGAAGAAATTACGGTATTTGAAAATGCTTTGTTAGAAAATGCTTTTCTTTTTACTGTAAATGGATGCGTAGCACTTGGCAATGCAACCACATTAGATGCATAACCGGCATCTAACGCCACTGCTATCATTGGTGCAACAAATAATCCATCTATACTAGAATCTAAAATCACTACTGAAGAACCTTGTGCATCTGCCACTTGTTTTATAACCGATGCATATGCTTTGGCATTAAATGTAGCTAAAGAATCGTTAGAAACTGAAACTACTTTTTCTGCTCCATAAGCAAATAACTCTTCATTATTATTGGCATTTATTGCAAGAGCAATTACATTACTTCCTAATTGTTCAGCAACCTTTTTCCCGTAAGAAACTACCTCAAAAGCACTCTTTTTGAATTTTCCTTCTGTTGAATCTGCAAAAACTAAAACTGACATATTTTTATTTTTTTACCCTGAACTTGTTGCAGGATTTAATTATTTTATCTTTCCTCTTTAAACGAGATTCCGAAATAAACTCGGAATGATTTCATCTTTACTAAAAAAGTTAAATCACTTTAGCTTCATTATGCAATAAGTTAATTAACTCATCAATATTATCCGCATCTACTAATTTTACAGCTCCTTTTGGCACTGGCTTTTCAAATGACTCTGCAGAAGTTGCATTTTCTACAGTAATTGGTTCAAGGACATTTAAAGGTTTTTTACGAGCCATCATAATTCCACGCATATTTGGTATACGTAAATCTTTTTCTTCAACAATTCCTTTTTGACCAGCAACAACTAATGGTAAAGATGTACGTAAATGTTCATTTCCACCGTCAATTTCTCTAGATAGAGAAACCGAAGTTCCGTCAACTTCCATTCCAACACAACCATTCACAAAATTGTAATCTATTAAAGAAGCTAACATACCAGGAACCATTCCTCCATTATAATCAATGGATTCTCTACCCGCTAAAACTAAATCATATTCTCCGTTTTTAACAACTTCTGCTAATTGCTTTGCAACAGATAAACCATCAGTAGCCTCCATATTAACACGAACTGCAGCATCTGCTCCAATTGCCAATGCTTTACGTAAAGTTGGCTCAGTAGATGCATTTCCTACGTTCACAACTGTTACACTTGCCCCTTGTTTTTCTTTAAACCACATAGCTCTTGTAAGGCTAAACTCATCATAAGGATTAATTACAAACTGAACTCCATTTGTATCAAACTTAGTGTCGTTTTCTGTAAAATTAATTTTAGAAGTGGTATCAGGAACATGACTAATACATACCAATATTTTCATAAATTTTATTTTTAATCATTTTTTCTGGAGCAAAATTACGTCTTTTTTTTAAAAAATACTATGCACGCATAGTATTTTTTTTATTATTTATTAATTTCCGAAAACGATTGAGTGTTTATTCTCCTATTTCCAATGAGTTTCTATAGTTGAACAAAAAAAATTGACAATTATTTCATTACTTTTGCAACAAGAATAAATAACTATATTAAAAATACATGAAAACAGTTCAATTCAGAGAAGCTATTTGCGAAGCAATGAGTGAAGAAATGCGCCGAGATGAAAGCATTTATTTAATGGGTGAAGAAGTTGCGGAATACAACGGAGCTTACAAAGCTAGTAAAGGAATGTTAGATGAGTTTGGAGCAAAGAGGGTTATAGATACTCCAATTGCTGAACTTGGTTTTGCTGGTATTGCAATTGGTTCTGCTATGAATGGGAATAGACCTATTGTAGAATATATGACGTTTAACTTTTCTTTGGTTGGTATTGATCAAATTATAAACAACGCTGCAAAGATTAGACAGATGTCTGGTGGTCAATTTAACTGTCCAATTGTATTTAGAGGTCCAACAGCATCTGCTGGCCAATTAGGAGCAACACACTCGCAGGCATTTGAAAACTGGTTTGCAAATACACCTGGTTTAAAAGTGATTGTGCCGTCAAATCCTTATGATGCGAAAGGTTTATTAAAAGCAGCTATTAGAGACGATGATCCAGTAATTTTTATGGAATCTGAGCAGATGTATGGTGATAAAATGGAAATTCCAGAAGGAGAATATATAATTCCTATTGGGGTTGCAGATATTAAAAGAGAAGGTACTGATGTAACTTTGGTCTCTTTTGGAAAAATTATCAAGGAAGCTTACAAAGCTGCTGATGAATTAGCGAAAGAAAATATTTCTGTAGAAATTATCGATTTAAGAACTGTGAGACCTATGGATCATGCAGCAATTATTAAATCTGTTAAGAAAACAAATAGATTAGTAGTTTTAGAAGAAGCATGGCCTTTTGGAAGTATTGCAACTGAAATTACCTATAGAATTCAAGACGAAATATTTGACTATTTAGATGCTCCTGTAAAAAGAATTACAACCGCAGATACTCCTGCTCCATATTCTCCCGTTTTATTTGAAAAATGGATCCCAAATTCTAATGATGTAATAAAAGCAGTTAAAGACGTTTTATATATATAGTTTAAACTTTTTTTAAAAGAAATATAGAATCCTTTTTGATGAATTTCAAAAAGGATTTTTTATTGCTTTCTATATTCCTAATCTGTTCGAAAACCATTGCGTAATTTCACTATAAATTTCCTTGAAAAACTTTCTAGATTAATTACTTTTGCCGGAAGTTTAAAAATAAAAATTCATGAGCCTAGAAAATAAGAAAACTTTCGATGTTTTAATCGAGATACCTAAAGGAAGTAGAAATAAATATGAATATGATTTTGATTTGAATAAAATACGTTTCGACAGAATGTTATTCTCTTCTATGATGTATCCTGCAGATTATGGTTTTGTACCAGAAACATTAGCATTAGACGATGATCCATTAGATGTTTTAGTTTTAGGACATGAACCAACTTTTCCTATGTGTGTTATTGAAGTAAAACCTATTGGAGTCTTTCATATGACAGATGAAAAAGGGCCAGATGAAAAAATTATTTGTGTACCTATTTCAGATCCAATTTGGAATAATAAAAATGATATTTCAGACTTAAATCCTCATAGGTTAAAAGAAATAGAACATTTCTTTCAAGTTTATAAAGATTTAGAAAAGAAAAAAGTAGATGTTGGTGGTTGGGGAAATGCTACAGAAGCAATGCAAATCTATAAAGATTGTGTTAGGAGATACGAAAAAAGCGACTACAAAAAGACCGATAATTTCAAGATATAGAAATTATTATATTATAAAATTAAAGACCTCCTAAAATTAAACATTTTAGGAGGTTTTTTAGTTCTGTTGGATTTTATTACTTTTACCACCGTTTTAAACTAATCAAATATAAAAATTTATGGAATCAATGATGATTTGGATGCCAATTGCAATGGCTTTATTAGGCTTAGCATATATGGTAGTAAAGAAATCCTGGGTAATGAAGCAAGATGCAGGTGATGGAAAAATGAAAGAAATTTCGGATCATATTTATGAAGGTGCTTTAGCATTCTTAAAAGCCGAATATCGATTACTAGCAATTTTTGTACTTGGAGCAAGTATTGTTTTAGCTGGTGTTTCTTTTGTGGTTGAATCAACTCACATTCTTATCGTAATCGCCTTTGTTATTGGTGCTATATTTTCTGCTTTTGCAGGAAACATGGGTATGAAAATTGCAACCAAAACAAATGTAAGAACAACGCAAGCTGCAAAAACTAGTTTACCGAATGCATTAAAAGTTTCTTTTGGTGGTGGTACAGTTATGGGCCTTGGAGTTGCCGGTTTAGCGGTATTAGGTTTAACAGCATTCTTTATTATATTCTATCACATGTTTATGGGTGGTGTTTGGACAAACACTAGCGATATGACAATGGTATTAGAAACATTAGCAGGCTTCTCCTTGGGAGCTGAATCTATCGCATTATTTGCTAGAGTTGGTGGAGGTATTTATACTAAAGCTGCCGATGTTGGAGCTGATTTAGCGGGTAAAGTACAAGCAGACATTCCTGAAGATGATCCAAGAAACCCAGCAACTATCGCTGATAATGTTGGAGATAATGTTGGAGATGTTGCAGGTATGGGCGCAGATTTATTTGGTTCTTATGTAGCTACCGTTTTAGCCGCTATGGTTCTAGGAAACTATGTAATTAAGGATATGGGGGGAAGTATTACCGACGCTTTTGGCGGAATTGGACCCATTTTACTACCCATGTCTATTGCCGGTGTAGGAATTATCATTTCTCTTATCGGAACCCTTTTGGTTAAAATTTCATCTAACGATGCAAAAGAAGCGGATGTGCAAAAAGCATTAAATATCGGAAACTGGGCATCAATAATAATGGTAGCCGTGGCCTGTTATGGTTTAGTAACTTGGATGTTACCAGAAACAATGAAAATGGATTTCTTTGGAGAAGGTCCTCAAGATATCTCTTCAATGAGAGTATTCTATGCTTGTTTAGTTGGTTTAGTTGTGGGTGCTGGAATCTCAGCATTTACAGAATACTACACAGGATTGGGTTCAAAACCAATTTTAAAAATTGTACAACAATCTAGCACTGGAGCAGGAACAAATATTATAGCTGGTTTAGCTACGGGTATGATTTCTACATTCTCCTCTGTATTATTATTTGCTGCTGCAATATGGGCATCATATGCTTTGGCTGGATTTTATGGAGTTGCTTTAGCGGCTTCTGCAATGATGGCAACAACGGCTATGCAATTAGCGATTGATGCTTTTGGACCAATTGCCGATAATGCTGGTGGTATTGCTGAAATGAGTGAGCAAGATCCAATTGTTAGAGAAAGAACAGATATTTTAGATGCGGTTGGTAATACAACTGCTGCAACTGGTAAAGGTTTTGCTATTGCATCTGCTGCATTAACATCGTTGGCTTTATTTGCGGCGTATGTAACCTTTACAGGTATAGACGGAATTAATATTTTTAAAGCTCCCGTATTAGCAATGCTATTTGTGGGTGGAATGGTTCCTGTGGTATTCTCTGCTCTAGCAATGAATGCTGTAGGTAAAGCTGCCATGGAAATGGTAAATGAAGTTGTAAGACAGTTTAAAGAAATTCCTGGAATTATGGAAGGAACTGGAAAACCAGAATATGATAAATGTGTAGCTATTTCTACAAAAGCATCTTTAAAGGAAATGATGTTACCAGGCATCTTAACAATTGGTTTCCCAATAGCGGTCGTATTAATAGGTAAATTAGTTTACCAAGAGAACAATATGTTGGTTGCTGAAATGCTAGGTGGTTATATGGCTGGTGTTACTGTTTCTGGTGTACTTTGGGCTATTTTCCAAAATAATGCTGGTGGTGCGTGGGACAATGCTAAAAAATCTTTTGAAGCTGGTGTTGAAATTAATGGAGTAATGACCTATAAAGGTTCTGAAGCGCATAAAGCTGCTGTAACTGGTGATACTGTTGGAGATCCATTTAAAGATACTTCTGGACCATCAATGAATATCTTAATTAAACTTACCTGTTTAATTGGATTGGTAATTGCGCCAATTTTAGGAGGACATGCTGATGCAAAACCTCATGCTGAAGAAATTAAAAAAGAATTAAAAGTTGAAATAAAACAAACTTCTGGAGATTTAGCAATGGCCACAATTACAACGACTAAAACTATCGGTGGTGAAGTAACTGAAGAAATTCAAAAAATTGAAGGAACTGTTGCAGAAATAGAAAAGAAAGCGAATGAAGCTGGAAAAATTACTTCTACTAATATAGAGACTTCAAAGCATAAAATAAAAGAAGTAAAAATGGTTGTAAAATCACAAGAATAACTTCTAATCTTAATTATATAAAAAAGCATCCAGATTTGGATGCTTTTTTTATATTCCAATTTTAAGCTCCGTTAAGAAGTCGTTTACAGTTTATATTAGTGCTCGTTATTATCCTAAAAATATTTTAAAAAAAAATCGGATTGTACTATAATTTGAAACTACATTAAATTAAGCTTATTTTTGTTTTGAATCATTACAATTTATTTATGAATTTATTATTAATTCCCTTGAAAAGAATACCTACATTATTATATTTTCTAGCTTTTCAATGCGCAACTTTTGCCCAAGAAACGATTGTAATTTTTGCTATTAATGATCCACACAGTGAAATAGAAAATTTCGCTAAAATCAAACCACTAATTGATGCTGAAAAAGCAAAAAATCAAAAAGTATATTTTGTAGCAGGCGGCGATCTTTTTTCAGGAAATCCGATTGTAGATTATCATCAAAATAAAGGATATCCAATGATTGACATGCTTAATAAAACTGGACTCGATGTAAGTGTTATTGGTAATCATGAATTTGATTATGGTCAAGCGATACTTAATGATCGTCTTGAGCAAGCAAATTTTCCTTTTATTTGTGATAATGTCTCTGGAGGAACCGGTAAATTAGGCGATATTCAGGGAAGTACAATTATAACAAAAGATGATTTTTCAATTGCATTTGTAGGTGTCGTAGAAACAGGTAGTCCAGGAGGATATCCATTAACGCATCCAAAAAAAATTCAAGGTTTATCTTTCACAGAAGGCTTAGATAGTTTTGAAAATTACAAAGATCTTAAAGTTAGTGATAATGTTGACTTAATCGTTGCTCTTACGCATTACGGAAGCTATAAAGATGAAGAAATTCTTGAAACCTACAATTTTGTAGATTTAGTTATCGGTGGTCATAATAACCAGGAGTATGGTGTTGCACATGCGAACGGTTATAAAGTAATGTCTGGTGTAAATTTAGAAAAAATTTCAAAAACTACTTTAACCGTAACTAATAAACAAATAACAAATTTTGAATTTGAACTCATCAATTTATCAAATTCTAGTTTAGCTTTAGACAATGCTTTAGCAGAAGACATTGATGGGTATTTTAATAACCCGAGCTTTTATACAAATATCGGTTCTTCTGTATCGACATTAACAAAGACCTCAACAGGTTGTTTTTATACAGATGCTCTAAAAGTAATTTCTGATTCAGATATGGTGATACAAAATTTTGGAGGTATTAGAGATAAAATCTATGAGGGTATAATTACACCTTTTTCTATTTACTCGATAGATCCATTTGGTAATGGATTTGACACCTATACAATGAGTGTTACAGCACTTAGAAACTTTTTAAATGAATACCCATCCAGTTTTAGCTATTCATTAGACACAAGTTTTAAAGTTTCAAAGAACCAAAACAATGAATTTATCTTTTTTAAAGATGATATTTTGCTTCAAGACAGTAGTCAAATAACCTTAAGTCTTAATGACTATATATCTAGTGTATATCCAAACTTATTTCCAACAACCCCTAGCTATTCATTTCCCCTAACCACAGCCGATTATTTAATTGAATATTTAACGAATCATACAGACCAGCCAATCGATTACCTAAACTGTAATCAAAAAAATAACACATTAAATATTAATGAAATCGTTCATGAACCTATTATAAAAATATATCCATCATACATTGAAATTAATTCGGAGGAAGATAATTTTAGTGGAGAAATTTATAATATTACAGGTCAGTTAATTTATAGATCTGTAAATTCAAATAAAATTGATATTCAATTTTTAGCAAACGGTATCTATTTATTTAAATTAAACTCGCGAAACGGCACTCAATTTAAAGTTCAAAGATTTCTGAAATGAATTTAAGGCCTTCTCTCCGATCTATAAAACTACAGTTTACAATGCTCCGAAGCGACTTATAAAACATTGGAAACTAAAGATTTTTTTTTGGAAAATTCATTGGCTAAATCTAATGAATGTATAAACTCCCGAAAACGTTACATCTAAAGAGATTAGATCTAGTAATACTCTAACTTGAATAATTGTGCAGAAACCTAAATGTAAAACCTTAATCATTCGAAACAGTTTTAAAAAGTTAAAATGAATTATTAAACATTCGATTTTCAAGTTCAAAAAAATCTTTTTTAGTAATTGTGATAAATTTTAAAAATTGAAAAACTACTTCTATTAACGTTATGAAATCCAAATAAAAAGAGACCATAAATGGTCTCTTTTTATTCCAAAATTTAGAGATAGTAGAAATATTATATAATATTCTATTAATCCTCGTTCATCCGATAATTAATTCAAAAAACAAGTTTTATTCATAGCCTTTTCCCTTTAAAACCAATTCATCTTGACCCTTTACAATTTTCATAAACTCTAAACTTGTCATCGGTTGACTAAACATTGGAAAATCTTTCTCAATAGCATTTTTATGTTCTTCCAAACTTAAACCCGCGCAACAATCTGTAAGTGTAATCACGTTATATCCGTTTTCATAAGCAGTGCGCATTGTAGACTCTACACAACAATTAGTTAAAAATCCTCCAATTGCTATATTTTTTATTCCTTTACTTCTTAAAATAAAACCCAAATTTGTGCTATGGAAACCACACAAACCACGTTTACCTTCTATTATTACTTCATTTTTTTGTGGAGTAAATTTTTCATGAATTTCAATACCCCAAGAGTTTTTTTGAAAAGCATTATTATCTACAATACCTTTTAAAATACCATAAGGATTACTCGTTAATTCACTATAGTTCTCAGTAAATGAAATTGGTATATGAATAACATGTACTCCCTCTTTTCTTGCTTTTTCAACTAGATCAAAAGTATTGGATAACATATTGGTCTCATCCATAACATTTTTTACTGCATCATGAAATATACCACCCTCTGTGGTAAAGTCATTTTGAAATTCAATTAAAATAATTGCTGTTTCGTCTTTCTTCATATTTTTAAAATTTAACTTTTACAAAAAGTATTTTATAATTTTAGATATTCACATTGCTAAACTAAATTTTATATTTAATTAAGAATGTCACAATCATAATGATTAATAGCACAATCTTCCCAATGAGTTTGGATTAATGTTCTTAAATTATTAAATTACACCATGAATAAAATCAAACCGCTTGATCTGACTCCAAATGCCAATGTAAATAAACTCATAGAGCAAAGGCGAGGTTTTAATTTTAACATGTGTGAGTTAAACATTTATGAGACAAGACAAAGAGTTTTAAATTTTCCTTTGAGCTTTAACGGTTTTACCATAACTTCAATGCTAAGAGGATCAAAACGGGTGCGTTTTAATGACCTAATATCTAGAGATTACAACCCGGGTAATACAATTATAGCGCCTGCTCATGAAAAATTAGAAATAGATTTCCCGGAAGCATCTTTTACGAATCCAACACAATGTTCAGCTTTGACGTTAGATGATAATTTCGTCAAGAAACAAATTAATGAATTTAATGAAAGTCTAGACGAAGGTACTTTCATAAAAAACTGGCAATTATTTGATAATGCCTGGTTATGTAATAATAATGAAGACTTTGTAAATATTAAAAAGAAAATAACAAGAATCGCAGCTTCAAAAAATCCTTTAAATAATTTACATCTTAGCATATTATTAAAAGAACTTTTACTTTGTGTGCTCAAAATGCAAAATATAAGTGAACTAAGAAAAGATGCAAAATTCAATACTAACAATAGCCCTTTTTCTGCAGTTATTAATTTTATTCAACAAAATATATATAAAGAAATCAATATAACAGATTTATTGAAAATTTCTACAATGAGTAAATCCTCTTTTTATAGAGCATTTGCTGAGGAGTTAGGTATTTCTCCCTATCAATTGATTATTGATGAAAGACTTAAAATTTCTAAAAAATTACTTCTCGAAGAAAAGTTATCGATAAAAGAAACTGCTTATGCATCTGGCTTCTCAAGCTCCAACTACTTCATTCGATTATTCAAAAAAAACGAGGGATTAACGCCTAAACAATTTTTGACCTCTAAATTAGTCCATCCTAAATAAACTTTAGAGTAATACAAAGTTTATTTTACTTCCGGTAAATTTTTGACTTAGTTTGGACAGAGAACTTTCAGATACTTGTAAAATTCTTGGATAACCACCTGTAACTTGACAATCTCTCATTAAAATAATTAATTTTCCGGAAGGAGTTAACTGCACTGTACCTGGTAAAACTGCTGATGTTAAAATAGATGGTAATTTATTTTCAATAATTTCATATAATTTATACCCCATTCTGTTATTTTCTTTTGAAATACTAAACTGATTTTCTACTATTTTTTTTTGTTGTTGGTCAGATAATAAGTAAAATTCAGGCCCTTTAGAACATTCAATATCGGTAGATTCATAATGACTTTTATTTATTTTAATCATCATATTTGAAGTTTCTGTAGTTATTTTTAGTTTAGAAATGGGTAAGATATCTCCAGACCTCAAAAGAAAAGTATTCGTAATATTTTTAAACGCACTTCTACTCCCCAACTTCCTATCAGATTGGAACCCATTTTTAACAGCCAGATAAGAACGAATGCCAAAATTCACTTTGCCAAAAGATAAAATATCGTTTTCTTGCACAATAATTTTAGAATTTAATAAAATAGGTTTCTTATTAATTTTTGGAGAAAAATTACCTCCAGAAATGCATATAACCGTTTTTGATAAAAACTGAAGTTTACAGCCTCCTAAAGTAATTTCTAAAACAGCACAATCTAAAGAATTGTTTAAAATTCTATTGGCTAAATCTGCTGAATAAGCATCCATTGCCCCTGAAACTGGAACCCCTAAAGAGGCAAAACCCCATCTTCCTCTATCTTGGATAGTTGTGTGGAATCCTGAATTTAAGACTTTAATCATTCAATACTGTTTTAAAAAGTTGAAATGAATTATCGGACACTAGATTTTCAAGTTTGAAAAACTCTTTTTTAGTAATTGAAATAAATTTTATACGATCTCCTGATTTAGCAAAACAAGGTTTTTTTTCTCCCACATCAAAAAAATTAATTGGCGTTTTACCGATAATATTCCAACCACCAGCAGAATTCACAGGATAGACTCCGGTTTGTTCCCCTCCTATTCCAACAGCACCTCGCTCAACATTCAATCGGGGATTTGGTTTTCTGTCAAAAAATAATTTTGAATTTAGGCCTCCTAAATAAAGAAAACCAGGTAAGAATCCAATAAAAAAAACAGTATAAACACTTTCTGAATGCATTTTAATAATTTCGGAAATCTCTAAATTTAAAGATTGTGACATTTCCTTTAAATCAATACCAAATTCCAAATCGTAACAAACGGGAATTTCCCAAAGAAAATTTTGTTTTTGTTCAACCGCTGAATTTACAGCATAAATTGCTTTTAATTTTGCAACTTCTTGCTTAAAGTTTACAAATATATCTCTGAATATGATGGTTAAAGAATTGTAACCAACAATAGAATCTAGATAGGTATCCCCTTTTTGGTCTTTAATTTTATCTTTAAATTCTAATATATCTTGTAAAATTGCTTCATCAATTATAGGTTTCCATTCAATCAGAATTGCTTTAGCTCCAAAAGGTTTATATGTAAGTGTATTATCCAACAATAATTCCTTCATTTTTTATGTTATTCGAAACGTACTCTGCGATTTCAATTGCATTTTTTGCATCTCCATGCAAACAAAAAGTGGTTGCTTTTATTTGCACTTCTTTTCCTGAAATTGTTTTTACTTTATCTTCTTTTATAATTCTCATAACATGTTGAAAAACGTTTTCTTTATCTAGTATCATTGCATTTTCACAAGCTCTAGAAACTAATGTTAAATCATCATTATAGTTTCTATCAGCAAAGGCTTCATACTTGATTTTTATATTATTTTCTAGGGCAACTTTTTCAATAACGGAACTATAAGGCACATACAAATAGGCATCAATAGCATACTTTTTAATGATGTCAATAAATAAAACTGCTACATCTTTATCTATAGCGATGGCATTGTATAAGGCGCCATGTGGCTTTATATGATGCATTTTCACTTTAAAAACAGCAAGCCTATTCAGAAATAAATTCAACTGATTTTGTATACTTTCTTTAAAATCATCGTCGGCCATCTCTATTAATTTTCTGCCAAAATTTTCTTTGTCAGGAAAAGATGGATGTGCACCAATTAAAACCTTGTTTTGAACCGCTAACTCTATCGTTTTGTCTATAGTATTTTTATCACCAAAATGACCACCGCAAGCAATATTACAAGAAGAAATATAGGGCATTAATAAATGCTCATTATCCACTCCTTCACCAACATCACAATTGATATCAATTTTCATTTTATATAAAATTAAAAACTTTTAAAATTCCTTTAGCTCCTAAAAAAATAGAAATTGCTAAAATTATAAAACCTAAAAAATTTTGTGTTTTTGTATTTACAAAAATTCCTAAAACATTTTTCTTGTTCATAATCCACAATAAAACCCCTGCAATAATAGGCAATAACATACCATTTGCAACTTGAGCAAACTTTATAATTTCAATGGGTTTAATTCCTACAGATGAAAATAAAACCCCTAAGAATAGGATAATAATCCAAACCATTCTAAATGATTTTGACTTCATGTTTCCTTTCCAACCTAAACAGCCTTTTGCAACATAAGCAGCAGCCAAAGGAGCTGTAATAGCCGATGTTATGCCAGCAGCAAATAAGCCCAATGCTAAAAAATACTTAGAGAAATCGCCAAATAAAGGTGCTAAACCTTTTGCTAAATCGGCTGCATTTAAAATATCTTTTGATGGAATTGCCGCCGCAGAAATAATAATTGCCAAAGAAACCAATCCTCCAAGAATAATAGAAATTATAGTATCTTTTCTAGCCATAGAGACATCATCTTTATACTTCCATCTTTCCTTAACCAAAGAAGCATGTAAAAACAAATTATAGGGCACTACAGTTGTGCCGATTAAACCAATTACGGTAAGTAAACTTTTCTCTGGAAATTTAGGAATAAACATCCCTTTCATCACCTCTAAAAGATTAGGCCTAGTGATCATTGCCGTTATCACAAAAGACAAACTCATGATTAAAACTAGCGCTATTAATGCTTTTTCTAAAAATTTATAATTACCAATATATAAAAGAATAAATGCAATAATACCAATGACGATACTCATAAAGTTGATGGAGCTCCCATTAAAATTATATCTAAATTCCCCAAAAATAGTTTCTAAACCTAAGATTCCTCCACTTATATTACCTGCTTCATAAGAGGCATTACCAACTACAATTGCAGCTAAAATTAGTATTGTAACTAATTGTTTTAAAAACGGGATTTTAATTTCTTCTCTAATAACCTCAGATAATCCTTTTTGAGAAATAATACCCAACCTAGCTGCCATTTCTTGCAAAATAATGGTCGCAAGTATAGAGAGTACCATTGCCCATAATAAATTGAATCCAAAATTTACACCAGCGAGCGTACAAAGTGTTACGGTTCCTGGGCCAATAAAAGCAGCCGCTATTAATGTACCAGGACCAATATTTTTAAAAATATTTTTAATCATTCAAATAATCGAGTGTTAAAGCAGTCATTGTTTTGACACCTAGTATAAAACCACTTTCATCAATCACAAAATCTGGCGTATGATGTCCAGCGGCATCTTCTGGTTTTACATCTAAGGTCTTTCCGCCTAAAAAGAAAAACATTCCAGGTACTTTTTGTTGATAGAAAGAAAAATCTTCTGCCCCCGTTATAGCACTAATTTTAACCACCTTTTCAGTTCCTGCAATTCGCTGTAACGTAGGCAGCATTTTTTCTGTTAATTTAATATGATTATATGTAATTGGTAGTCCCTTAGAAATTTCTATAGTTGCTTCTGCTCGGTGCACTTTTGCTATAGCAGGCACCATTTCATTCATTCTTTTATTGATAAACTTTTGCATATCATAATCTAAAGTTCTTATTGTACCGATTAATTTTGCGCTTTCCGGAATGATATTAGATCGTATGCCTCCATTCATCACTCCTACAGTAATGACCGCACCTTCTTTCGTCAGTTCTGCTTCTCTACTAATTATGGTCTGCAACCCTTGAATAATACTTGCAGATGTTAATATTGGGTCTACGCTTGTCCATGGTCTTGAACCATGAGCCTGTTTTCCTTTTATATTTATTTCAAAGGTTTGCGCCGCTGCCATAATTCCACCTGTTTTGTATTTTAAAGTTCCTACATCAGTTCCTGAATTGATATGTAATCCAAAAATTGCATCTACATCAGGATTTTTAAGGACATTTTCTTTCACCATTAATTCAGCGCCACCTTCTTCACCCTTTGGTGCGCCTTCTTCTGCTGGTTGAAAAATAAATTTAACAGTTCCTTTAATTTTACTTTTCATTTTAGAGAGCACTTCTGCAGTTCCCATTAAAATAGCAACATGAGAATCGTGACCACACGCATGCATTACCCCTGTTTTTTTTCCATTGTACTCAGAAGTTACAAGAGATTTAAAAGGCAAATCGTTTCTTTCTGTGACTGGTAATGCATCCATATCTGCTCTTAGCGCTACTACTTTTCCTGGCAAATCTCCTTTTAATAAGCCAACCACACCTGTTTTAGCAACACCTTCTTGTACTTCTAATCCTAATTCGTTTAAATGTTTAACAATATATTTTGCCGTATTAAACTCTCTATTCGATAATTCTGGATTTTCATGTAAATGCCTTCTCCACTCAATCACTTTAGACTCTATCTCTTTTGATAATTCGCTTATTTTCAAATCATTTGTCTGTGAAAAAGAACTGAAGGTAACTGCAAATAATAAAAATACTGATACTATAATTTTCATAATTTTATAGGTTTTAGTTTTTGTAAATAAGGCGTACCATTTTACGATTAATATTTTATTTTTTAAATATATGATTTTAAATCTAAAGTAGTATTCACAATTTATAACTGCTTTCGAATTACAATTCAGAATAATCAATATAAATAAACTTAAATACAAGTATTATTTTCAATAAAATGATCAACGATTTAAAGCTCTCTTAGGATGGCGCCTTTCTTAAACAAAAAAACACCTCTTAAAAGAGATGTTTTTTTTAGCCAATAAGTATTAAATAGTTAAAAGTTATATCTCTGCGGACCTCCTCTGCGTATTTCTTCACTTGCATATTCTTCAAATTGCTTAAAATTTACTCTAAAAGCATTCGATAATTGAAAAGCAGTTTTATAATAAGCGTCATCATTATTCCAAGTTGTTCTTGGGCTTAATAATTCTGCCGGAACTCCTGGGCAAGTTCTTGGTTGTGCAACTCCAAATACTGAATGAATGTGGTAATTTTCATAAGTATAATCACTCAAATCACCATTTAAAACAGCAGTAATCATAGCACGTGTATACTTCAAGGGCATTCTTCTGCCAACTCCATATTTACCGCCAGACCAACCTGTATTCACCAACCAAACATTAACTCCGGCATCCTTCATTTTTTTACTTAACATTTCTGCATATCTTGTGGGATGTAATGGCATAAAAGGTGCTCCAAAACAAGCTGAAAAACTTGGCATAGGCTCTGTTACTCCTGCTTCTGTACCCGCAACTTTTGCGGTATAACCAGATATAAAATGATATGCTGCTTGACTTGGCGTTAATTTAGAGATTGGAGGCAAAACACCAAAAGCATCTGCCGTTAAAAAGAAAATATTTTTTGGATTTTCACCTATGGAGGGTTTCTGAATATTATCTATATGATAAATTGGATAACTAACTCTCGTATTCTGAGTTATAGAAGTGTCAGTAAAATCGATCGCTCCTTGGTCATCCATGACTACATTCTCTAAAATTGCTCCTTTTTTAATGGCTGCAAAAATCTCTGGTTCTTGTTCTTTTGATAAATTGATCACTTTTGCATAACAGCCTCCTTCAAAGTTAAATACCTTATTTTCTTCTGTCCAACCATGTTCATCATCACCAATTAAACTTCTATTTGGGTCTGTAGATAAGGTTGTTTTTCCTGTTCCAGAAAGTCCAAAGAAAATAGCCGTATCTCCTTCTTTACCAATATTTGCAGAGCAATGCATTGGTAACGTATTTTTAAAAACAGGAAGTATAAAGTTTAGCGCAGAAAAAATTCCTTTTTTAATTTCACCTGTGTAGCCTGTGCCGCCAATCAATGCAATTTTTTTTGTGAAATTTAAAATGGCAAAATTGTGCTGTCTTGTTCCATCTATTGCTGCATCAGCCATAAAACCTGGTGCATTGATTACGGTCCATTCAGGAGCAAAATTTTCTAATTCTTTTTCTGTTGGTCGTAAAAACATATTGTAGGCAAACATATTACTCCACGGATACTCATTAACAACTCTGATGCTTAGTTTATAATTTTCATCTGCACAAGCAAAACTATCTCTTACAAAAATTTCTTTTTCAGATAAATAATCCACAACTTTGTTGTAAAGCTTGTCAAATTTATCCTCTTCAAAAGGTAAATTAATTTTACTCCACCAAACTTCATCCTTCGTAACGTTGTCTTTTACAATAAAACGATCCATCGGTGAGCGTCCCGTAAATTCTCCTGTATTCACAGCAAGTGCTCCTAAAGAAGAAACAACACCTTGTCCTTTTTTTATTGTTGCATCATGTAAATCATTAGAATTTAGCTGATAACGAATTGTTGCATTTTTGATTCCTAGATTATTTAACGAAATCGATTTCGTATTTGTATCTACCATATCAATATAATTTGTTGTTTTTAGTATCCTACAAAATTAAACAATAATTTAAAACAGGACTCTTTTTGCTCAAAAATTATTAATATTTTATTTGTTAAAGTATTTTTTTATAAATATTACCATCATTGAAACCCAACCTATTATAAAGAAAAAACCTCCTAAAGGTGTTACAAACCAAATAGATTTTGACGTAATTGAGGTAAGCTGAATTAGGTAAATTGATCCAGAAAAGAATAAAACCCCCATGAAGAACATAATACTAATTACATTTTTTTGTTTCGCTGAAAAACCTTCAAAAATATTTACAAATAATAATACAATAGCATGATACATTTGATAACGCACTGCGGTTTCAAAACTCAATAATTGCTCTGCAGTCAGTATTTCTTTTAAGGTATGTGCTCCAAAAGCCCCTAAAATAACTGCTGATAATCCTAAAAAACAAGTAATTATAATATTTTTAAACATTTTTATGTGTTTTTGTTAAATTTTAAACAAATAGAGTATCTTCGTTTTTGTAAAAATACATCTTTCTTTTATGAAAAATATTCTAATTATTGGTGCCGGAAAATCAAGTTCTTATCTCATTAAATATTTATTAGATAAATCTAATGAAGAAGACCTACGGCTCACCATTGCCGATATTTCAACAAAAAACGCACTGAAATTAATCAATCATCATAAAAATGCCAAAGCTATCATTCTAGATGTTTTTAATGCATTTGAGCGCGAAAAAGAAATTAAAAAAACAGACCTAGTTATTTCAATGTTGCCTGCTCGCTTTCATACAGAAGTCGCAAAAGATTGCATCAGATTTCAAAAACATATGGTAACTGCATCTTACATCTCTGAAGAAATGAAAGCTCTTGATGACGCAGCAAAAGAAAAAGGTTTGGTTTTTATGAATGAAATTGGCTTAGATCCTGGTTTAGATCACATGAGTGCCATGCAAATAATTGATAGAATTAGAGAAAATGATGCTAAAATGTTATTGTTTGAATCTTTTTGTGGTGGACTGGTTGCACCTGAAAGTGATAATAACTTATGGAACTATAAGTTTACTTGGAACCCAAGAAACGTAGTTTTAGCAGGGCAAGGAGGCGCTGCCATGTTTATCCAAGAAGGCACCTATAAATACATACCGTATCATAAATTATTTAGGAGAACAGAATTCTTAAAAATAAATAATGCCAATTATGAAGCCTATGCAAATAGAGATTCTCTCGCATACAGAAGTATTTACGGTTTAGATACAATCGCTACAATGTATAGAGGAACCATAAGAAAAGTAGGTTTTTCTAGAGCTTGGAATATTTTTGTGCAATTAGGCATGACAGATGATTCTTATACCATTGAAGATTCAGAAAACATGAGTTACCGAGATTTTGTAAACTTATTTTTAGCCTACTCTCCATCGGACTCTGTAGAACTAAAATTACGATCTTATCTAAAAATTGATCAAGATGATGTAATGTGGGAAAAATTAATAGAACTCGATATTTTTAATCCGAAGAAAAAAATTGGACTTAAAAATGCCACGCCTGCTCAAATATTACAGAAAATTTTATTGGATTCTTGGACCTTGCAAGAAGAAGAAAAAGATATGATTGTAATGCAGCATCTATTTGGTTATGAAATTAATGAAAAAAAATATCAAATTGAAAGCAGTTTAGTTGTTACCGGAGAAAATCAAACCTATACCGCTATGGCCAAAACAGTAGGCTTGCCAGTTGCCATTGCTGCTTTAAAAATTTTAAAAGGAGAAATTACAAGCCCTGGTGTTCAAAGACCAATTACAAAAGAGGTTTATGAACCTATCTTAAAAGAATTAGAGGAACATGGAATAAAATTCACAGAAAAAAAAGTGCCTTATTTAGGATATAATCCTAATCATGTAATGGGATAGAAGCTTGTTTATTCCTGTGATTTTTGAAAAATAAAAATTTGTATCGAGAGTTTTTAACAAAATATCTCGATACAAATTTGATAAAAAATCAAATTACATCTTTACATAAAAATCTTTGGTCAGGTTTATATACGCTTGGGTATATTGATGACGACCAGTTTCTATCACTAAATGCTCTTCTCTAATTTTTGATGGCTGAAAAGAAAACTCAAATAAGCATCTTTTTATTGCTGAAGATGCATTGCCTTGAACTCTACAAACCCTATTTAAAAATAAATTATGTTGCTTGGCTAAATTAACAAAAGAATCTTCTTCTTTAAAAGGGAGAATTACTGAAAACTTACCGTTTTCTGATAAAATTTTAGAAACACCAATAATCAATTCTTCAAAAGATAAAGACGATGTAAAACGCGCTTTATTTCTTGCCTCATCTGCAGATTCAAACGTCTCCGTATAAAATGGTGGATTCGAAACAATTAAATCATAGGTTTCTTCTTCCTCAGTAATTTCAACAGCAAATTCTTGAAAAGTAGTATTGTAGCAATACAAACGATCTCCCCAATCTGAATGCTCAAAATTTTCTACCGTTTGTTCATATGCATTTTCATCAACCTCAACAGCATCTATGGTCATGGCATCAGAACGTTGCGCAAGCATTAAAGCAATAACACCCGTACCTGCACCAATATCTAAAATTGAATCTGAATACTCAGTCAAAGCGCACCAAGCACCTAGTAAAACACCATCAGTACCAACTTTCATAGCTGTTTTAGCTTGGTGAATAGTAAATTCTTTAAATTTAAAAGGTTGACTCATTTAAAAACTAAAAATTATTTCAATGCTTTTTAAAACACACAAAAATTAAATGTGCACTTGTTTTGTATAAGTACAAATTTATAACAAAATCAGCCAATAGCAATCTTGTAGAGAACTAACTATTTTAAAAATGAAACCTCATCATTTAGCAACTTCATTTTTTACTTCATTCGTTCCTAATGCTTCGTAATAATACTTTTTTTCATGAGATTATATCACACAGTGGGTTTGTCCTTACTAGGAGAAACGACGTGGCAATCTGTTTGTTTTTATTTTCAATCATGAGATTACCTAGTTATTCGTACCTCTTTCCTTATCCTGACGATCGGTTAGCATTAAAAAAGACAAACTATTAAAAGTAACTAGAGATTTAATATATTTGACTATTAATTATTTTACTTTTATTTAATGAAGAAGTTTACGGCAATGCTCATCCTTTTGGCCCTACTCGCTTGTGAAAAAAATAATCTATTAACACCTCAGGAATTAGAAGAACTTATTACAAAAGATATTGAAATTATTTTTACAACCAACGAACCCAATTATGATGAAGTGATGATAACTTATTACGATTTTAGTATTGGCACTGATATTGCCAAAGCCTATCCTTTCGAATATGATATTGATGGAAATTCACTTCCTTTAAAAATCATTTTTGAAAATTATAAATATAAAACAATCAGAGGAGAAGGCTTTAGAAACAACTTTAGTGAAGCAGAATTAAAAGTTCAACTTTATATTGATTCAAAATTAGTTAAAGAACGAAAAAGTAATGGCACTAGTACTATTTTTGCTAGAGTTAATTTTAACTACGATATTTAAAATTATTTTTATTTTATTGAACTCAAGATACGTACCCTAAAAAGAAGTATAATTTCGTAAACGTTCAAAGTTGTTTTTTATCCGAGCTATTGGATTTTTCCATGCTGTTCAAGTTCAACTTAATGCACTAGGTAATTCCTAAATTAGCACTAATTAAATGTAACTAGTGGACTACCAGTGTAATTGTAGAGAGGAAGGGACTACAAATAACTAAAATCTACACCTCTACAAAAACCCTAAAAAACTTGAAAAAATATTGATTAATCAAACAAACAAAGGCTTTACAAAGATATTCTTTTTTTGTTTAGTTTGATGTAGTTTGATTTAATTTTAGTTTTATCGTACAAATACCGTACAATATTTTATATTTGTATTATTAAAATATATCTGTATGGCTTCAATTAATTTCTTATACCGTTCAACTAAAGACAAAGCAAACTTAAATTTAAGGCTTTTATACAGGTATAATTCTAAAGACTATGTTTTCGGAGCAAAAACAAAAGTTGAGGTTTCAAAAATTTACTGGAGCAAACAACACAATAAGAAATCTAAAGATATTAAGATTACAAACCTACAAACTGAAATTAACAACGAACTCAATAAAATAGAAAATCACGTTTTAAAGTCTTTCAATTCTGTAAACCCTGAAAGCATAACAAAAGACTGGTTAACCTCGCAAATAGATTATTATTACAACCCACCGACTGAAGACAAAGCAATTCCTAAAGATTTAGTCAATTATATTGATTTTTATATTGAGTACCGTAAACACGAAATCAAAAAAAGAACCAAAAGCAAGTTTACAGTTATCAAACACAAATTGCAAAGACTTGAAAGCTTCAGAAAAAAACAAATACTTATTGCAGATGTAAACGATAGTTTTAAAAATGAGTTTGTTTCTTATTGCAAAGGCGAATCATACGCACAAAACACAATACAAAGAGAATTAGCAATCATAAAAACGTTTTGTAAACACGCTCGATTTGTAGGTATTGAAACGCATCCGCAGTTAGACAGTTTAATGTTAGAAAAAGAAAAAGTATCTAAAATATACCTATCATTTGAAGACTTATCTAAAATTGAAAACATCAGTAAAGAACAGTTAACTGATAGTTTAGAAAATGCAAAAGACTGGTTAATTATTAGCGTTTATACAGGACAAAGAATTTCAGATTTTATGAGATTTACCAAAGAGCAAATAAGAATTGAAAACGGTAAACATTTAATCGAATTTACTCAACAAAAAACTGGTAAAAATATGACAGTACCATTACACCCAAAGGTTTTAGAAATACTCAATAAAAGAAACGGAAATTTCCCTTATAAAATATCAGACCAAAAGTATAATGACTTTATAAAAATAGTTTGTGAACTGGCAGAAATTAACGAACCCACCACAGGCAGTAAAATGATTGAAACCAAAAAAGGTAGTAAGATTTACAGAAAACAATCAGGCATTTATAAAAAATACGAACTGGTTACCTCTCATATTGGTAGACGTAGTTTTGCTACTAATTTTTATGGTAAAATACCAACCACTTATTTAATATACATTACTGGGCATAGTTCAGAGATTATGTTTTTAAACTACATAGGCAAAAGCAATAAAGATTTGGCACTCGAAATAACTAAATACTTTTAATCAAAAAAATAAAGTTGTTTTTTAATGTACATTTGGTACATTTCGTACATAAAAAGAAATTGCAATGAAACCAATAGAAAAGTTTTTAAAAAATTTTGATGAGCAATTTAAAAAGGCAAAATTCAAAAACATTAAAGCTGATAAATCAAATATCAATGAAATATACGAGAATAATATTTCAATTTGGTATTATTTCAATAGTGATAAAGTAGAAAAAAAAGACGGCACAAAAGAAATTAATTCAAAACTGGATACAATTAATCACGTTATTTTAAAAAATCCTGAAAATTTTATTTTTTGTAAAACAAAAGACGGCTTCAGTTTAACAGAATCAGATTTTATAAATTCTGAACTATCTATTATTAATACAATTGAAAACTTTAGTATATCAGAAAAAAAACAATTTGACTTTTACAAAAATTATCTTTTAAATAAATTAGAGCAACATCAAAAAACAGAAAATAAAAACCAACTTTTTATAAAAAAATATCAAAGTGATAATTGGTATAAATATGAAAATGAAAGTATTTTATTTAAAACCTCTACTGAAAAAATAAACTACTGGAGCAATAAGCTTTTAGAATATCAAAAAGATAAAATAAATTTAGATTATTTAGGAACTGCAATGTTAACCTTAGATGTTAACCTTAAAGAACCAAAACATCTAAACGGTTTTCTATTTGATGAATTTTGCCAAAAAAATATTGATTTATTAAAACTTGAAAATCAAATTTATAAACCTCAACAAACAGAAAATAAAAAACCTGATGAGGTTAAAAAGGAATTACATCCTGAAATTTTTAAAGATAATTACTTTGAAGTTTGGCAAAAAATGTATGATGCATTTGAAATAAAAGAAAGTAGTTATAATAAAAATCTTGACTTTATGTATAATGTTATGTTTGATAAAGGGTTTATCAATAAAAACATAGGAAAAAAAGATATGGTTAATTGGATAAATGATATTTATCAAATTACTTTCACAAAAATAAGATACACGAACTATAAAGAAAATTCTAATAAGGCACGATTAATCATATTCAATGAAATATTAGAAAACTCAAAAGGTACAAAACACACCTAAAAAGGTACAAAGCATAGTCTTTTAGGATACAAAGTCAAACCAATATTTGCAGTGTTATTAATCATAAACATTGTAAAAATGGTAAACAGTATTTTATTAGAAAATTTAAACACGCAAACTCTTAAAGAGTTAATCAAAGACGGCGTTAAAAGTCAATTAAATGACTTTAAAGAAACTTTACAAACTCACAATCCTGATGAGTTATTAACAAGGGAGCAAACTTGTAACTTCTTACAAATTGATAGTTCAACCTTATGGGCGTGGACTAACAAAGGCAAAGTTATTGCTTATGGTATTGGAAACCGCAGATACTACAAAAAAGCGGAATTATTAAACAGCTTACAACAACTTAAAAAATAAAGGCTTTATGAGTAACACGAATACACAAAGCCTTAATTTAAAAAGTTTAGAACAAGGCAAAAATAAGCAATTCAGGAATCAATCTAAAATCATATTTAATTATTTATTGAAGCATACCGCTACAAATACAATGATTAGCAAAGCTACTGGCGTACCGCAAAAAAATATTTGCAGAATAAAACGCAATTTAGAAAAACAAGGTTTACTCTATGAGGTTGAAAAAAAGATATGCAAAATAACTGGTTTTAGTGCTTACTATTTAACTACTGATTATGATGTATTTGCAATGTTTAATCAAACTAAAAACGATTAAGCTATGCAGAACAAAGAAAACATAAATAAGCTTGTTAAAAGTAATATTAACGAACTTTCAGACAGTTTGCAATCCGTAGAAAAAACAACTGATGACATTTTACAGGAACTATCAAACAGCATCAGTAAAATAGATTTTCAAATACTGGCGTTTCCTGATATTGATACCGTTAAAAAGCAAATTGAAGACTTACAGCCTTTTATTTATAATGAAGACGGCAGTTTCAATACTAAAAATAAAGCCGAGCAAAAAGAATACAGAAAACTCGTTAAAAAGTTAGACAGTTTTAAGCTTACTAAAAATCATTTTTTAATACTTTGTATTGAGCAACTTCTTAAAATTGCAAAACTTAACAACTGGGGTTTATGTAAAAAGAACGGTTTTATTTATTTGTACAATGGCAGTTACTGGAATGAAATCAACAAAGAAAGCTTTCAATCCTTTTTAGGAAACGTCGCTTTAAAAATGGGCGTTAATAAATTCAAAGGTAAAATTCACACGTTTAAAGATGAGTTATTTAAACAGTTTATGGCAGATGCTTATTTACCAACGCCAAAAGCCAATAAACGAAATGTATTAATCAATCTACAAAACGGAACGTATCAAATAACACCAACAAAAAGAGAGTTAAGAGCGTTTGACAAAAAAGATTTTTTAACGCATCAACTACCTTTTGAATACGAACCTGAAGCAACCGCACCACTATTTAAAAAGTATTTAGATGAGGTTTTACCTGATGCAGACAAACAAAGAATATTTGCAGAATATTGTGGGTATATTTTTATAAAACCAAGTGTTTTAAAACTTGAAAAAATGCTTATTCTTTATGGTACTGGTGCAAATGGTAAAAGCGTATTCTTTGAGATACTCAATGCACTTTTAGGAACTGAAAACTTTAGTAGTTATTCTTTACAAGATTTAACAAACGAAAACGGTTATTACAGGGCAAAAATAGGCAGTAAGTTAGTCAATTACGCATCAGAAATAAATGGCAAATTGGAAACTGATATTTTTAAACAAATGGCATCAGGCGAACCGTTAAGCGTTCGTTTACCTTATGGCGAACCGTTTATTTTAAATGATTACGCAAAGCTAATTTTCAACTGTAATGAATTGCCAAAAGATGTAGAGCATACAAACGCTTTTTTCAGACGTTTTTTAATCATAGGTTTTGATGTTACAATACCTGAAGACAAACAAGATAAGGAACTCGCAAACAAGATAATTAACAACGAATTATCAGGCGTTTTTAACTGGATATTGCAAGGACTTGACAGGGTATTGAAACAAAAGAAATTCAGTAAATGTGAAGCCGTTGAAATGGCTCGTAGTAATTACGAAAAACAAAGCGACAGCGTTAAAATGTTTATTGAAGACTATGAGTATAAAACGGCTACTGATTACACTACAATAAGCGAACTGTATCAAAAATATAAAATGTACTGTATTGAAGACGGTTTTAGACCAGTAAACAAGTCTAATTTTATGAAACGTTTACGACATTTTAAAATTTTAGTGGAGCGTAAAAGTATCGGAAATGTAGCTTTCATAACATCAACAAAACATCATTTTTAATGGCTACTTTTAAATTTTCATTAGATAAAAGTAGTAAGAAATTTATTTGCCCTAACTGTAATAAAAAGACGTTTGTTTATTACGTTGATACAGAAAAGGGCAAATACTTGTCTACTGATTTTGGCAGATGCGACAGGGAGCAAAACTGCCAATACCATAAAGCACCACCAAAAGGCAAAAGAGCCTTTTTAATTGATTTTCACACTATAAAAAAGATAAGTGATAAGGCTTATAAATTAGTAGATTTAAACGGTGTAATTTCAATAGTCCCAAAATCACAAATTCTAGAGCAAACAGAAAATAATTGTTGGCTAACAGAATGGTATTTAAAAACCTCTACTATTCTTTATTTAAACAATGAAAGCAAGTATTTCAATACAGAAAACGAGCCTTTTAAAAATAAATTTTCAAATAGTTTTCTTACACTAAAAAAAGAACCAACTTATCACAGTTTAGAAATATTAGATACTTTGTATAATGATAAACCTACAAAGGATAACTTAACAGAATATTTAAGTACAATTTTTACACCTGATGAGGTTTTTGAAGCTACACAAAAATATTTTTTAACTGGTGCAAATTACTTTTGGAATAATGCAACTTTATTTTGGCAGATTGATACTAAAGAGCAAATACACGCTTGCAAAATAATGTTATACAATAAGCTTACAGGCACAAGAATAAAAGAACCTTACAATCATATCAACTGGTTGCATAACGCTTTAAAAGAGCCCGAATTTAACCTTAATCAATGCTTATTTGGTTTGCATCTTATAAATACAGATTATCAAAAAGAAATTGCAATTGTAGAGAGTGAAAAAACAGCAATTATGATGAGTATATTTTTACCTCAATACATTTGGATTGCCACAGGAAGCAAATCAAATTTTAAAATACAATTATTAGAACCACTAAAAAAAAGAAAATGTATTGCGTTTCCTGATAAAGGCGAATTTGATGCTTGGAATACTAAAGCGAATGAATTAAACCAGCAAGGTTTTAAAATTGCAGTTAGTAATTTATTAGAAAAAACAGCCTTTAAAAATGGTTTTGATTTAGCAGATTATTATTTAATTAATTAAACTTTTATTAAAATGAAACAAAATAAAACTTTACAAAAGTTGACAGATTACGAAAACTTAAATTCAGTTTCTGAACTAAAAAAGTATTTAGAATTAAACCCTAAAAACAAATATGACGTTGATAAAAGTTTAAGAAAAAGAGTTGAACAAGCTTACAATGATACAGAAAGTGATGAGTTTGATTTAATTGAAATGCTTCTTTACATTACTGAAGATGAAGATATAAAAACAGATATTAGAAATACAACCTATGAAACTAATCATTCTATAATTACAAGTTATATTCATAATTTCATATTAGAAAACAGACATTTTCCCTCGTTAGGAAACATAGGCAAAAACACCAATTTATCAAGGCAAACAATATACAATCACTTAAATAATGGTTTTTTAGATACGAACAATAAACTTGTAAAAGGTCAAATTGAAATAATGAGCACAAACGCTTTGCAGAAATTATATTTAATAGGTGTTCAAGACAACAACCCCACAGCATTAAAACATTTTATACAGCTTTCAGGATTGGTTTCTAATAACAAGACAATGCAAGTGAATAATTATATTCAGATTAATAATTTAAAACTATCAAATGAAGACATAAGAAAGTTACCTCAAGAAGATGTTTTACAGATTGAAAAAATTGTTTCAAAAACTTTATTAATAAAATAGTTTGTGACTAATGCATAATTTAAAAATGAGCTTTATGATTTAAGTCATAAAATACTTTCATCATAGTAATTACTTTTGAAGCTTAATTATCAGAAAAAAAATGCTATGAAAAAATTATTTTATTTACTTATTCCATTTATTCCATTATGGATAACCGCTCAATCTATACCTAAAAAAAGTTTTAACCTCATTAGGCGCTAATCTCCCGAACAGCAAAATAAATTTCAAAAAAATGCGGAAATCCACACTTTAAATTGCGGTTTACCGCATATTAAATATTGTAAATCTATTTAATATTGAATATTAAATTTCAAAAAAAAATATTGCTATGAAAAAATTAAGAAACAAAAAGAGTATTACAACAGCCGTGTTAATGTTATTATTTACCCTCTGCTATGGGCAAGTTACATTTAATAAAATCCCATTAGATAAACAATTAGTAGGAAGGGACTTAACCACCAATATTGGTAACATTATTATAGAAGGAGTAGTTAGTAACTCAACAGTTGATTACAGCTCTATTGAGGTAGAGCTTTATAGAAATGATGAGATTCAGAACACCACTACAAAAACATTAGATTACAATTCTGACAGTGCATCATTTGATTTTAGTATCCCTATTTTAGCAGAACTAGCCAACTATTCAATAAAGATTTATAGCTTATCAGAGGGCACTAGAACCCTAGAAAAAGAAGTAATAGATATTGTTGCGGGTGATGTTTACATTATTCAAGGACAATCTAATGCAAGAGCCAATAAATATAACGGAAGTGCTAATGGCAATCGAAACAATTTCATTCGTGTTTTTGCAAGTGGAACGCCTAGTGCGACAAATTTAGAAAATAGTTCTCAGTGGTTTATTGGACAAGGTGATGGAGGGACTGAGGGCAATGGAAATACAGGGCAATGGGGCTTAAAACTTGCGAATAGCATAATTAGTGAGACTAACACACCTATTGCAATATTTAATGGAGCCCATGGTGGAGAGAGGATTGATTTTTTTCAAGCACCTGAAGATTACAAAACATCATTGAGTTCGAATTACGGAAGGCTTTATTATAGACTTCAAAATACGAGACTTAAAAATCATGTAAGAGCTATTTTTTGGTCTCAGGGAGAATCTAATGGAAATAATACAACAATAACTCAATATAAAAATGCATTTGTTAATTTAAAAAAATCGTGGCTGACAGATTACACAAATATTGAGCAAACTTATATTTTTCAATCAAAAAAAGGTTGCGGAGTTGAGTTAATGGAAGTTAAAGAAGCACAACGACAGCTTGCTTATGAAAATTCAGATATACAAATTATGGTTACAGCGGGCATTACCCACCATACAGATGGGTGTCATTTTCCTTTTAAAGATGGCTACGAAAAATTTGCTGATAGAATATTTCCTTTAGTAATGAGAGATTTATACAATGAATCTACTTTATTAGAAATAAACCCCCCGATGATAACAAATGCTTACTTATCAAATGAAACTACCTTAATCGTTGAAACAGATGCTAACGAATTAATAATACCAACAATTGCAGAAGATTTCGAGTTATCAAATGCAGGTTCTGCAACTATAACCAATATCGAGGTTTCTAAAAGTGATATTATTTTTACGCTTTCAGAATACCCTGGAACTAATCCAGAAATTTCATATTTAGCGCAAAATACAGGTACTGGAAACTTTATAGTTAATACAAATAATTTAGAATTAGTTTGTTTTTATAAATACCCTATAAATACAAGTATTCTCTCCATTAATCATTTAAACTTAGATAAGGCATTATTAGTATATCCAAATCCAACAGATAAAGTATTTTTTATTAAGTTGCCCGTTTCTGAAAATAGGGTAACAGTTAAAATAATAGATTTATTAGGTAAAAAAATATTTGACAAAAAGTATTATTCCAATAAATTTAAAATTGAACTGCCAGACGTTAAAAGCGGTATCTATTTGTTGAGGTTTGAAGTAAATAAAAAAATTATACATAAAAAAATTATGATTAACTAATGTCTTGGTAATGCACGAAATGTAAGAAATGAAGCTTTAAAAAGAACTTTATTTTTTTTTAATTAAAAAATTATTATACTAGAATGTTTTTTAGAGATTTTCTTAACTTTCTTTTTCATAGCAATTGCCCACCTCTCAACGATGTGGGTTTTTTATGAATTTTAAAAGTATTTTTAAATACCAATTAAAGGGTTAAAACCAATAAAAAAAGCCTAACAATACAAAAATCGTACAAATAAAGAAACTAAAAAACCTCAAATACTTGAAAATCAAATAGATGAAGTTTTTAAATGCAGAGAGGAAGGGATTCGAACCCTCGATACGTTGCCGTATACACGCTTTCCAAGCGTGCGCCTTCGACCACTCGGCCACCTCTCTTTCTTATACTGAACTAGGTTCAGAATATGTAAACTATAAATAAAGTTCTATTAAACCACCAGGAGTTTCTACCTGAATCGTTTTGTTTTCTCTGTCTACTTTTTTTATGAAATCGTCAATCATTGGAATAAAAATTTCTTTTCCTTCTCTATCAATTTCAAAAAGTGGCTGCGCAGCTTTGTCGTTTATATGAACAATTGTCCCTACTTCTCCAAAATTAGCATCCACAACTGTAAAACCAATTACTTCATGAAAGTAAAATTTATTTCCAGATAATTTTGGCAATAAATCCATAGGTAAATAAATTCCGCATTTTAAAATTGAATCTGCTTCTTCTTCAGAATATACATCTTCAAATTGTACACGTAATTGATTCCCTTTATGTAGTGAACTTTTTTCAATAAAAAATGGAACCAGATTACTGCCAAATTCGACATAAACTGATTCCATTTCCTTATACAACTCAGGCTCGTCTGTATCTAATTTGATAACAACTTCGCCTTTAAAACTATATTTTGTTACGATTTTGCCTAAATAAAAACAATCTTCTTTACGCATTATCGTAATTCTTTATAATTTATTCTGCTGCTTTTGATGCTGCTTCATCAATTGTTTCTGGAGCTGCTTCAACTTCAGCAACTGCCTCTTCAACAACCTCTTCAACAACTGGTTTAGCTGCTTCAATTCTTGCTTCGTTCACAGCTTTTTCTGCTGCCAATGCTGCTGCTTTCGCTTCAGATTGTGCTTTAGATAATCCTGCTTCTTTATCAGAAACTTTAGCTGCTTTTTCTTCTAACCAAACTGCAAATTTTGCATCTGCTTGCTCTTGAGTTAAAGCACCCTTACGAATACCACCAACTAAATGATTTTTTAACATCGCACCTTTATAAGATAAAATGTTTTTTGCAGTATCGGTTGGCTGTGCACCATTTTGTAACCATTCTACAGCTTTATCAACATTTAAATCAATAATTGCAGGGTTAACGTTTGGATTGTAAGTACCTATTTTCTCTAAGTATTTACCATCTCTTTTTGCACGAGCATCAGCGGCAACGATCCAATAGAATGGTTTCCCTTTTTTACCGTGTCTTTGTAATCTAATCTTTACAGACATAATTTGTTAATTTTTTAAGGTTCTCGACCTTGATTATTAAAAATCTTACCATCTCGTAGTAAGTGGGCGCAAAAATACAAAACCTTTTTAAACTAAAATGAGATTTGTTAATATTTTTTTATGGCGTTCGAGCAGGCTTTCACCACTACCTTTTTATGATGCTGAATTTAATTCGGTATCTACCCAATTCAAGAAAAAATTAAATTTTCATAAACGATCCTGAAACGATTTCAGTATAAAAAAAAGAGCTCAAACAGGCTATTCAATCCCTAATGCCCTTGCAGATAAACAATCAACAATAGTTAATAACTTCCAAGTAAAATCTCTTCAAAAAAATGTAAATTTACAGTTACTTTTAAACGAACAAAATCATCCATAAATAAACTTTTTTCATGTATTTAATTTTCGATACCGAAACTACAGGTTTACCAAAAAGTTGGAACGCCCCTATTACAGATACAGATAACTGGCCAAGATGCGTTCAAATTGCCTGGCAATTGCATGATGAAATGGGGATTGTATTAGAACACAACGATTTTCTAATAAAACCAGATAATTTCAACATTCCTTATGACGCAGAGAGAATTCATGGAATTTCTACGGAATTAGCTGAAGAACAAGGAATTTCTTTAGACGAAGGTTTACAATTATTTAACGAAGCTTTAGAAAAAACAACCTTTATTGTTGGTCAGAATTTAAATTTCGATTTGAATATTATGGGATGTGAGTTCCATAGATTAGGTGTTGAAAACAAACTTACATCACTTCCAATTTTGGACACTTGTACAGAAAAAACAGCATTCATGTGTCAGATTCCTGGAGGTCGTGGAGGAAAATTTAAATTACCAACATTAACAGAATTACATACCCATTTATTTGGTGCTGGTTTTGGTGAAGCGCACAATGCAACTGCCGATGTTGAAGCAACAACTCGCTGTTTTTTAGAATTAATTCGTTTAAGAGAATTCACAAAAGAACAATTAGATGTTGATGCATCGTATTTCAAAAATTTCTCTGAAGCCAATCCTAAACCAATTCAGGTTATTGGATTAAAACACATCAACCTTAAAAAAGAAAGCGATAAAATTCGCAAACGTCTTGAAAAATTAAAAAATACAGCAACTACAAAATCTACTTCTGATGGTTTAGCTGCATTAGAAAATGTACAGTTTTCACATTTACACAATCATACGCAATTTTCGGTTTTGCAATCTACCATGCAAATTGGCAATATTGTAAAGGCTGCTGCAAAAGACAATATGCCAGCAGTTGCTATGACAGATACTGCAAACATGATGGCTTCTTTTCATTTTGTAAGCGCTATTTTAAATCATAACAAAACAGCAGAGACTCCAATGAAACCTATTGTTGGTTGCGAGTTTAATGTTTGTGAAGATCATAAAAATAAATCGCAGAAGGACAATGGCTATCAAGTTGTTTTATTAGCAAAAAACAAAAAAGGATATCACAATTTAGCAAAAATGTCTTCTATTGCTTTTGTAGATGGTTTTTACTATGTTCCGAGAATTGATAGAGAAATTATCAAAAAATACAAAGAGGATATTATTGTTTTAACTGGAAATTTATTCGGTGAGGTGCCGAGTAAAATTTTAAATCTTGGAGAAAAACAAGCTGAAGACGCACTACTTTGGTGGAAAGAGGAATTTAAAGACGATTTTTATATTGAGTTGATGCGTCATAACCAACAAGATGAAAAAATTGTAAATGAAACCTTATTAAAGTTTTCTAAAAATCATGATATTAAAATCGTTGCCACAAATAACACCTTTTATTTAGAGCAAAAAGACTCTAATGCACACGATATTTTATTATGTGTAAAAGACGGTGAAAAACAAGCTACACCTAAAGGAAAAGGTCGTGGTTACAGATACGGTTTGCCAAACGATGAGTATTACTTTAAGTCTACAGCAGAGATGAAAACACTCTTTGCAGATCTACCTGAAGCCATTATAAATATTCAAGAAATTGTAGATAAGATTGAAATTTTCACATTGGCCCGTGATGTTTTATTACCTGCCTTTGATATTCCGGACGAATTTAAAGACGCAAAAGATGAAGAAGATGAAGGAAAACGTGGAGAGAATAATTTTTTAAAACACTTAACTTTTGTAGGTGCTAAAAAACGGTATGGTGAAATCACAGATTCTATCAAAGAACGATTAGATTTTGAGCTTTCCGTAATTGAAAAAACAGGATACCCTGGTTATTTTTTAATTGTGGAAGATTTTATACGAGAGGCAAGAAATATGGATGTGGCTGTTGGCCCAGGACGTGGATCAGCTGCAGGTTCTGTAGTTGCTTTTTGTCTGTGGATAACCAATATTGATCCCATTAAATATGACTTACTTTTTGAGCGTTTCTTAAATCCAGAACGTGTTTCCATGCCAGATATTGATATTGATTTTGATGACGAAGGCCGCGGAAGAGTCATGGATTATGTAATTAATAAATATGGTGCCAATCAGGTTGCTCAAATTATTACCTACGGAACCATGGCTGCAAAATCATCTATTAGAGATACCGCCAGAGTTTTAGATTTACCACTTTTTGAAGCCGATAAAATTGCAAAGCTAATTCCGCTTATCAAACTAAAAAATATTTTTGGTGAGGATGCAAAAAGTAAAGGAAAAGTTGCAGGTCTTAGAGCTGAAGAAAAACAACTTGTGGAAGAATTAAAGAACATTTCTTACGGAAGCGATTTAGCGGCAGAAACCATAAATAAAGCTACTATTTTAGAGGGTTCTGTGAGAAATACGGGAATTCATGCCTGTGGTGTTATTATCACGCCTAGTGATATTACCAACTATGTACCGGTTGCTTTGGCAAAGGATTCTGACATGTATGTTACTCAATTTGATAACTCTGTGGTAGAGTCTGCAGGTTTGTTGAAAATGGATTTCTTAGGATTAAAAACATTGACTTTAATTAAGGATACGGTAAAAATTGTAAAAGCAAAGCATAATGTTGATTTAGATCCCGAAAATTTTCCTCTAGATGACGAAAAAACCTATGAACTTTTTCAAAAAGGAGAAACTGTTGGTATTTTTCAATATGAATCTCCCGGAATGCAAAAACACATGCGTTCTTTAAAACCAACAGTTTTTGCAGATTTAATTGCAATGAATGCATTGTACAGACCAGGGCCAATGGAATATATTCCGTCTTTTATCAACAGAAAACACGGAACAGAAGATATCGAATATGACTTACCTGCCATGGAAGAATATCTAGCAGAAACCTACGGAATTACAGTCTATCAGGAGCAAGTAATGTTACTCTCGCAAAAATTAGCAGATTTCACAAAAGGTGAAGCCGATGTTCTGCGTAAAGCAATGGGTAAAAAACAAATTGCGGTTCTAGACAAAATGAAGCCTAAATTTGTAGAACAAGCTGCTGCAAATGGTCATGATGCAGAAAAATTAGAGAAAATCTGGAAAGATTGGGAAGCCTTTGCCAGTTATGCTTTTAACAAATCGCACTCTACTTGTTATGCATGGATTGCCTACCAAACAGCTTATTTAAAAGCACATTACCCTGCTGAATATATGGCTTCTGTACTTTCTAATAATATGAACGATATTAAATCCGTTTCGTTTTTCATGGAAGAATGTAAACGCATGGGCTTAGCTGTTTTAGGTCCAGATTTAAATGAATCATACTTAAAATTTTCTGTAAATAATGAAGGCGCTGTTCGTTTTGGAATGGCAGCGGTAAAAGGAGTTGGTGCATCTGCCGTGAGAGCCATTATCAAAGAAAGAAAAGAAAATGGAAATTATACTTCTATTTTTGATTTGGCAAAACGAGTAGATTTAAGAGCTGCCAATAAAAAATCTTTTGATAGTTTAATAAAAGCAGGTGCTTTTGATTCTTTTTCAGATACACATAGAGCGCAATATTTTGCCGTAGACGAAAAAGGCATGACCTTTTTAGAACGGTCTATGAAATTTGGAAGTAAATACCAAGAAAACGAAAATTCTGCTCAAGTATCTATGTTTGGAGAAGCCTCTAACATTCAATTTCCAGAACCAGACATTCCAGCATGTGAAACCTGGGGAAATATGGAGCTTTTATCTCAAGAAAAAGAAGTAATTGGTATTTATATTTCCGCACATCCTTTAGATGATTTTAAGAATGAAATGATTTTTTGTAATGCAACCTTAAAACATTTTAAAGAAGATCTTAGCAAATATGAAGGCGTAAACTTAACTTTTGCAGCTATCATTACAGATGTTCAACATCGAGTATCTAAGGCAGGTAAAGGTTGGGCTATGTTTACAATGGAAGATTACGGAGATAGTAACGAATTCAGAATTTTTGGTGAAGATTATTTAAGAATGAAACACTTTTTGACCCCGAATTCGTTCTTATTTGTCCGTTGTACAATTCAACCAGGATGGACGAATAAAGAGGGTATTAAAGGAGAACCTCGTTTAAAATTTACAGATTTCAAACTGTTACATGATATTATGGATGAACTCTGTAAAAAAGTAACTATAAGAATTCAACTACAAGAAATTAAGGAAGATACCATCCTAAATCTTGAAACTATTCTAAAAAATAATCCTGGTAAACAATCTTTAAATTTCACAATTTGGGATGCTAAAGAAAAAATTGAAGTCAGTTTACCTAGCCGAAACACCAAAGTTAAAATTTCGAATGAATTGCTAGCAACTCTAAAAAGCCAACAAATTAATTTTAAATTAAATTGATTCTAATTAACAAGGTAAAGTAAAACTAGTTGTTTTTAAGAAAGAGGTTTATTTATTTTTGCATCCAATTTTAGAAATTAAATGAAACAAGAAAAAAGTGGTGTCTGGCAGAGCTGGAACGAAAATATAAGTTACAAATACAAATCTCTTTATAAAATTACCTCTGAAGATGAATTGCAGCAAATCATAAAAAAATCAGAAAAAATTCGTTTTTTTGGAACCAAGCAATCTTCGGCTGATATTGCGTCTGGTACTGAGACTTTAGTGGACATTACTACCTATAATAAAATTTTATCCTATAACGATTCAGAACGCACCATTACTGTGCAGTCTGGACTCATCTTAGGCGATTTACTGGAAGCTATAGAAGCAAAAGGTTGGTGTATTCCATGTTTACCTGACATTAATACAATTACTATTGGTGGCGCTTTGGCAACAGGAACCCATGGTACAAGTGGAAAATTATTGTGTGAATACATGACTGAATGTAGTCTTGTTTTAGCAGATGGTACTGTTAAAAAGATTAATGAGGAAGATGAACTAACAGATGCCGTTAGAGTTTCTCTGGGCGTTTTAGGCGTGATGTCTGAAATTACTTTTAAATGCGAATCTCTTTACACATTGCATATAAAAGAAGGTCCAGAAGACGATAGCGAATGGTTACCTAAAATTAAAGAGCGTTTAAAACAGCATGATTTCTTAAGAATTCTATGGCTTCCTCACACAGATAAAGGCTACGTAATTACGGGTGATAAAATTGATTCCAATACAGAAATTATAGAAGATCTGGGGCCTAAATACCTAAAGCACCGAAGAAAAGCTTCTAAAATATTATATAAATACACACATATTTTTCCTTGGATAACAGCCATTGCCAATAAACTTCTATATAGAGGTTTTTTTAGCGCAACGAAAGAACATAAAGGCTCATTATACCAAGCTACGGTTACTAAATCTAGAGGTTCTACTTTAGAATTAGCAGAATGGACCATTGGTTTGGATACATTTCCAAAAGTGTTTGAAGAATTAAAAACTGAAATTAATAAATGGAGTAATAAATCCTTTATTCATATTCCTATGGATATCCGTTTTGTGTATAAAGACAAATCTTGGTTAAGCTATGCTTATGGAAAAGATACGGTTACAATGGGATGTGTTTCAAGAAATGCAGCTACCGCAGACACGTATGAAGCTTTTAAAAGTATTGAGAACATTTTTCTAAAATATGGCGGAAAACCTCATTGGGGAAAACGTTTTGTAGCCAAAGATGCTGAATTGTCTAAAATTTATTACAAATGGCAAGATTTTAAACTTTTAAGAAAAAAATTAGATCCAACTAATAAATTTTTAAACCCATATTTAACGAAATTATTCAACGAAAAAACAAATAACTAATGAACCCAAAAGGATTTTTATTTGATTTTGATGGTGTAATCGTAGATAGTTTTGAGAGTCATTATTCGGCTTGGACTTCTGCTTTTAAAGAATTATTTGGTAAGGAAATAGCCACATTCCCAAAAAGTTGTGCGGGAAAATCTCCTATGATCATTTCAGAATATTTTTGCAGTGTTATTGGCAAAAAACAACATACTGAAGAATTATTTTTTCTCAAGGATAAACATTTAGATGTGCACTTTACTTTACCAAAATTACTGCCTGGAGTTCATGAATTTACGCAGTTTCTAGCAAAAGAAAACATTCCTTACGGAATTGCGAGTAATGCTACAAAGCAGTTTTTAAAGAATAGTGTTCATCATTTGAAGTTGAACTTTACGACCGTTTTTGGTGTGGAAGATTATGAAAAACCAAAACCTTCTCCAGAAGCATATATTACGTTAGCGAAAGCATTAGGATTTCATACAAATAATTTTAAAGATATCTGGGTTTTTGAAGATAGCTTAACAGGAACAGAAGCTGCAAAATTAGCAGGCATGATTCCTATTGGAATTTTAACACAATATTCGAAAGAAGAACTTACAAAAGCTGGAAGTGTTTTAGTTTTCCCCACGTTGTTAGAAGCGTATGAATATTTAATAAATTAAATATTCACTACAGATTTTTTTTTAGCCCCCAGCTTCTTGCGAAAAAAATTGAAAAAAAACCTATGCAGTAATTTCTCTAAACAAGGTTTCTAAAGTCTTATTTTGTGTATTTAAACCAAGAATTTTAAGTCCGTTTTCTTGCGAAAAATCAAATACTTTTGGACGCATATCTTCTTCACTCTCAAAAGTAATACACCAATTATTGTCGTAGTTATTTTTATAAGAAACTACATTTGGTAATTTATTAATCCACTGTTCTTGAATTTTATTATCAAAGGTAACATCTATGGTTTGTTGCTTATTTTCTTGGAGCTCTGAGAGCTTCTTATCAATCATAATCTTACCTTTTTTAATGATGAGAACTCTATCGCAAACGGATTCTACTTCTTGCATAATATGTGTAGAAAACAAGACCGTTTTATCTTTTCCCAATTCTTTTATTAATGCTCTAATTTCAACTAGTTGATTAGGATCTAAACCTGTTGTTGGTTCATCTAAAATTAATACTTTTGGATTGTGTAAAATAGCAGCAGCCAAACCAACTCTTTGCTGATATCCTTTTGATAATTGATTTATTTTCTTGTGAGCTTCTGAAGTTAAACCGACCCTCTCTATACAGCTTGCAATTTGGCTTTTATCAACTTTAAAAATAGTAGCCAAAAATTGCAAATATTCTCGCACATACATATCTCTATATAAAGGATTGTGTTCTGGTAAATACCCTATTATTTTTTGGGCTTCTAAAGGGTTTTGCAGCACATCAATTTCATCAACAAATACTTCCCCAGCATTTGGTTTTATAAAACCAGTAAGAATTTTCATCATGGTCGATTTCCCTGCTCCATTTGGACCTAAAAAACCAATAACTTCTCCTTTATTCGCCGAAAAGGACACATTATCTAATGCTTTTTGTGTTTTATAAATTTTAGAAACTGAAGTTACTTTAATAGACATTTAATAAGTGTAGTTTAAATTATATTGATAACGAATCTATGCTGCTTTTAGTCTATAGAATTTGAATCATTTAATCTTATTTTTCTAATAATCTTCATTCTAGACCAAGCAATTTTATGACGTTGTTTATATAACCACAAAGTTCCTAAATCTAATAAAAAATAGAAAAAACTAATGCCACTTGGTGGATTATGACTTGGTAAAAAATCAAAAACTCCCCAAGCTGTGGCTGGCCATTCCCAACACAAATAATGAGTACCAATAATTTCTAAATAAGCAACTGAAATATACATGGTTAAATAAAATAAACGCTCTCTTGGTTTTTTTCTTAGAATAAAAAGAGTTGCTATTGTCATTACAAAACCAAACACATCATTTTTAAAAACCAGGAAAACAGTCGCATAGATAAAAATGAAAATTGCCAAAAACCGCTCTATTTTTATTCTATTTTTTATAATTGATTTTGCTTTGGAGAAATATAAAACAGCTACATAGACTAAAGCATGACCTGGAGGTACATAGTGTGGCACATTTTCTAATCTATAGGTGTACATTCCTAAAACTATTGAAAACAAATACTCCCCTATAATTGCGATAATTACAGCAGAAATCATTTGCTCTTTTACCCTTCTATTTACTTTCCAAAAAGTAATTAAAAAGCCAATAAACATACTAATATTAGCATAAATTTGAGCATCCTCAGTAATTTCTAGCATATAGAAACTATCTAAAAATAATCCAAAAAGTATGAACAAATAAAGAGCTCCTAAACTCTTAGAAGTTGCGTAAAAAGAAGATTTTGATGCTAATAAACTCATGCTGCTAAAGTAAATAAAAAATGGCTCAATTTCTTGAGCCATTTTAAAAAACTAAGTTCTATTATGTTATAATTGATATCTCACTCTAAGACTAACATATCTTGGCAAAATAAATCTTTCGTTTACGTTAAACGAAATAATACTTTGATTTACAGAAGCTTGAGAACCTGTTGCTAATAAATTACTTCCAACCAATTCATATTCCCATTTTGCATCTTTATTTTTTCTATAGGCTAGCTTCGCATTCCAAATTTTAAATAAATTAAGCACATTTCCTTCTTGCCTCGTTTCGTTATAAGAAAAATCTGAACGAACTGTTAAAGAATTCCAGATATATGCATCAAAATTTATAGATGGCACATGCGTTATAGATTTTACATCTGCAGATCTAGCACTATTACTTTGGTCTGCAAAATTAACTCTGTATCTAAATGTTACATTTGGAGCTTTTGTAAAATTTGTACCAATACTCGCATTCAAACCTTTTGATATATTTTCGTTCGTATTTTCTCTAGAGTTAATAAATTGATAGCTTTTGTTATAGGAGAAATTACCTCCTAATCTCATTCTAACCTTTTTAATGGTTTTACCAAGACCAAAGAAAGCGGTTAAACTTTCATTATCCAAAGGTGAATTGATACTCGTACTACTTGAAACTACGGAACCTGGTGCAAAAATGGTATTTCTATTTACTTGATCAGCAGTTTTTCTATAATTTATTCTTGCAAAAACATTACTTGCATTAAATAGATTAAAACTCGAATATCTTAATGTCAAATTATGAAAACTAGCATTTATTAAATCAGCGTTTCCAGCAAAGAAAGAGTTGTAACTATTGGCAACAATACCTCTTGCTATTTGGTTTACATCTGTAAAATTAACCTCTTGTTTATAGCTAAAATTTAAACTTTCGCTTCTTTTAAACTGGGCAATAACTTCAAATTCTGGCAAAAATTTAGCAAATTTATCTTGAAAAAATTCTGTCCCATATTGTGTGTTTTTTGAATTATAAGAATGGATTGTAAAACCAGGTGTAATCGTAAAAATACCAGCTTTTAAACGATATCTCAATCCAGCATAGATATCTGTAAAGTTATATTCTGTATCGTTTGTAGATTGTGCATCATTGATTCCAGGAATTGTAGGGTTTGGATCTAACTCAATACCATTATCTAAAATTTGAAAAAATCTAGAATTAAAATTTTGTGTACTCAAAATAGTACCAGCTACAAAGTTTAAATTACTTTTTGTATTTAAAATATAATAATAATCTAATTTTGCATCTAATTGATTTGATTTTACACGTCTATCTTGTTCTAAATTATAAAACATATTAGACCTATCTAAGCCTAAAGTTGAGGCTGCATCATCAAAACCATCTCTATCTTCAGGATTTATGGCATCATTATTATTTGGATCATTTTCTAATGAAGCTACATAAAACGGATCTTCATCTTGCAGTAAATGTTTCACTTCTAAAGCGAAGATACTTTTTTCACTTGCCGTATAAAAATAGCTTAAATTTTGATTTATTTTAAATGGCGTCGCTCTTTCAGTTTCTGTTATGTCACTTAAAACGCGAGAATTTATATCTTCAGTTTTAAATTCATTTGAAAAACGACCGGTAATATCATAATTTAATTGATTGTTAAAGTCTTTTTTATAAATTGAACTAAAACGAAATAAACCCGTATTACTTGTTTGATCTGTTGTATTATCAACTAGATCATCTGGAGTATTGGGATCTATATAATCTATAGAATTAATATTTCTTTGTCCGCTACTATTACCAGACCAAATTAAGAAACCACTTAAATCTAATTTTTTATTGGGAGAATAACTGAAATTTAGTGCAGATAATTTAGTTTCAATTCTATTTGCGTTTCTGGCGCTGGCATTTAAAAAACCAATACCCGCATCTGCAATATTAATGTTTGTTCCATTCGATGGACTTTGACTTTGAAAGCCTCCTCCAAAACTTCTTACATCTCTTCTGCTTAAAACAACATCTCCAATATTATTTACATCTCCAATAACATTGATCGTATATTTAGGAGTGTAGTAGAACAATTTCGGTTGAAAAAGATATAAGCCATCATCGGAAGAATTTCCTGCACCTAAAGTTACATCTCCAAACCAAAAATTCTTTTTACCTTCTTTTAATTTGATATTAATAGCAACCCTATCTTGATTGTTTTGAACACCACTAAGTTGATTTACATTTGAATAATTTCTTAATACCTGAATTTTGTCTACTGCATTAGAAGGAATATTCTTAGAGGCTAATTTAGTATCACCACTAAAAAATTCTTTTCCATCCACCATTATTTTTTCAACAACTTTTCCTTCAACTTCAATTTCACCAGCATCATTTACTTCTACTCCCGGTAATTTTTTTAATACATCTTCCAACTTTCGTTCAGAACCATTTTTAAAGGAATCCGCATTATAAATTATCGTATCTCCTTTAACAGTAACTGGCATTTTAGAAACAATAGTAATACCGTCTAACATTTTATCTTCGACCATGTTAAAACTCTGAGAAATGTTAGTTTCTTTGGTCGTAATAAATGTGCTAACTTCCTTATAACCTATGTAACTAATTTTAATGTTATAAACTGTATTATTTCTCAAATCCAATTTAAAATTTCCCTTGGCACCTGTAAAACCGAAGGAAGCAATTCTTTTCGCAACTGTATCTAGTGCAATTACATTTGCCATTTCTAAAGGACTTCCAATAGAATCTTTCACAACACCCCTTAAATTAATTTGAGCAGTTGAAACCCAAGACACCATAAAAATGGTAATAAGTATAATTTTTTTCATATGATAATGATTAAGTTTAGTCAGATTAATTTAGAGTTACTAGAATCTTCTTCCACCTCTTCCTCTACTTTTAAATTGTTCTCTAATTTCTTCCGATTTCTTTTTTACAATTTTGTTGTATTCTTCTCTGTTAACTTCCTTACCCTTGGTTGGTTTCTTAATCTCTATTGTTTCTGCTGGATTCATTACAATTTCTGTGCACAACATCGTTGTTCTTCCCTCATTTATTTCTAAAATTAAACCTGGTAAACCAAAATAAGTTCCTGGTCCTGAGCTTACAGGAATTTGAGGAGTGTACCATGCCGTTACTGCTAACATTTTTACATCTTCTTTTTTATCAACTGTTTCTGTAGAATCTTTCTTTTTACTGTTTCCTCTTCTACTAAACATTTTTCCCCAATCTACTTTGTTATCTACTTTTACCATCGTTGCTTTATAGCAAGTATATTGGCCAATTTTCTTTGTTTCCATTCCCATTTCCCATTTTGGTTGATCCATCTTCTCAACCACCAAAAATCGTTTACTAAATTGCTCTACATCTTCAATCATTTCGCGATCTTTAAGGTTTTTGTAAATAGACCCTTGACCATTATTATTACCCCATCTACGTCCAGCGGTTCCAGGAGCATCTAATTTCACATCCTCTTTAAAAGAAGATTCTGTTTTATTGAAACTTAATGTATAGTTTTTTTCTAAAAAATTCTTAAAACGAGCCATCATTTGTTTCTTCTGCTGCTCGCTCATTTTTTCGCCAAATCGATTCATGTCCATGGTAGTTTTAGACATATATGTAGCTTTTCCTTGAAAGTCTTTTTGAGCAAATGTTGTAACAGTAACCATTGCTAATAGGAATGTAAATAGTAATTTCATATTCTTTTATTTTATTTTTCTTCAAAAGTAATCTTAAAAACTAACCCTAAGACTTAAAAAAAACTTAAAAGTTTAATGAATTTGCATAAAAATTAAACATTTCACAAAAATATTACCCTCCAATTTTTATTTCGATTCCTTTTCCATCTCTACTTCTATAACGTTCCATCATTTCTTTTGTTTTTTCTTTTTGAATTTCATCATATTTTTTTTGTGAAACAACCTTGCCTTTTTCCGGTTCTTGAAGCTTAATTTTATCTGCAGGGTTCAAAATAATTTCTGTACATACAATTGTTTTCTTACCATCATTTATCTCTAAAATTAAACCGGGTAAGCCTTGGTAATTTCCAGGGCCGTTGCTAATAGGCACTTGTAATGTATACCAAGCAGTTGTAATTATCTTTTCTTTCTTTTTTTCTTCTTTACTTTCACCATTATCAAAAGTCATTCTAACATTTTCTACTTCTTCTGTAAACGTCGCTTTGTAACAAGTATAATTTCCAATATTTTTTGTTTCTGATGACAATTCCCATTCGTACTCCGTAAGTTTGTCTTTCACTAAAAAACGTTTTCCCATAATTTCTGTTTGATTCGAAAAACGTTTCTCCTTAATATTTTTGAAATAGACACTACCATTTCCAGCACCACCAAAAGACATCAACATAACCCCGGCTCCGCCCACTTGAGGTTTTGGAGCATCTAACCTTATGTCTTCTTTGTAGGTTGACGTTTTTTGATCAAAATTTAAAATAAAAGTTTTCTGATTCATTTTTTGTAATCTCGCCTGAATTTGTTTTTTCATGTCATCAGACATCGTTGATTTTTCATCTTCACCAAACGAAAAAGAAGATTTAATGCTTGTTTTATAAATGGCTTTTCCCTCAAAATTTTGAGCATTTGCTGCAAGAGAAATTAAAACGATTAAAACGGATAATTTTACTTTCATAAGATATATTATTTATTGTTTGATACTAATTTAGAAATTGCTTTTGCTCCTTTTTTCATCTTATGAATCAAAGAATCAATATTTTTTGTTTCCCCACTTACTTTCATAGAAGATTTGAATTTATTTTTAGATTCCGGTAAATCAACCTCAAAAACAAACTCAATTAAATCTTCTGGTTTATTTTCTTTAAAAATTTCTTTCATGTCATTCCAATTAATAGCTTTTAACTCTTCCTGAGAACTGACAGCATATTTAATAGTATGTATTGTAAATTTACTTCCCTCTTTATCTGCTTTAAAAGTAGTCTCTTGAGAAGAAATAGAAAAACAAGCTAGTAAAAATGTAATTGTAAAAAATTGTTTCATAACTATAGTGTTTAAATTATACACTGCAAATATCTTACATAAAGAACCTTTTCTTAGTTAACGAACGTTAACGATTGTTAACGCCTTCTATTTATTAAAAAAAGAAATTACCTTTGAAGTATGAATACGCAAAAACATAGATGGATTCTCTATTTAATTGTAATTACAATTATTACTACAATTACAGTACAAGCTTATTGGAATTACAAGAATTACAAAGAAAACAAGCGTTTAGTCACCAATGAAATTCAATTAAGTTTAGATAATGCAATTGAAGAATATTATGCTAAAATTGCTAAAAATAAATTTACCACAATTATAGGTTTACAACCAGAATCAGGCGATAGCTTCCTCACCGACAATATTAATTTGGAGATGTTTTCAAAAGACACCAATTTAGCTAAAATGAAAGACTCTGTAAAATCTCATGAAATTAAACCTAGTTTTACTATAGAAAATATTTCTATTAATTTGGATGAAAATTTCACAAAAGTCCAGAAAGACTCGATGGTAACACACTTTAAAGAACTCTTTAATGACAAACCTAAAATAAAAGCACAAACAGAGGAGAAAGCTTCAAAAATTGCAACCAAAATAAAAAATTTTACAAGTAAAAAAAATGCTGATAGTTTACAATTAATTAAGAAATTAAAACCTATTTTTTTCTCCATAACATCGAATGCAATCATTTATAAAGAATTAGATTCTTTGATTAAAAATCAGCTTTTAGAAAAGAAAATTCCGATAGATTATAAAATTAATCATTTAAAAAATGACACGCTCTTTTATGCCTCTAACGATTCTTTACCTATTAAAAAATTCACAAAAAGTGTCTCCTCAAAATCCACCTATGTAAAGAAAAATGAAGAAATTAAATTACGCTATAACCATATAAAATCAGAGGTTTTAAAAAGAAGTTTTTTTGGTATTACTCTATCACTTTTATTGTCTTTAGCTGTAATTTCTTCTTTGTTTTATTTACTAAAAATTATCAATCAACAAAAAGAATTAGCTACCATTAAAAACGACTTGATAAGCAATATCACGCATGAGTTTAAAACTCCTATTGCTACTATTTCTGCAGCTATTGAAGCAATTAAAAATTTTAATGTTTTAGAAGATAGAGAAAAGACGCATAAATATCTTTCCTTGTCCTCTATTCAGATAAATAAACTACATCAAATGGTTGAAAAATTATTAGAAACAGCCATGTTAGACAGTGAACAATTAGCACTCAAAAAAGAAAGTATTGATCTAATTGATCTGGCAGAAAGATTGGTTTCTAAACATCAAATATTAACCCATAAAAAGGAACTTTCATTTTCTACAAACTTGCAACCTTGTTATGCAAATGTTGATGTTTTTCATTTCGAAAATGTGATTTCTAATTTGATTGATAATGCTGTAAAGTATGGAGGTGATAAAATTGAAATAAATATAAACTCAACTTTAAACTCGATAGAAATTACAGTAGCTGATAACGGAGTTGGCATTGAAAAAAATCAACAAGAAAAAATATTTGATAAATTTTACAGAGTTCCTAAAGGAAACACGCATGATATTAAAGGTTTCGGAATTGGTCTGTATTATTGCAAAAAAATCATTGAAAAACATGAAGGTAGTATTTCTATTTCTTCGGATAAGAAACAAACTATTTTTAAAATAACGATTTCTAATGAATAAAATAAAAGTGCTTTTAGCAGAAGATGAGGCTAGTTTAGGAATGATTGTAAAAGAGAGTTTAGAATCAAGAGACTTTATTGTCTTTCATGGAGAAAATGGCGAAATAGCTTCAGAAATATATCAAAAAGAAAAACCAGATATTTTGGTTTTAGATGTAATGATGCCTTTAAAAGATGGTTTTACATTAGCAAAAGAAATTAGATTAGAAAACAAAAAAATTCCTATTATCTTTTTAACAGCAAAATCGCAAACTTCAGATGTATTGGAAGGTTTTAATCATGGAGGAAATGATTATTTAAAAAAGCCTTTTTCTATGGAAGAATTAATTGTGAGAATCAAATCTTTATTAAATAGAATTGAAATTAAAACGAATGTTGATGCCATTAAAATAGGTAATTATTCCTTTAACCTAACCAAGCAAACACTTCAAAATTCTTTAGAAATTGAGCAACTTACGCATAGAGAAGCACAACTACTTTTTTATCTTTTTGAAAAGAAAAATGAAGTTTTAGATAGAACTTTTATTCTAAACAAACTTTGGGGAAATGATGATTTCTTTAACGCAAGAAGTATGGATGTTTTTATTAGTAAACTTAGAAAAAAGTTAAAGAAAGATACAAATATTCAAATTATAAATATTAGAGGTTTTGGATATAAATTAATTTGTTAGTCTTTCTGCGCACTATATTTTTCACTACCTTTATAGCTCGTTTTAATTTTAGAATATTTAAAATATGCACGTTGCAATTGCAGGAAATATTGGTGCCGGTAAAACCACACTAACTAGACTTTTAGCCAAACATTATAAATGGAATCCACATTTTGAATCTGTAGATGAAAATCCTTATTTAGACGACTTTTATTCAGAAATGGAGCGTTGGTCTTTTAACTTACAAGTTTATTTCTTGAACAGTCGTTTTCGTCAAATATTAGAATTAAGAGAATCTGGCAAAAATATTATACAAGACAGAACCATTTATGAAGATGCTCATATTTTTGCTCCCAATCTGCATGCAATGGGTCTAATGACCAATAGAGATTACAATAATTATAGTTCTTTGTTCGATTTAATGGAAAACTTGGTTTCTCCTCCAGATTTATTAATCTACTTAAGAGCAGATATTTCTACTTTAGTTGGGCAAATTCATAAACGAGGTAGAGATTATGAAAACTCAATTAGTATTGACTATTTAAGCAGATTAAATGAGCGCTATGAAGCTTGGATTTCTACTTACAAAAAAGGAAAGTTACTAGTAATTGATGTTGATAATTTAGATTTTGTTACAAATCAAGAAGATCTAGGTTATATAATCGATAGAATTGATTCGCAAATTCATGGTTTATTTTAATAAATCAATAGTATAAAAAAGTAAAGAGACCGTGTTTAACGGTCTCTTTTTTTGTGATAAAATCACTCATGATAGTTAGTCCCCCAACTTCCTATCAAATTTTGATAGAGTATAAACTTCATACTTCTATTTTAGATCCTGTAAATGCCTTACTAGGAACTATTATTATCTTATTTAGTGATGATGCCTAAAAACCATCACGATTCATTTCATTTTTTACCTGCTGTTGATGTCTAAAACAATAACGTTTTAATACTATTTATTTAACAAAAAGCAAATACTACCGCGCTAAGATTTTGCAAATATAGTAGATTAATTACTATTCATCTAATATAAAGCACCTTTAGACATAACTTATAGGTTGTCCAAAAAATATTTGGTCAATTCTAAAGAAAAAAGCATACTCCAAACTGCCTTCTTTTCATTGTTTTTCTTCATAAAAAATCTATCATCAGAATAACTACTTTATTTTTTAATTTTGACAAAAAATCAATTTAATAATTCAAATACTTCTACTTAAAAGGTAGCTTTGATATTTGGGTTTTTTATAAGAAACAATTCAGCTTGTTATTTAAGGAACTTGATTAAATTAAATACGCCCTGGCTCAATAACTTCTGACACCTCATATTGAGGTATAATCTCTTTAAAATAATTACTCTTATTTAAAATTCTTTATATAAGCAAATAACTTTTTGCTTAGCTCTCTTTACACGCATTTTCACAGCACTTTCACCAATTTCTAACTTTTCAGAAATTTCTTTAATACTCAAATCATCTTGATACTTCATTAACAGAATCATTCGCTCTTTTGCCGCTATTAAAGCCAATACTCTTTCTGATTTTTCTGACTTTAACTGAAACAATTTTGTATCATCTGTATCTTCAGAAGCATCCTCTTCTTTTATTTGACTTGTAACTAGTGTCACTTTTTCTTTCTTCTTATATTCATTTCTTTGCACATAATTTATACAAAAATTATAAGTAAACGAATACAACCAAGTAGAAAACTTTGAATTTCCTTTAAATGTTTTAAGTTTTGTAAATAAACGAATAAAAACATCGTGTGTTAAATCTTCTGCTTCCTCTTTATTTTTAGAAAAACCATAACATCTATTATAAATTGCTTTATAAAACCTACCCTACAATAAGGCGAGTAATTGACAACTATTTGTTTCAACTATTTTAAAAACCAATTCTTCGTCTGTAAAGTTATAAGCACTAATAGATTTCACAATTCGTTCTACTTTATACACAAAAGAAAGAAATAAGCCACGTGCGTATTAAAAAATAAGATAAACTGTAGTTTTGAATCGATGGAAAGGCTATTTGTCACTTTTAAGAAAAAAAATAAAAAAGTTTACAACTTTTGTAACATTTATAAAAGTTCTTACGTATAATGAATTGTAGCAATTACATTAATCCTTTAAAAAGTAATAGAGAATTAGATGAGACAACTTAAAATCACCAAGCAGGTTACCAATAGAGAAACTGCATCATTAGACAAGTATTTACAAGAAATTGGTAAAGTAGATTTAATTACTGCTGATGAAGAAGTAGAATTAGCACAGCTTATTAAAGCTGGTGATCAAAGAGCGTTAGAAAAATTAACGAAAGCCAATTTAAGATTTGTTGTATCTGTTGCTAAACAGTATCAAAATCAAGGATTAACACTACCCGATTTAATAAACGAAGGAAATTTAGGTTTAATTAAAGCAGCAAAACGTTTTGATGAAACGAGAGGTTTTAAATTTATATCCTATGCTGTTTGGTGGATTCGTCAATCTATCTTACAAGCATTAGCAGAACAATCTAGAATTGTACGTTTACCGTTAAATAAAATTGGTTCTATCAATAAAATTAACAAAATGTATGCTTTCTTAGAGCAAGAAAATGAGCGCCCACCAAGTGCTGAAGAAATTGCTAAGAAATTAGACATGACTGTTAATGATGTAAAAGAATCTATGAAGAATTCTGGACGTCACGTATCTATGGATGCACCATTGATTGAAGGAGAAGATTCTAATTTGTATGATGTATTGAATTCTGGAGAATCTCCAAATCCTGATAAAGTTTTATTACATGAATCTTTACGAATTGAGATTAACAGAGCACTAGAAACATTAACGCCGCGTGAAGCAGATGTTGTAAAACTATACTTTGGTTTAGGAGAACACCAACCAATGACATTAGAAGAAATTGGTGAAACGTTTGATTTAACTCGAGAACGTGTCCGTCAAATTAAAGAAAAAGCAATTAGAAGATTAAAACATACGTCTAGAAGTAAAATTTTAATGACGTACCTTGGGTAGTCATTATTGTAAATAAAACTTGTAAAACTCTCGAATTTAATTCGGGAGTTTTTTATTTTATATCCCTATTTTTACAACAACAATAAAACACAACAACAAACTAATGAGTAATTTAATTGCACCTTCAATTTTAGCGGCAGATTTTGCCAATTTACAGAGAGACATCGAAATGATCAATAACAGTGAAGCAGATTGGTTTCATATTGATATTATGGACGGTGTTTTTGTGCCTAATATTTCATTTGGAATGCCTGTTTTAAAAGCAATTACCAAACACGCTAAAAAAACAATTGACGTACATTTAATGATTGTAAATCCTGATCAATACATTCAAACATTTGCAGATTTAGGAGCTACTATTTTAACCGTACATTATGAAGCGTGTACGCATTTACACAGAACGATACAAGCCATAAAAGCTGCAGGAATGAAAGCAGGTGTTGCTTTAAACCCTCACACACCGATTGCAGTTTTAGAAGATGTAATTTCTGAATTAGACTTGGTTTGCATCATGAGTGTAAATCCGGGTTTTGGAGGACAATCTTTTATTGAAAACACGTACAAAAAAGTAAGTCAATTAAGACACTTAATAGATTTTACGAAATCTGATTGTCAAATAGAAATTGACGGCGGAGTTACAGATAAAAACGCAAATGCTTTAATTGAAGCTGGGGCGAATGTTCTGGTTGCTGGAAGTTATGTTTTTGGTGCAGAAAACCCTACTGAAACTATTGCTGACTTAAAAAACTTAATTGCCTAATTGTTATACGCTGTAGTAGATATAGAAACCACCGGAAACGGCTATAAAGGTCAGAAAATAACTGAAATCTCTGCTTTAATTTTCGATGGAAAAAAGATTGTTGATGAATTTACTTCCTTGGTAAATCCTGAACAAAATATTCCAACATTTATTACCAATCTCACAGGCATTACAAATGCCATGGTGAGAAATGCACCCAAGTTTTATGAAGTTGCAAAAAAGATTGAAGAAATTACAAAAGGTACTATTTTTGTTGCCCATAATGTTAACTTTGACTACAATATAATTCAAGCAGAGTTTAAAAGTCTAGGATACGATTTTAAACGAAAAAAGCTTTGCACTGTTCGCTTAACAAGAAAAATAATTCCGGGATTACCTTCCTATAGTTTAGGTAATATTTGCAGTGGTGAGAATATTCCCATAAATGGAAGACACCGGGCAAAAGGAGATGCTGAAGCTACGGTTGAATTGTTTAGAAGATTACTTGAAAGAGATGATAATTTCACCATCAATTCTTTTTTAAATCCAAGATCTAGACAAGCAACCTTACCCCCTCTTTTAGATAAAATAGTAGTTGATAAATTACCTGAAACATTTGGCGTTTATTACTTTAAAAATTTAGCAAAGGAAGTTATTTATGTTGGGAAAGCCAATAATATAAAGCAAAGGGTAATCAGTCATTTTTATGATAAAAAGAAAAAAGAACAAACCATGTGTTTAGAAACCGCTGATGTCTCTTTTACAAAAACAGGTAGCGAATTACTGGCATTATTACTAGAGTCCTCAGAGATAAAACATATATATCCAAAATTTAACAGAGCTCAAAGAAGAGCAGGAGAAGCCGTTGGTCTATTTTCTTATGAAGATCAAAAAGGAATCATTCATTTGGCGTATAATCGATTAAAATTAGCTCCAAATGCAATCATGAAATACTATTCTGTGGCCGAATGTAGAACTCATTTGGAATCTTTGTGTGCTGAGTTTGAATTGTGTCCCAAATACTGTCATTTACAAACCAATGTTTCTAGCTGCTTTCATTATCAATTAAAAGAATGTAAAGGTATTTGCTGTGATAAGGAAACTGTAGAAAATTATAATGTAAGAGTAAGAGAAGCCATAAAATCGGTTGGCATTGGTGCCGAAAATTTAGTCATCAAAGAAAAAGGTAGAATTAAAAATGAAGTTGGTTTTGCTTTAATTTTAGATGGAATTTACAAAGGAATTGGTTATTTAGATGCATCTCAAGATGAAGTCTTAAAAACTCCAGAAGAGTATCAATTTTTTGTAGCACCCAAAAAAGACAATAGAGATGTGCAAAGAATTATCGCTTCTTACCTGAAGAAAAAAGAAAAATTAAAAGCCCTCGAAAATGGAGAAATCAGCATATAAAATACATATCATTGGTGCAGGAATTAGTGGTTTAATAGCAGCACAAGTTTTAGAAAATTATGGTTATCATCCAATAATTATTGAGGCTTCTAGTTCTGTTGGCGGACGTGTAAAATCTGATATTATTGATGGGTACACGTTAGATCATGGTTTTCAAGTATTATTGACTTCTTATCCTGCAGCAAACAAATATTTAGATTTTGATGCGCTAGAAGTACAAAAATTACTGCCAGGTGCTACCATTTTTAAAAATGGAAAGTCACAAACTATTGGAGATCCTTTGCGTTCTTTTTCTTTATTGTTTCCCACACTATTTTCTTCTATTGGATCTTTTTCTGATAAAATAAAAATCCTTAAACTAAATATTCTTTTAAAGAAAAAGAAAATTGATACGATCTTTAAAGAAGATGAAAAAACTACACTTCAATATTTAAAAGATGTTGGCTTTTCAGAAGAACTGATTCAATCCTTTTTTACACCTTTTTTTAGCGGCATATTTTTAGAACCCAATTTAGAAACTTCAAGCAGAATGTTTGAGTTTGTATATAAAATGTTTGGTGAAGGATTCGCTGTTATTCCAAAAAATGGCATGCAAGCCATCTCAAATCAACTAAAAGAAAACTTAAAAAAAACAACCTTTTTATTCAACTCAAAAGTTCAAGAAGTTCAAGATAATCAAATTACTTTAGTTGATACTACAGCAATTAAAAGCCATATTACTATCATTGCCACAGATGCAAGTCATTTTATTTCTAATCTTAAAAATCAAGAAACAGCTTGGAAAAGTTGTGATACTTTATATTTTGAAACTCCCGTAAAATCGATTAAAAAACCTTTAATTGGTTTAATTGCAGATAAAAATGCTTTCATTAACAATATCTTTTACCCAACGAGTATCAACACAGCAACAAAAGGAAACAAAGAATTACTTTCTGTAACCATAGTAAAAAAGCACCACTTAAAAGAAGAGGAATTGATTAAAAAAGTTGAAGAAGAATTATTAAAATACTGTAATATTTTCGAAGCAAAATTTTTAAAAAGATATCAAATAAAAAAAGCATTACCCAATATTAAAAATCTAGAATATGAAATTTCTAGTACTGAAACCAAATTAAAATCTACAATATTTTTAGCTGGAGATCAATTACTAAATGGTTCTTTAAATGCGGCAATGATATCAGGAGAAAGAGCGGCAATGGGTGTTATACAAACTTTAGAAGACGGCCTCATTATAGATGAATTAACCTCTGAATATTCTTAAAATTAAAAGAAATCATTTTTATTTTTTTTGATTCTAGAAGCGTTTCATTTATTTTGTAAATCAAAAAAGACCCTAGATCTTTCTATAATTATTACGAACTAATACAAGAAAAAAAAGATTTTAAAAAAACCTCTCCTCAAGAACTCAATATTTACAAGCTACAATTGCGCTATTAAATAGTTAATTAAATCTGTAGTGGTAACAATACCAACCAACTCGTTATCTTCAACAACTGGTAAGGCATGAAATTCTTTTTTAGATAACAATTCCGCCACTTCTTTAATCGTGGAATTCGGTGCCACCATGAATAAATTTCTAGCCATAACTTGTTGAATAGAAAACATATCATATACAAAAGTATCTATGCTATTTTCATCATCAGAAACGTCGGCAAAACTAATTCTTAATAAATCCGAGTAACTTAACATTCCCAGTATTTCTTTTTCTTTGACTACAGGAATATGTCTTATTTTATGTTTTTTAAATAATTTTTCGGCAGTTTCTAGTCTATCAGCAACATTTAAAGTAACTACCTCTGTTGTCATAATTTCTGATATTGGAGTTGTTCTCTTCATAATATTAGTTTTAATGTTGAACCAAATTTCATAAAAAAGCAGGTATTTAAAGCTGATTTATATCATTTAAGAAAAACTATTTTGGTAGTATCTTACTAAGGATTATTTTTTTCTGCAAATTCTTTAAAACAAAAAAAAGCCTCAAAACATAACGTTTTAAGGCAATTATATGGTGACCCAGAAGGGATTCGAACCCCCAACCATCAGAGCCGAAATCTGACATTCTATCCAGTTGAACTACTGGGCCTAATTTAATTCCTGGAAAAACAGGAATTAATTATATTTAAATCAAATTCTTTTTTACCAATGCAGAAATCGTTTTACCATCTGCTTGACCGGCTAATTGTTTTGAAACCATTCCCATTACTTTACCCATGTCTTTCATTCCTGCTGCACCCATACTTGTAATAGTTTCTAAAACAACTTTTTCAATTGCTTCTTCAGATAATGCTTCTGGTAAAAACTCTTCTAAAATTGCTAATTCAGCCAATTCTGGATCTGCTAAATCTTGTCTATTTTGTTTTATAAAAATAGCTGCACTATCTTTTCTTTGTTTCACTTGTTTCTGGATAATTCTAATTTCCTGCTCATCCGTCAATTCCGCTTGCACACCAGTTTCCGTTTTTGCCAATAGAAAAGCAGATTTTACAGCTCTTAAAGCTTGTAAAGCAATTGTATCTTTTGCTTTCATTGCTTCCTTCATTTTATCCATTACTTGTTTTTGCAAACTCATATTTTCGTTTTTTTAAGATACCAAAGATACACTTCTCCCGTTTATTTTTTTGACTTTTTTAAATACAAAATTTTTTGTTTATAATCTATGAATGCTTTACCACTCTCTAAAATATCAGCGCCTATAATACCGTGAACTTCATTTGCATTATGCTGTGTTAAAGCCTTATTTACGTGTGATAAATTAAACAAAACTAAATGACATTTACTTATTTTCCAATCCCCAATTTTAAGTGAATTGTTTTCTGACTGCAGCGTCTCCATATCCGTAGCACCTGCACCCGCAGCTTTGGTTTCACTTTCTTGAGCATCCAAATTAAAATATTCAATTCTATCTATACCTACGCAAGAATTTGAAGCACCGGTGTCTAAAATAAAGCGTCCTTTTACACCATTTATTTTCGCTTTTAGCTCTAAATGATTAGTAGCAATTCTTTTTAATTTTACTTTAAAATACTTCTTTTTTTTTAATATTTTTTGGATACTTTTCATTCTAAAATTTCAATTACACTCAAAAATACGATATAAAAAATTCACAAAAAAACCGATACAAAATTGCATCGGTTTTAATATTATAACATGAGATTTTCTAACCTCCAAAGTCATCAAAACGAATGTTCTCATCTGCTAAACCAAAATCTTCACCCATTTTTTGAACTGCATTGTTCATTAATGGTGGTCCACAGAAATATAATTCCATATCTTCTGGAGATTCATGATGATTCAAATAGTTTTCGATTACACAATTGTGTATAAACCCAACAAAACCATCTCCTTCAGTGTCATTAATATCTTTCTTCACTTTCCAATTGTCAACATCTAAAGGATCAGACAATGCGATAAAGAATTTAAAATTAGGGAAATCTTTTTCTAAAGCCCTAAAATGCTCGATATAAAACAACTCTGCCTTCGATCTACCTCCGTACCAATAAGTTACTTTTCTTCCTGTTTTCAAAGTTCTGAATAAATGATATAAGTGAGAACGCATTGGTGCCATTCCTGCTCCACCACCTACGTATAACATTTCTGCTTCAGATTCGTTAATGAAAAATTCTCCATAAGGACCAGAGATTACACATTTATCTCCTTTCTTTAAGTTAAAAATATAAGAAGAAGCTACTCCTGGATTTACATCCATCCATCCGCCTTTTGCTCTATCAAAAGGTGGTGTAGCAATACGTACATTTAACATAATTTCTCTTCCTTCTGCTGGATATGAAGCCATAGAGTATGCTCTTTCTACAGTTTCTGCATTTTTCATTACCAATGGTCTCAGTTTAAACTTATCCCATTCTGCTTTAAATTTATCTGGTGTATCGTGCTCTTCTGGATGTGCTGTAATATCCATATCAGCAAACTTTACTTCACAAGGAGGAATTTCAATTTGAATATACCCACCTGCTTTATACCCCATATCTTCTGGGATTTCCACAACAAATTCTTTAATAAATGATGCAACATTATAATTTCTTACTACAGTTGCATCCCATTTCTTAATTCCAAAAATTTCTTCTGGAATAGAAATATCCATATCTTGCTTCACTTTTACTTGACAGGCTAAACGAACTCCTTCTTTTAATTCTTTTCTAGAAAAGTGAGGCGTTTCTGTAGGTAAAGCTTCACCTCCACCAGAGTTTACATGACATTCACATTGAACACAAGAACCTCCACCACCACAAGCTGATGGCAAGAATATTTTTTCTGCACCTAATGTTGTTAAAAGTGTGCTTCCTGAAGCCACTTCAATTTTTCTTTCTCCATTAATAGTCAATGTTACTGGACCTGATGGAGATAATTTTTGTTTTACAAATAATAATAATGTTACTAATAATAACACAATAGCTAAAAACGCTGCTACTGTTGCTATAATAGTTCCTGTAGTACCTGCTGCTAATATCATATTACTGATTGTTTGTATTTGTGTTTTCGGCTATAATTTCTTTAGCGTCTTCTTTTTTTACTTCTTTTACTTTAGCTTCTACTTTTGGCGTTTCTTTCTTTTCTTCATCTCCACCGGTTAACATTCCACCAAAACTCATAAAACCAATGGCCATTAAACCTGTAATGATAAATGTAATTCCTAAACCTCTTAAGGCTGGAGGCACACTTGAATACCGAATTTTTTCACGAATTGCTGCAATTGCTAAAATTGCTAAAAACCATCCAATTCCAGATCCTACACCATACGTTAATGATAAGGCTAATGTTGGTATTTCTCGCGATTGCATAAATAAACTACCACCTAAAATAGCACAGTTCACTGCAATTAATGGTAAAAATATACCTAATGAATTATACAATGATGGTGAAAATTTCTCAACAATAATTTCTACCAATTGAACCATCGTTGCAATGGTTGCAATAAACATAATAAATGATAAGAAACTTAAATCATAAGCTGCATATTCTTCGCCTAACCAAACCAAAGCGCCTTCTTGCAAAATATATTGATCTAATAACCAGTTTAAAGGCACCGTAACTGCCAATACAAAAATTACAGCAGCACCTAAACCAACAGCAGTTGCTACTTTTTTAGACACGGCCAAGTAAGAACACATCCCTAAAAAGGTTGCGAAAACCATGTTATCTATAAATATCGATTTGAAAAATAATTCTATATGTTCCATATTTTTAAGTTTTCAGTTCCAGATTTTATTTTTTATTTAGCTTTTTACCGCCAATTGTTAACACCTACTGGAAACTAATTCTAGTTTTCTTCTATTAATGCTTTATTTCTACTTCGTTGAATCCAAATAATTAGTCCTACCACAATTAAGGCCATTGGTGATAATAACATGAATCCGTTATTTTCATATCCATATGCATATAGTCCTGATAATTCCCCTGGAATAGGATTCCCTAACACAGGATAACCTAATAAAGTTCCTGCTCCTAAAAGTTCTCTAAAGAAACCTACAATAACTAATATAACTCCGTATCCTAGAGCGTTTCCAATTCCGTCTAAGAAAGATTTCCATGGTCCGTTTCCTAGAGCAAAAGCTTCAAAACGCCCCATAATAATACAGTTCGTTATGATTAACCCCACGAATACAGACAATGTTTTACTTAATTCGTATGCGAATGCTTTTAGCACTAAATCAACAATAATTACTAAAGTTGCAACTACAATTAGCTGTACAATAATTCTAATTTTTGATGGAATAATATTTCTCATTAAAGAAATAACAACATTCCCTAAACCTAGCACAAATAATACAGAAATAGACATTACAATAGAAGCTTCTAGCTCTGCCGTAATTGCCAATGCAGAACAAATACCTAATACTTGAATAGTAATTGGGTTGTTATCTGCTAATGGATCTGTAATTAATTTTGCGTCTTTTTTTGATAAAAGTCCCATAAATTATTTTTTTAATGTTTTAAAATATGGCACATACATTGCCAAGTCTTTCTTTATCATTGCAGAAACACCATCACCAGTAATTGTAGCACCAGCAATTGCATCTACTTCGTAATCTGTTTTATCTTCATTCTTTGGATCATTGTTACCTTTGGCAACTCTAATTCCTTTAAAATCTCCAGATGCTGACAACAAGTGCTCACCAATAAAATCGTCCATGAAATAACGTTGTTTTATGTTTGCACCTAAACCAGGGGTTTCTCCTTTATGATCAAAATAGGCGCCTTGTACAATCATATTTTCATCTAAAGCAACATACCCCCAAATGGCATCCCAAAGTCCTTTTCCTCTTATTGGTGCAACATAAAGAACATCTCCATTTTTATTTTTACCAACAAACAAAGGCAATCTTCTTTGTTTTCCTTGTTTGGCTAAAGTTTGCTGTTTTTTAATATCAATTAAGTAAGCATCTGAATTCTCAACTTCTTTACCTCCTTGAACTTCAATTTGCTTTGTAATGTATTCTGAAAATGCTGCTCCTGCAACGTCTGTAGAAATAAAGTTTGCACTTGTCCCTTCATTCTCATTTACGCCCAACGCGTAAAGGATGTTTTGTTGCTTTTCTATTCTTTTATTCTCGTCAATATTTGGTTTTAATGACGAAGCCATAAAAGCCAACAAAGAACCTACGACCAACACCATAATTATGGCGAAAATCATTGTATAACTGTTACTATCTGTTCTCTTACTCATAATTAGGCAGTTTTAACTTTAGTACGTTTTAATCTTTTCTTTACATTTCCTTGAACCACATAATGGTCTATTGTTGGCGCAAATACATTCATTAGTAAAATTGCTAAAAACACACCTTCAGGATATGCAGGATTAAATACACGAATCATAATAGATATAAAACCTATTAAGAAACCATACATCCATTTTCCTTTATTTGTTTGCGAACCTGTTACTGGATCAGTAGCCATAAATACGGCTCCAAAAGCCAAACCACCAATCATTAAATGTTCGTACCAAACAGTATTCATTAATCCGTAAAACTTACTAGATTCTGTAATAATATCAGCAGCTACAATTTGATTAAAAATCATTCCCATTACCGCAGCTCCTATGAATGTTGAAAGAATAATTCTCCAACTTCCAATTTTTGTAAAAACTAAGATCGCAGCTCCTAATAAGATTAACAAGGTTGAAGTTTCTCCAATAGAACCTGGTATAAAACCTGCAAATTTATCCCAATTAGAATAAATTACTTCTTGGTTTTGAGCATAACTTCCTAAAATTGTTTCTCCAGAAATAGCATCTGCTGTTCCCGTTCTGTTTACTGCATCATATACCCATACTTTATCTCCAGACATCCAAGTTGGATACGCAAAGAATAAAAATGCTCTAATTGTTAAAGCAGGATTTAAGATATTCATTCCTGTTCCTCCAAATACTTCTTTACCAATAACAACACCAAATACCACTGCAACTGATAACATCCATAACGGTGTGTCTATAGGTACAATTAATGGCACTAACATTCCCGTTACTAAGTATCCTTCTTCTACTTCGTGTCCTTTTATAACTGCGAAAATAAATTCAACTAAAAGTCCCACTCCATAAGAAACAATCACCAATGGTAGTACTTTTATAATTCCAATCCAGAAATTATCAAACGTAAAAAAATTTGCTAATACATTCGTTCTTAAAGAACCATCTATTGCTGCATAGTGTTGATATCCTGCATTGAACATTCCGAACAACAAACAAGGAACCAAAGCCATAATTACAATATTCATTGTACGCTTTAAATCATCTGCTGCCTTGATATGAGTTCCTCCGTGAGTCACTTCATTTGGTAAATATAAAAAGGTATGGATTGCATTAAATGCAGGCGCCATTTTAGTTCCTTTATATTTCTCTTTTAAAATATGTAAGTTTTGTTTTAAGCTCATAACCTTATCCTAATTCTTCTCTCATTAAATCTAAACCTTCACGAATTATTTGCTGGTGAGGTTGTTTAGATACGCAAATAAATTCTGTTAGTGCAAAATCTTCTGGAGCTATTTCATAGCCTCCCAAAGCTTCCATTTCGTCTAAATCTTTATACATAAATGCTTTTAATAATTGCATTGGATAGATATCTAGAGGAAATACATTTTCGTAGGAACCAGTTACTACAAATGCTCTGTGTTCTCCATTTGTATTGGTATTTAAATCGTACTTTTTATTTGGTGTTAACCAAGAAAAAGTTAATGCTCTTGAAGTAGATATTTTATTGAAAATCGGCTTATTCCATCCAAAAAACTCATAATCATCTCCTTCAGGGATTGCTGTAATTTGATTATCATAATAACCAATAAAACCATCTTCTTTAACTTGCACGCCAGACAAAACGTTTCCGCTAATAATTCTTGTGTTGTCATTCTCTAAATTATCAGCTACTAAATCAGCAATATTTGCTCCTGCAATCGCAGTAACATATTGTGGTTTGCTAAATTTAGAACCAGTTAATGCAACAGTTCTTGAAGCATTAAACTTGCCCGTTAATAACAACTCTCCAATAATTACTAGATCTTGTGGTGCTATAACCCAAACGACTTCACCTTTATTAATAGGATCTAATTGAGAAATTTGAGTTCCAACATTTCCGACAGGATGTGGACCAGAAACCGCATGAATTTCTATTCCTTTTAAATCTGCAAAAGGAGAAACCGATTTATTAACTACAGATACATGTATTTTACCTTCTGTTAACTTTCCTATTGCAGAAAGTGCAGCTTGTAATTCTACTTCTTTACCTTTTAAGGTATAATCTAAATCTGGAGCTAATGGTGCACTTGCATAACCAGAAACAAAAATTGCTTTTGGTGCTTGATTTGGATTTGCAATAACATCATAAGGACGTTGTTTTACAAATGGCCAGCATCCTGAATTAAATAATTGATTTTTTACATCTTCTGCAGACATTGTATCTACATTAGAAATTCCAAAATCTTTATGTTCCTGTGTTTTATTTGCCGCAATTTTTATTGCTAAAACTTTTCTTCTTGCTCCACGTGTTACCTCTATTACCTTACCACTTACTGGACTTGGAAATAAAATACGCTCATCACTTTTTGAATGAAAAAGTGCTTCACCTGCTTTTACTTCTGCTCCTTCTTTGGCAATTAATTTTGGAATAATTCCGTGAAAGTCTTCTGGATTAATAGCATAAACACTACTTATAGGAATATTAGTAGTAATTTGTTCTGCTTCACCAACCAGCTTAATATCTAAGCCTTTTTTGATACGAATATCTTTTGACATGGTCAATTTGAAATTTAGTTATCTAAAAAAATCATGCAAATTTAACCATTTTGAGACTTATTTTTGATATAAATTCTCTTATAAATTAGTAATCAATATTATTTATAATAATTCTAAATAAAATGAAATGCTTTAACTAATTCATAAAAAAAACCCCATACTTGTTTGGTATGAGGTATAGATATAAAGTTGTTGGGGGAATCTTATTACAGAGAAACTAAAGTTTGGTTTTGACAAAGTTTGGTTGTTGCTTATAAAATATAGTTAACAAATTATATTTTAAAACTTTAAACTCTAAAATAAAAAACAACTCATAATTTAAAATCTTTACTATCTAATAAAGACTATTGCACTCTTTTCTTTTCTTTATTTTAATCACAGATTTTCCCTCTTTTAATACGGTAAATATATTTCTAAAACCTGAATTGTAAAATAGGTAGTAATTACAAATAATACGTACCTATACGTATTGTAGGTTTATTAAACGTTTTCTAATAAATCTTTATTATCTTTTACCCACACAGAAAGGGAGTCTGAAGGTAAATCTAATTTTGAAATAATATTAGATCGATGTTTATCTACGGTTCTTGTAGATATTGAAAGAATTTCTGCTATTTCTTTTGTAGAATTCTCACCAGCTATTAATCTTACAATTGTTCTTTCTGAAGGTGATAAAAACTTTATTTTTTGAATTTGAGGAGAGATTTCATTATTAAAAACATCATCAAAAACCTTACTTGCGTAAAATCTTCCATTTGAAACTTCTTTAATACATTTCTTAATCTCTGAAAATGGTTCATCTTTTAATAGATAGCCAGATATTTTCATTTTTTTTGCTTTCAACACAAAACCTTTTTCTTTATAAGAAGTAAGGATAATAAATTTTGTCTTTAATGACTCTAATTGACATTTTTTTATCACCTCAAAACCAGTTAGAAAAGGCATATTAATATCTAAAATAGCTATTGTTGGCTTTTTAGATACTATTAACTCTAATGCTTGAGCACCATTGGTTGCGCCTTCTAGAACATTAAATTCTAAATTTAATAATTCATCTCTTAATCCTTTTAATAATACAGGATGATCATCTGCAACAAGAATACTAGTATTATGATTCATTTTTAATAGGTATAGAAAAGATAAAATTAGTTCCGTTATTTATTTTACTATTAATAGACAGATTTCCGTTCATAATTTTAATTCTTTCAAAAATAGTCTTTAAACCTAAACTATTTTTCTTTTTATTTTTGTCTACATCAAAACCTTTTCCGTTATCAGAAATTAATGTAATAATACTTTTATCTTCTTTTTTAATATTTACAGTTACAGATTTTGCTTTTGCATGCTTAACAATATTGGTTAAACATTCTTGAACAAGTCTGTAAAAATTTAAACTTGTATTTTCTGTAAAATACTCATCAATTAAATCAATATCCATAGAAAAAAACAACTCTGTTTGCTCATCATATTCATTTATTAATTGCTCTATACTTTCTTTTAAACCTAATTGTTTTAGTAAAGCTGGGTATAAATTTCTAGAAATACTTCTTACTTCTTCTAGCGCTTTATTTGTCATTTTGGTTATTTCTTGCTGCTCTATATTTTGCGATTTCCTTTTTATTAATGTTAATTGTTGCCCAACACTATCATGTAATTCTCTTGCAATTCTTGTTCTTTCTTCTTCTTGCGAAATAAGTAAATCTTGTGAAAATTTTTCTTGAAGTAATTTTTCTTTTTTTGCTGTATTTTTTGATTTTTGTAACGTAATAAAAGCAAATATGGATAATAGTCCTAAACCACCAAATAACAACCATTGGTTTTTAATACTGTTTTTAGAATCCAACAGAGCTATGTTACTTTCCTGTGCTTCAATTGTTAAGTTCTTTTTTTCTGTTTCGTATTGAATTTGTAAATCATTAATTTTAGCCATTTTCTGTAATGAAAACAAACTATCATGTATTTGGTGGTATCTTTTTAAATGTCCGTGAGAACTTTTAAAGTTCCCTGTTTTATATTCAATTTTTGACAATAAATAGTAACCAAAACGTTCTTGATGAATGTTAAATCCTTTAGAATATTCGATTGCTTTTAAAGCAAATTCTTTAGCCTTAACTAAATTATTCATCGCCGAATACGTTTCAGAAATGTCGTTACAAGAATGCGCTGCACTTCCGTAATTTTTTAACTTAACCTTAATCTTTAAAGCTCTAAAAAGGAATTCTAAAGACTCATCATATTTATCTAAAGACCTATAAGATGAACCAATATTGCCTAAAAAAATCGATTCATTTCGTTGAAGATTTGCTTTTTTAGCTCTTACAAGACCTTGCTTAAAATAATCGATTGCTTTTATAATTAACTCTTTTTTGTTAGGACCTCCTTGTTTTTGATAACTTGCTCCTAAATTAGTGAAACAACCAACAATACCTTGCTCGTCACCTAATCTTTCATAAATTTTTAAAGCTTTTTTAAAATTAATTTGGGCTTTTCTTAAATCTGGTGTTAACAAATAAACTTCTCCTATTCTTCCAAGATTCTCTGCAATTTCTTTTTCATTGTTAATGCGTTCTGCAATTTCTAATGCTTTAAAATGATTTACTAAAGAAGCATCAAATTCAGAAATTCTATAATAAGATCTTCCTAGTTTAAAATAACAGTTATAAGTTTCTTTTTCATTCTTCAAATAAATAAAAATGGCTAAAGATTTTTTTAAATTCTCAATAGCTATTTGATAATTTTTCTTTTGATAAAAATAACCTCCTAAATGCAAGTAGCCAAAAGCCATTAAATCTTTTTGATTTGTTTTTTTTGAAGCTTCTAAACCTGAAGAAATACTTTTAAAGGCTTCATCGAAATTATTTTTTGAGAGAAAATCTAAACCTTTAAAGTAATAATTTTTAACTAACGAGTTACTTTGCGATTCTAAAGACTTTTTTTCTTCTTGAGCGCAAGAAGTATTTAAGAATAGAAAAAATAATAAATACACTAAAACTTTATTCATTTTTAATTTTAAAATAGATTTTTATTTTTTCTAGTTGATAAATATACAACTTATGCAATAAGAATTCAGATTTTAACATAAACTCAAAAGTGGAATAGTATTTGTAATAAAAACTAAAAGCTTTAATTTTATTACATTTGACCAATATCTTATATAAAAAAATGCATCAAAAAATAATCTGGATTTTATTAATTTTTATTACATCTGTAAATGCACAGCAGATAAAATCAATTCAGTTAAGACCACTTCAAGCAAATAATTTTACCGCAATAGTTCCTTTAGGAACAGTTTTAGAATTGTCTTTTGATGATTTAGATGCAGATAGTAAAGATTACCAATACAAAATAGAACACATGACGCATGACTGGCAAAAAAGCAGATTGCTTTCTAGTCAGTTTATAGATGGTTTTGATCAGAATTCAATTATAAATGTGACCAATTCTTTTAACACCTTTCAGAATTACACACATTATGAGGTGAAAATTCCGAATGTAAATTCTATTATCACCAAAAGCGGAAATTATTTAGTTTCTATTTTAAATGATGACGATGAAGTTGTTTTTTCTAGAAAACTTGTTCTCTATGAAAATGCAGCAACCATTGGAGTTGCAGTTTCTAGGAGCAGAAACACGAAAACAAGAGACACGCAACAAACCGTTGAATTTACAGTAAATCATCCAAACCTTAGAATCAACAACCCTTCTCAAGAAGTGCATGTTGCTCTGCTAAAAAATGAAAATTGGAATGAAAAAATTACCAATTTACAGCCAACTTTTTTTCAACAAAATCAGTTAAAATACACCTACGCAAACAAAACTAATTTTTGGGGAGGAAATGAATATTTAAATTTTGACAGTAAACTCATTAGAAATAAAAGTTTAAATGTGGTTAAAATAGACATGAAGAATGTTTTTCATCATTACTTATACCCTTCTACCTACAAGCCGAATAGAAGTTACACATACAACCCAGATATTAATGGCCAATTTGTGATAAGAACTTTAGATGCAAATGACACAAACACAGAGGCAGATTATGCCATGATGCATTTTACTTTATATGCAGACACACCAATTGCCAATAAAGACGTTTATATCTATGGCGCTTTTAATAATTTTAAAATTGAAGATGAAAATAAACTTTTTTACAATTTTGAAACCTCTAGCTATCAAGGACAAATTTTACTAAAACAAGGTTTTTACAATTATACCTTTGCCACGGTTGACGATAATCAACTGGTAGATACGAACCAAATTAATGGTACTTTTTTTCAAACTGAAAACCAATATACAGTAATCGTATATTACAAACCTTTTGGTGGTTTGTACGATAGAGTGATTGGTATTGGCGCTGGTTTTTACAATCAAAATAGGTAACTAAAAATTTTGATTTGCAGTCTTTAATCTAAAAAGCTATATTTACTGCAATGGTTCAACAAATTACAAAAGGAATTAAAATTTCTGTAAAAACAAAATATAATGGCACAAGCTATAGAAATAATAGGTTGTATTATACTTTTGTTTACTTTATAACCATTGAAAATAAATCATCAGAAACGTTGCAATTAACAGATCGTTTTTGGAAAATTTTTGATTCGTTGAATACTACCGAACTTGTAAAAGGAGAAGGAGTTGTTGGGCAAACTCCTATATTAAAACCCAATGATAATTACACTTACAGTTCTGGGTGTTTTTTAGAATCTACAATGGGCGCCATGAAAGGGTATTATACCATGAAAAACATAGAAACTTTAGAAGAGTTTAAAGTATACATACCAACTTTTCAACTTGCAACACCAGTATTATCAAACTAAAAAAAATAAAAAATAAAGTAGCAAAAATTAAAGATCCTGCATGTTTAAATTGTGGGCATCCATTTTATGGCCAAGAAAAATTCTGCCCAGAGTGCGGCCAAGCAAATAAAGGAAACAACATTACTTTTAAAAGTTTTATTCATGAAGTTTTTAATGGATTTTTCAATTTTGATGCAAAATTCTGGAATACAATAATTCCGCTTTTAATAAAACCTGGTAAAGTTTCTAAAGAGTATGTGGATGGCAAAAGACAGCGCTACTCCAATCCTTTTCAGTTTTATTTAACCGTTTCTATCCTTTTCTTTTTAATCTTAGGACTTTCTAAAAACATTGATAAATTTAAAGAACTTAAAAACGGCACTGAACAAAAGCAATCGAAAATTATTTCTTTTGATACTGATCAAGCAGTAAAGAATGTAGATATAGACTCCTTAAAAAACGCTGTTAATACCGAACTTAAAAACTCTTGGATTCCTATAGATTCTGTAAAAAGAAAAAAAATTATAGACCAAGTAGCAGAAAAAGCAAAAGACTCTACAAAATCGATCAGTACAACCGGAAATAAAATTGACTTTGCAGGGCTTCCAATTGCTGATTATTTAGAATTTCAAAAAAAACACCCTAAAACAAGTATCGATGCTGCTTTAGATAGCCTTCAAAAAGAAAAAACATTTTTCAATAGGTTTTTATACAACAGAGCAAAAGTGATCAATTCTTTGACTACTGAAGGAGAAAGTCAAGAACAATTTAGCAACCAATTGCTATCCTATATTTCCATAGCACTATTTGTATTTTTACCCTTTTTTACCTTATTTTTAAAGTTGTTTTACATTAGAAGAAAATACACGTATGTAGACCATTTAGTCCTGGTATTTCATACGCAAACCGTATTTTTTATGCTTTTATCTATTTACTTTTTATTAGAACTCTTTGGGGCTACACCTCAATTATGGATTTTTGCAGTCCTCTTTTTAATGTATCTTTTGATCGCCATGCGCAAGTTTTACCAACAAGGTTATTTTAAAACTTTTATAAAATTTACACTCCTAAACTTTACCTATATTTTTATTTCTATTTTCGGGGTTGTTATTGTTGGCTTAATTTCTTTTGCACTCTTTTAGTTGTTCTTACATCTAAATAAGTCATTTCTATGTTGGATGCTATTTTTTTTACCGAAGTTATACTCACCGTTTCTACAAAAGCTCTTTTCATTTTAAGCGAAATTTCTGTATTTCCTAAGTTTTCATTTTGATGAAAGTCAACAATTTTTTCTTGCTGAAAGACATCATTTTTTGCTAACCAATCAGAAAACCATTCTTTTCTTAAGACTTTCATTTCTTCGGTATATAAAGAAGATGAAGACCAAATTTTAGGCTCCTCTGCTAGTTTTTTAAAATGTTTTTTAATGCCGTCCCAAACCAATTCATAAGCTTCTAATTGCAAATGATAATCAATCAAAATCAATGTAAACGGTTCTATATCTGTAAAATCAAAATTGTTAATATAAGCAACCCCATTATCTGTAGAAAGGATTTTTTTTACAATAACACCTCTACTTATCTTGTAATAACGATTTCTTGTATGGTTTTTAAATCCGCCATTTAGCAAACAAACCAATCTATTTTTTGTACTTGCACCAATCCAAGTTCCTCCTGCTAAAGCATCTTTCGGGTATGTTAATTCTACACCATTTTCTTTATAGATCTCTAGTGGTATTGTTTTTCTTAGTGGCGTTTCATCACGATTAGAGGTTAAAATAAAATTATTATTGCCTAAAGGAAGATAGGTTACCGTGCACATATATCATTTAATTATTTATTAAAAATAGTGTTTTTTAATATAATTATTGAATTTACTTTAACAAAAGACATCAAAAATCAACTAAATTTATTGAAACAAAAATTGTAACTTTGACACTCAAAATTAGTAGATTAAAACTTAAAAACACATAAAATGGCAAGAGGATTTTTTAATGTTCCAGAAGCAGTTAATGAACCAGTAAAAGGGTATGCTCCAGGTTCTCCTGAAAGAACAGAATTATTAGCTACTTACAAAGAAATGTTTAACAGCAATATTGATGTGCCAATGCATATTAATGGCGAAGAAGTTAGAACAGGAAATACAAAGAATATTACACCTCCTCATGACCATAAACATGTTGTAGGACAATATCATACTGCAGACAAATCTCATGTAGATACTGCAATTGCTACTGCTTTAGCCGCAAGAGAAGCATGGTCTAGCGTAAGTTGGATGGAAAGAGCTTCTATTTTCTTAAAAGCGGCTGAATTATTAGCAGGACCTTACAGAGCGAGAATGAATGCGGCTACAATGATTGCACAATCTAAAAACGTTCATCAAGCAGAAATTGATGCGGCTTGTGAAATGATTGATTTCTTCCGTTTCAATGTACAATATTTAACAGATATATTTAAAGATCAACCAGCATCTGCTCCAGGAATTTGGAACCGAGTTGAGTATAGACCGCTAGAAGGATTTGTATATGCCATTACACCTTTTAACTTTACCTCTATTGCTGCAAATTTAGTTGCTGCCCCAGCTTTAATGGGAAATGTTGTGGTATGGAAACCCTCTGATCATCAAGCATATTCTGCTCAAGTAATTGTAGATTTGTTTAAAGAAGCTGGTTTGCCTGATGGCGTAATAAATGTAGTTTACGGAGATCCTGTGATGATTACCGATACTGTATTTGCTTCTCCAGATTTCTCTGGATTACACTTTACAGGATCTACGCATGTATTTAAAAACTTATGGAAACAAATAGGAAATAATATCCACAACTATAAAACATATCCAAGAATTGTTGGAGAAACTGGTGGTAAAGACTTTATCTGGGCGCATAATTCTGCCAACCCTCTGCAAGTTGCAACAGGAATTACAAGAGGTGCTTTTGAATTTCAAGGTCAAAAATGTTCTGCTGCATCACGTGCATTTATTCCTGCATCCATGTGGGAAGAAGTAAAAGGGCATTTAATTGCACAAGCAAATGAAATAAAAATGGGTTCTCCAGAAGATCCATCAAACTACGTAAATGCAGTTATACACGAAGGTTCTTTTGATAAAATTGCAAGCTTTTTAGACGCTGCTAAAACGGATCCTGATGCAGATATTATCATTGGGGGGGGTCACGATAAATCTGTTGGATACTTCATAGAACCAACCGTTATTGTAGCTAAAGATCCAATGTACAAAACAATGTGTACAGAATTGTTCGGCCCTGTTATGACAATCTATGTATACGAAGATGCTGCATGGGAAGCTTCTTTAAAATTAGTAGATGAATCTACTGAATATGCTTTAACAGGAGCAATCTTTTCTACAGATAGATATATTGTTGAAAAAGCATCTAAAGCATTAGAGAATGCAGCTGGAAATTTCTACATCAACGACAAACCAACAGGAGCAGTTGTTGGTCAGCAACCATTTGGAGGCGCAAGAGCTTCTGGAACAAATGATAAAGCTGGTTCTGCACAAAATTTATTACGCTGGACTTCTGTTCGTTTAATTAAAGAAACTTTTGTAACACCAACAGATTATAAATATCCCTTTTTAGGATAATACTATTGTTCATGCATACAAAAAGCCTCATCTTCATAAGATGAGGCTTTTTTTTTATCCTTAACCCTATCATTTCTCTCGCAAGATTAAATACCAAGATTTTGTATCTTTAACGTAATCCTTTAAAATCAATCACTAATCCTATGAAATCAATTTTCAAAAGTATTCTTGTTATCATGTTGTTCTTATCAACAGCACGTATAGCAGGGCAAGAAACACGGCTATTAAGACAACCAACAATTAATGGAAACCAAATAGCATATACCTATGGATCTGATGTTTGGACAACAAATTTAACTACAAATCTTACAACTAGATTAACAAGCACAGCAGCACTTGAAAGCAATCCACACATTTCTCCAAACGGAAAATGGATTGCGTTTACATCAAACAGGTCTGGCTCTTCAGCAGTTTATATTGTTTCGATTGCTGGTGGAGAAGCCAAAAGATTAACATGGCACACAAGTGCCGATGTTGCTAAAGGTTGGACAAATGATGGTAAACGAGTTTTATTTACCTCAAATAGAGACACAGCACCAAGTAGGTATAATAGATTGTATACTGTTTCTATAGATGGCGGTCCAGTCACTAAATTATTTGAACAATGGGCAACTGCAGGATCGTATTCTCCAAATGGAAAACAATTGGTGATTGATAAAATGAGACGTTGGGATGAAGAATGGAGAGATTATCGTGGTGGACAAAACACTCCGTTAATTATTATCGATTTAAAAACCTTAAACGAAACCTTATTACCAAACAATAAAACTACTGATAAATACCCCGTTTGGAATGGAAGTATAGTATATTTCTTATCCGACAGAACACATACCTCTAACGTTTGGTCATACAACACAAAAACAAAAGCAGTAAAACAAGTCACTCGTTTTAAAGGAACTGCTGTAAAATATTTAAGTGGATCTAAAAGTCACTTAATCTTTGAACAAGATGGTTATTTGCACACGTTAGATATAAAAAACAATAAAACAAAACGTTTAAAAATTTCTATTAAAGGAGATTTTCCTTGGACAGATACTAAATGGGTAAATGTCAATAAAAGAGTAGATTATGCAAATATTTCTCCTAATGGAAAAAGAGTTGTAATGGCTTCACGTGGCGATATTTTTACGGCTCCTGTAGAATTTGGAGATGCAAGAAATATCACGAAAAGTTCTGGAGCTGCTGATAGAGCGCCAATTTGGTCCCCAGAAGGAGATAAAATCGCATGGTTTTCTGATTCAAATGGAAAAGGATATGCTTTGCATGTAAATAATCAAGACGGAACCACTAAAACAACCACTATTTCTATTGGGGTTTCTAAAATGGCTTGGGAACCAACTTGGTCTCCAGACGGAAAGAATATTGCGTTTGTAGATGATGATACACGCATTAGAATTGTTAATTTAAAAGCAGCAACCATCAGAACGATTGACAATGCTGGCAACAACTTAGAACGTGGTAGAATGGGAATCACATGGTCTCCAGACTCTAATTGGTTAGCGTATGCTAAATCTGGCGACAATAGTTTAAAACAAATAAAAGTATGGTCTTTAGCGTCTAATAAGGTTACAGCAATTACAGATCCATTTGCAGATTCATTTTCTCCTACCTGGGATTTAGACCACAAACATTTATACTTTTTAGCAAGTACAGATGTTGCATTGCGCTCTGGTTGGGCAAATACAAGTTCTATGACGGCCAAACCAAATTATGCTGCTTATGTAATTAATTTGGCTAAAAAAGATGCTTCTCCTTTTAAACCGAAAAGCGATGAAGAAGTTGTGGAAAAAGAAAAGTTGAAAGACGATAAAAGCAAGAAAGGTGATGAAAATGAAGATTCTAAGAAAAAATCTGAAGAAAAAAAAGACAAAAAAGTAGTTATTGATTTTAACGGAATTTCTCGTAGAATTTTGGCTTTGCCTCTAAAAGAAAGTTTCAGAAGTATTGCTGCTGGACCTGCCGGATTTGTATTTATTTCTAATGAAAAAGCAATTCAAAAATTTGATTTAAAAAAATTAAAGGCAACAGAATTTGGAAAAAAGCTAAGCATATATGGTATTTCTCCAAACGGAAAACACATGATTGTGAAAGCCGGCAGAGAATGGAAAGTAGCAAAAACTACTGGGACAAATATAAAAGGTGCCAAAACTTTAAAGTTAGATTTTAACATGAAGCTAAACAGAATTAGTGAATGGAATCAAATTTTTGAAGAAGCTTGGCGCTACGAGCGCGATTATTTTTATGATCCAGGAATGCACGGTAGAGACTGGAACAAAGTTTATAAAAGGTATGCACCGCTAGTGCCTTTTGTAAAACACAGAGCAGATTTAAATTATATTTTAGATCAAGTAAATGGAGAATTATCGGTTGGACATAGTTTTGTTCGTGGTGGAGATTTCCCTACTATTGATGCAGCTAAAGGAGGCTTGTTAGGTGCAGATTTTTCAGCCAGACAAGGGAAATGGCAATTCAAAAGAATTTACACTTCAGAGGCTTGGAACCCAGGATTAAATGGCCCTTTAGATCAGCCTGGCATGAAAATTAAAGCAGGACATTATTTAGTTGGCATCAATAATGAAGAAATTACTGACAAAGACAACATCTATAAATATCTCGATGGCACTGCTACTAAACAAACTACGTTACATATCAATACAAAACCATCTTTTGAAGGTGCTTGGAAAGAAATTGTAAAACCAATTAAAAGCGAAAATTCATTGCGCCAAAGAACTTGGGTAGAAGATAACCGAAGAATGGTAGACAAACTTTCTGGAGGAAAGCTAGGTTATATTTGGGTACCAAATACTGGTGGACCAGGATTTGTTTCTTTTAATAGATATTATTTTGCTCAGCAAAATAAAGAAGGGGCTGTCATTGATGAACGTTTTAATGGCGGTGGATTATTAGATGATTATATGGTAGACTTAATGACGCGTAAACCAAGAGCAGCATTAACAAATGAAGTTCCGAATGGAAAAGCGATGCGTTTACCTGCTGGAATTATGGGGCCCAAAGTATTATTGATAAATGAACTTGCAGGATCTGGAGGGGATTTTTTCCCTTGGGTTTTTAGACAACAAAAAGCAGGATTATTAATAGGAGCTACGACTTGGGGTGGATTGGTGAAATCATCTACTCATTATAGAATGATAGATGGTGGTTCTTTAACAGCACCAGACAATGCTGTTTTTGATCCAGCAACAAATGCCTGGATTGCAGAAAACAAAGGAGTTGCACCAGATATAGCTGTAAGGCAAAATGCAAAATCTTTAGAAAAAGGTTCAGATCCTCAGTTGGAAAGAGCCGTTACAGAATTATTATCTCAGTTAAAAGGTAAAAAGAAAATAACCCCTCCTAAATTTCCAAAACCAACAAAAGAGAACTAAATAAATAATTTATAAATATCCTTTTTTAAGGTAATACTATTGTTCATTTTTACAAAAAACTTCATCTTCATCAGATGAGGTTTTTTTGTACTATCTTTGATACATATCAAAATAAATCCTATTGAAAAATATTTTAGTTTTTATTACTTTCCTTTTTGTAATACATAGTTTTTCCCAAACAACTAATAAATCCGTATTTGTTAATTTTATTGAGAATCCAATCGTTTTAGATGCAAATCTTAACGAAAATGAATGGAAAGACAGCAAAGGAGCTTCCGGATTCTGGCAATATTTCCCTTCAGATTCTACGCAAGCAAAACAACAAGCAAGTATTAAGTTTTTATTTGATGATAAAAATTTATACATAGGTGCCAAAGTAAATGCTCCTGATAATAAATTTATTACACCTTCTCTTAGAAGAGACTTTAGAGCCGGCGGTAGCGATAATATTACCTTTTTATTTGATACATTTAATGATGGAACTAATGCATTCATTTTTGGAACCAATCCTTATGGAGTAAAAAGAGAAATGCTTCTATCTGGTGGAGGTTCTGAACTAAGAGGGTTTACGATGGCTTGGGACACCAAATGGCAATGTAAAACGGAAATTAAAGACGATCATTACATTATAGAAATGATCATTCCATTGTCGGCTTTTAAATACAGAGAGGGTGAAACCAAATGGCGCTTTAACAGTTATCATTTTGACACACAATATAATGAAAGAAATACCTGGGTAAATATTCCTCAAAATCAATTTATATTTAACTTGGCTTATATGGGAGAAATGATTTTTGAAAAGCCTCTAGGAAAATCAAAATCTCCAATTTCTATTATACCTTATGTAAATGCAATAACCGCAAAAGACTTTGAAAACAAAACCTCTATTACAGATTTAAAATTTGGTGGAGATGCAAAATTCACTATTGGTAATAGTATGAATTTAGATATTACTTTAAATCCTGATTTTTCTCAAGTAGAAGTAGACCAACAAATCACAAATCTTACTCGCTTTGAAGTTTCATTGCCGGAAAGAAGACTATTCTTTATTGAAAATAGTGATTTGTTTGCAGATTTTGGTAACAATAGAGATTCTAATCCTTTTTTCTCCAGAAGAATAGGTATTGCAAAAGACGCCAATGATAATACTATAGAAAATGATATTATTGCTGGAGTGAGATTAAGTGGCAAAGTAAATAACAACTTAAGGGTTGGTTTGTTAACAATGCAAACTGCAGAAGACATTGAAAATGAAATCCCTACTGTTAATAGTGCTGTTATTACACTTCAACAAAAACTGTTTAGCCGATCAAATATTAGCTTTATGATTATTAATAAAGAAGCTACAAAGGAGTATGATTTTCTTGCAGAGGAAGATACATATAATAGAATTATTGGGATGGATTATCGCTTAGCTTCAGAAGACAATTCTTGGGTTGGGAAATATTTCATTCATAAGTCTTTTTCTCCAGGTATAAAGAACAAAGATTATTCTGCTGGGTTTTCTACGCAATATTTTAATAGAAATTTTAGTGCAAGAATAAATGGGGTTTATGTTGGAGAGAATTATCAGTCAGATTTGGGGTTTCTTAGAAGAACCGATATTTTTAAAATTTCGCCTCAAATAGAACGTACTTTTTGGCCAAATGAAAGTAAAATTCAAAAACATAGCTTCTCGATTACTCCTATTTTTATTTGGAAACCTGAGTTAAACTTTAAAAATTCAGATTATGCAATCATCAGCAGATGGCGAGCAAATTTTATAAACACTGCAGAATTGACTGCAGAAATGAAGAATCGTTTTACTTATCTTTTTAGTGAGTTTGATCCTACAGGAACGGATGGAGCAATTCCTTTACCTGCGAATAAAGGTTATGCATACACCAATTTTAACCTTAGTTATAGATCCGATCAAAGAAAAAATTTTTCTTATCGAATAGAACCTTCAGTAGGTACTTTTTTTAATGGTAAAAAATATTCTTTAACAACTAATTTAGCATGGAGAATTCAACCCTATTTTTCCGGTTCTATGCAAATTAATTATGATAAAGTAATACTCCCTAATCCTTTCCCAAATGCTTCTATTTGGTTAATTGGTCCAAAAATAGACATCACTTTTAATAAAAGCTTATTTTGGTCTACTTTTATTCAATATAGCAGTCAGCAAGAAAATTTTGGAATCAACACAAAATTACAGTGGCGTTTTGCTCCGCTTTCAGATCTTTTTATTGTCTACAACGACAATTATTATTCTAATAATTTTGCACCTAGATTTAAATCTTTAAATTTAAAATTGACGTATTGGTTAAATATTTAGCTTCTTTATTTATTAAATTTCTTGTAACCATTTGTTACTTTTAACAAATAAAATCATGAAGAAGCTTTCTCAAAAAAAGATTCTTTAAGAGAAGTTTGCAGTGGCATTGTAACGTGTGTTTTTTATCAATCAATCTTCCTTTAACTTAAGCTTTATAACAGTAAAAAATTTAAAATAAATACTTCATTTGTTGAGTTTTAAAATAAATTAAACAATTCTAAAACCTCACATGTAAGAGTAAATATGGCTTTTAATTCACTGTAAAAGTCCAAGTTTGACCAATGGATTTTGCTTCATATTGATCTTTTACATTTACTTTCCAAGAATAGGTTTTACCTGATTCTACAGAGACTGTATAAGATTTTTCGGTAAGTGTATCGTCCATTAAATTTAAGTCAGAATTTTCTCCAAAATAAAGTTCATAACTTAAAATATCATCCGTATCAGCATCAGCAGCTTCCCAGGTTAAACTTACAGAAGTTGCATTTACTTGACCATTATTTTCAGGAGAAACTAATTCTGATGCAAATGGAGCATAATTTAAAACTCCTTCTCCTTTGGTATAAAAAGCAAATATTTCTGACTCCGTACCTTGATTGTTCTTTACATCTAAGGCATCAACTTTCCAATAATAAGCAGTTTGTTTTTCTAATATAAATGTTAATTCTGAAGAAGTAGTCGTTTCGTTTTCAATAATATTTGTCATCGCCCTGTCTGTAGCAATGATAATATTATATTCTAATGCATCGTTTTCAGGATCTATAGCTTCACTCCAATTAAAGGTAATTGTATTTTCTATACACAATAAATTCTGGGATGGATAAATTAAATTAACTGCACTTGGTGCTCGATTTTTAGGATCTTTTGAACATTGAATACTCACAAAAGAAGCAAAAACTAAAACAATACTTATTAATATCTTTTTCATTGCTTTATAATTTTAATTGGTTTTGAATTTTCAATGGATAATTTTAAGATATAAATACCTAAAGCATAGTCTTTAAAAGGAATTGATAAGGTATTCTCCTCTCTTTTTATACTCTGGCTGTAAATCATTTTTCCATTCAGATCAAAAATTAGGGCATTGATATTAGGCTCACTAATACCTATCGGCAATAACAAATCAATAGAATCTGAAATAGGGTTTTGCTTTAATAAAATTTCACCAATACTAGTCTTGTAAAATCCTTCACAATCTTTTGCAGTTTTAACCTCTAATTTTCCACTTCCAAAAATTTCTATTTCAAATTCTTTGGTATCAGAAACGCTTAATAACTTCTCGTTCAGATACACCTTATAAGGAGCTGTTCCGCTATCAATATTAAAAGAGTATGTATTCGATTGATTTTTGCTTGCTACTTTTAATGCTATTTGTTCAGATGCCTCTATATTTACCTCAAAACACTGTGTGTAATTTGATTCTACAACAAAGAAACAAACTTCATAATCTCCAGGGGCCAAACCTTGACGCGTATAAGAAGTACCGGGTAAGTTTTCAGTTATATTAATTGAAGGTCCAGAAACTGTGACTTGATAAGTATATTCACTTTGATCCATAACTGCATTGATAACTCCATCATTTTCATCTACACAAGATTCTGAAGTTGTTAACACAGAAAAATTATCAGGATTATTTACCAGTTCAACAACAGTTACTGAGTAATCCTCAGTTTCTCCCCATTCTGTGAAATGATCTACATCACAAGCTCCATCTCCATAACCATTTGTAGGATCAGCGTACTCAATAATGACTCTCATTCTTGTTTCCCCAAACTTTGCACTCACCGGTACTGAAATATTAAAAGTAACGGTGCCGATATCCGCTGTCACAGTTCCTAAATCATACCTTTCTGTCTCCTTATCAAAAGTAAAATCTTGATTCCAATCGATAAAAACAAAACAATGATCCTGAAAACCGGCAGTATCTAGAGTTACACTTATCTGTTTTGTTTGCCCTCTCAGAAGGTTTGTATTTATGGATCTAAAATCTTCATAACCATCAGAGGTATCATTTCCTGAGGTATTGTTAATTCCACTAAAGGTAACATTTGTAATATGCTCTCCACCTCCTGATTCATCTGTAAAAGTTGATGGGCAGTAAAGTGGAATTTCTGTTGTAAAACTAAAAACATCCGAAAAGCTTCCCTCTCCACAATCATTTTTAGGTTTTACCCTCCAAAAATATACTGTTTCTGAAACTAAACCATCAACTTGAAAGGAGTTTTCTAAAACATTTACGCTAGAAACTATGGTCTGAAAACCACTATCTAATGCTATTTCCACATCATAAGATGCTGCATTTTGATCTTCAACCCAACTTAAAACTTCCGTTATGGAAATATTTGTAGCCCCATTTGTTGGCGAGGATAAGCTTAAAACATCAAATATTGAACTTTGTAATTTTAAAACCAAACGTACGCTTTGTGTTACTGTTGCAGATGTTCCTACAATAGTAATTTCATAATTTTTAGCTTCTTTATCTTCTAGATTTGAAACCGTTACAAGCACATTCCCATCTGAATTTATTGTCGTTGGATTAAATGTTACAGAAGAACCTACTGGGTATCCTGTAGCACTTAAAGTGGCTGTTTCTGTAAAACCATTTATAAAATCGAAATTTAAAGTATAACTGATACTTTCATCACCCGTATTACAAACTGATTGCTCACCAGTCTCGTCTATAATCAAAAAGGTTGGTGTTGATGAAACAATGCTCAACTTAGAGGTGTTTACATTATAAAAAATATTGTCAACAGCTTCTACTAGAATTCTTGCATTAGCTGTTGCATTATCTGGCACAATTATATCCTCTGCACCATCATTTGGGGTATTTGTTTTTAAGAAAATAGGAAAAGTAACACCTCCATCAGTAGATAATTTAATATTGACATTTTCACAATCTATTGGAGCGAGATCGGTAGTTCCTTTATTCCAAGCAACTGAGATTGTTTGTCCAGAACTAAAAGTTTCTTCCGCATTTTGCGAAGTTACTATGAAAGCTTCTGCGTCTACAACTTGAACTTTCATATCATCTCGAGCTGAACTTCCTCCTCCAATATGATTGTCTCTTACTAAAAAAGAAAAATTCAATTCTCTCGCTACAGAAGGCACTACCTCCCAAGTTGTAGAAGTACTGCCTAACATCACCGTAGCTATATCTGGCATAAATCGAACAGGTGCTGTTTTGGAAGGCAACGATCTAAACATTGGTCCTGAAGTATTTGTGCTTAACGGCGGCATGGTTGCAATTTCAGTATCTAATTGCTCCCAATTATAGGTTAAACTAGACAAACCGTCTTCATCTGTTGCAATGCCTTCTAATTTAAAAGGTGTAGACTTAGGAATAAAATAATCTAAACCTGCATTTGAGGTTGGCGCAGTATTATTTGTGTTCGTTAAAGCACCACAATCACCAGAACTTTGAATAGTATTCCACATTTGGGCTATGCTAACAGCATGAAAATAGTCATCACTATTTCCGTTAGGATCTCCTGCTTGAACATTTGGTGAACAAATACCAGCATATCCCATAATTGTTGATCCGCTTCCAGGTTCTACTGCTGTAGAATTTGTTCTGTTACCATTACAACTATTATTAAATGTATGGGTTGCGCCAAATTGATGGCCCATTTCATGTGCTACAAAATCTATATCATAGGGATCACCAACTGGTTGAGATCTTCCTGTTACACCTCTGGCTTTTTGACCTGATATACACACAACTCCTAAACCAGCTAAGCCATCACCACCGATGCTAAAAATGTGTCCAATATCATAATTTGAATCTCCTATAGAATTATCACAAATCGTCTGTACTTCATTAATCATCGTAGACGGTGAGCCATCTGAAATACCATCTGTAGCCGCATCTAAAAAAATTATTTTATTATTATCATTTACAATAACGAGCTTTATTGACAAATCTTTTTCAAAGATTCCGTTAATTCTTGTCATGGATGTATTCATTGCAGATAACACAGCTTCTTTTTTAACTTCATCTGTAGCAGTATCTGGAATATTTTGTTGACTTACCCCTAAATGAAATTCGGAATACTCTGCACTACAAACCAATGCCAATCTATAAGTTCTTAATTTTCCATCATTAGCATTTTTACTAAAATCGGAAACAGAAAATTCCTTTTTTGCAGAGGCTTCTACTTGACATTTAAAATCTTCGTCAAGCTTACTTAAACTACTTCTTTTGTAAATAATATAATCTTTATTATCTCTTGAATAAGGATCTATATAAACCGTTTCTTGATTACCAGAAAAAATTACTGCATGAAAACCATCGGTGCCAATGCTAATTTTTGCCAAGGCAGTTGGATCATCTATTCCTTGGGCTGAATAGGATTTAATATTGGGAAATTTAGCTTGTAATTTAGCTTCAAAATTGGAGCTTTCTTTACATCTAAATCTTGACAAACTTCCATCAGCATTCGGCAATTCAATAGTACGCTCTTCTGAGCTAGATTTACTTTTTAGCCTAGTTGTAAAACTCTCAATATCTAAACTTAGTATTTCATAAGTAGACGGAAAATTTTTCTTCTGATAAATATCTTTCTTTCCTAAAAGGGAATTCATTTTTTCTTGTTTACTCCAAATATTTTGAGAGTAAGAAAAATCAACTTTTACAAGCACTACTATTAAAAAAAGAAATAGAGAAAATTTAATTTTCATAAAAGTATATTTTGGATGCAATTTTAGTCTCAAATATAATCAATTATTTACCTTTGTCATTGAACTTATGAACAAAAACATACTTTTAAAGGACCTCCTTGTTAAGGATTATAAAGAAACTTGGGAGTTTCAATCTGAATTATTGCAAGAAATTGTTGATGTTAAAATTAAGAACAGAAGAAATAATCTACAAGAAAGTACGAAAAACCACTTTTTATTTGTGGAACATCCGCATGTCTATACATTGGGTAAAAGTGGAGATCTAAGCAATCTATTGTTAAATGAAAAACAATTAGAAGCAAAAGGTGCTACTTTTTACAAAATTAATAGAGGTGGTGACATTACCTATCACGGACCAGGACAGATTGTGGGTTATCCTATTTTAGACTTAGAAAATTTCTTTACAGATATCCATAAATACTTACGACTACTAGAAGAATCTATCATTTTAACCATTGCAGAATATGACCTAAAGGGCGTTAGAAGTGAGGGAGAAACAGGTGTGTGGCTAGATGTTGGAACACCTTTTGCTCGTAAAATTTGTGCTTTAGGAATTCGTTCTTCTAGATGGGTAACTATGCACGGTTTTGCATTGAATGTAAATACTAATCTAGGTTATTTTGACAATATAATTCCTTGTGGAATTAAAGGAAAAGCAGTGGCTTCTATGGAATCTGAATTGGGTAGAAAAATAGATACAAATGAAGTGAAACAAAAGATTTTAAAACATTTTAAAACATTGTTTGAAGTTGATGAATTTATCCTTTAGAAAACAAGAAATACCTACAAGGTTTTTAAAACCATGCGGCATAAATTATTTTTCTTCGTTAAAATAAACTTTATAAAACTTCATTTTTTTCTCTTCGTCATAACCTCTTTCTAAATACTCTGAAGCTGCCTCTGGGGCATCTACGTCTAATTTTATGCTGATATGGGTATCTAACTTAATCTCTGTTTTTAACTTGTTTTTTTCTTTCTTTAAAACAACTCCAGAAACATCAAAATTATTTCTAATTAAAACGTCATTTAAAGTTTCATAATGCTTTTTATAATCATCAAATAGCTCTTTATGCTTGTCTCCCTCAAAAACCTCATCTTTAAAAGTAGCATAATCCACAGACTCATTTTCTTTAAAGTAATCTACTGTATTTGCTAAAAAGTTGCCTTGCTCTTTCATTCCTAATTCAGGCTTAATAACCTCTTCAGAAAATTCTTTACAAAGCTCTAAATAGTTTTGGGTATGCGAATTGTAATCATCTGCCAATTTTACACTCAAGAAATTTTTAATCCAATATTGAGCATCATAGTTATTATTATCCACAGAAAGAACAACCGTTCCTTCAGTATCTGAAGTATTTAAAATTAAACAACCTTTATCTATTCTTTTGGTCGATATTCCTTTCTGAATAACAACATCAAAACTTTCATTATCGTCTAAATAGGTTTGAAAAAAATCTACTTTATTTTCAATTTTAAAAATACCTACAGCCTCCGTTAAAACATCTTTATACTCGATACCTTCAATAAAAACGATGAGCACATCTCCTGTTTTTATCTGAGCAGAATTAGATTGTTCATATAAATGATTCACGATGTTTTTGGAATATTCTACAAACGAACTCTCTTCTTTAAAAACCTCTGAAGCATAATTATTCAATTCATTTAAACGCACATCTGCATGATGTGAAAAACGATAACTCTGCGTTAAACCACCAAAAGGTTTTAATAAGAAGTTCTTCATTAAATCGTAACTTTCTTGATCGAAGCGAATTAGATCTTCAGAGAATACATTATGCCCGCTATTAAATTTATTTGCTACTTTATGAAGAATGCATTTGGTAATTTCTGCGCGTGTTTTTTTAATCATCTTGTAAAATTGAGAACGTAAAAATAGTTGAAGTTTTTAAATAAACCCTAAATAACTTAATCTGTTTCTGAAATTATAATTCTAAAAATTCGCAGCAGTGTTTTGGATTATTTGAAAAATTTGTTTGTACTATTTAAGGTTTCCTAAAGGAAAATATATTTTTATTGTTCGTTGCTTATCAAGTGAAAGAATGAAAGTCAAAAGAGTAAGAAATAACAGCAGAAAAAATATGAATTGAAGTTTACAAGTCTAACTTTATTTGTTCTGGTAATAACCGAAATGTTTTTCTGTGGTATTGTGTTATCCCAAATTCACGAATTCCATTGCGATGTTCTTTGGTAGGATATCCTTTGTTTTTTTGCCAATTATACATTGGAAATTCTTGGTGAATCTTTTCCATATATTCATCTCTATATGTTTTTGCCAATACTGAAGCTGCTGCAATACTCACATATTTTGCATCTCCCTTTACAATCGTTTCATGAGGTATTTCTTTATAATTCTTGAATTTATTTCCATCTACAATTATAAATTCTGGCAGAATTTCAAGTTCTGTAATCGCTCGATGCATACCAGTAATGGATGCCTGCAAAACATTAATTTCATCAACCTCATCTTGCCAAACAAATGAAACCCCAAATGCAATGGCATTTTCTTCAATAAATGGTCTTAATTCTTCTCTCTTTTTTTTCGATAATTGCTTCGAATCGTTTAAAAAAGGGTGTGTAAAATCCTTACGAAGAATTACGGCTGCAGCAACAACAGGTCCGCATAAACAACCTCTTCCTGCTTCATCCGTGCCAGCTTCCAAAGAAAAACCACTAAAATTTGACTTCAACATATTACAAAGAAAAGAAAACTTTTTCTTTTAGATTCTTATTATCCCCCATTAGTTGGAGACAAATTCTATAGAAATTACAATTTTAAGAAGCTTTAAAGAAACTTAATGAAGAATTTTTAAAGAATCGGATTTCATCATAATTATTACTGATTCATTTCGTTTAATTATTTTACATTTGTCTTTGTTAAAATTTGGAATGAAAAAAACAATTTTTTTAACCTTTTTATTATTTGGCTTTGTACTGAATAGTATTTACTGTCAGACAAAATTAAATTTTGATGGAAAGAGAGGAGACAAATTTGAAGCTTTAAATGGCAGCATTGATTCCCTAACAAATAACGGATCTACCAAGATTATTTTATCCGGAAAAACAAAATATACAGACTATAAAATATTTTCTCACAAAAGAGATACTTCATACATCGACACTACCTTAACTTTAAAAAAGGAATACAAATTCAACTATTTAAGAACAGATAACTTTGAATTACTTCCTTTTCATAACCAGGGTCAAACTTTTAATAATTTAGCATACAGTTTTAACAATTTAAATAATCTGCCAGATATTGGTTTTACTGCAAAACAATTTAGCTATTTAGACATTGATGAAATAAAATATTATGAAGTTCCTACACCAACTACAGAAATTTCATACCGCACAGGCTTGCAACAAGGGCAATTTGTAGATGCTCTTTTTACACTAAATTTTTCGAGACGATTAAATGTTTCTGTTTCCTACAAAGGTCTTCGTTCTTTGGGTGCCTATAGACAATCTTTAGCCAGTAATGGAAATTTTCGCGGAACTTTTCAATACAGAACCAAAGAAAATCAATATCAAATTAGAGGCCATTTAACAAGTCAAGATTTTTTTAATGAAGAAAGTGGTGGTTTAACAACAGCCGCTTTAGAAAGTTTTATTTCTGAAGATCCAGATTTTGACAAAAGGGCAAGATTAGATGTAAATTTAACCGATTCAGAAAATCAATTCGATAGTAATCGCATATATTTAGAACAAAGTTTCAAACTACTATCTAACAAAGACACCATCACTAAAAAAGATTTCAGCAATTTAAAAATTGGTCATATTTTTATAAATGAAAGTAAAAATTATAATTTTACACAAAAATCCGCAACATCAGCAATATTTGGAGAAGTAACTGCAACTGATGCCAATAAAAATGATGCAGAAAGTAAAATTACAAGTAATGAAGTACATTTAGAATTTAATTCAAAATATGTTTTAGGTAAATTTAAAGCGAAAGTGAATTACACAAATTATTCTTATGGCTATGATACTATTTTAAACAGTAAGAATATTGTAAAGAAATTAAAATTAGCAGGAAGTGCAATTTCTATTGGAGCAGATTGGAATGCAAAAATTAAAAATTTTCAACTAAATGCTGATGCTTCTCTCACACCAGGCTCTGGAAGGTTGTCGGGCACTTATTTAAAAGGAGAGGCTATTTATGAAAAAGACAGTCTTTTCGCTGTAAAAGGAAGTTTATTAATAAATTCTAAATCGGCAAATTTCAACACATTATTACATCAAAGCTCATATGATGCTTACAATTGGCAAAACGATTTTAGCAACGTAAATACGAGAGATCTAGGTTTTACCTTTCATTCTAAATGGATCAATGCCGCACTAAATTTTACTAATATTGACAACTATACTTATTTTGATGAAAACAATACACCACGGCAATTTGAAAATCAGATTACCTATTTAAAAGTAAAAGCAAATAGAGAGTTTAAATACTGGAAACTAGCTCTAGAAAATACGGTTATGTATCAAAACGTAACGAGTGGAAGTTCGGTTTTTAGAGTTCCTGAGTTTGTAACGAGAAATACTTTTTACTACACCGATTATTGGTTTAAAGGAAAACCCATGTTGGTAAATATTGGCGTTACTTTTAAATATTTCACCAAGTACAAAGCAAATGCTTATAATCCTTTATTAGCAGAATTTACTTTACAAAATGATGAAGAAATAGGTTTTCCAACTTTTGATGTTTTTATAAATGCTCAAGTCCGTAGAACCCGCTTGTATCTAAAAGTAGATAATGTAACTTCTGGTTTTACTGAAAAGAATTATTTTTCTGCACCGAATTACCCTTACAGAGATTTAACCATTCGTTTTGGATTGGTGTGGAACTGGTTTATTTAGCAAGTTACCCGCAATATATAAAGAAAAAGTTCCTTTCAAAAGTGATGAACATACTGAAACAAAATTGGAAGCTGTTTTTAATAGCAAGTTTAACTTTAGGTTTAGCACCTTTTAATCCGCCACATATTTGGGGTAAATTACAATGGATTTTGGGAGGTAATGCTTTTTCTGCAGAAAACGGAATGGAATCTCAAGATTGGTTTGACGTTTTACTTCATGGAACTCCGTGGATTTTATTACTGATTTCTATTTTTCTAAATCTTTTTGCAGCCAAGTCGAAAGTTACATCATCAAAGAAGACTTAATAATTGAGCATTTCTTGAGTTAACCCAAGAGATAGAGTTACATCTTAAACCCAACTCCGTTAGTATTTCGTTGTAATAACCCTAAAAATTTTGGCTTGTAATGGCATTTTTCCTAGTTTTTAAGCTTCAATAATAATTACATAAACCATCATTTTACTTAGTTGCCAACTGCTTAATTTTTATTTTGAAAGCGGCAAAAATCAATGTCATAAAAGGACTAAGCCAATTAAAAATTGCATAGATGGCGTAATCAAAAACAGAAACTCCTAAAACTCCAGAGTGATACGCTCCACAAGTATTCCATGGGATTAATACAGAGGTTACGGTACCAGAATCTTCTAAAGTTCTACTTAAATTTTCTGGTGCTAACCCCTTATCTGCATATACTTTGGCGTACATTTTACCAGGCACCAAAATGGCCAAATATTGATCTGATGCTGTAAAGTTTAATCCGATACAAGTAAAAACTGTACTTGCAAACAACCCAAAAATAGAATCAAATAGCGTTAACATAAATGCACTAATTCTTGCCAAGGCACCAATTGCATCCATAATACCACCAAAAACCATAGCACATAAAATAAGCCAGATTGTTCCTAGCATTTTAGCCATTCCGCCCGCAGTAAATAAATCTGCTAAAGCTGCATTTTCTGTAGCAACTGATGTTTTAACAGTTATGGCTTGCATAATTCCTTTATACGCAGTCGTAAAAGTTAGTTCTTCAGCACCCGTAATTTGTGCAACAACTTCTGGTTGAAAAATTAAGGCAAAAATACCTCCTAAAATAGTTCCGGCTAATAATGCTGCTAATGGCGGAGTTTTCTTAATGATTAATAAAACGACAATTATTGGCACTAAAAACAACCAAGGTGTAATATTGAACGCCTTATTAATATCTGCTAATAAAACAGCCGTATCTGCCTCTCCAGTGGAATTCTGTGTAAATCCTAAAATGATAAAAATAATTAAAGTAATTACTATGGTTGGCACTGTGGTATATGCCATGTATTTTATGTGCGTAAAAAGATCTGTACCTGCCATCGCTGGGGCTAAATTTGTAGTATCTGACATTGGTGACATTTTATCCCCGAAATAAGCACCCGATAAAACGGCACCTGCAGTCATTCCTAGAGAAATTCCGAGGGCCTCTCCAATACCTATTAATGCAATACCAACTGTTGCTGAAGTTGTCCAAGAACTACCCGTTGCAATAGAAATGATTGCACAAATTATTAAACAAGCTGCTAAAAAGATAGTTGGATTTAAGACCTGTAATCCGTAGTATATCATAGATGGAATAATACCACTTATTAACCAAGTTCCTGCCAAAGCACCTACCATTAAAAGAATTAAGATTGCTCCCGCTGTAGATTTTATATTTTCTGCAACTTCCTCAATCATAAATTTATAAGAAATTTTATTTCTAAAACCTACAAATGCTGCAACTGCGCCACCCAGAAGTAAAACAAACTGATTACTGCCACTCAAAGCATCATCACCAAACACAAAAACGTTGTAAGCCAACATTGCAACTAAAGCTAAAACAGGAAATAGAGCTTCCCAAATATTTAACTCTTTGTTGACAATAATTTTTTCATCTTTAATTGTGGTTTTTGACCCATTTTTATTGTGTTGCATTCTCTATTTTTTTGTTCTGTAATGTTACGATTTTACATAATGTTATGCAAATCAAATTGGTTGGCTTATTTTTGTGATTATGGATTCATTAACTCAGATTGTTTTAGGTGCTGCTTGTGGAGAAGCTATTCTAGGAAAAAAGATTGGAAACAAAGCACTTTTATTCGGCGCAATTGGAGGTACAATTCCAGATTTAGATGTTTTTGTTGGGCGGCTGTTATACAGCAATGAGATTCAAGCAATGGCGTTTCATAGAGGTTTTATGCACTCCATATTGTTTGCAGTTTTAGCTTGTTTTACTTTTGGATGGCTTACTTATAAACTTTATAATTCAAATAAAAGAAAAGGCACAACAACTCAGAAAGATTGGATTTTGCTATTCTTTTGGTCCATTTTTACGCATCCAATCTTAGATTGCTTTACACCATATGGCACGCAATTATTTGCACCATTTTCCAATTATAGAATTGCCTTTAATAATATTTCTGTTGCTGATCCTTTTTATACCATTCCGTTTTTACTGTGCATGATAATATTGATGTTTTTCAATAGAAACAGAGCAAGAAGAACTTGGTGGTTAAAAGCAGGAATTTACATCAGCTCTGCCTATATGATATTTACAATCTTCAATAAGTTTTATATCGATGACGTATTTAAAAAATCTTTTAAAAAAGGAGGAATTGCCTATAATCGATTTTCTGCACAACCTACGATTCTGAATAATATTTTGTGGTATGCAGTGGCTGAAACTGATAAAAATTATCATTTTACTTTTTATTCTCTTTTAGATACGAGCTCAATCTCTGAAAAAATTATAACTATTAAAAAGCAGCATGATTTAATTGATATGGATACTGGTAATCTAAAAACATTAACTTGGTTTAGCAATAATTATTTCAATATCTCTAAAAAGGAAAAAGTTGGCACCTATAAATATGTAGATTTACGGTATCCAATGTTAAATCCTGAAGATGCCAATACTTCCGTTTTTAATTTTACAATTTATAATGAAGGTGTAAATTGGGATATTTTACCCTTTGACGGAGTTAGGCCAAACAAAGAAGATTTTAGCAAATTTATGGATAGGTTAACAGGAATATAATGTTGTTATAAAACACCCACTTCTTTCATACAGGATTTCATCATTTCATACGTTCTTTCAATATCATTATCTAAACCTATTGAAAATCTGATTAATCCATCTGAAAGACCCATTTCTTTTTGTTCTTCTTCTGATATTTCTGAAGATGTAGAGGATCCAGGAGCAGAAAACAATGTTTTATAAAACCCTAAACTTACTGCTAAGTAACCCAAGTTTTTCTGCTGCATTAATTCCATTAATTCATTTGCTTTTTCTAAAGAACCTGCATCAATCGTTAACATGCCACCAAAACCAAATTCAACATTCATCATACTTTTAAAAAGTTGGTGAGAAGGATGAGATGTTAAACCCGGATATACCGTTTTCAATCCATCAGTTTCAAATTTATCCGCTAAAAAAGCAGCATTCAAACTATGTTGTTTCATTCTAATATGCAAAGTTCTCATGTTTTTTAAGACGGATGAAGCTCTTAAACTATCCATTGTAGATCCTAATAACATGCTTGCACCATCATTTACATTTCGCAAATCGTTGATAAATTCTTGTGTTCCACAAACCACTCCTCCAACGGTATCTGAAGAACCATTTATAAACTTTGTTAAACTATGGCAAACTACATCTGCACCTAACTTTGCTGGTGAAATTGACAAAGGAGAAAACGTATTATCCACTACTAATTTTAAATTATATTTTTTAGCTAAGGCAGACAAAGCTTTAATGTCTGCAACTTCTAACAAAGGATTACTCACAGATTCACAATACAAAACTTTCGTTTTCTCAGTAATAGCAGCTTCTACAATATCTAATTTTGTGATGTCTACAAAAGTAGTTTCAATTCCTAGTCTTGGTGTGAAGTTTTTTAAGAATGCATACGTTCCGCCATAAATAGTTCGGCTAGAAACAATATGTTCTCCTGCAGCAACTAACTGCAATAAAACAGGTGTAATTGCGCCCATTCCGGAAGCAGCAACATTTGCCGTTTCTGTACCCTCCATAGCAGCTAAAGCTTCTCCTAAATATAAATTACTGGGAGTAGAATGACGTGAATACAAATAACAACCATCAGTATTTCCTTCAAAAGTATCTACCATTGTTTTTGCCGATAAGAAAGTATAGGTAGATGAATCTGAAATAGATGGATTTACACCACCGAATTCGCCAAAATACTGTAAATCTTGAATGTTATCTGCTGGATTGAATTTCATAATTGATCGTTTTATTTTACAACAAAATAACAACTAAATAGAAATAAAGTCAACTTAAAGAATTATATATAAATTATTTATCTAAATTTGAACTAGTAATTAGTTTTAAAAACTATATATACACAAGTGAATATCTTTTTTTAGAAAATTTTTAATTATGCATTTAGATTTTATAGATAAAAAACTTATCAATTTGCTGCAAAATGATAGTAAGCAAACCACCAAAAAACTCTCTTTACAATTAAACCTATCGGTTACTGCTGTTTATGAACGTATTAAAAAACTTGAAAAAGGAGAAGTCATTCAAAAGTATGTCGCCATTATTAATAAACATAAAATTGATAAATCTTTTTTAGTGTTTTGTCACATTAAACTGATTCAACATTCTAAAGAATTTGTTACTACTTTCGAAAGGGAAATCTTGAAGTTAGAGGAAGTTTCTGAGTGTTTTCATGTGAGTGGTGAGTATGATTATATCTTAAAAGTGTATGTAAAAGATATGGACGAATACCGGGAATTTATGGTTACAAAACTAACTGCTATTAAACATATTGGCAGTACACATAGTACTTTTGCCATTGAAGAAGTAAAAAACACTACACTGATTAATCTATAAAAAAAAACCCAAAACTTTCGTTCTGGGTCTTTAAATCATTCTTCTTCAAATAAACTATCTACTATTTACTTGAATGTGATCCGTCACAATATCCATTTGGGTCTTGAGTGTTTCCACATCCACAAGGTCTGTCTGCTTTATTAAGTTTCATATTTTTAGTAATTTTTAAAGTTAAACTATTTGGGTTGATACTTAGTTCGTATAAATATATTGATTATGCTTTTGTTTTTACTTCAAAAGACATCTCCATTAAATCATTTATAAATTTATCTTTTAATCCTTCTATCCATCTTTTAGAACCATATTTTACATTAAAATCTGCTCTATCTACATTAAAAACATCACTTTTAAAAGTAGTTACTCCACCTTCTGTAGAAATCATTGCAGGAATTGTAATACTCTTTGTAACATCTTTAATTTGTAAGTTACCTGTTACAGCTAACTTTCCTTCAACGTCTTCTACCTTGGTAATTACAAATTTAGAAGTAGGATATACAGCGATATCAAAAAAGTCTGGTGCTTTTAAATGACCTTCTATTTTTCCTGCACCATCACTTCCAGCCATGTCTACATTTGTAATCGTATTCATATCTATTACAAACTCACCTCCTTTTAAAGTCCCTTCTTCAACTAATAAACCTCCGCTCTTTATTGCTACTGTTCCGTTATGAGAACCAGTTGGTTTAGTTCCTATCCAAGTTAAAACAGAAGCTGTAGTATCTACATTATCTAACGCTGCAATACTTACCTCTACTTTTACAGCCTCCTTTACTTCCACTTTTTCTTTTTTCTCACCTTTACATGCCGTTAAAAGTGATGCTACTACTACTAATGATAAAACTATTTTTCTCATTTTTTTATTGATTTTAAATTTATTTTCCATGGCAAATATATGTTATTTATTTTCCTTGGAATATAGTAATGATTTTTTTTTGATAAAATTAACAGTTGGGGTAATTCAGAAAATTTATGCCTTTACTTTAGAATCTATAATAATGGTTACTGGTCCATCATTTAACAACTCAACTTTCATATCTGCACCAAATTCTCCTGTTTGCACTTTCTTATTTAATTCTTTTTCTAAGGATGCCACAAATTGCTGATATAAGGGAATTGCCAATGCTGGTTTTGCCGCTTTCATATAACTTGGTCTGCTTCCTTTTTTGGTAGATGCATGTAATGTAAATTGACTCACTACAATTACATTTCCATCAATATCAATTAGAGATTTATTCATAACATCGTTCTCATCATTAAAAACACGAAGACTCGACACTTTTCTTACCAACCAATTAATATCTGCTTCAGTATCTTCTTCCACAATTCCCAAAAGAATAAGCAATCCTTCTTGTATGTCTGCAACTTTATGTTGGTTAATCGTTACACTCGCTTTTGATACTCTTTGAACAACAATTTTCATACTTTACTCATTATCCTCTTCGTTCCAAATATCTGTTCTAAAATGCTCTTTTTCTTCTTCGCCATCTAAAATTTGAAGATAGCTTTTATAACGAGACCAAGAAATTTTTTCTTCTTCTAAAGCTTGTTTTACAGCACAGTTAGGTTCTTTTGTATGAATACAATTATTAAATTTACAATCTTGTTTTAAGGCAAAGAACTCTGGAAAATAATCTCCTAATTCGTATTTATCAATATCTACAATTCCAAAACCTTTAATTCCTGGTGTATCTATAATTCTTGCATCAAAACTTAAATCGAACATTTCTGCAAAAGTTGTTGTGTGTTTTCCTTGGTTGTGTTGATCTGAAATTTCTTTGGTTTTCAAATTTAAAGAGGGCTCTATTGCATTGACTAAGGTAGATTTACCAACTCCTGAATGACCTACAAACATGGATGTTTTACCTGTCATTATTTCCTTAATTTGATCTATATTTATATTTTGAGTAGAAGAAACTTCTATACATCTGTAACCAATTGCTTCGTATATATCTTTCAGGTATAAAATTTCTGCACGCTCTTCAATTTCATAAGAATCAATTTTATTAAAAACCAAAATAGTATCTATCCTGTATGCTCTTGTTGAGACTAAAAAACGATCTATAAATGCCGCAAATGTTGGCGGATTGTTAATCGTTATCAGCAAAAAAACTTGATCAATATTTGCTGCAATAATATGTATTTGTTTAGAAAGGTTTACAGATTTTCTGACGATGAAATTATCTCTATCCAAAATCTTTTGAATGACACCGGTTTCTTCATCTCCTTTTTTTTCTAAATTGAAAACAACCTTATCACCAACCGCGATTGGATTGGTGCTTTTTATATCTTTAATTCTAAATTTTCCTTTAATTCTACATTGATGAAACTCACCATCTTCAGATTTTACTTGATACCAGCTTCCTGTAGATTTATATACGATTCCTGTCATTGGTACAAAGATGCAGAATTTTAAATAAAAAGGAGAATGTCAGTTCGAGTGATTTTCAATTTTATGAGAAAATTATAGCATCATAAAAAGTATAAAAAAAATCCTTCAGGCTTTAAAAACCTAAAGGATCTATAAATTCTATTGATAATTTTAAAGCACTTACTTTTAAGGTTTCCCTTTGCGTTAAGGATTAAGTGGTTTGTTTGAGCTCTTTTTGTTTTTTTTTAAAACAAAAAAGCGAGTAACGAAAGCCTGACTTGGTCCTGAACGCCTTCAGGATAAAGCAACGCTCAAAAATTATCCGTTAATAATCTTTTCTTGATGATTGATCGATTCCTGGTGAATTGCTTTAAACATTTTTAAAACAAACTCTTCACTTAGACCTCTACTATCCCCTTCTAAAACCATGTTACCTAAAATTTCGTTCCAACGTCTAGACTGTAAAACAGCCACGTTTTGATCTTTCTTTAAAGCTCCAATTTTATCGGCAACTTGCATTCTTTTGCCTAACATCTCAATTAACTGATCATCTACAACGTTAATTTGTGCTCTCAAATTCTCTAAAGGCTCTCTGTAACTAGAAGCCGTTTCAGTAGTTTTTTTGATTTTTAATTCATCCATAATAGACTTTAGCTTTGTTGGCGTAACTTGCTGAGCAGCATCACTCCAAGCATTTTCAGGATCGTAATGTGTTTCAATCATTAAACCATCAAAATTTAAATCTAAAGCAACCTGAGAAATATCTTGAATCATTTCTCTATTCCCAGTAATGTGAGAGGGATCGTTGATTAAAGGTAAATCTGGAAATTTATTTTGAAACTCAATAGCCAATTGCCAGTTAGGATTATTTCTGTACTTCGTTTTTTCATAAGTAGAAAAACCTCTATGAATTGCTCCTAAATTTTTAATACCTGCTGTATATAATCTTTCAATACCCCCTAGCCATAAAGCTAAATCTGGATTTACTGGATTTTTAACCAACACAATTTTGTCTGTTCCTGCCAAAGCATCTGCAATTTCTTGCATAATAAAAGGTGAAACTGTAGAACGAGCACCAATCCATAATAAATCTACATCATTTTCGATCGCTAGTTTTACATGCGCTGCATTGGCAACTTCTGTACAGGTTTTCATCCCTGTTTCTTCTTTTACTTTCTTTAACCATCTTAGACCAATTTCACCAACACCTTCAAACATTCCTGGTCTTGTTCTTGGTTTCCAAATTCCCGCTCTAAAATAGTTTACATCAGAATCTTTTAATTCGTGTGCGATTTTTAAAACCTGTTCTTCGGTTTCTGCACTACAAGGCCCTGCTATTACTAGTGGATGCGCTAAATTCATATCATCCAACCATGTTCTTAATTCTTTTGTATTCTTCATTTTTCTACTTGTTTTGGCTCTTAGTTTATGCCGTTTAAAATTTGTTTTATATAATTTGTGTTCTCCATTTCTTTAAAAATTTCAGAGAAATTATCTTGTTCCATCAACTCTTTAAATTGTTGCAAATTATGGATGTATTCTTCTAACGTTTCTATTACGTTTTCTTTATTTTGTTTAAAAATTGGCGTCCACATTGCTGGCGAACTTTTTGCCAAACGCACAGTTGATTCAAAACCTGAACCTGCCATATCAAAAATATCGCGTTCATTTTTTTCTTTATCAATTACTGTTTTACCTAACATAAATGCACTAATGTGTGATAAGTGCGAAACATACGCAATATGTTTATCATGAGAAACAGGATCCATATAACGAATACGCATTCCAATTGCTGTAAATAACTGCAATGCTTTTTCTTGAAGCTTAAAAGTTGTTTTTTCTACTTCACAAATAATATTGGTTTTTCCAATGTATAAGCCAGAAATTGCCGCTGTGGGCCCAGACTTTTCTGTCCCTGCAATTGGGTGACATGCTAAAAAATTTCTTCTTTTTGGATGATGTTCAACTGCTTTACAGATTGCCTCTTTTGTTGATCCTGCATCTACTACCAAACCTGTCTCAGAAATTTTATCTAAAATCGTTGGTAATAATTTTACCGTGGCATCTACCGGAATTGAAACAATTACTAAATCTGCATTCTTTATATCATCTAAAGTTGCTTTCTTATCTATTAAATTTAATGTTAAAGCCTTATTTAAGGTTTCATCTTTTCTGCTAATTCCGTGAATAATAGCATTTGGATTGTTTTTTTTAATATCAATAGCAAAACTACCACCAATTAAACCAATACCAATCATGTATATATTTTTCATATTCTTGCTATTGCTTCTTTAATTATTTCTGAAGTTACACATAACGAAAAACGTATATACCCTTCTCCTTGGCTGCCAAAAACAGTTCCTGGAGTTATAAAAATATCTTTATCGTATAAAATTGCATCTGTAACTACTGTAGATTTTTGCCCTTCTGGGATTTTTGCCCAAACAAATAACCCTGTTGAATTTGTATCGTAAGTAGCGTTTAATTTATCTGCTAATTGCCAAACTAAATTTCTACGTTCTTCATATATTCTATTTTGAGCTAAAAACCAATCATCAGATAATTGAAGGGCTTCTATGGCTCCTTTTTGAATTCCGTAAAACATCCCAGAATCCATATTACTTTTTACTTTTAAAATCTCATTAATGAAAGTTACATTTCCTAAAACCATACCAACTCTCCAGCCAGCCATATTAAAAGTTTTGCTTAACGAATTTAATTCTAAAGCAATATCTTTTGCGCCTTCAACTTCTAAAATACTAATAGGATTGTCATTTAAAATAAAACTATAGGGATTATCATTTATAATTAAAATCTGATGTTTTTTACCAAAAGCGACTAACTTTTCAAAGGTCTCTATCGTTGCATTTGTTCCTGTTGGCATATGGGGATAATTCACCCACATAATTTTCACCTCTGTTAAATCTTGACTTTCTAATTCCTCAAAATTTGGCTGCCAATTATTTTCGTCACATAAATTATAAAAAAGAGGCTCTGCACCTACTAATTTTGTAACAGAAGTGTAGGTAGGGTATCCAGGATTGGGAATTAACACTTTATCTCCTTCATTTAAAAAAGCCATAGAAATATGCATGATTCCTTCTTTGCTTCCCATTAAAGGCAACACCTCATTTTCTGGATTAACAGCTACACTAAACTTATTTTTATAAAACTCAGCAATTGCATTTCTTAATTCTGGTAAACCCTGATATGATTGATATTTATGCGCACTCACATCATTCAAGCTTCCTTGAATAGCCTCTAAAACTTGCACCGGTGGTTGTAAATCGGGTGAACCAATTCCCATATTTATAATTGGTTTTCCAGCAGCGACTAACCCCCTAACTTCTCTCAATTTTTTAGAGAAATAGTATTCTTGCACTGTTTCTAATCTTTTAGCTGGTTTAATCATTTTCTACCATTTTTATAGGCTCCTAAAATTTTGAATTCTTCTGCCATTATTTCAATAATTTTTACTGCTTTTTGATATTCTTCGTATTCATCAAAAGTTACATCTACAAAAAATGAATATTTCCAAGGCTTCTCTATCACCGGCAGTGACTGTATTTTCGTTAAGTTCATTTTACAATCGCTCAAAACGTTTAAAATTGCTGCTAAACCTCCTCTTTTATGGTTTAATTGAAATTTTAATGAAGATTTATTAATTTGATCAATTCCATTACTTGGCTCATGTGTTTGCACGATGACGAATCTTGTAGCATTATCTTTTATGGTTTGAATTTCATCCTCTATTATTTCTAAGTCAAAAATTTCTGCGGCAATTTTTGGCGCAATTGCTGCAATACCCTCTAAAGTTCCTTTTGCAATTCTTTTCGCAACTTCTGCCGTATCTACATCTTCTACTAGCTTAATATGAGGATGTTTTTTAAAAAACTCCTTACATTGTAACAATGCCATTGGATGCGACCAAACTTCTTTAATATCTTTTATCTGCTGACCTGGTAATGCCATTAAATGATGGTGAATATTTAAATACTCTTCACCTACAATATGCAAATTATTACTATCTATTAGCGCATAATTTGGTATAATCGAACCTGCAATTGTATTCTCTAAAGCCATTACTCCATACGTTGCAGAACCATCTAATAAACTATCTACCAATACATCAAAAGACATGCATTCTTTTAATTGAACTGCTGTTCCGTAAAAGTCGCGTGCAACTTTATGGTGATTTGAGCCTTCTGCTCCTTGTATTGCAATAATTTTGTTCATTTATATCAAAAAAAAAGTCTCGAATTAAATTCGAGACTTTATATTATGTGAATGTTTCTTAACAACATGATACAAAGTCTCTTCTTTTATTGTAAAAATAAAAGTATACATAGAAACGAGTAAAATTGTTGTTTAACATTTTGTTCTCTAATGATTGAAAGAACAAATCTAGAGATTATATTGGGATATACAAATATTATTAAAAAAGTTTACAAATTTTTATGAAATTTTCAAAATGAGTTCATTATTTTTATCAAAATTCAACTTATATTGGTTTATATTTAAATAAATGTAATACTATTTAAAGAAAAAAAAGTATCAAATAACGGTAACTTTAAAGTAGATATAAGTTGCATTGCATCTTTCTTAGCAGCTGAATACTCTTGAAACTACTTTACAATCTATAAAGAATGAGTGTGGATCGAAAGAATCTTAGAAAATTAGTTTTTGTATCTTTATCTACTTAAATTTTAAAGCGACTGAATTGGAATTAAACGTATTTAATAAACCTTTAGAGAGCTGTTGCCAAAAACCAGCAACGGGTTATTTTAGAGATGGCTTTTGCAGAACAGTTTCTCATGATGTGGGCACACACACGGTTTGCGCAATTGTTACTCAAGAGTTTTTAGACTATTCTGCATCTAAAGGAAATGATTTAATGACGCCAATTCCGTATTGGAATTTTCCTGGTTTACAACCTGGTGATCAATGGTGTTTATGTATTTCTAGATGGTTACAAGCAGAAAAAGTTGGAAAAGCACCTTTGATAAAGTTAGCTGCTACACATATAAAATCGTTACAATACACAAGTTTAGAAGTTCTTGAAAAATATGCTTTCATTAAACAGTAATTGACATTGGACTATTCGAAAACTATATTACAGATTTCTCTTTTAATTGATGCCGGATTAGTTGTTCTTATTTGGATGGTACAACTTATTATTTATCCAAGTTTTACATATTACAAAATTGAAAATCTAATAAAATGGCATCAAAAATATACAACAGGAATTGCAGTCATTGTTATTCCGTTAATGCTTAGTCAGTTAATAATAGCCGTTATAGATGTTTTTCTGAATTTTAGTTGGCTATCCGCAGCTACACTATCGATTGTACTATTTCTGTGGGTTTTTACTTTTTTAAACTTTGCTCCTCTTCATTTAAAAATCACTACTGGTGAAGTTACTAGAGAATTACTACTCCGTTTAATTCGCTTGAATTGGATTCGAACTTTTTTTTGGTCATTACTTTTCATTTTTCATATCATGATATACATCTCTTTTTAAATCAAAAAGATACTTGGCGTTCGAAAGGAAAAATAAAGTGTACGACCTAGTATGTTAGATAAATTACAAAACGAAGTTTTCAGTAACAATTTTTTTTATTTTTTTTGTAAGTGATTTCGTAGCGTTATAACTGGTGTGTTCTAGCACAATTACAACCAAGTCATCTTCCAAATATTTTGTAAGCCCTGTGCTAAAACCGTTCCATTTACCATGATGATAAATGCTTTTTTCTCGTTTAGTATCAATTCTAAAACCGAAGCCATAGGGTACTTCTCTTCCGTAAATTGTTTCTCCTTTTGAATACATAAGCGCTAACGACTCTTTAGTTAGAAGTCTTCCTGTATTTAATCCATGAGTCCATTTAAACAAATCCTCTGCAGTAGTATACACATTTTTGTCACCAACAATCGCGTCATTTACGGTACCTTTTATTTTTAAATGTCTCCATCCTCTATGCAGTCGGTAGCCATCTAATTGATCTTCTTTGATACTATCATTTTCAAAACTGTATACATATGAATGTTTCATTTGTAACGGTTCAAAAATATTGCTTTTTAAAAAAGAACTAAAGGAAGTACCAGAAACTTTTTCAACAATAGAAGCTAGCACAAAATAGCCTGTATTCGAATAATCAAAATTACGGCCTGATTTAAAATATCGTTGCACATCGCTTGACTCTAAAAACGTCATCATTTCACTATTTGTAGGAGCCTTTTCTTTCAACCATTTATGCTCTGCTACCCAAAAATATTTAGGCAATCCTGCAGTATGATTTAAAAGGTTTTTAATCGTCACATTCTTAAAAGGAAAATCTGGAAAATACCTATTGACAGTATCGGTCAGTCTCACTTTTTTACGCTCATTTAAAAGCATAATGGCGGCTGCAGTAAATTGCTTACTTACAGAAGCTAATTGAAATACGGATTCTTTTTTTAAGGGAGCTTTCTTTTTAAAATCTGCAATACCTATTTGATTGCTGTACAATATTTTTTCATTCTTTGCCACTAATACTGCTCCATTAAAATCGTGCCTTTTATTGATGCGTTTTAATAATAAATCTAATTTATGGCGTACATTTTTTGTAAGATTTTCAGAATAGTGTTCTATGGAAAGAGGGGGTTCCTCTTTTATTAGCGATGATAAAGGCGGTTTAGCTACTGTCAATACATTCTTCGGTGCTGTATTCTTGGCTAAGAGGAAAAACACACATGTCAAAAGCAGGAGTAATAGGGCTATTTCTTTACTATATTTTTTTAGATACAATTGGAGGAATTAATATTTTAACAGCAAGTTAGCAATCATTTTTGTATTTCTGAGATGCTTGCCTTAAATTTTCACCTAAAAAGTAAATTTTATGATTTTATTTAACTTTTCATAGATAAAAAATACTGGTATTTATGTTTGTTAAGATGTACACTTATTCATAAACTCTTTCAGTTTTTTGATTTGATCCTTGAGACTTTAAACATTCTTTGAAATATTTTAAATTGTAAAAACATTGCAAATAATGATTTTATTTTAGAAAACGAATCCATAACACTTTATCCAAATCCAACTTCTAGAAACTTCTCTCTCTCTAATGAAGTTTTAGAGGTAAGTATTTATAATATTACAGGGAAACAAGTAAAAAAATACACTAAGAAAGTAGTGCAAAGCAACTCCTATTTGGTGTCCGATTTAACTACAGGTATTTATTTTGTGCGTATTAGAAAAACGAATAACCAACTATTTACAAAAAAGTTAAGTATCAATTAGTCTAAATTTAAACACCTAAAAAACAAAGATGATAAACAGAGGCTGGTTAGACCTTGGAGTTTATCAATTTTTAAAAATGTTAGCCCTATGCGGATTGAATGACACCATAACAAAAAAAATCTCTTTTTATAGAAATTAAGCATTTTGCTTATTCCTATAATTCAATTATGACCGTACATTTATACTTTCTTTTTCATAGCAATTTCCCACCTCTCAACGATGTGGGTTTTTTTTGTTACATACCGAAATGAAACAAACAAAAATCTGAGATAAGGAGTTTACGAACTTAGTGATGGCTTTGTGCAGCTTAAATGAATACAGGAGTAAAAGAATAATTAAAGTAAGTAGTGGGCCTGGCAGCAGCGAGCATAAGAACAAAGACTTTTTATTTTTATTATCTTATTTTTTAGGTTTCCATAGTACATCTCAAAAAGTAAATTGCAAGTACCTTCATACTACTTTCACAACACACTTCACTCTTGAAAGATAGTTTGCTTCTGAATTATTATCTTGTAGTACACTGCAAGTTAAAATGTAGATTATCGCAAAACTAATATGCACCTATGCTTTGTAAATTTTTAAAAGTTGGATGACATAAATCATATTTTACAGCTATAATTCCTATTATTTTTGGTTCGAAATAAATTGCACCAATTACGAATTTTTATAAATGATAAAACTTCCACTTATCCAAATAATAAATAACGATAAGCGGAAAAAATTTTGGCATACAATCAAGTTGTATACAATTTAAAAATCAAATCAAATGACAGAAATAAAATACCCTAAATCATTTTCACACATAGGAATAACTGTTCCCGATATACACAAAGCTGTAGCGTTTTATCAGGATATAATGGGATGGTATGTGATAATGCCACCCTCTGCGGTAAAAAAAGAAAATGATACAGCCATTGGACAAATGTGTATTGATGTTTTTGGAGAGAATTGGGAAGAATTCGAAATCGCGCATATGTCAACGTCTGAGGGAATTGGCATTGAGCTTTTTTCGTTCCCACATGGCAAAAAAGAAGCCCCAGAATTCAACCCTTTCAACACAGGGCTTTTCCACTTCTGTGTGCAAGACCCAGACATCGAAAATTTGACTAAAAGAATAGTAGCAGCAGGCGGCAAACAGAGAATGCCCATACGGGAATATTATCCTAATGAAAAGCCCTATAAAATGGTTTATGTGGAAGATCCATTTGGTATCGTATTTGAAATTTATACACATAGCTACGAATTGACATATTCATCAGGTGCATACCAGAAATAAAAAACTAAAGATTATGACAAAGGTTAAAGTAGATAATTACACGAAAGCAGTTCTTACAATCATCGCTATATGTTTGACTGTTTTAACACTTAAGCAGTTTGATATAATTCCAAAAGCATATGCTAATGAGACAAAAAATAATGCAATGCCATTCAACACAAATTATGGGTTGGTACCTATAAATGAAGATGGATCAATAACTGTTAAACTATCATCTTCAAGCGTTATAGATGTTAATATAAAAAAAGTTGACCAATTTGCATTTAGATTTTGCACAGTTCCTGTAGAAATTGAAGACTAAATACTGCAACCAACAAAGAACTAAACTAAAAAACACTTTTTTTTTATTAAAGTCGTATTTAGTAACACCAAAAAAAAATGGCCTCAGCACACTAAAAAAATCTTACATTTCTATAAAAGCTTTCATCTTAACAACGGCCTCCTGCATTTTAAAATGACTGGACGGTGACGCATCCACACCTCCCTGAAATATATCTTGGGTTAATTCCCTTGATTAAAAATGGCTTGTAATTGCGGTGAAATAGCATCTTTTAAATTAGAGTGATGCTTGCAGAGGTATAAAGCCTTTGCACATTGCAGATCTCTAATGAAAGTTGATTTTGATAAAATAGCCTTTGCCATAACCAACCTAATTTAAGTTACCTATGTATAAATAACATTTGTTAAAAATATTTCCTAATGTTTATTCAAATATCATTATCATCTTGGCACTCGACAATTTGTACTTTTGCTTTACTGCATCAATTGCATCTTGGTAGCCTTTTGGTCCAGGACCATAACCTTCTGTTGCGCCACTTAAATATGATACAATATGTTTGTAGCCCATTTTTATTGAACTAGCAGTTGTAGGATTATTATCCTCACTCATATTCTTATTTACATGGTCAGCTGCTTCTTGACAAATACTATTCCAGTCTCTGTATTTGTAATGTTTGATCGCATATTCGATACAGAATAATTGTTCTTGGTAATTCCATTTGTGATCTGTTTTTTTTGTCATAAAAATATTGTTTTATTAGGTATAAGGACTTTTCGCATTGCAGACCTCTGATGAAGGTTGATTTTGAAAGGATTGGTTTTGTAAGTTCTATTTAATTATTACTAAGCCCAATGAGTTCTAAAACTTTCTTGCCAATAAATTTGTCCAGCTGCTCATTTTCATCCAACACAGAAACAAACCCCATTTTACATTGGTGGTCTATTTTAGTGTGGTTAGAATCATCATCTTTTGTATAATCATCTGTTTCATAGGATTTAAATTTATTTTCACTTTGATCACCAGGATATAACAACAAAGCTTTCTCTGCATCCCAAAAACGACAATAGGCATACATCTGTCTTAAGTCATTAACAGAAGCTGAGCTTCTATTAGGGCGCTTCCATTTAGTATCAATAATAAACGTCTGTGTGCCTTTTCTTAAAACCACATCTGGTTTTAAACTATTACTGCCCCAAAAGGACATAGATTCTTGTCCTGAGACTGCTATATCGCTTCCATAACATGCTTTTTGCAATTGTTTTAGAATGTATTCCTCCCATAGTACATTCATATCAAATAGAAGTGATAACATTTTTTCTTTGCCACTAGAAATATCTGGTGAATAATTAAGAATGATTAAACGTGCTAATTCTAGTGCGTCACTATAGCTGCTCGTTTTTCTATTTAATGTAATACTGTTTAATTGTTGTGCCGTAATCGTTTTACTATCGACTTTCGGGAAATTTAATAACACTCTATTACTCAAATCATTTAAGCGCGTGCCCATGGTAAACTGATCTACAATGGTTAATGCTTTATACAAAACCTGATGTAATAAATGATTACTATCATAGACTTGATGGGTCGTATAAAAACGCTCTTTATGTACTGCATTATGTCTTATATGACCAGCAAATTCTAACTTGCCTTTTAACGCTTTTGTATTATGAGTTTGCTTTCTATACTTTTTAATGACCCCTTTCCGAACTAAAGCCTCTACTTCTGCCAAATACAGTTCAAAATAGACTTCTAATAAATTAAGATGCTGTCGTTTTACATGAGCCGTTCCAGAAGATTCTGCTTTTAGTCTACCACAAGCTTTCAACATTTTAATTAAAACGCCTTTCCACTTATTATCGTCATCATCTTTATCTGCTTTGGGATGTATTTCTATAGTTAATCCATCTACCTGTATAACACCAACATATTGATTGAATTTAATCCCTTTTGCAATAGGCTCAAAGTAATTACCATCATGGTATTCGTTGAGCTTTAAAAGCGCATCTAAATGTGCTTGTTTAAAAATTTTCCCATCCACTAGTAATCGTTGATGTTCAAAAACAGATATGGATTTATGCGCTTTCAAGACTTACTTTTCTTTGGTTTCAAGTAATTGTTTTAAAGCTTCGATAATATTTGACTCATCAATTGTTTTCATTAAAAAAGTTGGTGTTACAAATTCGTCTTTTCCTTCGTACTTAAAACTTGAAAATTTTAATCCTTCATTCTTTCTTCTTTTAACAAAACCTTTGCCTAAGACCAAACCTATTTTACCATAATCTCCATAGAAATACTCTTGCAATAATGGTGCAATCTTATTCTTAAATGCGCTTACAAGTTTTTGCTGCGTATTTACATTTACAAAATATGAATGCCCAATCGTATGATCTCTATCTATTAGTAATTCTATCCTTTGATTTATTGTTTCTAACACATCCGAAAGATTATAATCTCCTACTTTTTCGTTTTTAATGACAGTATAATCTGGCATCATCTCCTTAAACTCAAAACGACGACGTAAAGCAGTATCTAGAGCTTCTACACTTCTATCTGCTGTATTCATAGTTCCAACAATATATAAGTTAGAAGGAACAGAAAACTGACCTTTAGAATAAGGCAAGGTTATTACTAATTCATTTGCTTCTCCTAATCGTTTATCTTCTTCCAATAATGTTATTAATTCACCAAAAATTGCGGAAACGTTTCCTCTGTTAATTTCATCAACTACTAGAACAACTCTAGAAGATTCAGATCCGAATTTTCTTGACATCTCAGTAAAAACACCAGAGTCAAATTGTAATAATATCTCTTCATCAGTAAGATCTATTTCCTTTAGTTCTTCATTCTCATTATTTGATTCAAAATCATTTTTTTCAAAATTTAGAAGTGCTTTAAAAACGGCATAAAACTCTGTTGTTCTTGGCGTAACACCAACCACATCTCTGACTTCTTGAAGATGATTGATCTCATTTACGGACTTATAAGTATCATATAATTTTTGTATGTTTTCTTTTGTTAATGGTGCCACATGTGTCACAAGAGAACCTTCTGCTCTGGCATGTATAGAATCGTTTTTATTTACTCTAAATATTTCCACAAAACTACCTGTTTTCGTCTCGCATGTAAAAAAGGCTTCTTTAGCTATTTTTTCTCTAGCCATTTCTATGAAAGCCTCATACAATTGACTATAGGTATAACCCGAATTACTTTCAATATGGAATTCTTTATAAGAATAATAGGCTGCTCTTGCTGCTGCCTGCTTAAAAATACCACCTTGAATTTCATAAGAAATGTCTTGATTATCTTTTTCAGTATCATCTACAATTACTGGTTTTATACCTTCTACAAAATCCTCATAACTCATCGATTGATGAAATGTAGTAAACATGACTTGTTTACGCTTTGATAAAGTATCAAAGTCTTTTTTTACAATTTGCCTATCAACTGCTTTTACTTCATCAAAAGTTTTATTCTGAATAATTGCAACTGCTTCTGTAACCGTGTTGTAAGTTTTACCTGTACCTGGTGGACCGTAAAAGATTTGATTCTTAGATTGATTGCTAAAATTATTTACAGACTTAGTCTTAGCTTTTATACCATGTCCTTCTTTTAAAAACTCTATAAAAGCTTTTACCGAAGCAGAATAAAAACCATTGTTACCATATGATGGCGCAGAAGCATAAAAATATTTGCCCTTTTTATCTCTTTGGTTTTCTATTAAATCTTGATATAATAATGTCAGTATCGCAATATTTTTCTCTAAATAAATATCTTTCCCTAAGGTTTCATTCAGAATATCTATGGCACATAAATAAGAATTAATTTTATTACTATTTTCAATTCCTCTTAACCAATTTGAGAATTTTTCTCTTATTGTTTCTGATTTTATATTATCGGAAGACTTAACCTCTTTAGATGCTTCCTTTAATTTGTTCTTTAAATTTAATTGTAATTCATCGAACTTATCATCACTAGGAATTAAATCATCAATGCCAGACTCTAAAACTGTTTGTTGAATTATTGGATAGTTAATATTTAACCAATTATAAATTAACTCTGGATTATCTATTTTGAACTCTCCAATATTTTTATAAGCTCGAATACCTTTAGGATCCCACTTTACATCATTAAATTTACTTGCCAAATTCTTATAAAAACGAATCAACTCTTGATTAGTTTCACCAGGGAAAACAATCTCTAAAAGCACTCTAAATTTGTTTTCTGTAGGTTTAAAAACCAAACCAACACTTCTAGTAGCGTTAGCACCACCACTCCTGTTAACTATACCTACAAAACAATAATTATTGTTACCTTGAAATACTAAACCATGTGCAAATTTACCACCAAGGAAATTCTTATCTTTTTTAGATGCACGTTGTCGCACCATAAAATTAAAACTTGGATCAATAGTATTTCTATAATTAAGTAAATACTCATGTATTTTTTGATGAAAGTGCATATCTCTTTATTTTATAACATTGTGTGTTTTACCTTCATCAAAATTTTCTATGAAAGTTATTCTTTTTTTTTTCAACTCGTCTAGATTATTTGAACACGATTTTTTATTTGTTATGAGGCAATGCCCTACAAATTCGGTTTAAGAATTATATGGTAAAACTTTTTTGTTTGCTTTTTTAGTTTTCAAATAAGGTAAAAACTAAAGGTATGCAATCTGCTTAAATACTGCAATAGGAAACAAATTAAATGACATTTTCAAATAATTGCGTGCCACTTGTAAATGAAGTTATAAAAGTAATCACCATCCTGCACCTATTTTATGATATCGGTCATAGTCGTAATTCTTTAGGTGTTTCAGTTACAACTATTTATATCATTTGTGGTTTTATCTAGTGTATTTGTATATACAAAATTGGATTGTATAAGTAATTAGGTTTGTATTTGCTATTAATTGCATATAGTGTTGCAAACAGTAATTTTTAAACTCAAAATTTTATTATTTTTTCCCTCTAATTATTGGTCCAAATTTCTTTTTTAAATTTTCAAATTCTTCTTTTGTAATCATATCAATTTCCAGTAACTCTTTAGCTTCTTTTAATTTGGAAATAGCTTCTTCTCTCGTCATTTTTCTGTTTTTGAGTAAAACCTCACCAGACTCAATAGCCAATTCAGTGTCCATTACACTCAAATATTTGTTTATACCAAATGCTCTTCCATTCATTTCTCCAAGCACCATAATTAGGTATAAAGGTTTGTTTTTACTACCTCTATGGTATGCTTTTATTTCCTTTACTATAGCTTTGGAGTTTTTGATACTATTACTAGCCATTGCTTGGGCATCTCCATTCATAGATGCCATAATACTTCCAAAACCAGCAGGCCTTCCCATTTTCACGAATTCGTAAGTTTTTTTTATTGTACTTCTAGATTTAGAAATTCCTCCTCGAGCTTTATTACCATAGCTCCCTGTGTATGTTTTTGAACTAAATTCTTGAGATGTCGGATTTCCTAGAATAACAGTATCCCCAACTTTAATAATATTTTTGTTCACTGTTTGATATCTGGTAATAGATGTTCTGTTTTTAATTTTTTTAAAAAAATTTATATCTTGAGTGTTCTCATAAGACAAAGAATCTAATTCTCTTTGTGCACTGATACTCGTAATTGTTACTAAAGTTACTGCAAATAATGTTATGATTTTTTTCATGGTTTTTGTTATTAAAGTTTAATTTGGTTTATTTTTTAAAATATGCGGTAAAGGTAGTTTGCCAAAGCAGCTCTCTGTTGCGGTAAACCGCAATTAGAAATGTGGATTTCCGCAAAACTAGTATGTGTCTATGCTTTGTGAATTTTTAAAAATCGATGCTAAGTCCTTGAGATAATTATACCTGCACTGCTTTATAAAAAGTAAATTGCATTTTCAACTGATTAAAGTTTACTGGTTATTTGAAGCTATCTTATTGGAGGCTTAGAATTCTCTAACCATCTGCAAGCTGGATGACATAAATCATATTTTATAGCTATAATTCCTATTATTTTTGGTTCGAAATAAATTGCACCAATTACGAATTTTTATAAATGATAAAACTTCCACTTATCCAAATAATAAATAACGATAAGCGGAAAAAATTTTGGCATACAATCAAGTTGTGTACAATTTAAAAATCAAATCAAATGACAGAAATAAAATACCCTAAATCATTTTCACACATAGGAATCACTGTTCCCGATATACACAAAGCTGTAGCGTTTTATCAGGATATAATGGGATGGTATGTGATAATGCCACCCTCTGCGGTAAAAAAAGAAAATGATACAGCCATTGGACAAATGTGTATTGATGTTTTTGGAGAGAATTGGGAAGAATTCGAAATCGCGCATATGTCAACGTCTGAGGGAATTGGCATTGAGCTTTTTTCGTTCCCACATGGCAAAAAAGAAGCCCCAGAATTCAACCCTTTCAACACAGGGCTTTTCCACTTCTGTGTGCAAGACCCAGACATCGAAAATTTGACTAAAAGAATAGTAGCAGCAGGTGGCAAACAGAGAATGCCCATACGGGAATATTATCCTAATGAAAAGCCCTATAAAATGGTTTATGTGGAAGATCCATTTGGTATCGTATTTGAAATTTATACACATAGCTACGAATTGACATATTCATCAGGTGCCTACCAGAAATAAAAAACTAAAGATTATGACAAAGGTTAAAGTAGATAATTACACGAAGGCAGTTCTTACAATCATCGCTATATGTTTGACTGTTTTAACACTTAAGCAGTTTGATATAATTCCAAAAGCATATGCTAATGAGGCAAAAAATAATGCAATGCCATTCAACACAAATTATGGGTTGGTACCTATAAATGAAGATGGATCAATAACTGTTAAACTATCATCTTCAAGCGTTATAGATGTTAATATAAAAAAAGTTGACCAATTTGCATTTAGATTTTGTAAAGTTCCTGTAGAAATTGAAGACTAAAAACTGCAACCAACAAAGAACTAAACTAAAAAACACTTTTTTTTATTAAAGTCGTATTTAGTAACACCAAAAAAAAATGGCCTCAGCACACAAAAAAAGTCATATGTTACTTTATTTTAATAATGGCTTGAGTAGGTGATAAAGCAGCTCTATAGTGGTTATAAAGCTACAAGTAAATTTAGCTTTATAACCAGTGTTTCATATTGAAGCAGAGCATCTCGAACCCATCAAAATAACTGATTTAGTTTTTAATAAACTTCTTTCTTACTTCCTGTAAACCATCTTTAATACGAATTACATAAACTCCATTTGGTAATGATTTTACATCTATTTTATTAGATGTACTTGCAGACAATATTTCTTTCCCTAACACATTATAGATAGCAATATTTACTGGGTTTTGGTTACTATTTATAGATAAAAAATCTTTTGTTGGGTTTGGATAGATACTAAATTCAGAAAGGCTAAAACTATTTGAAGATAAAACAGCACTTAAATCATAAACTTTTACATATCCTGAATAGAGTCCGTTTGTTGTATTAGCAGCGCCAGCACCAACAGCGATTATACTGCCATCACCAGATATACTAACAGATTTCCCTAGTTGATCATCCACCGTTCCATTAAGATCTTGTCCAATACGTTCCCAATTTTCATTGATATTCTGATAAACTCGAACTTGACCAGAATCCGATCCATTCTCTGCACTACTAATAGCTCCAATAACTACAATACCACCATCATTAGAAATACTTAATGAATATCCTGAACCATCTCCAGCTGATTCTCCATCAATATCTTGTCCAATCTGTTCCCAATTCCCGTTAACATTCTTAAAAAGTCTAACATGACCTGAAGAACTTCCATTTCCTGAGTTACCAACAGCGCCAATAGCAATAATACTGCCATCACTTGATAGCCCTATTGAAAACCCTGAATTATCAAATTCAGCTTCCCCATTAATATCTTCCCCAATCTGTTCCCAATTTCCATTCGTATTCTTGTAAATTCTTGTATATCCTGAATGAAATCCATTTCCACCACTACTATTATCTGTAGTTCCGATAGCAACGATACTACCATCACCTGAAAGGCTTACAGATTTACCAGAACTATCAATACCTTGTCCAACTTGAACCCAATTCCCATTCGTATTCTTATAAATTCTTCCACCAACAGCAACGATACTGCCATCACTCGAAAGACTTACTGATTTCCCAGAACCATCAATATCTTGCCCAATTTGATCCCAATTTCCATTCGTATTCTTATAAACTCTTCCACCAACAGCAACTATATTTCCATCACCCGAAAGACTTACAGATGCTCCTGAAGAATCTCCAGATGCTTTTCCATTAATATCCTGTCCTATCTGAACCCAATTTCCATTCGTATTCATATAAATTCTTACATGACCTGAATTACTTCCATTTCCGTCATTACCAGGTGCACCAATAGCAACGATATTACCATCATTAGAGATACTTATTGATCTACCTGATTGATCAAGAAATGATTCTCCATTAATATCAGAACCTATTTGGGTTTGTGAAAAAGAAAATGTTGCAGTGATAATAAATACGAAGCGTAATAATTGTTTCATAGTCCTAAAAATTAATTGAATTAATACGAGATAAAAGTGTTTTTTTTTAGACGAATATACATCATAAACTAAACTAAAATTGGTTTCTTTTGAGTTTTAAGCATAAAAAGGAGTTTTAAGAAAAATATCAGCTTTCATAATTCCTGATACAATATTGCTACTTTTACCCGTTGTGCATTATGATTTAAAGAATAAAAGTTGTCCATCTTACTGAAAATCAGTAAATTGTTTTAGCCATAAAACATTAATGATGAACAACTTAAATGCAAATTACGAAAGAATATTGGAAGTTTTAAGAAAAATATCAAAAGAACAACTTTTAACTTATCAAAGAAGGAAACCAGAGATGAGTGATTTAGAACTGATTAGCTTGAGTTTAACTGCTGAATTTATGAGTATTGATAGTGAAAATGATTTATTTAGAAATCTTCCAAAACTGCTTTTATCAAAAATTGAAAGATTCGTTTACAACAGAAGAAGGAGAAATCTATTTACTCATATCGATGTAATTCGTTTAAATTTGTCCTCATTTTTTATTGATTTCGAAAACTATTTTGTAGTTGATAGTATGCCTTTGGAAGTTTGTAAATTATCAAGAAATGCAGCACGTTCTACCGTTTGTAAAGAAAACATTAGTATGATTCCAAACAAAGGTTATTGTGCTTCATAAGGTTTAAGATATTATGGCTATAAATTGCATGTTATTTGTTCTGTTAGTGGTGTGTTTCAAAGTATAGATTTGAGTGCAGCCTTTGTTCACGACATTAATTATTTAAAAGATATTAAGCATCAAATTAGTGACTGTACTTTAATTGGAGATCGTGGTTATTTATCCGCAGAAATTCAACTTAACTTATTTGAAACCTGTAATATAAAATTGAATACTCCGATGAGAAATAATCAAAATAATTACAAAAAACAGCCCTATATTTTTAGAAAAAAAAGAAAAAGGATTGAAACTTTATTCTCTCAACTTTGTGACCAATTTATGATTAGAAGAAATTACGCAAAATCTTTTGATGGATTTAAAACTAGAATATTATCCAAAATAACAGCCTTAACAACAATACAATACATCAATAAGTTTATTTTTAATAAAAATATAAACAATATTAAAATTAGTATAATTTAAAATGCACAACGGGTTTGTCTTCAAATATTTTAGGCATTTTAATAGGTATTTGATAGTATCATATCACTTTTTATAGATAGTGGCTTGACGGCGCTCTACGCAGCTGTGTGGCACAGTGAAAGCTCCAAACTAAGAAGTATTAACTATATTAAAAACAGACTACTATACTCGGTAAATTCTTTATTTTTAATTCAATAATAATTTTTATAATTTTCTAAAAAAAAACGAGGGATCAGGGTCTATGCTTCGATATACCGTCCCTAAGTTGAAAAGGAAAGTCCTTTTTATATTAGACATTAGGTTTAGTCTTTTCATTTTTAGATGCAAAAAAGGCAAACTCTAAGCGGAAAACCTAATCTCTTTAGATTATAACTGCTAATTCTTGATCCTAATATATATACTAAAGTCATTTATGCCTGACAATTAATTCAAGGAAAATTAAATTGAAGCTATACAAGCACCAATTCTGTTGATGTGTTAATCTTTATTATGCTTGACAGTTTATTAAATGTAAGAAACTAAAAGAATGATAAATTATTTTCATTAATTCCTTTTGTCAAATTGTCTTGCCAATAATATTATTTGAAAAAGTAAGACAAGCAGAATTTAAAAGTTTTAACACTATTGCTAGAACAATGTCAATACACTATCAAAATATTCTCAATTATTTTGATAATAAAAGTACAAATGCTTCAGCAGAATCTTTTAATGCGAAAATCAAAGCATTTAGAATGCAGTTTAGAGGGGTTAGAAATATAGAATTCTTCCTGTTTAGACTAACTAATATTTTTGCCTAAAACTAAAATCCCACAACTTTTAAACTTGATCCATTTAAACTTGATCCACTTGATCCCAGAACAATCGTACAGATACCGTACAATATTGAAAACAAAAAATCCTTAACTCTCTATTAAATAGATTGTTAAGGACTCTTTAAGCGGTCTGGACGGGACTCGAACCCGCGACCTCCTGCGTGACAGGCAGGCATTCTAACCAACTGAACTACCAAACCGTTGCTTATAGCGGGTGCAAATATACATCTGTTTTTTAATCTTCCAAAGAAAATTATAAGAAAATTTTTCTTTTTATTAAATAATTTGTGAGCACCTGATTAAAGCCTAAATGTATATCTACAGGAACGTAATCTATTTTGTATTGTAAGCATTTATTTTTCAATTCTTTAAAGTAATTTTCTACAGAATTTCTATACTTTTCTTGCACATTTTCGATGTAAATATTTATTTCTTCTCCTGTCTCAACATCCACAAATTTTTTGGGAGAATTATCAAAATTGAAGTTTAATTCCGTTTTTCCGTCATACGTATGAAACAAAACAACTTCATGCTTATTATATTTCAAGTGCCTTAAAGCTTCAAACAATGCCTCATCATCTTTTGAAGTTTGAAACATGTCTGTAAAAAGAAAAATTAAAGAACGCCTGTGCATCTTTTCTGCAATCTCATGCAAATATTGATAGGTTTCTGTGGTTGCTTTTGAATTAGAAGACAACAATTGCTCCAATTGATGCAGTAACATTTTTCTGTGGCGCTCACTTCCTTTTTCTGGCGCATAATATTCATACGAATCTGAATATATACTTAACCCAACTGCATCTCGCTGCCTTTTTAAGATTTCCATCAAAGATGCGGCTGCAACTGCAGAGAAACCAACTTTATTTAAACTGTCTAAATTTTGATTTTTTACACTAGGATAATGCATTGAAGCAGAATTATCTATAATAATATGACACCGTAAATTGGTTTCTTCTTCATATTTTTTAGTATATAATTTTTCTGTTTTTGCAAATAATTTCCAATCTATATGACGTGTACTTTCTCCGTTATTATATAGCTTGTGCTCAGAAAACTCAACCGAAAAACCATGGAATGGACTTTTATGGATACCTGTTATAAACCCTTCTACCACTTGTTTTGCAAGTAGGTCTAAATTTTTTATTTCTGATGAATTTACTTCTGAAAGGTTTCTCATGGAGTAACGAAAATAAAAAAAGGTTTGACGTTAGCCAAACCTTTATCTTATTTAAAATATGAATACTCCTTATATAGCAGCATCAATTTTTCCTGTATATACATTTTTAGGCGCAACACCTACCTGCTTGTCAACAACTTCTCCGTTTTTAAAGATTAAGACAGTTGGTATATTACGTACTCCGTATTTGGCTGCAAATTCCTGATTCGCATCAACATCTACCTTACCAACAACCGCTTTACCATCATATTCTGTATGAATTTCATCTACAATTGGCCCTACCATTCTACAAGGTCCACACCAAGCTGCCCAAAAATCTACTAATACGGGTTTATCTGATTTTAATACTACTTCTTCAAAGTTTGCATCTGTAATTTCTAAAGCCATTTTATATCTATTTTAAATTGTTATTTCTTTTTTACACTACAAAAGTAATCATTTTATTTAGGTTGTACTTTTCAAAAAAATTACTTTTTCTTATCTCTGCATCAATACTGCTTATGCTGACCAATACAGAATTCACTAGAAAAACCGATTGTAGCGCTTCTAAAATTAAGAAATTCTTAATTTAACTCCCAATTTTAGAATAAAATTTAAATTAAAAATTTAATACTACACCGTTCTTACAGAATATTAATTTTAAAAATTGACACTATTTTTAACTTAAAATAAGGCTGAGGCTATCGTTTGAATATTATCGCTTTTACCCATTGAGTAGTAATGTAAAACAGGCACTCCTGCGGCTAATAACTCTCTAGATTGTTGAATTGCCCATTCAATTCCAACATTACGTACATCTTTACTTGTTTTGCAACTTTCTACGGCAGCAATTAACGCTTCTGGCAAATCAATTCTAAAAACCTGCGGTAATAATTGCAAATGACGTTGCACTGCAATAGGCTTAATTCCTGGAATAATAGGTATATCTATGCCTGCATTTTTTGCAGCCGCTACAAACTCAAAATACTTCTTATTATCAAAAAACATTTGTGTAACCACATAATCTGCACCGGCATCTACTTTTTCTTTTAGACGCTTTAGATCTGTTTGTAAAGAGGGTGACTCTAAATGTTTTTCAGGATAACCCGCCACTCCAATGCAAAAATCGGCTTTGTTAGAAACTTCAATAACTTCGTGTAAATAGTTGCCCGAATTTAAATTCTGAATTTGTGTAACCAATTCTTTAGCATATTTATGACCGCCTTTTGAAGCTTCAAAATACTTTTGATGACTCATCGCATCTCCTCTTAAAGCCATCACATTTTGGATTCCTAAATAATGACAATCTACCAGTAAGTATTCTGTTTCTTCCTTGGTAAAACCTCCACACAATACATGCGGCACCGTATCTACATCGTATTTATGCTTTATTGCTGCGCAAATCCCCACAGTTCCGGGCCTCATTCTTGTTACTTTCCGGTCTAACAAGCCTCCTTTTTCTACATAAACATATTCTTCTCTTGATGTTGTAACATCTATAAAAGGCGGTTTAAATTCCATTAAGGGCTCTATATTATCGTATAATTCCTGAATACTTTTTCCTTTTTTTGGCGGAATAATTTCAAATGAAAATAATGTTTTTCCGTTCGCTTTTTTAATGTGTTCTGTAATTTTCATGTATGCTGAATTTATTTCAGTTTTTTTGCGTTTCCTTTCAGGTCGTGCTTTTTACTATATCTTTTTGTGCTGCTTTCCCTCAGCAGAAAAAGGATGCCGTTGCCATCACTAACGCTTGCTTACTCTTCCGCTAAAGTTGGATGTAACCACTTTCTTGCTTTCTCTTTTGTAATCCCTTTTCTAACTGAATAGTCTGTAACTTGGTCATCTGTAATTTTTCCTAAACCAAAATATTTTGCTTCTTTATTTGCAAAATAATATCCTGATACAGCCGCAGCTGGCCACATAGCCATACTTTCAGTCAGCTGAACTCCTATTTGATTCTCAACATCTAATAAACGCCAAATAGTTTCTTTTTCTAAATGATCTGGACACGCAGGATACCCAGGTGCAGGTCGAATTCCTTTATAACTTTCTTTAATTAATTCGTCATTGGTTAATGTTTCACCAGAAGCATACCCCCAATGTTTTGTTCTAATTTGTTTGTGTAAATATTCTGCAAAGGCCTCCGCAAATCTGTCTGCAATTGCCTGCGCCATGATACCATTGTAATCATCTTCTTTTGCCCTATACTTATCTGCTAATTCTTGTGCACCAAAAATGGCAACACAAAAAACTCCTATATAATCTGTTTTCTGACTTTCTTTTGGCGCAATAAAATCGGCTAATGCAATATTCGGAACTCCTTCTCGTTTTTTTAATTGCTGACGTAAGGTTCTAAAAACAGCAATTTCCTCTCCTTTTTTTTGCACAGAAATATCATCTTCATGAATTGAATTTGCCTCGAATAATCCAAAAATTGCTTTTGGCTTTAAAAGTTGTTTGGCAATGATTTCTTTTATCATCACCTGCGCTTCTTCATACATGATAGAAGCTTGCACTCCTACAACCTTATCTGTTAAAATTTCTGGAAATTTACCATGCAAATCCCAACTTCTAAAAAAAGGACTCCAATCGATAAACGGCAGTAATTCTTTTAAACTTAACTGTTCTAAAGTCTGAATTCCTACTTCTTTTGGTTTTATAATTTCTGAAGAATTCCAATCAATCTTATACTTTTTCTTACGGGCTTGTTCAATAGAAATGTATGCTTTTTCTTTTCCTCGTTTTAAAAACTTGTTTCGAAATTCGTCATAATCTTTCTTCAATTTAGCCACATACGCATTCGACGACTTTTTGTTTAATAAATCACCTACGACTGTGACTGCCCTAGAAGCGTCATTGACATGAACCACCGCATTTTTATATTGAGGATCAATTTTTACCGCAGTATGCGCTTTCGAGGTAGTAGCGCCACCAATCAATAAAGGCACTTTAAACTCTTGACGCTCCATTTCCTTCGCCAAATAAACCATTTCATCCAAAGAAGGGGTGATCAATCCGCTTAGCCCAATAATATCTACGTTCTCTTTTTTTGCAGCTTCAATGATTTTTTCTGGAGGAACCATAACCCCTAAATCTACAATTTCATAATTATTACATCCTAAAACGACACTCACAATATTTTTTCCAATATCGTGCACATCGCCTTTTACTGTAGCCATTAAAACTTTACCCAAAGCTTGTTGCTTTTCTCCTTTTTCGGCTTCAATAAAAGGGTTTAAATAAGTTACGGCTTTTTTCATTACACGAGCCGATTTCACTACTTGCGGTAAAAACATTTTTCCTGCGCCAAATAAATCTCCCACCACATTCATACCAATCATTAAATGCCCTTCTATCACTTCAATTGGCTTATCAGCTAGTTGCCTTGCAACTTCTACATCGTCAATTATAAAGGCATCTATTCCTTTCACTAAAGCGTGCGTGATTCTTTCTTGTAACGTATTTTCTCTCCAAGACAAATCCAATCCTTTTTCAACTTTCGACCCTTTTACGGTTTCAGCAAAATCTAATAATCGTTCAGTAGCATCTTCTCTTCTGTCTAAAATAACATCTTCAACATGTTCTAATAAATCCTTAGGTATATCATCGTAAATTTCTAAAAGTGCCGGATTTACAATTCCGATATTCATACCAGCTTGAATCGCATGAAATAAAAATACGGAGTGCATGGCTTCGCGAACTCCATTATTTCCGCGAAACGAAAAAGAAACATTACTAACTCCTCCGCTTACAGAAACATTTTCAAGATTTTGCCGAACCCATCTTGTTGCCTCAATAAAATCGAGTGCATTTCTGCGATGTTCATCCATACCCGTAGCTACCGGAAATATGTTTAAATCGAAAATAATATCTTCTGACGGAAAGCCAACTTTATGAACTAACACATCATAAGAGCGTTGTGCAATTTCTATTCTTCTGGCATAGTTATCTGCTTGGCCTACCTCATCAAAAGCCATTACGATAACTGCTGCTCCGTACCGCTTTATTTGTTTTGCTTCCCAAATAAATTTTTCTTCACCTTCTTTTAAGGAGATAGAGTTTACAATACATTTACCCTGAACTACTTGTAAACCAGCATTTATAATTTCCCATTTAGAACTATCAATCATAATTGGAACTCTGCAAATATCTGGTTCAGCAGCAATCAAATTCAAAAAACGAATCATGGCTTCTTTTCCATCGATCAATCCATCATCAAAATTAATGTCTATAATTTGTGCACCTCCATCTACCTGATGACGAGCAATAGCTAATGCTTCATCAAATTTTTCTTCTTTAATTAATCGTAAAAACTTGCGAGACCCAGCTACATTCGTTCTTTCTCCTACATTTATAAAATTGCTGTTCTCATTTAAAACCAAAGGTTCTAAACCAGACAGTCTCATGTATTTTGTTTGCTTTATCTTCATTTTCTTTTTCTTACTGGCGAGATTCTAAAACAATTCTTGCCTGAATTCTCGGTTTGTATTTTGCAGCTAAATTTGCAATAACACGGATATGTTCTGGACCTGTGCCACAGCATCCACCAATAATATTTATTAAATCCTTTTTTAAATATTCTTCAATTTGTGCTCCCATTTCTTCCGGAGTTTCATCGTATTCACCAAACGCATTTGGCAAACCTGCATTTGGATGTGCAGAGATTGCAAAGTCGGTTTTTGATGCAATTGCTTCTAAATGTGGTTGCAATAAATTGGCTCCTAAAGCACAATTAAATCCAATAGATAATAACGGAATATGAGAAACAGAAATTAAAAATGCTTCCGCAGTTTGTCCTGATAATGTTCTTCCAGAAGCATCTGTAATGGTGCCACTTAACATAATAGGAATCTCTATATCGCGTTCTTCTTTCACTTCTTCAATTGCAAATAAAGCTGCTTTTGCATTTAAAGTATCAAATACAGTTTCTACTAATAATAAATCAACGCCACCATCAATTAGAGCCTCTACTTGTTGTTTATATGCAATACGTAAATCATTAAAAGTTACAGCCCTATAACCCGGGTCATTGACATCTGGAGACATGCTAGCCGTTCTATTTGTAGGACCTATAGAACCTGCTACAAAACGAGGTTTATGAGGCTCTCTTGCCGAAAATTCTTCTGCGACTTCTTTGGCAATTTTTGCAGATTGATAATTTAGTTCATACACCAAATCTTCCATTTGGTAGTCGGCCATGGCGATTGTAGTTCCAGAAAAAGTATTGGTTTCTATAATATCGGCTCCAGCTTCAAAATACTTCGCATGAATTGTCTTAATAGCCTCTGGCTGCGTAATAGATAACAAGTCATTATTACCCTGCAATGGCGTTGGGTATTCTCTAAAACGATCTCCTCTAAAATCTTCTTCTGTAAATTTATAGGCTTGAAGCATCGTTCCCATCGCGCCATCTAGCACAAGGATTCTATTTTTTATTTCTTCTGTAATTTTTGACATTCTTTGATATTTTTATCAATATATGTCATCAGGAAAGGTGTTTTTTTCGCTGTTATCTGTCAAGTAAAAACTTGTAGAATGTAGCACCTTTCTCAAAAAATGAGAGGTTGCCAAGGCTTCATCGGGTCTAATCCCTCTGCCTTTCGTGATAACGTAATCAATAAGTTTATGAACTAAGCTACAAATAAACACATTATTTTTTTATTTGTAAAATTATTAAGTTTAATAATCTATTATTTTTCGAATAATGTTGAAGATAAATATCGATCTCCTCGATCGCAAACAATAGCAACAACAACACCTTTTTCTAATCTCTCTGCCACTTTTATGGCTGTTGCTACAGAACCTCCGCTACTCATTCCTGCAAAAATGCCTTCTTCGGAAGCTAATCTTTGTGTCATCGCTTTTGATTCTTCTTCACTAACTTCTATAACCTCATCTATTTTAGAAGCGTTAAAAATCGCTGGCAAATATTCTTGAGGCCATTTTCTAATTCCAGGTATTTTTGCACCTTCTTTTGGCTGTGCACCAATTATTCTAATCTCTTTATGCTGCTCTTTTAAAAAATCTGAAACTCCCATAATCGTTCCTGTAGTTCCCATGGCAGCAATAAAATGCGTTACTTCTCCTGCTGTATCTCGCCAAATTTCTGGTCCAGTAGTTTTATAGTGTGCTTTAAAATTGTCTGTATTATCAAACTGATTTAATCTATAATATCCTTTTTTATATTTCAGTTTTAAGGCATAATCTCTGGAGCCTTCCATACCTAATGCTTGTGGTGTTAAAATTACTCTTGCACCATAAGCACGCATTGTTTTAATTCTTTCTACGGTTGAATTCTCTGGTAAAACTAGCACCATATTTACACCTAAAACCTTAGCCATCAAAGCCAATGCAATTCCGGTATTTCCACTAGTTGCTTCGACTAAAGTATCTCCTTTTTTAATATTATTTCTTCTTAATGCTTCAGAAATCATATTATAAGCAGCCCTATCTTTTACGCTTCCTCCAGGATTATTACCTTCTAATTTTAGTAATAACGTAACGCCTTCTTTTTTAAAGATATTTTGTACTTCGACCAAAGGTGTATTCCCCACAAAATCAATAATACTTTTTGTTTTCATCTGACTAATTTCTTTGAAAAATTTTATTTTTTGATTCTACTGTTACCACTGAATTTTTAGAAATTGATTCTGTGATACAAACATTAGCGCCAATTACAGCATTCTCTCCAATTAAAACATGACCTCCTAAAATGGTTGCATTTGCATAAATAATAACACCACTTTCTATCGTTGGGTGCCTTTTTGTAGCTGCTAAACGTTTATCTACCTGAATTCCTCCCAAAGTAACTCCTTGAAAAATTTGCACATTATCTTTGATTATGGTCGTTTCTCCAATAACAATTCCGGTTGCGTGATCTATAAAAAATGAGTCTCCAATTTCTGCTCCTGGATGAATATCTGTACCCGTTGTGCTGTGTGCAAACTCACTCATCATTCTTGGTAAAATAGGGACTTTTAGTTTTAATAATTGATGACTTAAACGATGCACAGCAATTGCATAAAAACCGGGATACGCTAAATAAACTTCCTCTAAACTTTTTGCGGCAGGATCGTTTTTTTCAGCAGCAGCAGCGTCTAAATCTAGCTTTTGTCTAATTGTAACAAAATAATTTTCAAAATTATCCCACAAATCTTCTCCATTTTCAATAGATAATCTCTCTAAAATATTTAAAAAACTGCGTCTAGTTCGCTCACCACTTTCCGACAAATGATTCACATCAAACAAGTTATTAATCAATTGTTTCGTAAAATCACCGACAGCATCTCTTAGACACAAACGGTAGTTTGTAAACAAAACTTTTTCTTCTATTTCTTTCATTTTTAGCCCTTAAGTTTCTGGCGCTAACTCTACTTCCAAACCATCCATAGCTGGGATCATTTGTATTTGACATCCTAATCTACTATTGTCTTCAACATAGAAAGCTTCCGCTAGCATCGCATCTTCATCATCTGACATTTCTGGTAATGTATGATCAGATTTTATATAACATTGACAAGAAGCACACATTGCCATACCACCACAAACTCCAATCGTTCCTTCTTCTGCTAACTCATAAGACCGAACAACCTCCATTAGGTTCATAGCCATATCTGTAGGTGCTACCACATCATGAGTTACGCCTTTTCTATCTGTTATTTTAATATTGATGTCTTGCATCTAATTTTCTTTGATTAATATTGGCTGCAAAGTTACGTAAACCTGACAAAAAACTTACTATTGTATCGCTTTTACGACTGCTTTTGGCGCTTCTTTTCTTGTTCCATCAAAGCCATCTACACCGCCCACTGTTGTATATTTCATTACATATTTTTTATCAGGAAAAATTCTTTTATATGCGCTTTGACACATTAAAGTCGCCTCGTGAAAACCACATAAAATTAATTTCAATTTTCCTGGATAGGTATTTACATCGCCAATAGCATAGACCCCTGGAATGTTAGTTTGATAATCCAAAGCATTATTTACTTTGATGGCATTCTTTTCAATTTCTAATCCCCAATTACCAATTGGACCTAATTTTGGTGACAATCCAAATAAAGGAATAAAATGATCTGTATCCACAATAAACGCATCTTCGCCTTTTTGCTCAACAGCGACACCAGTTACTTTATCGGTTCCTAAAATTCCTTTCACCTCTGCAGGTGTAATCAGTCTAATTTTACCTAAATTTTTTAATTCCTGCACTTTTTCTACAGAATCTAAAGCACCTCTAAATTCATTTCTTCTATGAATTAAGGTTACCTCTGAAGCTATATTTGATAAGAAAATAGCCCAATCTAATGCAGAATCTCCGCCACCAGAAATGACTACTTTTTTATTGCGATACAATTCTGGTTCTTTAATAATGTACTCAACACCTTTATCTTCAAAATCTGCAAGATTAGGAATTAATGGTTTTCTTGGTTCAAAAGAACCTAAACCCCCTGCAATTGCCACTATCTTAGCATGGTGTTTTGTTCCTTTATTCGTAGTTACTATAAAAGTATTATCATCCTGTTTATCGATTGTTTCTGCTCTTTCTCCCAAGGTAAATCCAGGTTCAAATTGTTTACTTTGCTCTATTAATTTATGTGTTAAATCGCCTGCTAAAATTTCTGGATATGCAGGAATATCATAAATTGGTTTCTTTGGGTAGATCTCTGAACATTGTCCACCAGGTTGCGCTAATGCATCAATCAAATGACATTTTAATTTTAGCAAACCTGCTTCAAAAACCGTGAATAAACCTGTTGGTCCTGCTCCAATAATAAGTATATCTGTAGTAATCATTTTAAGACTCTTTTTTTTCAATTAATCCTTTGGTGAATTCGTTTAATGTTTCCACCTTTTCTTCGAAATCTCCTTTTATTGTCTTTCTATATTCGTTTAAATTCTTAACCAAATCATCAATGTTTTCTGGAAGTACATCCTCAAAAAATTGACGCAATCTTTTGGCTGTTGTTGGCGATTTTCCGTTGGTAGAAATGGCAATTTTCACATTTCCTTTGGTTACAATCCCGCCCATATAAAAATCGCAATACGGCGGATTATCAGCAACATTTACCAATTTTGCTTCTGCTCTACAATCTTTCCAAACTTGTACATTTACTTCTGGAATATCTGTAGTTGCAACCACAATATGTCTTCCTTGTAAATGTTTTTTCTTGTAGACATCTTCTACTAAAGTAACACACCCTTTTTTTGCCAATTCAATAGTTCCTTCTCTAAACAAAGGTGAAACCATTAAAACTTTAGCATCTGGACTTGATTTTAACAAGAAAGTTAATTTTTCTTCAGCAACAAAACCTCCTCCAACTATTAAAACATTTAGATTTTTGGTTTTTAAAAAAATAGGATATAAATTATTTCTTTCCATAAAATTATCTTTTTGGCCCATTTTCATATTGCAGTTGAACCTCTAAAATTGCTTGGCGATGTTTTACAACGTCTCCCAAAACTATAATTGCAGGGTTTCTTAATTCATTTTCAATAACAATTTTTTCAATGGTATCAACTGTACCAATTCCAACTTTTTCGTTAACTCTTGTTCCATTTTGAATGATAGCAACTGGCAAATTACGTTTCCCTTCGGCTTGAAACAACTGCACTATTTGAGGTAATTTACGCATCCCCATTAAAACAACAACTGTTGCATTAGACTTTGCTGCCAACTCTATATCTGAAGATATTTTATGTTCTTTTGTTGTTCCTGTAATTACCCAAAAACTTTCTGAACTTCCACGTTTGGTTAAAGGTATATTTTGAAATGCTGCGACTGCTAAAGAAGATGAAATACCAGGAACAACCGCCGTTTCTAGACCAAAACTTGCTGCATATTCCATCTCTTCTGCACCTCTGCCAAAAACAAAAGGATCTCCTCCTTTTAAACGAACTACATGTCCGTGTGTTTTTGCTCTCGCTACAATCAATTCATTAATTTGTTCTTGCTGATAAATATAACAACCCCTGCGTTTTCCAACAAAAATTAATTCTGCTTTTAGATTTACAAAGCCTAACAATTCTTCATTTACCAGAGCATCATACAAAACAACATCTGCTGTTTTTAAAACTTTAATCGCTTTTACAGTAATTAAATCTATATCGCCAGGACCCGCACCAACCACTGTTAATTTTGGAGTTTTGAATTTCATGATTTTTAGATTACACTTTTAACAAAAGTATTAGATAGCGCTCTAAATCTTTGCGCTTTTTGCAATAAATTTTCAGAATCGTTGATATATTGTGAACAAAACTCTTTGTTAGGTGTGTTTTTATTAATCTGATAAATTAACTCACTAAAAGTTGTGTTTAACTCAATTTTGCCTGAAGCAACAAAAAACTCATCAAATTGAGCAATGATACTTGCGTGTGTATTGGTCTTTTTATTTTCTGCTAAAAGCATCGCTTTAGATGTATTTACCAAAGATTGATAGGCATAATATATGGCTCCTGAATACACCTCGTTTTCAAAAGCTTCTCTTGCATTCTCAATTTTCTCTTCGCTTTCTAAAAATAAAGTTGCAATTAAATCGATCACAACGCCCGCACACTCGCCAATTCCTATTTCTTTTACATACTTACCTTCTTCTCCCCAATCAATGAAATCTACTTGCGTTAAATTAGAAACGTCTTGCAAATCATTTAAGAAATTATAAAAATACTTTTCTCCTTTTTCTTTGTAGTATGCAACAAACGGTTTTCCATTAGCATTTGCTTCAAAATCATTTAAAACTCTCCGTAAAGCTTCAGGACCTCTTTTACTGGGTACTTTTACAACTTTATCTGCAAATGCACCATTTCCATTTCCTAAATTACCACCACCTAATAAAACTTGTAATGCCGGTGCTACTAATTTTTCTGGTGTTCTTACCGTCATTCCCTGAAAACCAATATTTGCCATATTGTGTTGGCCGCAGGCATTCATACAACCACTGATTTTAATAACTAAATCTGAGTTTTCTAGATACTGAGGATATTCTGCAGCAATCACTCTTTCCAACTCTGCTGCTATCCCTGTACTACTTGCAATTCCTAAATTACAGGTATCAGTTCCTGGACATGCTGTGATATCTACTGCCTTATTATAACCTGGCTCTACAAAGCCTAACTTATCTAATTCAGTATAAAAAAATGGCACAATATCTTCTTTTACAAAAGGAATTACGATATTCTGACGCAATGTTAAACGAATTTCTCCAGCAGCGTATGTTTCTACTAAATCTGCTAATAATCGCGCTTTATCTGTATAAAAATCGCCTAATAAAACTTTAATTCCGATTGCGACAAACCCTTTTTGTTTTTGAGGAATTAAGTTTGTGGATTTCCACAAATCAAAGGCTGCTACTTCTTTTATTTCAACTTTTGGTGCTTTTACGATAACCGGTTCTGAGGGCACATAAGATGCTGCATCAATAGTAACCGTTTTAAATTCAATTGCTTTTTGCTCTTCTTCAATTAAATTTCTAAAAGCTTCTAAACCGATCTCTTTTAATAAGAATTTCATTCTTGCTTTCGCCCTACTTTTACGTTCACCAAAACGATCAAAAACTCTTAAAACGCCTTCCATTACTGGAATAATTTTATCTGCTGGCAAGAAATCATATAATACTTCTGCATGTCTTGGCTGAGAACCCAATCCTCCCGCAACCATCACTTTAAAACCGCTAACTCCGTTCCGAATTTTAGCAATATATCCTAAATCATGCAAATAAGACAAGCCTGTATCTTCATCGGTCGCGGAAAAAGAGACTTTAAATTTACGTCCCATTTCTTGACAAATTGGGTTTCGTAAAAAAAATTTAAATAACGCATCTGCATAAGGAGAAACATCAAAAGGCTCATTTATATCGATACCAGCAGTTTCTGATGCCGTTACATTTCTTACAACATTTCCACAAGCTTCTCTTAAAGTAACGTCATCGCGTTCTAATTCTGCCCATAATTCTGGTGTTCTTTGTAAATCTACATAATGAATTTGAATATCTTGACGTGTGGTAATGTGCAATTTTCCTCTTGAATATTCATCTGAAACTTCAGAAATTCTGCGTAATTGATTGCTCATTACTTTACCATAAGGTAATTTAATTCGAATCATCTGTACGCCTGACTGGCGCTGCCCATAAACACCTCTTGCTAAACGTAGGCTTCTAAATTTTTCTTCGTCTATTTGTAGATTATTGAATGCTGCAATTTTATCTGCTAATTCAATAATATCTTTTTCTACAACTGGATTTTCTATTTCGGTTCTAAAACTTTGCATTTTATAATTTTATTTGAATTAAGTAGAATTATTTTATAAAACCTACACCCACTGTATTGTTTGTTTTCGGGTTAATTAAAATAAAAGATCCATTAGATTTATTATCTGCATACACATCAAATAACAATGACTTACTTAATTTTAAGCACACATCACCAATTTGATTTAAAGTTAATTTAGTGGGATTTACTTCAATACCAGAAAAATCTGTTTTAATGATACTCTTTAACTGTGTAACTTTTGCTTGCGCGTCATTTACACCGTGTTTTATATAATATTTTTGTGACGCCTCTAAAGGCACATTGTCCATCCAACAGATTGTTGCCTCTACTTGTTTCGAAATTATTGGCTCTTCGCTTACTTTTACCAACATATCACCTCTACTCACATTCACATTATCTTCTAAAGTAATGGTCACAGAACTTCCTTTTTTTGCAAGCACATACTCTTTATCGAAGAAATTAATGCTTTTAATTTTAGATGTTGTTTGAGACGGTAATACTGCAACTTCATCTCCAACTGCTAAATCTCCACCATAAATTTTACCTGCATACCCTCTAAAATCGTGATATGCTGACGTTTTTGGTCTAATTACTGTTTGCACTGGAAAACGAACTTGTGACGCATCACTAATATCATCAGAATCTAAACGCTCTAAATGATGCATTAACGTTACCCCTTTATACCAAGGCATATTTTCTGATGGAGAAACCACATTATCACCTTGCAAAGCAGATAAAGGAATAAAGGTTAAATTTTGACTCTTATAAGCACTTTTACTTGCTAAATATTCAATTTCTCCTTTAATGACATTGTATTTTTCCTCAGAGAAATCAACTAAATCCATTTTATTTATCGCGATTACAACATCTTTAATTCGTAATAAATTATTGATAAAAAAGTGACGATACGTTTGTTCTACAACGCCATTTCTAGCATCAATTAAAACTATGGAAGCTTGTGCTGTTGATGCACCTGTGACCATGTTTCTAGTGTATTCGATATGACCTGGAGTATCTGCAATAATGAAACTTTTAGAGGGTGTAGAAAAATAAATATGTGCTACATCAATCGTAATTCCTTGCTCCCGCTCTGCAACTAAACCATCAGTCGCTAAAGAAAAATCTAAATAATCGAATCCTCTTTGCTTACTTTTTTCTTCAATCGCTTCTAATTTATCCGCTGTCAACGATTTTGTATCGTATAAAATACGACCAATTAAGGTACTCTTGCCATCATCTACGCTTCCTGCTGTTGCTATTTTTAATACTTTCATTCTTTATGCTATTGGCTTTTGCTACTCAACTTCTGACTAATTTTTACTGCTAATTATGGATAACTACAAAAACATTCTTTGCAATTTTTAAAAATATCCTTGTTGTTTTCTTTTCTCCATAGCAGCCTCAGATCTTTTATCATCAATCCTTGCTCCTCTTTCTGAAATAGAAGAGTCTCTAATTTCTTCAACTACTTTTGCAATATCTACTGCATCAGATAAAACTGCTGCTGTACAACTCATATCTCCGACCGTTCTAAAACGAACCATTCTTTCTACAACTTGTTCTTCTTCATCTCTGTAAACCACGGCATCATCTGCCGACCAAATGAATCCATCTCTAAAAAATGTTTTTCTTTTATGTGCAAAATAAATAGAAGGAATTTCAATATTTTCATTTTTGATATAGGACCAAACGTCTAATTCTGTCCAATTTGAAATCGGAAAAACACGCACATTTTGTCCTAAATCAATTCTACCGTTTAACATATCAAATACTTCTGGACGTTGATTTTTTTCATCCCATTGACCAAAATCATCTCTTACAGAAAAAATTCTTTCTTTTGCTCTTGCTTTTTCTTCATCTCTTCTGGCTCCTCCAATACATGCATCAAAACTGAATTCTTCAATGGCATCTAATAACGTTTCCGTCTGTAACATATTTCTACTCGCATACCTGCCTGTCTCCTCTTTTACACGACCACTATCGATATTGTCTTGTACATCTCTGACAATCAATTCAACACCTAACTCTTCAACTAATTTATCTCTAAATTCAATCGTTTCAGGAAAATTATGCCCCGTATCTATATGCATTAAGGGGAAAGGGATTTTTGCAGGAAAAAAGGCTTTTTGAGCCAAACGAACTAACGTTATACTATCTTTTCCACCCGAGAATAACAACACAGGCTTTTCAAACTGCGCAACTACTTCTCTAAATATATATATGGCCTCACTCTCTAAAGCATCTACTTGTATTGTTCTTTGATTCATAATCATGTCTTTCAAATATGCAAACCACATTCTCTGTTACTTTCTACTTTTGTTGGATCGAAATACACAAACTCATTTGGTAAATTTTTCTCCCCTAAATAAGTGTCTAATGCTTCGTCTGACCAATTGTAAAATGGACTTACCTTTATAATTCCATCTTTGCTCTGAGAAACAATATCGATACTATTTCTAAAGGCCGTCTGACCTTTTCTTAAATTCGTAAACCAAATATCTGGCTGATGCGCTTGCATCGCTCTTGAAAACGGTTCTAATTTTACTTGTTGTGTAAAAATTGCATGTTTAGGGTCTTCAATAGATGGAACTCCCAACACAACATTTCTATGCGCTACAGTTTGTTTTGGTGTGTATAAATGAATATTTAAACGCAACTTTTTAATAATTTCTTCCGCATGCTTATAAGTCTCTATCGTATTATAACCAGTATCACACCAAATTACTTTAATATCTTTTTGCACATCAGTAACTGCTTTTAATATTGCCACTTCATAAGGTCTGAAGTTAGTTGTAATGACTGCGTTTTTACTTAAAGAAATAGCCCAAGTAATAATTTCTACTGGACTTTTATCTTTTAATTCCTCGTTGATCTGCTCTAAGTTCAAATTCATTATTTTCCCCATTTTATTTTATTCCAAGCTCTTTCATGAAAGAAATACAGCCCTAACTTTGTTAAAAAATCTACGGAAGCAATTGACGCCGCTAATGTTATTTCACCAGATAAAAGGTATGAAACTACTAACGTATCAATCGTTCCAACAACTCTCCAGCTTAATGCTTTGGCCATACTTCTTATCGGTTTCTCAGAATTTTTGTCTTCCTCAAAACGTTGACCTGCTATTTTTTTACTAAAAATAATTTGATCTGTAATCATAATAATTAAGCATTTTTTAAATACCCTATTTAATCAATAGGGTATGCAAACATAAAGGTTTTATATACAAAAAGACATCTTGAAACCTGGAAAAAAGAATAAACCCTATCGATTTAGTAGATTAATAAAATAACAACATAAAAATTATTGATATTTCAATATTTTAGGAGGAAAATTAGAAGGTTTTGCCTAAAGTTATTTGAAGAGGAACTGCAACGCCATCATTGCCCGTGAAAATATTTCCATTTGAGTAATGCATGATTCGTAATTCGAAATTATATTTTCTATCTTTTCCGAAGAACACACCAAAACCCATAGTATCTTGATATGTTATTTTTGGTCCACTTTCGAAACCATCAATATTACTTTTTGTAATGTATGTTGGACCTATTAAAGAGTAATTAGCATAGAAGTCAAACTCTTTTTTTCTTAAGAGATAAAAACGTAAAACAGGAAATATTGAGAAAGCCATTACATTTTCACTTGTTAGTTCTGATTGAAAAGCGGTTACGCTTGCCCCCCAATCTAAAGAGAAAACTTTTTCTGACCTGTATATTAATCTTTGGTAAGTAATTGAAAAAGCATGTTTTGCCTTTACTTGACCAACCCAAAAAACCGGAATTCCAAAACTCTCAAAATTACCTACTTTTAAACTCATTCCAAAAAAACGGTTTACACCAAAACCTAATGCGCTTGTGCCGTAACTAAATTGCAAAATATTGTTTGGAAAAAAATAATCATTCCCTGTATATTCTTCAGCTATTGCATCATCAACTTGCTGCAAATGGTACTCAAAACCTAACGATACTTGTGAAATCGCAGGTTGATTATGCTTTGTAGATTTTGGTAAAAATGTTCCATTTAAGGACAATCTCCATTTATCATTTAAACGGTGTTGCACTCCAAAACCATAAAGTAAACTTGCGTAATGGGCATCTTCATAAATTTCTTTATCTTCTATGAAAAAACCAAATCTGGTTAAATTTGCTACTCCTGCTTCAGCATAAAAAGAGGTGTTTTTATGAAGCTTAAAATCTTTTTTTAATGATAAAGACCAAGCATTTATCCAAACACTTCTGTCATAACCAATGTTGTTCACATTATCGTATTTAAACCAAGAAGCTGGCCTCATTGTTCCAAACTGAACTGCTAAATCTTCCGTTAATTTATGGCCTAATAACAATCTTCCTGAAAACCAGTTTCTACTAAAAGTTGCTGTTTTGTAGCCATCAATTAAATTATCATTTGAAAACGGATAAAAAATACCTCCTAGATTTATACTGTAATAAGATTTGGATAGAAAATTAGTAAATTTTGTCTTTAGTTTTTTTTCTTGTTGACTAAAGATACCTAAAGAAAAGAACAACATTAAAAATAGAAGTACAGTATTTTTCATATTAGGTAACGCAAGTTTTTTTTTATTATAAATATTCTATGATTTCTTCCTGGTTAAATCTGCCAAGGTTGTATTTCTAAAAATTTGAAGCGCACTATCTCTAACCTGAAGCATTAAATTATGAACAGCACAAGTATCTTCATGTGGGCAATCAGCACACTTTTCATAAAATTTTAAGCTTACACACGGCAACATTGCAATTGGTCCTTCTAGAATCCTCATTACAGAAGTCATTTGAATATCCTCGGGCTCTTTTAATAAATAATAACCACCACCTTTTCCTTTTTTGGAACCTAAGAATCCGTTTTTACGAAGCGTTAATAAAATGCTTTCTAAAAACTTTAAAGAAATATTTTCACTTTTAGAAATTGTAGCAATTGATACAGGAGCGCTATCTTCCCGTTTTGCCAAATATGTAAGTGCTTTAATTCCGTACTTTGTTTTCTTTGAGAGCATAAAACAAAACTACATAATTTAATGTGATTTTTTAGCATTCAATGCGTGCTCAATATCTGTAATAATATCCTTTACATTTTCTAAACCAACAGAAACACGAACCAAGCCGTCTGTAATACCTACTTCTAATCTATCTTCTTCAGATAAACGCCCATGAGTTGTTGATGATGGATGGGTAACAATCGTTCTGGTATCGCCTAAATTTGCAGACAATGAACACATTTTTATGTTATCTAAAAAGTTTCTTCCTGCATTAATTCCGCCTTTAATTTCGAAAGCAACAATATTACCTCCAAGTTTCATTTGATTTTTTGCCACTTTATACTGTGGATGCGATTTTAAAAATGGATATTTTACCAATTCAACATTCGTATTTCCTTCCAAAAATTCGGCTACTTTTAATGCATTTTCGCAATGCTTTTCGACTCTTATTGACAGTGTTTCTAAACTTTTAGACAATACCCAAGCATTAAAAGGTGACATTGCTGGCCCAGTATTTCTTGCAAATAAATAAATCTCTCTCATTAACTCTTCGTTTCCAACGGTAACACCCCCTAAAACTCTTCCTTGCCCATCGATTAATTTAGTCGCTGAATGAATGACCAAATCTGCTCCGAATTTAATTGGTTGTTGAATGTAAGGGGTTGCAAAACAATTATCTACAATAAAAATAAGGTTGTGTTTTTTGGCAATCTTACCAATCAATGCTAAGTCTAAAATATCTACCGCAGGGTTTGTTGGTGTTTCTATATAAAGAATCTTTGTATTCTCTTTTATTAAGTTTTCTACTAAATCTACTTCATTTACCTTAAAATAAGAAGTTTCGATATTCCATTTTGGTAAATATTTGGTAAACATACTATGCGTAGAGCCAAATACAGATCTGCAAGAAACAACATGGTCTCCTGCATTTAACAAAGCAGCAAATGTTGAAAAAATAGCGGACATTCCTGTTGCAAAAGCATAACCCGCTTCTGCACCTTCCATAGCTACAATTTTATCTACAAATTCAGTTGTATTTGGGTTTGAAAACCGACTATATAAATTACGTTCTTTTTCTTCAGCAAAAGAAGCTCTCATTTCTTCTGCGTCTTCAAAAACAAAACTAGACGTTAAATATAACGGCGTAGAATGTTCAGAAAACTGAGACCTTTCAGTCTGACTTCTAATCGCTTGTGTTTCGAAATGTTTGCTCATTGTTTTTTTATAAGATCCTGAAACAAGTTCAGAATGACGCAGAAAAATCTGCTAATTATTGTGTTTTGCTAATCTTAAGATATCTCCAAAAACGCCTCTTGCGGTTACACTTGCTCCTGCCCCTGCCCCCTGAATTACGATGGGTTGTGCTCCGTAAGATTCCGTATAAATTTCAAAAATAGCATCAGAACCTTTTAACGAACCCAAAGGAGTACTTTCTGGGGTAGAAACTAATTTTACTTCTAAATTGCCTTTATTTTGAGATAAATCTCCACTTAATTCACCAATATATCTTAGAACGTGATTTGGTTTTTGGTCCTCTTTTAAAGTTTGATATTCGTCGTCTAATAACTCTAAATTATCTAAAAAAGCACTAACAGAATTGCCTCTTAGTTTTCCCGGAATTAGATTTTTAATTTCCACTTCTGGTAATTCATTTTCAAGATCTAGCTCTCTTGCTAAAATTAATAATTTTCTAGCAACATCATTTCCTCCTAAATCTTCACGAGGATCTGGCTCTGTAAAGCCTTTATCAATAGCTTCCTGTAATATGCTTGAAAAGGGAACATTTTTTGTAGAAAAATTGTTAAATAAATAACTTAAAGACCCCGAAAAAACACCTCTAATTTTGGTAATATTCTCTCCTGACTCATGTAATAAACGAATGGTATCAATCAAAGGTAACCCTGCACCAACATTTGTCTCATACAAATATTGTTTTTTGAATTCTTTTAACTTCGCTCTTACTTCTTTGTAAAAATCAAAAGATAATGTATTTGCAATTTTGTTACAAGAAACCAAATCAAAACCAGCTTCAATAAAAGGAATATAATTCTTAACAAAATTTATGTTCGAGGTATTATCAACTGCAATTAAATTTTCAAAATGATGTGCTTTTGCGAATGCAATAATATCTTCAACTTTTAGATTCTCTTCTCCATTGGCTAGAAGATTCTCTTTCCAATTTTTAGAAACTCCGTTTTTACTCAGTAATACTTTTTTAGAGTTTGCTATCGCAAAAACATTCAACTGAATTTTTCTTCTTTCTAAAACTGATGGTGTATTATCAATGATTTGGTCTATTAAAGTTCCACCAACTAACCCCTTCCCAAAAACTGCAATGTTTATTTTTTTGGTTACTCCAAAAACTTGACCGTGAATTACATTAACCGCTTTATGCAATTCCTCCTTTCTCACCACCAAACTCACATTTTTACCAGACACTGTGTTATTAAATAAAACAGGTACAATTTGATTTTTAATTAAGGCATTATAAGGATGATGAAACTCACTTAAATCTTGACCAATAATTGAGATTACGGCAACATCATCTACAATTGAAATTTGATTGACATCTTGCGAATAAAAATCATTTTCAAACTCTTTTTCCAAAGAAAAAACTGCTTCGTGTGCTCTTTCAGCTTCAATAATTAAACCAATTCCTCTTTCTGAAGAACCTTGAGAAATTATACTAACATTAATATTCTTATCACTCAAAGCTTTAAAAATTCGAGCGTCCACTCCTACTTTCCCTAATAAACCTCTACCTTCAAAATTTAACAAGGCAACATTATTAATTGTAGAAATAGATTTAATTCCTTTTGTAGTTGACTCTGAAGTAATTAAGGTTCCTTTATCTTCTTTGTTAAACGTATTTAAAATACGGAGATTTATATTCTTTTCTAACAAAGGAATAATCGACTTTGCATGTAAAATAGTTGCTCCAAAATTTGCTAATTCATTGGCTTCGGAAAAAGATAATTCTTCAATTTTTTTTGCATCAGCCACCAAATCTGGATTAGCAGTATAAATACCACTAACATGTGTGTAATTTTGCAACTCGTCAGCATCTAAAAAATTTGCCAATAAAGCTGCCGTATAATTACTTCCATTTCTACCTAAAGTTGTCGTTTCTCCTTTTTTATTTGAAGAAATAAAACCTGTTACAATATTTATTGTCTCCTTATTTTGTTTGTAATATGCAATGACATTTTCTTTAGAAAGAGATGAAATTGGTTGTGCGTTGCCAAAGTTTTCATCGGTAATAATTAAAGTTCTAGCATCTGTTGCATTTGCGGAAATATTTTCTTTTTCTAATAAACTAGCCAAAAGTTTAACAGATAATAATTCACCTTGAGCCAATACCTCGTCTTTTATTTTTTGACTGTAATCACCTAAGAGAGAAACCCCTTCAAAAATGGTTTCTAGTCTTGAAAATTCTTTCGAAAAATCTACAGAACTATTCGGGATTTGTTGATATTCTTTAAACGCTTCAAATTTTTTCTTATAGGCTGTTTTTTCTGCAGCTTTCATTAAAATCGATTCTAAATCGTTTGTAGAATTTCCTCTTGCAGAAGCAACTACTGTAATTTTTTCGTTATTTTTATATTTCTTTCGAATGATTTCTAGTACATTCTCTATCCCTTTCCCATTGGCTAAAGATTTTCCTCCAAACTTAACTACCTTCATTTTTTTCTTTCTATAATCTTTATTGAAGATTGGTTCGATAATTGTCTGTAATTGCTCATATTCGATTAAAAATGCGTCATGGCCATGTACAGAATTTATTTCATTATAGGTAACATTCTCTTTTGTTAATGCTAACTTTTTATGAGTTTCTCTATTTTCTTCCGCTGTAAAAAATAGATCTGAATCAACACCGATAATATGGATATCAGCTGCAATTGAATCTAAAATTTCGATTTTTTTCTCACCATTATTTGTTACATCAATTGTTTTTAATAATTGATTCATTAATTTATAGGATGACAATTGATATCTTTCTTGCAATTTATTTCCATGATGTAACAACCAACTTTCTACATTAAATATTTTTAATGCGTCATTTTTCGTTCGCTGAAAACGCTCTTTAAAAGATGCCGGAGTTCTGTAACAAAGCATGGCATGCATACGGGCATCATGTACTGGATTTTTTGAATTTACCAAAAATTGCTCTTGAATTTGACAATTAGCAATTAACCAATCTGTAGATTTCCAATCTGTTGCGACAGGGATAAAGTGTTTTGTCAATTTTGTGCTTAAAACCAACATTTCCCAGCCTATTCCTCCTCCTAAAGAACCTCCTATTAAAGCAAAAAGAGACTCAATTTTTAATTTTTGTAATCCTTTTAAAAAGAGGCGTGCAACATCTCTTGCAATAAAACTTTTATAAGCATCGATTACAAAACTATCAAAACCATTTCCAGGAATGTTAAATGCTAAAATTGTGTAAAAATTAGTATCGATTGTTTTTTCAAATCCTACAACATCTTTCCACCAACCGTTTTCACCTGCAACATCACTATTACCTGTTAATGCATGATTTACCAAAACAATGGGTGCAGTGCCTAATTTTTTACCAAACAATTGATAACTTAATTGAAGGTTATTAAATCGCGTTCCGCTTTCTGTGCTAAAATCACTAATCTTGATATGTTGCAATCGGTGTTTCAAATACTTTTTTTGTTTATTAGATTGAGCTTATTAAAATCTATTTAACTCTAATAAGCCCAATTTGATATATTATTTTATATTTCTGAAAATGCAGCTTTCAAATCCGCTTTTAAATCTTCTAAATCTTCAATACCAACAGACAATCTAATTAGGTCTTGAGAAACTCCTGCACTTTGTTGAGCTTCTGTATCTAATTGTTGATGTGTTGTGCTAGCAGGATGAATAATTAGCGATTTTGTATCACCAATATTTGCTAATAAAGAGAATACTTTTGTTTTATCTGCAATTGCCTTTGCTGCTTCAAAACCTTTTTTAGGTCCAAAAGTTACAATTCCACTTTGTCCTTTTGGTAAATATTTGTTTGCTAAAGATTTATATTTGCTACTTTCTAACCCAGGATAATTTACCCAAGCGACAGCATCTTGCTCTTCTAACCATTTTGCCAATGCCAATGCATTTGTAGAGTGTTGTTTTATTCTAACAGGTAAAGTTTCTAAACCTTGAATAATATTAAAAGCATTTGTTGGACTCAAAGCTCCTCCAAAATCACGTAATCCTTCTAAAATTAATTTAAAAGTATATGACGCAGCACCTAAAACTTCGTAGTATTTTAAACCATGGTAACCTGCAGAAGGTTCTGTAAATTCAGGAAATTTTCCATTTGCCCAATTAAAAGTTCCTGCATCTACAATGGCACCTCCTAGAGACGTTCCTTGTCCACCAATATATTTTGTAAGCGAATGAATTACAATATCAGCTCCGTGTTTTATCGGATTTAATAAAACAGGAGTTGCAACGGTATTATCAACGATAAAAGGAACTTCTGCTTTTTTTGCATGCAAAGAAATTGCATCTAAATCTAACACATCTAACTTCGGGTTCCCTAAAGATTCCACAAAAAATGCTCTTGTATTATCCTGGACTGCCGCTTCAAAATTATCAGGATTTGAGGCATCTACAAACGTAGTAGTAATACCGAATCTTGGTAATGTTACGCTCAATAAATTATAGGTCCCTCCATACAAACTACTTGAAGCAACAATATGATCTCCAGCTTTTAAAAGCGTTAATAGACCTGTAGCAATTGCAGCCGTTCCAGAAGCAAAAACAACAGCTCCAATTCCGCCTTCTAATGTCGCCAAACGCTCTTGTAAAATTTGATTTGTTGGGTTGTTTAAACGAGTATAAATAAATCCTAATTCTTTTAAAGAAAAAAGATTTGCTGCATGTTCTGAATTGTTAAAAACATACGATGTCGTTTGATAAATAGGCACTGCTCTTGTACCTCCGTTTGCAGTCACGTCATGTCCTGCGTGCAACGCGTTAGTTGCTAATTTTAATGTACTCATTTTTCTATTTTTTTGAGTTAATAAATAAACAAAAAAGTCAAATGCACCAATTTTTAATTGATGTACTTACTAGAAAAATGTTATTAAGAAAATAGGATTTTCCAGAACAGGAAAATTCTTTTTTGTTATCTATCCAATTATAAAATAATTGAGTAGAATTTAGCACCTTCTTTATTTCTAAAGGGTTGCTAAGGCTTCATTGGGTCTAATCCCTACACCTTTCTTGATAACATTTCAATAAGTTATTGAACTTTGTGAGTGCAAATATAATGGCAGAAAAATTTAATATCCAAATAAAAACTAGTTTCTTTTTATTAAAATATTGATTTCTCAGTTTAAGCATGTTTGTTTTATTTATTCTTTAAAAACATCAATTTTAAAACCTTTAAATTGATTTATTGATGATGCTATCACAAATAATTATCATAAAAAAAGGATCCATTTTAATTTTATAGTGTACTTTTGTAATCCAATTGAGAGGAAAAATTTGAACTGATTGCAACCTCATAAAAAAAATGCTAAAGCAGTAATTATATACTTCTTTTAGCAACGACGCAATCAATTTTTATTTTTCACAGTTTTCTGTTTTTACAGAGATAGCAGTTTAAAGAAACCTCTATGTTTTGCATCTAGGAATCATTTTTTAATAAAAAAAAGAATATTATGTCATATTTATTTACCTCAGAAAGTGTTTCTGAAGGACATCCAGATAAAGTTGCAGACCAAATTTCTGATGCTTTAATTGATAACTTTTTAGCATTCGACAAAAATAGTAAAGTTGCTTGTGAGACTTTAGTTACAACGGGTCAGGTGATTTTAGCAGGTGAAGTAAAATCTAAGACGTATTTAGACGTTCAGCAAATTGCAAGAGACGTAATTAATAAAATTGGTTATACTAAAAGTGCCTACATGTTCGATGGTAATTCTTGTGGCGTTTTATCTGCAATTCACGAACAATCACCAGATATTAATCAAGGTGTAGATAAGATGAACCCAGAAGAACAAGGCGCTGGAGATCAAGGAATGATGTTTGGTTATGCTACTGATGAGACTGAAAACTATATGCCTTTGGCCTTAGAATTATCTCATCGTTTATTAAAAGAACTAGCTGAATTACGGAGAGAAAATAAAGATATTACCTATTTACGACCAGATGCAAAATCTCAAGTAACAATAGAGTATTCTGATGATAACATTCCGCAAAGAATTGATGCAATTGTAATCTCTACGCAGCATGATGATTTTGACAAATCTGAAGAAGTAATGCTAACTAAAATCAAAAAAGAAATTGTTGAAATTTTGATTCCTAGAGTTGTTGCAAAGTTGCCTACTCATATTCAAAAATTATTTACGGATCATATTACGTATCACATAAACCCGACTGGTGTTTTTGTCATCGGAGGACCTCATGGAGATACTGGTTTAACTGGAAGAAAAATTATTGTTGATACATACGGTGGAAAAGGAGCTCATGGTGGTGGTGCTTTTTCTGGAAAAGATCCAAGTAAAGTAGATCGCTCCGGAGCTTATGCAACAAGACATATTGCTAAAAACTTAGTAGCTGCAGGACTTTGTAAAGAAGTTTTAGTGCAAGTTTCTTATGCCATTGGCGTTGCAGAACCAACAAGTATAAATGTAGATACGTATCAAACATCTACCATAGATTTAACGGATGGAGAAATTAGTAAAATTGTAGAAACTATTTTTGATATGCGCCCCTATTTTATTGAACAACGTTTAAAATTAAGAACACCTATTTACTCTGATACTGCTGCTTATGGACACATGGGAAGAACTTCAGAAATAAAAATAGTTACTTTTTCTAACCCAATGGGAGAGACTGTTTCTGAAGAAGTAGAAACCTTTACTTGGGAAAAATTAGATTATGTTGACAAAGTGAAAGAAGCCTTTAAATTATAAAAACTGACTGGGAAACAATCAAGGAAAATAAAGTCTTCTGAAAATGCAGTTTTTCATTGAGTTTTATTTCGTTTTTACCAATACCGTTCATCGACACTTAATGGTTATTGAATTCTCAAAAAGCCTCAACAGTCCAATGGCATAAGCAAAAGAAAAATTCTGTTCATACCTTGCGTAACTAGGATAAGAAATAACTCCTTAACCAAGATGCTGTATGAAAAAATTTAATATTTACTTTTTAATTTCTTTTTTAATAATTTTTAGTTCTTGTATACCAAATGATGTTGATATGCAAGAACCTGAAACAGTAGAGGTTTCAGAAAATGCAATACAAGTCTTAGAAAACTTAGACATTCCAAATGGATTTAATTTTGAAACTGAAAGAGATGTAATATTAACTATTATTGATGCAACACCTTTTGTAAAATATGAAGTTTTTGCCTATTCAAGCGATTATGACTCTGAAGCTGAAAATATTTCTGAAGCACTCAAAAGTTTGTTATATGCTGGTAAACCATATAATGGCATCGTTAATCATGTGCTTAGTTTGTCTAGTGTTTATGATAAAGTATATATTTCTAGAAAAGATGGACTGGAGTATTCTTACGAAATTATAGACGTTTTAAATAATAAAATTGATTTTACGATAACGGCCAGTAAGACTGCGAATAAAACTGCTAGAGCTTATAAAGTAAGCAGCACGGGTTGTGTAGAATGTACCGAAAACGTTTTTATAAATGGTGATTTTGAAGATGGGCCTGCGCTTCCTAGAAGTTATATCCAACCCCAGGAAAGTTTTGTTGATGGCTGGTCTACGACAGCAACTGATAATAGGATTGAGTTGTGGAAATCTGGATTTCTTGGAGTACCTGCTCTAAATGGAAGATATTTTGCAGAACTAAATGCAACACAAAACTCAGCACTGTATCAACGTATTTGTACTAGCCCTGGAGCAGAAATAAGCTGGTCGGTATGGCATCGCGGTCGGGCAGGAACCGATACCGCCGTGGTAAGAATTGGAGAAAATTTAGCTACGGCGACTATTGAAACTACAATGACCACCGGTAATACTGCCTGGGTAAAGTATTCTGGAACCTACACCGTACCCTTTGGACAAGATGACACTTATTTTATTTTTGAAGCTGTAAATACAGCTGGCAGTATAAGTGTTGGTAATTTTATTGACAATGTTGTTATTACAGAAACGCTTGCTGGTGATTGTGCAGAAGTCACTAATAAAATGTTTTATCCAAATGAATTTACAAATGCAACCATAGCGTTCGAAGACTTATGGCCATACTCCGGCGATTATGATTTTAATGATTTAGTTATTAGTTACAACATAAAAACCATTTTAAATGCAGAAAATAATGTAACGCAAGTAGATTATAATTATATCGTTGAATCTATTGGAGCAGGTTATAAGAACGGCTTTGGTTTAGAATTAGAAGGTGTTTCGCCTTCAGCAATCTCAAGTGTTACCGGATCAAATTTAACGGAAGGCATTATAACGAATAATGCGAATGGAACAGAGCAAGCACAACCAAATGCGGTGATTATATTCTTTGATAACGCCCACCTGAATGTAGGGTTACCCAATACCATATCTATTGTATTCGAGAACCCTATAACTACTGCTGCTCTAGGTAATGCTCCTTTTAATCCTTTTCTAATCGCAAACATGAATAGACTTAAAGAAGTACACTTACCTAATAAACCAACAACTTATTATCCAACAACGGTATCTATTGAAGAGGGACCAACAGTTCGAGATAGTGATGGTAATTTTAAAACACCTGAAGGTTTCCCTTGGGCTATGAATATAAATGGAAAATACAAAGCGCCAAAAGAAAAAGTTATTATTACGGAGGCTTATAACTTCTTTGCTAATTGGGCAACCTCTGGAGGTACATCCTATCCAGATTGGTATCAAAATAAACGTGGATATAGGAACAATGCTAACTTAAAAAATTAAAATTCCACTTCCATAAGTTTAAAAATCTTAGATTATAATTTAATCTCAGGTTTTGTTTTAACTAATTTTTAGCATAAGGACTATTTATAACCAGAAATATTTTATCCTACTTTTCTTGATATTTATATATAAGAATAAATGTAAAAAAAATACAACTGACTATTAATCCGTATTTTCAGGAACTTACTCTAAATACATAACAGATATCTTTCCAGAATATACTCTAAATTTGACTTTAGATAAATCGATGCTATTGAATCGCCTTGTAAACTTTTAGAGAGTGATTTTTTATTTACTTTGCAACTGGATAGAAACACACAAAAAGAAATTAATAATTATAACTGAAAAAACTGCTCTTTAAACATATTAACCTATTTCTAATTATAAAACACTAAATTCGTTTAACGCTACCTTAAAAATAAACATATGAAACAGCTTTTAACATTTTTACTTCTAGCAATACTATTTTCCAGTTGTACTAATCATTCTAATAAATTGCTTGAAAGTCAATTTTTATATTTTGGAGGAGATATTATCACTATGAGCGGAGACGAACCCACTTACGCTGAAGCCATAGTTACGAGCGGAGATTCTATCGCATTTGTTGGTCCTCTTTCTGAAGCAAAAAAACGCTTTCCTTCTTCAAAAAAAAATAATCTGAACGGAAAAACATTACTCCCTGGCTTTATAGATGCGCATGCACATTTTGCAGGATTTCCGAGTCAATCTATTGGAGCGCAAATACTTCCACCACCGGATGCTGGGGCAAACAATATCGAATCATTAATTCAGATCTTAAAAGATTGGTCAACTCCAGAAAACATTAAATTAACAGGTTGGATTTTCGGAATGGGTTTTGACGACTCCGTATTAGAGGATAAAAGGTTTCCAACAAAAAGTGATTTAGATAAAGTTTCAACCGAATACCCTATTATGATTGTTCATATTTCCGGACATTTTTGTGTGGTAAATAGCAAAGGACTAGAATTACTAAATATCAACTCAGAGACACCCAATCCAGAAGGCGGAATTATCAGACGCATTGGGGATACCCAAGAACCCAATGGCGTATTAGAAGAATTAGCTGCAATTCCATATATGCCGGCTGTTCTCGGACCTAAAAGTGAAGAAGCATTAAAAGTATTTCTAACGGCGGGACAAAACATGGCGTTGTCTTATGGCTATACAACTGTTCAAGAAGGACGCGCAATGAAGAATTCGCATCTTTTTTTAGAGCATGCTGCCAATACTGATTTCTTGAAGCTCGACGTTGTAAGTTATATCGATTACTCAATTTCAGACTCCTTATTAACATCTGATTGGTATAGCTCTTCCTATAAAAATCATTACAGAATTGCTGGGGTTAAGCTCACTTTAGATGGATCTCCGCAAGGAAGAACAGCTTGGAGAACTAAACCTTACTTGGTGCCTCCAAAGGGTGCAAAAAAAGGATATTTAGGATATCCTGCTATTCCCTCTGACGAAGAAGTTGAAAAAATTTATGAAAAAGCTTTTCAAAATAATTGGCAAATACATACGCATGCAAATGGAGATGCTGCGATGGATCAAATGATTAGAAGCTTAAAAAAAGTGACCGATACTTACGGAAATAAAGGTAGACGAGATGTTCTTATTCATGGCCAGTATGTTCGAGAGGATCAGCTAGATGATTTTAAAGATTTAAATATCATAGCATCCCTTTTTCCATTGCATACTTTTTATTGGGGAGATTGGCATAAAGAAATTATTGGTGATAGTTTAGGTAATAAAATTAGTCCCACCAGAACAGCATTAAATAAAGGGCTCAAAATAACAATACATACGGATGCTCCTGTGGCTTTACCAAACTTGATGCGCGTTATATGGACAGCTACAAATCGCGTTTCAAGATCAGGGAAAATTATAGGTGAAAAAGAAAGATTAACACCTTATGAAGCTCTGAAATGCATCACTGAATGGTCAGCTTACCAACATTTTGAAGAAGACCGAAAAGGTACGATCGAAGTTGGTAAACTTGCTGATTTAGTAATTCTAAATGAAAATCCTTTGAAATCTGAGCTCGATGACATCAAAGACATTTTAGTTATGGAAACCATTAAAGAAGGTGTAACCGTTTACAAAAAAGAAGAGTTCTAATTAAAAGCTTTTTTTGTTTGTAAAAACTAAAAATCAAAAAGGATTATTATTGGCAAAATATAGGTTGTGGAACTAGCACAAAAACATTGAATGTATTTCAACTTAAACTCCAAATAACAGTATTGAATACATATAAAACCTCTCACATTTGGGAGGTTTTTCATTTTAAACAATTCATCTTTAAAAAATAAATTACTTCAACGTAAACTGCATAGAAACAAGGAAGTGGTTCAACTATTTTTTAGATTTATTTAGAGCAATTTGTTTATCAAATGCTTTGGAAAGTGTGTTATATTTGCACATCGAATATGATTTTTAATATAAAATATTGCATCTCAAATTGATCTTTTTAAGATTTCATTTTATACTTGAATTGATATAAATTTTTCATGAATCAAACACTTCTATCTTCTCCGCTTCAAGGATTTACAGATTATAAATTTAGAAATGCCTTCAATCATTTTTTTGGTGGAATAGACACATTTTATTCCCCGTATATTAGACTAAATGGAAAATTAATTATTAAGAACTCTTATAAAAATGATATTCTTCCGGAAAATAATACGGAATTAGAAGTAATTCCTCAAATTATTACGAATGATGTTGATGAATTTTTATTCGTTTCTAAATATGTTCAAGAATTAGGCTACAAAGAATTGAATTGGAATTTAGGTTGCCCATACCCTATGGTTACAAAACGAGGAATGGGATCTGGTTTAATTGCTGATACTAAAAAGATAAATACCATTCTTCATAAAATTCATAACGAATCTGACATCCTGGTCTCCATGAAAATGAGAATGGGTTATGATACTCCCGAAGAAATTTTAGATGTTTTACCAATTTTAGATACTTATCCTTTAAAAAATATTGCAATTCACGCAAGAATTGGCAAGCAATTGTATAAAGGAGGCACTAATTTAGAAGCGTTTCAAAAATGTTTAGACAATAGTAAACATAAAATGTACTATAATGGGGATATTACTTCTGTTACTGCTTTTAAAAAACTAAAAGAACGCTTTAATTCTATAGATCACTGGATGATTGGAAGAGGTTTAATTGCAGATCCATTTTTGCCGAACATGATTAAGAATGATACAACTGAATATCCAAGAAATAGATTTGAAATATTTCATGAATTTCACGATCGTATTTTTGAAGAATATGATGCTGCGCTTTCTGGACCGACACCCATTAAAATGAAAATGCTTGGTTTTTGGGAATACTTTTCTAGAAGTTTTTCAAATCCGCAGAAAACTTATAAAAAGATTAAAAAAGCAAGTAATGCCAAAGCATACTCAATCGCTGTAAAAGAAATTATTAAAGAAGCTAAAAATAATTAATTTACTTCAATTTAAATTGCATTTCTACCGGTAAATGATCTGATGCTTGTTCAAACTGATTTAGTACTTTTCCTGAAATATATTCAATAGAATTTTTTGTGTAGAAAATATAATCTATTCTTTCAAAAGGATTTTTTGTATCGAAAGTATTCCCGAGATTATTCATATCAAAAGCAGCATTTCCAATGCCTTTCATTGCAAACATTTTTTGAATAACAGCATCTTTATCTCTGGCTCTAGAATTAAAATCCCCTAATAAAATTGTTGGGTAATCATTTTTATATTTATTAAATATCGCCAAAACTTCTTCAAATTGGTTCACTCTAGTCGCTTTGTCAAAAGCCTCTAAATGAATGTTGATTAAAACCACTTCTTGGCCGTTTAAAACTACTTTTACAACTTGCGCTAAACGCTCTAGATAGAATGCATCTCTATAAAAAGGTTCACTTTCTACTCTTTGTAAAACAATTCTCTGATGTTCTTTTAAAGGATATTTACTGATAATCGATTGCCCAGAAACGACTTTGCCAAAATGCATCTTTATGGGCCAATAAGGAAAAGGTAAATAACGCTCATCCCAATTAACAGCTTTTGCAGCATAATTAAATCCTAAAGCTGCTATTTCAGTTTCTTGGTTTACATTATAAGAACGACTAGCATTATAATCTATTTCTTGAAAAGCGATAATATCTGGATTTACGTTTTTAGTTTCTAGTAGAACCTTATTCATATTATTATCAAATAACTGCTTTGGTTTTTCGATAGCTCTGTTATTAGTCATTCCACTTAAATACCCAATATTGTATGTTACAATACTAAAAATAGTGTCGTTTTCTGGTTTTACTTTATTTTCTAATTCAGAAACCACTTTGTATTCTGTACTATTTAAAGTGGAAGATGAAGCCCAAAAAAAGAACGCAATAAAGGCTATTATAATTATTACTAAAAAGCGGAGAAAATATTTTACAAATTGTTTCATAGGTTCATTTTTGGATTACTTTGAAGTTTCTCGTGCTCCTTTTCGCACTGCAGCCGCATTTTTGATCTACTTCATACTATGGTTTAAATTTAATCATTTTTTCTCAGAAAATACTCTATTTTAAAAGTTGTTGATGGAAATCTAAAATCCAGATATCCCTGTCAGGTAATTTAATAATTTATATGTGCAATCTATGTTTAAAGGATTGCACAATCACCCCAAACTGTACTTTTAAAATAAACGTTTACCAAACGTAAGTAAAACAAAATCTCCACAACCAATGATTACGGTATTATTAGCATCAGATAACATTTTAGCTAAACCTGATAAAAAGCTTTCATTAATTGCAGAGTTACATGCTATCAAGCCTTAAGATCAAAATTATAAAGTGTTAAATACTTCTTAATTTGGATTATAAGCTTAAACCTTTTAAAAATTTCAAGGTCAAAGAAATATACCTAAAAAGTTAATTAAACATTTATATCATGAGAAAAATAGCAAGCATTTTAATTTTAGCAATCGCTTTTACTTTAACAGTAGAAGCGCAAAAAAAAAGAGGAAAGCACCAGCAAAAATTAACCATTGAGCAGCATACAGATTTAGCTCTTAAAAGAATGACATTGTCTTTGGATTTATCCGAAAAGCAACAAAACCAAATAAAACCTTTAATACATAAACAAGCGGAAAATAAAAAAGCGGAAATGTTAAAAAGAAAGGAACTTAGAACTGCCAAAAAGAGACCTTCTTCAGATGAAGTTTACACTATGAAAAGTAAGCTATTAGACAATCAAATTGCCTTTAAAAACAAAATGAAAGACATCTTAAATAAAAACCAATTTGAGAAGTTTGAGGAAACGAAAAAAGAAAAAAAAATGAAAGGAATGAAAATGATGAAAAAAAGAAGGATGGCCAAAAAAGATTTTAATGACTAGTTTGGATTGATACGTTTTAACAAAAATCCGGTTTCTTAATTTGAAATCGGATTTTTATTTTATGTTTAATTTTGCGTTAGCGATTGCAATGACATCCTTTTATGAAGGTTGAATAAAAGATATAATGAAAAGCGCGACCTTGTGTAACGCCCAAATATTATTCTTTAAACCAACCAGAGTATTTTACATAATTATTGGCAATTCTATCTATTTCACCAGAAATTAATTCTTGGGAAATATCTTTCACTTTTTTAGCAGGAACACCTGCATAAATACTACCACTCTCTACTCTTGTATTCTTGGTAACTACTGCTCCCGCCGCAATTATTGAGTTAGACTCTATGACACAATCGTCCATAATAATTGAACCCATGCCTATTAGAACATTATCGTGAATTGTACAACCATGCACAATTGCATTGTGCCCGATTGAAACATTATTACCAATAGTTGTAGGCGATTTCTGATAAGTTGCATGGATTACTGCACCATCTTGAATGTTAACCTTATTTCCGATTTTTATATAGTGTACATCTCCTCTAAGAACTGCATTAAACCAAATGCTACACTCTTTTCCAAGAGAAACTTCACCCACAATAGTCGCATTTTCTGCAACATAACAATCTTCTGGTATTTGGGGATGTTTTCCGTTTACAGATTTAACAATAAGCATATTTTTATAATTTAAAAATGATTTTTTTGAAAAAAATTTGAAAGCGCTACGTTAAGATATTCATAAAAAAATATCTCGACACAAATTTGATAAAAAAGTAAATAAAGCTTGCTACAAAAAAAATTTATTTAAAAGAATTCTCAAGTAATACTTTAGTTCGTCTTTAAAACCTGATTTATAGAAATTATATTAGTTTTTAAATTGTTAACCTGCTTTAGTTCAGAAACAGAAAGACTGAATTTTCTGGCAATAGAATATAAAGTGTCTCCTTTTTTTACCTTGTAGTATTTCGTAGCAGAAACTTTTGTTTCCTCTTTATTTCTTTTAGGCTCTTTATATTTAAAACCCTTTCTTTTCTGCTGATCAAACTCATGTAGTTTATAATCTTCGATAATTTTTATCAGTTTGTTTGGGTATTTTTTATCTGTAGCATAACCCGCTTTTTTTAATCCCTTTGCCCACTTCTTATAATCCTTAGCTCCATAATTAAATAAAAAAGCGTATCGTTTTCTTTTCGTTAAAAATGCAGAATGATCATCGTAAGAAGTCTCTACATATTGGTATTTCCTAAAACATTCTCCTTTTTCATCATCATCATGATACACACGTTCTCCGTTCCATCCAGTATGACATTTAATTCCAAAATGATTGTTAGATTTTAATGCTAGTTCACTTCTTCCTCTACCAGATTCTAAAATTCCTTGTGCTAAGGTTATGCTTGCCGGAATTTTATTTTTATGCATTTCCTTTACGGCGATTGGCGCATATTTTCCAATATAAGCTAGCGTATGTTTATTTAATTTTGGGTTTTTCTTAACTAACTTTTTAATCAATTCTTTTTGATTTACAGAAGGCGCCTTTTTAGGCTTGGATTCTTGTAAAACTACACCAGCATTCTTCTTTTTATGAGTCGTTTTTTTGCTAGCTCCGCAACTTGATAAAATCACTATACATACGCAGTAAAATAGAACCTTTAATCTCATAAAACGTTAATTAATTCCTGATTTTTATTTTCTAATTGATGATTAATTCCCTGAATTCCTTGAATTCCTCCTGTATGAATTGCTAAAATTTTAGTCCCTTCGCTAAACGTATCTTTTTTAACTAAGTCTAAAATTCCAAATAACATTTTACCTGTATAAATAGGATCTAGTAAAATACCTGTTTCTGCTGTAAAGTTATTAATAAAAGTTATTAATTCCTCATCATATTTTGCATACCCCCCAAAATGGTAGGCTTTCTGTAAACTCCAGTTTTTCTTTCTGCCTACATATTTTTTGATTTCTTCTGATAAAAAATTACCTTTTAAAGCAGGGAATCCTATTATTTTTTGATTTTTTTTAGATGCATTTATCAAACCAGAAATCGTTCCTCCTGTTCCTACAGCTGAACAAATATAATTAAATTCTGAATCTTCTTTATTTAAAATTTCTTCACAACCATCAACTGCCAAACAATTTGTTCCACCTTCAGGAATTACGTAAAAGTCGCCCCATTTATTTTTCATCTTTTCAACAAAGCCAAATGATAATTTTTGTCTGTATTGTTCTCTAGAGACAAACTGAAATTTCATTCCATTCTTATGAGCTTCTCTTAAGGTAGCATTTTCTTCTAAAGTTTGTTCAAGTTTTTTCCCTAATTCATCACCTCTAATAATTCCAAAAGTTTTAAACCCTGCTATTTTACCTGCCACTGCTGTTGCTACGATATGATTAGAAAACGCACCACCATAAGTAAATAGTGCTTTCTTCTTAAGTTTCTTCGCTTCTTGTAAGTTGTATTTTAATTTTCTAAATTTATTCCCTGAAACATAAGGGTGAATTAAATCTTCTCGTTTTATAAAGAGTTCTACCTTCTTTTCTTCCAAAACTGGGAGAAAAACTTGTTGATTTTTGGATTCTACTGCTGAGTTGAAATTCATTGTTTATCATTCCTGTTTAGACAGAAATTTATAATTTAATTATTTTAGTTGACTCCCCTAAAAATTCTGTAAAGAAGAATTTACGCAAGTTATGAGAAATTAGAAACTTCCGCTTCCACCTTTTCCCAATCTTTCATTAAAGAGTCTAATTTTGTTTTTTTTGCTTTGTATTTTTCAAAGAAGTTGGGTCTAGAGGAAACTTCATCATAATTCTGGGCTAATTCTAAATCTATCTTTTCAATTTCTCCTTCTAAATTTGCAATTTCCGTTTCTATTTTAGAGATTTTGTTTTTTAATTTTTTCAACTCTTTTTCTTGCTCTCTAGACATTTGATAATCTTCTTTTTTAGTTGAAGTTTTATCTACTTTTACGACCGTCCTTTTTTCTGCTTCTCTAAGATTTTCAATTTTATGTTGTTCTAAGAAATAATCAATATCTCCTAAATATTCTTTAATCACTTTATCCTTAAAACCATAAACACTTGATGTTAATCCTTGTAAGAAATCTCTATCGTGAGAAACCAATATTAACGTTCCATTAAAACTTTTTAAAGCTTCTTTTAAAACAGTTTTTGAGGCTATATCTAAATGGTTTGTTGGCTCATCCATGATTAACACATTAAAAGGTGCTAATAATAGCTTACACAATGCTAACCTATTTCTCTCTCCTCCGGAAAGTACTTTTGCCTTTTTATCAACTGCATCACCTCCAAATAAGAAAGAACCTAGCATATCTCTAACGCGCATTCTGTTTCCATCCGTTGCAGCGTCTTCCATTATTTCTAAAACTGTTTTTTCTGGTGGTAAATGTTCAGATTGATTTTGAGCAAAATAGCCAACTTCTACGTTATGGCCGAGTTTAAGAACCCCTCCAAACGGAATTTCACCAACCATCATTTTTGCTAATGTTGATTTTCCTTGTCCGTTTTGACCGACAAAAGCAATTTTACTATTTCGTTCTATTAATAAATCTACATCTTCTAAAACGTGTTTATCACCATAACTTTTGCTTAAATTTTCTGCTTCAACAATAATTTTTCCTGGCTCTTTAGAAATTGCAAAACGAACATTCATTGCCTGATTATCGTCTTGATCTACTTCAATTAATTCAACCTTATCTAGTTGCTTCATTAAAGATTGTGCCATTGAAGCTTTACTCGCTTTTGCTTTAAACTTATTTATTAAGTGTTGTTTTTGCTTTATTTCTTTCTCTTGATTTTTTTGAGCTTGTAACTGCTTTTCTTTAATTTCTCCTCTTAATAATAAAAACTGAGAATAGGGTTTTTTATAATCGTAAATTTGACCTAGAGAGATTTCTATTGTTCTATTGGTTACATTATCTAAAAACATTTTATCATGAGAAACCAAAACAATAGCGCCTGAATATCCTTTTAAAAAGTTTTCTAACCAAATAATAGATTCAATATCTAAATGGTTTGTTGGCTCATCTAATAATAAAATATCATTATTCTGTAACAGTAGTTTTGCCAATTCAATACGCATTCTCCATCCACCTGAAAAAGTATCAGTCAACTTATCAAAATCTTCTCTTTGAAAACCTAAACCTTGTAGAATTTTTTCGGTATCTCCTTGATAATTATAACCTCCAAGAAGTTCATAACGCTCGGTTAAATCTGTTAAATCATGAATTAGCTGCGTATAACCTTCACTTTCGTAATCTGTTCTAATCGCTAATTGTTCATTAATTTCATCAAGTTTTGATTCGATTTCTTTGATTTCTTCGAAGGCTTGGTATGCTTCTTCTAAAATTGTTCTTCCTTCCACAAAATCGATGTCTTGTCGTAAGAAACCAATTTGCACATCTTTATCAAAGGCCATAGTACCACTACTTTCTATATCTTTAGAAAGTACTTTTAAAAGGGTAGATTTTCCTGCTCCATTTTTTCCAATAAGACCAATTCTATCCCCTTTATTTAATTTGAAAGTAATTCCTGAAAATAATTCAGTTCCCATAAAGGAAACTGTTAAGTTGTGTACGTTTAACATTAATTTTACCTAAATTTATAGTTTGCAAAACTAACTAAAAAAATACAGTTTTTCATGTTTAAAAAAGGGACAAAATTTTATAGTATTTTAAAAGGAAAATGCCCTAAATGTCAGGAAGGTTACTTCTTTAAAAATCGTTGTACTTTTAACTTAACAAAGGTTACTGAATTATATGAGAATTGCCCTAAATGTAATTTAAAATACATGTTAGAACCTTCTTTTTATTATGGAGCGATGTATGTAAATTATGGTATTACAGTAGCAGTTTCTATTGTTACTTTTTTAATTGCTAAACTAGGTTTTAATTTAAATTTGCTGCAATCTTTATTTACAGTTTTTGGATCTCTTTTTATTTTAGCACCTATAAATTTAAGATTGGCCCGAATTATTTGGATAAATATGTTTGTCAATTATGAAAAATAAAGTTTGTAACTTTTAAATAATTTTAAACTACATTTATTTTTTTTCAAATCGTTTGATATCAGTTTCTGGATCTAATTTCCCTTCATTTTCTAGGTGATTAAACAATTGTTTGGCTACTGTTGGCGATATGATAACCCCACGCGTTCCCAAACCGTTTAAAACCGCTAAATTGTTAAACTGTGGATGTACCCCAACCATAGGTCTTCTGTCTTTTACTGCAGGACGAATCCCCGCGGCTTGGTCTACAATTGTATAAGGCACGGAAAGTACCTTTTTAAGTTTTGCAACCAATTCTTCCTTTCCTTCTATTGAAGGGATGGAGGTTTTATCTGCGTGGTTAAAGGTAGCACCAACTTTATACTGGTGATGACCTATTGGCATAACAAACAAGGTTGATTTTACAAGAAAATCAATTTCTAATTCTGGCGCATGGATTGTAATAGTTTCTCCTTTTACTTCCTCTAATGGTAAATGATTAAAGTAGGGATTCTCTTTCAACCCAAACCCCTCTGCAAATACAATTTTATGCACTTCTATGTCTTGATATTGAATAGTCTGATCCTTAAATTTTATGTTATTATGATTGAAATTCTCAAATCGAATCCAATTATTTTCTTTTAAATATTCCCTATAGGTTTCGACTAATTTTTGGGTATCTATTCTACCTCCTTCCTTAACATTTCCAAATTGATGATTTCCTAAAACTCCATTATATGTTTGATTGTCTAATTTCGAGTCTAAATACGGAGCTACTTTAGGTTTGTCAAATGCCGAAAACCAATTATTCTGATCTTCAATAGATTTAAAAGCTTTTTTAATAACAAATTTTTGATCGAATTCTTGATCGAATTTTTTTTCTAATCGTTCATAAAAAGGAAGTGCTAAGGCTAATTGTTCTTTTACATTCCAAACTGGTGAGTATCTTTTTAAAATAACAGGATTATATACTCCTCCAGCCACTAAAGAAGAGGTTTGTGAATTGTCTTCGAAAACCAAAAAACTCTTGTTTGCCTCAATTAACTCCTCAATAAATGCCAAACCTGCTAGCCCTAAGCCAACAACTATATAATCTAACTTCATCATTCAAAAATACTTCTTTTAAATAAAAAAAACGTTCCAAAATTTGGAACGCTTTTCAATACTTATTGAAACCAAATTAATAATTCCACATATCAATTTCTCTGTTTCTAATATCTTCTTTAATCTTATTTGCTTCTAAAAGTTGGAATAAAGAATTTCCACGAACATAATCTTCAATAGCTCTATTTCCGTAGATATTCTCTTCTCTTACAATTACAGCACTAAACCTTCTTGCATTTAATAAATGATCATAAGAAATAGGATGAGTTGCGTTTTTTGGATTAAAGACCTTTGCATCATGTAAAATTCCTCTCGCATTTGGAAAGAAAATCCAAAATAACTCATATAAATTTTCATCTTCTATATTTTCGACACCCAAAGTCTGAACATCTTTTCCCATTGGTGCCAGAGCCAGCAATCTATATTTCATTTCTCCTTGACGTTTATCAAAATACCACATCCCTTTTAACATGTATCCTTCTACATCTTGAGTTTGAATTCTAAATGTATCTTTATATCCATTTTCATCACGAATATTTACTAAACGTGTATCTATTTCATCTTGGGTAATTTTAGAGGTAAAAAAAGAATCTGTATATGCCTCCTTAATTTTACCTTGTTTAATCCCTTTAATGAGTGTATCAAACAAAGATCTTCTATCTGAAGAAATATTGGTGGTATCAATTGGAAAATAATAAGGTAAATTTATTTTTTGATTTAAATCTACAAATTCCCAAACAACTTTAGACCACATGATATCTCTATCGTCCACATATCCATAAGGGATTGGGCCATCATTATCAGCAACTAATTGTTGTTCATTTTTCTTTCCTATTTGACTTACAGATTTAGAATTTAATAAATTGGCTTGAGCCTTTACTAAACCGGAAGTAATCAAAATGAAAACTAGTATTAAAAAATTTCTAACCATAATCTAATTTTTTATTCTAATTAGTTAATTCTATATTAACTGGTAAAACTTGTTTGAGCTTGTATGAGTTACCAATAATAGAAGCTTTAATATCATAAATATTAATAATATCTCCTCTTTTAGCTTTTGATAATTTTTGTTTGGCAGCTGCACTTAATCTTGATCCATTAACAATGATCGTTAGTTGACCTGGTACTTTTATTTTAAAACTATTCACTTTTAATTTTAAATCGAACATAAAGTCTGGTAAACCAGCACTTATGGGAGCATTAGCTAAACCTGATTTTGGCATTCTTACAGTTCCAAATTGATTACGAACAGAACCCATTGCTGCTGGTATGTCTTTAATTCTAAATGTTGCTTTAGAATTTACAGTTTTACCACTACTTAATTTTGCACTCACATTAACCACAGCCGTGCTTGATGGTCCAGGCCTCATCATATAAGCTGATCCATTTTTAGATAATTTACCACCCGTTGCAGAAACTGAAATATTATTAGCTCCAACTCCTGGTAAAGAAACTGAGATTGGGTTATCTAAACCTCTATAAACAACATTCATCTTATCAGCAGAAACTACGGCACTACTAGGCTCAGCTATTACGCTATATTTGCTTTCAAAATCAACAGGAACTTCTACTCCGTTTTCTGTAAAATAAATCGTCCCTTTAATTGATTTCTCTCCAACATTACCAGCAGGAAAGTCCAAAATTACTTGACCATCCTTAACATTCTTTGTAGCATCTTTACCATTAAGCAAGACTTTATTAGGAACTAACGTGGCATCGTAACGTCCTAAAACGACTTCACCTGTAACTCTTTCACCTGCAAAATAAGCTGTTTTCTTTAAACTAACAATACCTTCATAATTCGTCAATGATAGAGCTTCCTCCATTTTACCTCCTAATAAATCTGTAACGATATCAGCTTCTGAATTTTTAATATCAGCTTGCATTTGCGTAAGATTTGTTAAGGAAGCTACTAAAGGAAATCCTTCATATCTTGCCTTTAACCATTTTTGTGTTTTCTTTCCACCCCTATTAACATCATCTGTGTTAAATCTTTTATTAATTACTGGAGTAAACTTACTATCAGAACCTAATGTATTTACTAAGCTTGTTCTAAAACCATTAATTTTATCCAAAAAATCTTGACCTTCAGATGTATAACCATCTCCCTTAAAGAAATAAGCATCTAAAAAATCAGTTTTATCCATCGCTTCATAATCCGATTTGTTCTCAATATCAGCTGCCATTTTTAATTTTAATTCATCTAAATATGAATAAAAGTCAGCTGAAAATTTCTTTATTTCATTCGCTTGCTCGTTAAGCTTCCCAAATTTTTCTTTTTGTTCTTTCGCTTTTGTTGCTAAATTAGCATATGCTTCATTATTTTTATCTGTTGTTGAAGCGTTATTTACAGTTAGTTTTTCATTCATAAAACCAAAAGCTGATAATACTTCTTTACTCATATTCATTGCTAACATCGCAATAAATACAAGATACATTAAATTAATCATCTTTTGTCTTGCAGACAATTTTCCTCCAGCCATTTTTTAATTAGTTTTTAATAAGTTATACATTTCTTTGAACTAATTATTTGCTAGACATTGCAGAAAGCATTCCTCCATAAACACCGTTAAGAGAAGAAAGGTTATTTGCTAAAGACTCCATTTGCTCTTTTAATCTCTCTGTATTTTCCACAACAGCAGTATTTAACTCTGCTTGTTTATTAGAGTTTTCCAACTGTACTGCATACAAACCGTTTAACGATTCCATTTGAACAGCGGCTAATGACACTTGTTCATTATACTTATTTGTTGATGAGATAGATTCTGCAGCAGCAGATAATCCTTCTGCAGCTCCTTGAAAGTTCTTCATACTAGTTCCTAAGCTTTCCATTAAAGCCCCATCAATTTTTGCCTCTTGCAATAAATTATCTAATTTTTGAGATAGAATACCATCAGCCCCTAATTTATCCTCTGAAGAAAAACCCTCAGCGCCTAATTCTGGATATACTTTTGTCCAATCAAAATCATCCTCAGGGGTATCAAAAGCAGAAACTGCAAAAACACCAGCTTCCACTAACAAACCAATAGTTAACATTAATCCTCCTGAAATTTCAAATATACCAAGGTCTAAACTAATATGCTGAATTTTAAACAAAGCTCCAACTATTACTACTGCTGCTCCCATTCCGTATACGAAATTCATTACTTTTTTATAAGATCTTGATTGTGCCATTTTTTTTTAAAATTATATTGTTGTTTTTATTTTAACTTATTTATTTGAAGTCCCCAAGTAGTTTTGAACCGTTCTAAAACCAATGTAACTTCTTGCTGTGTCTGCATATTCATAATCTCTAGAAGCCACTTCTAGATAATATGCTACATCTTTCCAAGATCCTCCTCTAATAATTTTTCTCTTGTTTTTTCTATCTTCTACATTAGGGTTCATTGTTGAGGCCATATAGTAAGATGATAAATTATACGCCGTATTTGTCCATTCAGAAACATTCCCAGCCATATTATACAAACCGTAATCATTCGCATTAAATGACTTTGCTTCCATAGTATATAAAGCTCCGTCTACAGAATAATTACCCCTTACAGGTTTAAAGTTCGCCAAGAAACACCCTCTATCACTCGTTGCGCTCCCTGTCCCCCAAGGATAGGTAGCAAATTCTAACCCCCCTCTTGCCGCATACTCCCATTCTGCTTCTGTAGGTAATCTAAAATCTGGCACTTTTGTTGTATTTTTTCTTCCTCTTAAATAATCATTTTTCTTTTTGGTCCTCCAATTACAGAAAGCATTTGCTTGGCCCCAAGAAACACCCACTACTGGATAATCTCCATAAGATTGATGATAAAAATAATCTTGATGCATTGGATCATTATAAGAATAATTAAAATCTTTTACCCAAACAGTTGTATCAGGATAAATATTTAAAACTTCAGATTCAACAAAATCTTTTCTTTTACCACCTTTTCTAGCAGCATTATCTCTATCAAACCACGAATATTTATAGTTTAATAATTTTGTTTTAAAAGTTCTTAGACCGTCTACAGCGTCCTCTTTGCTTATGTATACAGAATCCATCACTTCAACATAATCTACATCAGGAAAATCTTCTTTTTTCCAAATAAGTTCTTCATCCCAATTTAAAGGTTGAATTGTATCAAAGCTATAGTAATTGTCATACATGTACTTTTGATAAGCAGATGCATCTGCCGTATCTGCCGCCTTAAATGCGTAATTTTGAATACCTCCTGAAGGTCCATCACCGTTGGCATCTGGCGTTGCGCCTAAAGCGGCAAATTCTGCTTGAACTGCTAGTTTAGTTCTTACCACTGAATCTCTTACCCACCTTACAAACTCTTTGTACTCATTATTGGTTACTTCAGTTTCATCCATATAGTAAGGCCGAACAGTAACTGTCTTTGTTGGAGTATTTAAAGTACCTAAAATATCTTGATCTTGCTTCCCCATTGTAAAAGAGCCTCCCGGAATTTTAGCCATTCCGTAAGGTTTTTCTGAAAACCATTTTTTCTTAGATTTCACACCTACTAATTCTCCTCTATCATTAGAACCACAACTGTAAAAAACGGTTATTAAAAGTGCAAATATTGCTGCTTTCTTCATATTATATTTTGTCTTTACTAAAAGTTCGTAAACCTATTATTTTTTTTGCTAAAATACAATCTTGAAACCACATTTTAACGTATTGTTTTTTATTATATGATCACACTACAACATCTTTCTCATTGCTTTATACCATCTTTCAGGTATAATTTGCTTTGTAGCTTCTGTGTAATCTTTGAATGTACATGGTATTAACGCATGCCTTTTATATTTATTATCTGATAAAATATTTATCTCTATCCACCAACGTCCAGTTTTGTTGCTTTTGTAAAAAATTAGTGGGTCATCGTTTTCCATTAAAACCGTAAACTTTTGATAATTTTCTTTTCCAGAAAAAGGATAGTCTTTTACCCTGAAATTAACACCTTCAATAAAATACCAAATCATCTGAGCGATTAAATTAGCCGTTTGATGATTGTTATCGTATTTAGAATTGTACTCATAAATTCCGAAAGAAGTAACTTTATCACTAATTCCTGCATACCTAGAGATAGCACAAATTTCTTCACCGTAAAAACCATTCGGAGAAGCGTTATTGTTTGCAGGAGCTTCACTTTGTCTTATCGCGCCAATATCTATAGATACAATATCAGCATTCCTAAAAGCAGGTTCGATATTTTCTAATTCTTTTGCCTTTCCAAGTCTATAAGAGTCAAAAAATAAATTATCTAACAATTCAATTTCTTCTTGGGCATTGAAATACGTTTGATAACCAACATTACTGTAATTAAACAAGTTACTTGGTTCTTGCATAATTACTTTACTTAAATAAGATTGTGATGTTAAATCATCCTCTAAATTACCCAAATCAAAACGACTATCTACGGCAGTAATATTAACAGTTTGCTCTAAAGAATCATAAGCTCTATAATTCACATAGGTAATATCTTGACCTCCACCAATTATAATTGGTATGATATTTTTTTTTAATAAGTATGTTATTAATTCAGAAACCGCAAAATAAGTATCCGTAACAGAATTTCCTTTTGGGACATTTCCTAGGTCTGCAATTTCTGTTTGCCAATTTCCCGGAAATAATTGGTATAATTTGTTTCGAATAAACTGCAAGTCTTCTCCACAACCAAAATTATTTTCTGAGTTTCTGTCTTCTTCAACCCCAAAAATGGCTAGTTGTACATTCTTTAAATCAGGAAAACCTTCTTGCTTAGAATGAATTCTAATTTTCTTACCCAAACACGAAAATGACTGCGTTACTAGATGCGCTAAAACAGCTTCTTTTACAGGGGATAAAAAATGTTGGTTCATCAATTTTTTTTAATAGATGCTGCAATATATAAAATACTTACTTCTTTTTTGTTGTTTTTTTAGCAGGTGTTTTTCTTTTTGCTACTTTTTTCTTTGGAGTTTTAGCCTCAATCATTTTAATAGCCTCAGCCTTAGAAAGTTTTTCTATTTTTGTTGTTTTCGGTAACTCTATTTTGATTTTTCCTTTTAAAACATTAAACCTACCCCACCTTGCTTTTTCTACACGAATACCAACATCTTCCCAATTATGAATAACTTTATCTATTTCTTTCTGTTTTTTAACTTCAATTAACTCAATAATATCGTCATCAGACAGCGCATCAAAATCGTACTTTTTACTTACGTTAATAAATATAGAATTCCATTTTATGAAGGGTCCAAAACGTCCAACGCCTTTTTGCACAGGTAATTCTTCATAAAAATAAATTGGTGCATCTGCTTTTTGTTTTGCCACAATTAATTCTTCAGCCCTTGGCAAATCAACCTCCATTGGGTTTTCTCCTTTCTCTAGAGAAACAAACATAGCTCCAAACCTAATATAGGGTCCAAAACGTCCGTTAGAGACAATTACTTCTTCACCTTCATAAGTTCCTAAAGTCTTTGGAAGCAAAAATAATTCTAATGCTTCTTCCATAGAAATTGTTCCTAAATTCTGATCTTTGTTTAGACTTGCAAATTGCTTTTCTTCGTCTTCCGGTGCACCAATTTGCGCAATTGGCCCAAATTTACCTAAACGCACTAAAACGGTTTTTCCAGATTCTGGGTGTTTTCCTAAAATACGCTCTCCACTTTCTCTCTCAGCATTTTCTTTAACGTCTTCTACATTATCATGGAATTTGGTATAAAAACCCTTAATCATTTCTATCCAATCTTCATCCCCTTCTGAAATATCATCAAAAGAAGATTCTACTTTCGCAGTAAACCCGAAATCTAAAATATTAGAAAAATTTGCTACTAAAAAGTCATTTACAATATTCCCAATATCTGTAGGAATTAATTTGTTTTTATTTGAACCTGTTTTTTCTGTCAAAGTTTGACTCTTAACAGTTCCGGCAGATAAAATCATCTGCTCATAATTTCTTTCTATGCCTTCATTATCACCTTTTTCAACATAACCTCTTCTTTGAACAGTAGAAATTGTTGGCGCATACGTAGAAGGTCTTCCAATACCTAACTCTTCCAATTGTTTTACTAAAGATGCTTCTGTAAAACGGTAAGGCGGACTCGTAAATCTTTGTGTTGCATTTATAAAAGTATACTCTAAATTTTCACCAACTTTTAACGTTGGCAGCATTCCCGCTTGTTCTTCATCTTCATTATCATTTCCTTCTAAGTATACCTTTAAGAAACCTTCAAACTTTATCATTTCACCATTTGCAGTGAAAATTTTAGAGTTTTCAGAATTCTCAATTTTCATATTAGTTCTCTCTAACAAAGCATCACTCATTTGAGAAGCTAACGTTCTTTTCCAAATTAAATCATACAATCTATTTTGGTCATATTCAGTATCTATGGTATGCATTTTCATATTCGTAGGACGAATTGCCTCATGCGCTTCTTGGGCACCTTTAGACTTCGTCTTAAAAACACGCTGTTTACTGTACTCTTTACCGTAATAATTAGTAATTTCTTCTTCAGCAGCATTTCTTGCATCCACAGATAAATTTAAACTATCTGTTCTCATATAGGTAATTAAACCCGCTTCGTATAAACGTTGTGCAACTTGCATTGTTTTTGCAACAGGAAAACCTAATTTTCTAGATGCTTCTTGCTGTAACGTTGAAGTTGTAAATGGCGCTGCTGGTGATTTCTTTGCTGGTTTTTTAGTTAAATCTGCTATTGAAAAGTCAGCATTTGAACATGATTTCAAGAAATTTTCAGCATCTTTTTTAGATTCAAAATTCTTTGGAATCGTTGCTTTAAAAGTTTTTCCTTCTTTATTAGAAAATTCTGCAACTACTTTGTAATGAGTTTCGGATGAAAATTCTTGAATACTTCTTTCTTTTTCCACAATTAAACGAACAGCAACAGATTGGACTCTTCCTGCAGATAACCCCCCTTTTACTTTACGCCATAAAACTGGTGATAGTTCATACCCAACAAGTCTGTCTAAAACTCTACGAGCCTGCTGTGCATTTACCATATTGTAGTCTATCTCCCTTGGATTATCGACTGCTTTTAGAATAGCTTTCTTCGTTATTTCGTGAAAAACAATTCGTTTTGTATTTTCATTTTTTAAATCTAATTGCTCCTTTAAATGCCAAGCAATAGCCTCTCCTTCTCGATCTTCATCACTGGCTAACCAAACGGTATCTGCTTTTTTTGCTAAATCTTTAAGCTTTTTTACAACTGGTTTTTTATCATCAGAAATTATATATTTTGGGCTAAAATCTCCTTCTACATCTATTCCTAATTCTTTGGATGGTAAGTCCGCAATATGACCATAACTCGATTCTACTTGAAAATCTTTTCCAAGAAATTTTTCGATGGTTTTTGCTTTTGCTGGTGACTCTACAATTACTAAATTCTTTGCCATTTATCTTTATTTTATAGCTGAAACGCTCTAAAAACGCATTAATTTCGATTGCAAAAGTAGACAGTTTTTTGTAAAAAAAAATTATTTTGTCAATATATAGCAAACAATTAACAGAATTATGAATTTATTTTTTCTGCCAATTTGTCACAAAAATTCAAATTTGGTTGTATCTTTGCTCCGCTTTAACTACTTAATTGATAGATGGAAAACGTAGAAAAAATTATAGACGAAAAAATACAAGGAAAGGCACTTGTAACCGAAAATAAAAAACAAAACACTAAGAAACTATTTATAGAAAGCTATGGCTGCCAGATGAATATGAATGATAGTGAAATTGTCGCTGCTATTTTAGACAAAGAAGGCTACAACACAACTCAAATTCTTGAAGAAGCAGATTTAGTTTTAGTTAATACTTGCTCAATTAGGGAAAAAGCAGAAACCACAGTTCGCAAAAGATTACAAAAATATAATGCTGTAAAAAAAATAAACAAAAATATGAAGGTGGGCGTTTTAGGCTGTATGGCTGAACGTTTAAAAGAAAAGTTTTTAGAGGAAGAAAAAATAGTTGACTTAGTTATTGGCCCAGATGCATACAAGGATTTACCAAACTTACTATCAGAAGTGTATGAAGGCAGAGATGCTGTAAATGTAATTCTATCTAAAGAAGAAACGTACGGAGATATTTCTCCTGTAAGACTAAATTCTAACGGAGTTACAGCATTTGTTTCTATTACAAGAGGTTGTGACAATATGTGTACTTTTTGTGTGGTTCCATTTACGCGCGGTCGTGAAAGAAGTAGAGATCCAAAAAGTATTTTAGAAGAAATTAAATCAATGGTGGATCAAAACTATAAAGAAATTACTCTTTTAGGTCAGAATGTGGATAGCTTTTTATGGTTTGGCGGTGGATTGAAAAAAGATTTTAAGAAAGCAACTGAAATGGCACAAGCAACTGCAGTTGATTTTGCACAATTATTAGACATGTGTGCTACTAAATTCCCAAAAACACGTTTTCGTTTTTCTACTTCCAATCCTCAAGACATGAGTTTAGATGTAATTTACACGATGGCAAAACACAAAAACATTTGCAAATACCTTCACTTACCTGTTCAGAGCGGAAGTAACGCTATGTTAAAGGCAATGAACAGACAACATACCCGTGAAGAATACAAAACTTTGGTTGACAATATTTTTAAAATTATTCCAGAAATGTCTTTATCACAGGATATGATTGTTGGTTTCTGTGGAGAAACTGAAGAGGACCATAAAGACACTTTAGAATTAATGGAATATGTTAAGTATGACTTCGGTTTTATGTTTGCTTATTCGGAAAGACCAGGAACTTTAGCTGGTAATAAAATGGATGATAATGTACCTCATGTTGTAAAAAAACGTCGTTTACAAGAAATAATCGACTTACAGCAAGAACATGCTTTATATAGAACACAACAACATTTAGGAAAAACAGAAGAGTTTTTAATTGAAGGAACTTCAAAGAAAAACCCAAATGAGTGGAAAGGAAGAAACACACAAAACACTGTTGCAGTTTTTGAAAAAGGAAACTATAAACTCGGTGATTTTGTGATGGTAAAAGTAGAAGATTGCACATCTGCAACCTTAAAAGGAACTGCTATTGGATATTCTGACAATAATTAAAGTCCATATCTAACTCTTCTCAAAAGAAAGAAAGCTGTTGTGACTTAAAAAAAAATAAACCAAGAATGTTTTCCTCTTTCAGGAAACTAAAAGGGGCTAATTATGGAAAACTTACAAGTATTAAAACAACGTTTTGGAATCATCGGAAACGACATTCACCTCAACAGAGCTTTAGAAAAGGCTGTACGAGTTGCTCCGACTGATATTTCTGTATTGGTTACTGGTGAAAGTGGTGTTGGTAAAGAGAATATCCCTAAAATAATACACTCTCTATCACATAGAAAACATGCAAAATATATTGCTGTAAACTGTGGCGCAATTCCTGAAGGAACGATTGATAGTGAATTGTTTGGACACGAAAAAGGCTCTTTTACCGGCGCAATTCAAGACCGAAAGGGATATTTTGAAGTTGCTGATGGAGGAACTATTTTTTTAGATGAAGTTGGTGAATTGCCTTTAACCACACAAGTACGTTTGTTGCGTGTTTTGGAAAATGGTGAATTCATAAAAGTAGGTTCATCGAAAGTGTTAAAAACAGATGTGAGAATTGTAGCAGCTACTAATATGCATATGCAGTCCGCGATTCAAAAAGAAAAATTTAGAGAAGATTTATATTACCGATTAAGCACTGTAGAAATCCATTTACCTCCCCTAAGAGAGCGTAATGATGATATCCATTTACTGTTTAGAAAATTTGCTTCAGATTTTGCTCAAAAATACAGAATGCCTTCTATTAGATTGGATGAAAATGCTATTAGTATTTTGCTCAACTATCGTTTTCCTGGAAATATTCGACAGTTAAAAAATTTAGCCGAACAAATCTCTGTAATTGAAGAAGAAAGAATGGTTACTGCTTCTAAACTTCAGCAATACTTGCCTAATAACCATGGTAACTTGCCAGCCATTATTGACGGTAAAAAAGAAAATGATTTTTCAACTGAACGTGATATTATGTATAAAATCTTATTTGATATGCGTAATGATATCAACGATTTAAAGAAATTGACCTTAGACCTAATAAAGAATGGAAATGTAGAGGAAGTTCAAGAAGAACATCATCAATTAATTGAAAAGATGTATGAAAACAAGGACACACCGAATAACAATGTTGAAGTATTAAATATTCCTCAAAATTCACCTGCAGAAAAAGATTATGATTTTATTGAGACTATTGAAGAAGATGAATCTTTATCTTTACAAGAGAAAGAGATAGAAATGATTAAAAAATCTTTAGAAAAAAATAGCAATAAACGTAAATTAGCAGCTAAAGAATTGGGTATTTCTGAAAGAACTTTATATAGAAAAATTAAACAATACGATTTATAGAAAGAAAATGAAAACTTTGGAAATAAAAAATATTAGAAAAGGTTCAGGTTACTAACATCTTCTTATTTTTTGAAAGTTAATTATCTTTACCTCCCATTTCAATGAAAAATACATATTAATAATGAATTTGAAGAAAATTATTTTATCATTACTAATAACTCTAACCTTAATTAGTTGCGGGGCATACTCTTTTACAGGAGGAAATACAGGAGATGCAAAAACCATTCAAATCGATTTTTTCCCAAATCAAGCACCTTTAGTAGAACCTGTTTTAACACAACGTTTTACTAATGATTTGCAGGATTTATTTACACGTCAAACAAATTTAACCCTTACAAACTCTAACGGTGACTTACATTTTAGTGGAGAAATTACGGGCTACAGAGTTACACCTATGAGTGGAACATCAGCTCAAACGGCAGCTCAAAACAGATTAACTGTTACCATAAATGTTCGTTTTATAAATAAATTAGAAGAAAAGGATGACTTTGAAAAATCATTTTCTTTTTACTCAGACTTTGAGGCGAATTCTCAACTTACAGGAAGTGTTTTAGAAAATGCTTTAGATGAAATTGTAGAACGTATTACACAAGATGTATTTAATGCTTCTGTTGCAAAATGGTAGATTCTAAAAAGAAAGATTTAATTGAAAAGATACATTCTATTGAGCAACTAGAAACTGCTGAATTAAAAACTGTTATTGATACGTTTCCTTATTTTCAATATGCAAGAGCTTGGTATTTAAAAGGATTAAAAAATCAAGATAGTTTTAAATATAATAATGAATTAAAACTAACAGCAGCATTTACAACAGACAGAACTGTATTATTTGATTACATAACGTCAAAAAAGTTTAATACTCAAAAAGAAGACATTCACCAACAAATAAAAGAAATAACCTCTCGGGAAAAACCACACAAAACATCAATAAAAGAAATAACTAAACAAATTTCAAAACCAACCGCAAAAAATGAAGAAAAACTAGAAATTGGAAAGCCTATTTCTTTTACTAATTCAGAAAATTATTCTTTTAATCAATGGCTACAACTATCTACTAAAAAACCTATTACAAGAAAAAAAGATTTAAAAAATGAATCACAAAAAAAAGTTGAACTCATAGAGAAGTTTATTCAAAAAAATCCAAAAATACAACCTATTTCAAAAGACAGAAATATTTCTATTCTTACCACGCAAGAGAAACAAGATTCTTCTTTAATGACAGAAACTTTGGCTAAAGTTTATTTAGAGCAAAATAAATATGAAAACGCAATACAAGCTTACAGAATTTTAAGTTTGAAATATCCAGAAAAAAGTGGTTTCTTTGCAAACCAAATTAAAAGAATACAAATTTTACAAAATTATAAATCATGAGTTATACAGCCTTTTTAATACTAATTCTAGTTGTAGCTATTGCTTTAATCCTAATAGTGATGGTACAAAACCCTAAAGGTGGAGGATTATCCTCTTCTTTTGGAGGCGGTGGAGCACAATCTTTAGGAGGTGTGCAAAACACAAATAATTTCTTAGACAGAACAACTTGGACATTGGCAATTGCAATGTTTGCTTTAATTTTATTAGCAAATTTCGCAATCCCGAGAGCAGGTGATAATAATGTTAATTTAAATAATACTTTAGAAGGAATTGAAACAACTACGCCAGTAGAAAACACAGTTCCTACTTCAAATGACAGTATTAAGTAATCTTATCTATAAAATATAAAAATGCCAACGAAAATGACACGTTGGCATTTTTTTTTGCATAATTTTTGGCAATAAAATCAATCAAGGAAAAATTGTCAGTTATAATTTGTTGGCATAATTTCTGACCATAGTAAAAAATAATTTAATCAATCAAAAATCATAAAAAATGGGATTAAACATTAAACCTTTAGCAGATAGAGTTCTTGTGGAGCCTATGCCTGCAGAAACAAAAACAGCATCTGGATTAATTATACCAGACAACGCAAAAGAAAAGCCTCAAAAAGGAACTGTTGTTGCGATAGGAAATGGTAAAGTTGATGAGCCTTTAACTGTAAAAATTGGCGATACTGTTTTATATGGTAAATATGGTGGAACTGATTTAAAATTAGAAGGTGTAGATTATTTAATGATGCGAGAATCTGATATTTTAGCAATCATCTAAATAGCTATTCGCTTTTAGTCTGAGCGAAATTATATTTTAAAATTAATAATAAAATATTTTAGCTAAACACAAGTTGTCAGAAGCTAAAAATTAAAAATTAAAAACAATGGCAAAAGATATAAAATTTGATATTGAAGCAAGAGACGGATTAAAACGAGGAGTCGATGCTTTAGCGAATGCAGTAAAAGTAACATTAGGACCTAAAGGAAGAAACGTAATTATTTCTAAATCTTTTGGTGCACCAACAGTAACAAAAGATGGAGTTTCGGTTGCAAAAGAAGTTGAGTTAGAAAACGAGCTTGAAAACATGGGGGCGCAAATGGTAAAAGAAGTTGCTTCTAAAACAAATGATTTAGCTGGTGATGGAACAACAACTGCAACTATACTTGCACAAGCAATTGTAAAAGAAGGATTAAAAAATGTTGCTGCCGGTGCAAATCCTATGGATTTAAAGCGTGGTATTGACAAAGCAGTTTTAGCAATTGTTTTAGACTTGGAAAAACAAGCTAAAAAAGTTGGTAATTCATCAGAAAAAATAAAACAAGTTGCTGCTATCTCTGCAAATAATGATAACACTATTGGCGAACTAATCGCTACTGCTTTTACCAAAGTAGGTAAAGAAGGTGTTATTACAGTAGAAGAAGCTAAAGGAATGGAAACTTATGTAGATGTTGTTGAAGGAATGCAATTTGATAGAGGTTATTTATCTCCTTATTTTGTTACTGATGCAGATAAAATGATTGCTGATTTAGAAAACCCATATATCTTATTATTTGATAAAAAGATTTCTAATTTACAAGAGATTCTTCCAATTTTAGAACCTGTTTCGCAATCTGGAAGACCTTTATTAATTATCGCTGAAGATGTAGATGGACAAGCATTAGCAACTTTAGTCGTAAATAAATTACGTGGTGGATTAAAAATTGCTGCTGTTAAAGCCCCTGGTTTTGGAGACAGAAGAAAAGCAATGTTAGAGGATATAGCTATTTTAACTGGAGGAACTGTTATTTCTGAGGAAAGAGGATTTTCATTAGAAAACGCAACCTTAGATCTTTTAGGAACGGCAGAAACTATCACCGTTGATAAAGACAATACAACAATTGTAAATGGTTCTGGAAATGCTGATAATATTCAAGTACGAGTTAGTCAAATTAAAGCTCAAATAGAAACTACCACTTCCGATTATGACAAAGAAAAACTACAAGAACGTTTAGCTAAATTAGCTGGAGGAGTTGCAGTTTTATATGTTGGTGCTGCTTCTGAAGTAGAAATGAAAGAAAAGAAATATAGAGTTGATGATGCTTTAAATGCAACCAGAGCGGCTGTTGAAGAAGGTATTGTTGCTGGTGGTGGTGTTGCTTTAGTGCGTGCTAAAAAAGTATTAGAAAAAATTATTACTGAAAACTTAGACGAAACCACAGGTGTTCAAATTATTAATAAAGCTATCGAAGCTCCATTAAGAACTATTATTGAAAATGCTGGAGGCGAGGGATCGGTAGTCTTAAATAAAGTTTTAGAAGGCAAAAAAGACTTTGGTTACGATGCAAAATCTGACAAATATGTAGATATGTTAGAGGTTGGAATTATAGACCCTAAAAAAGTAACACGTGTTGCACTAGAAAATGCTGCTTCTGTTGCCGGTATGATTTTAACTACTGAATGTGCTTTAGTTAATATTAAAGAAGAATCTGCTGCTGGTGGAATGCCTCCAATGGGTGGTGGAATGCCAGGAATGATGTAATGGTGAAATTAATATTGATAACTGTTTGTTCTCTTTGTGTGAACTGATAGCAATGTAAAAAAATCCGTTGGAATTAATTTCTAACGGATTTTTTATTGATATTCTGTTTTAAAATTATCGTAGAAATAAGTTGCTCTGACATAGGTTTTATCACCATTATCATTTAGTCTATAACTTTTTCTACTTTGATTAAAAATAAAATCAGTAGTTGTATCGAATGTAATATTTTCCACAAAACTAGTATGGTCTTGAAGTATCACTTTATTCGCAATCATTTGGAAAGTTTTTACATCAAAATAATAAAACCATTTATCTGATTTTTCTGTATCATTTGCATACGCAACTTTGATTTCATAAACTTTTTTATTTTCTAAATTGGCAATCCCTAAATAGGTTAGTTTTGTTTTTTCTTTTAAAAAATTAAAGGGTTGGCTAATTACATAAAGAGCAGCGTTAAAACTATTTTTAGATTTATATAATTCTTCTGGATTCGTAATCAAAGAATCATTTACAAATTTTACAACTTCCTCTTTTTCATAGAATATTGAGTTCTTTTTATACGCTGATTCCCAAGTTATTTTTCCTTTTAAATCTGGATAGAACCTAAATTCTTGATGTTGTTTTATAACAGACTCTATTGAACCGTCTTTTAAAAACAAAGAGACCTTTTTATCAAAACTTAATGTTTTGAGAGAATTCCAATTTTTGAGACCCCCATGTTTCTCGATTGAATTCGCTACAATCATTTCAGCAGAAAGTTGCTTTTTTTGACAATTCACAAAAACAAAAACAGTAAAAAGACAAACAATCAGTGTTTTCAGACGGAAATTGATCATTTATTCAGTTTTCTTTTTCTGTTTTTTGATACTCCCTTCATGATCTAATATAATTTCTTCATCTCTGTATTTACAACAGGGATGCACAGAACTATATGCTTCTTCACTAGCCACAAACCCTTTAGAATCATGGCCTACCGCAGCAATATTTTTTTGAATTTTTTTCACATCCGTTTTGCGTTCATCCAAGATTACACTTAATTGATGCGTTTTTACACTCCAAATTGCAAATTTTACTCCTTTAGATTTTAAAGCTGCAGTTTCAATTCTCTTTTTACACATTCCACAAATACCATCAACCTCAAAAGAAACTTTAGCATTTTTTTTCTTTTTCACTTCTTGTGATTGCCCTGAGAAACCAATCATTAGAAAACTAAATATGAATATTATATTTTTCATTCTATTATTATTTTTAATGCTTTACTTAAAATTACTGTATCCATTACTCTATTTTAAATCTTAAACCCGCATAGAATGTACGGCCAAAAATAGGTGCATATACAATTGTAGTATCGAAATTTGAACCAAAAGGATCATCACTTGCTAAAATAGGATTTTTTTGCTGAACATTCGACAAGTTTTCTCCCCCTAGATACAATTCAAACCTATTTGAAAACACTCTTGTAATTTGTGAGTTCAACAATTGATAAGAGTCAGTAGATTCAGGTAATTGGTATTGAACGGGGTTTATTGATGTATTAGGTAAACGTTGTTTCCCTATAATATTAAATGTCGCATCAAATCGCCATTGTTTCTCATTCTCCAATTCAGTTTCGTAAGATAGATTTGCGAAAAATCTATTTTGAGGTTGCATAGGTTTTTGCAAATTACCACGTCTGTAATCCGTGGTAATATCAAAATATTTGTAGGCTGTTCTTAAATTGAAGTTTTTAGCTAAATTATAACTTGCCTCAACTTGAAAACTATTTGCAATACTTCTTCCATCTAAATCATAAAATGCTATTTCCTGCGGATTTTCCCAATCTACAATTACTTGATTTTGAAAATTGGTCTGATAAAAATCAAATGTAATATCTCCTTTTTTTCCAAATAAATTGAACTTTTGCATGTAAGAAACTCCATAATTCCAAGCAATTTCAGGATTTAATCCATAGATATTTCCACCAACATCATCAATATTTATTTGTCTTGAACTTGCAAATAATTGCTGATTTTCCGCAAAAATATTCGCACTTCGTTTCCCTCTTCCTACAGATGCTCTAAACACACCTTTTTCCCAAGGAACATATCTTACATGCAAACGAGGTGTTAAAAAGATCCCCAATAAATTATGCGTGTCAATTCGTAAGCCTCCAGTAACACTAAAGTTGTCTAAATTATCAAAAGCATATTCAAAAAATGCGCCTAAAGAATTTTCATTTCTATTGAAGTTTGATGTGTTTACCAATTCATCAAATTTATCATACGTAAAAGACAAACCTGTTTTAAATTTGTTTCTAGTATCCCCAATAATAGAGTTAAAAATCAAGTTAGAATATACACTCTGATGCTGAATATCATAGGCATTCAAACCAAAATAAGAATCTTGTTGATGATTGCTATACGCCATTTGAAAACCAATACTTTGAAAAGGTAATTCAGGAAAAACATACCCTAATTTTGCAGATGTATCAAAACGCCTTGTATCTATCTCACTCCCCCAATTATTCGCAGTTCCTTTATCTATTAACGGATTAAATTCAATCTCTCCCGTTTGTTTCTCATCATTTAAAAAACGAACATTTATAAAACTAACCCAACCTTTTTCTGCATCTGTAAATTGCCACCTATTCATTACATTAATTTGGTTCGCTAAGGGCATATCGATAAAGTTATCATCGTTTTTATCAAATTTTTGCCCTCTATAGTTTCCATGAATGTATAAACCTGTCTGCCATTTCTTAGAAACTCTTTGGTTAAAGTGCGTATTCAATTCCAATCTTCCGTTTAGAGAAGAATAGGTATTTAAAAAGAATTTATTATCAGAAAAAGGTTTTACCAATTCTGCGTTTATTTGTCCAGAAATACTTTCAAATCCATTCACTACAGAACCTGCGCCTTTACTAATTTGAATACTTTCGACCCAAGTACCTGGTGTAAATGTCATCCCAAAAACTTGACTCGCTCCTCTTACCGAAGGAATATTTTCTTGCGTAATTAATAAATATGGACTTGTTAAACCTAACATCTGAATTTGTCTAGTTCCAGTTAAAGCATCCGAAAAACTGACATCTATCGAAGGGTTTGTTTCAAAACTTTCGGCCAAGTTGCAGCAAGCAGCTTTTAATAATTCCTCGCTATTCACTGTAAACATATTTACCGTTGAAAATGTAGATTTTTGAACTGCATTTCTTTTACTCTTTATTGTAATTTCTTCTAACTCACTTTGGGGTGTTATAAAATGATGAAGTGGCTCTAAATTTCTAATTGTAACAGTATCTGTTTTATACCCTAAATAACTAATCACTAATTTTTTATATTCAGTTTTATAAGAAATTGCAAACCAACCTTTTGCATTCGTTACTGCTCCCACATTTGTATTTAACCAATGAACGCTTGCTCCGTCTACTCCTAAATTAGCTTTTGAGTTATTCCTATCCATAATCATACCTCTAAAGGTCACTTGAGAAAAGAGTATGCATGGTATAAATAGTATTAAACTATTTAAAATATATTTTTTCATTTGGTATTGATTTTAATTAATAACAAGACTTTTAATCACTTTGAAGAGTGATATTTAAATGTTAATAAAAATCAGATTAAAAATGTTTGATAAGATACCTGATGATTTTCATAAATCTCTGGAGGAGGAAAGTCTTTTAAAACTATTTTTTCTGATTGAGATTCAGAAAAATTATCTTTGTGAGAAAACAGAAAAGTTGTTAAGAATTGTTGATTTTTAAAAGAAATTTCATCAAAATTAGTTAATTTAAGTTCGTCTTGACCTTCAATTTTTTGAACTTCATCTTTGCAACAATTTTTCTTCTTGATTTTTGATGTTGTGTCCATTTTCATTCCACAACATTCGGTTTCACCAGTAAAAGAAACTTCAATTAAAAAATCTCCACAATAATGAGAATCCACCGTAAAAGAAAAAGTAGAGATTAGCACCAAAAATGCCAATAAAAAAGATGATATTTTAACTAGAAATTCTTTCATTTAATAACCACAAAATTACAATAAGATATTCTAACTTTGTGTTAAATATTTTATTTCAATCTTATGCTCATGAATTCGCAAAGAAAAATAGATTCCATTATGGCTAAGACCTCGTCTAAAGAAGAAAAACTACAAGGTATTTGTGATTTTTTGGAAAGTGAGGTTTCATATTATGATTGGGTTGGTTTTTATTTTAAAAACGGAAATAAAAACGAATTAAAATTAGCACAATTTACTGGAGAAGAAACAGAACACACCATTATCCCTTTTGGAAAAGGAATTTGTGGGCAAGTTGCTCTTAGCAATGAAAATTTTGTAGTTCAAGATGTTTCTCAACAAGACAATTATATTTCTTGTGGCTGGAAGGTGAAATCAGAAATTGTTATTCCTATTTTTGTAGATGGAGAAAATATTGGCCAAATTGATATTGATTCTCATACAGCAAATACATTTACAAAAGAAGATGAACAGCTTTTAGAATATGTTTGTAAAAAGGTAGCTGCTATTTTGTAAACTATTGTTAATTACTCTGCTTATTTGTTACTATCTTTTTATTGTGATTCTTTCGATGTTTATGTAGTTTTGTGTGCTTAACAACACAACAAAAAATGAGCACTTCAAAAACAATTAAATCGGCATTAATTTCTGTATTCAACAAAGATGGCTTAGCACCTATTGTACAAAAATTAAATGAGCTAAATGTAACTATTTATTCAACTGGTGGAACTGAAAAATTTATAAAAGAATTAGGTATAAATGTAGTTCCTGTAGAAGAGATAACGTCTTATCCTTCAATTTTAGGAGGAAGAGTAAAAACATTACATCCAAAAGTTTTCGGAGGAATTTTAAACAGACAAGATCATCAAGGAGATGTTGCTGAAATGCAGGAATATAACATTCCTCAATTAGATTTAGTTATTGTTGATTTATATCCTTTTGAAAAGACAGTTGCCTCTGGAGCTCCTGAAAAGGACATTGTAGAGAAAATTGACATTGGAGGGATTTCCTTAATTAGAGCCTCTGCAAAGAATTTCAAAGACACTTTTACTGTTTCTTCTATGGATCAGTATGAAGAGTTTTTGTCAATTCTCTCCGAAAATAAAGGAGAAACATCTATTGAGCAGAGAAAGAAATTTGCTGCAAAATCTTTCAATATTTCTTCACATTATGATACTGCAATCTTCAATTATTTTAATGAAGATGAAGTTGTTTTTAAAGCAAGTCAACAAAATTCTAAAACATTACGTTATGGAGAAAACCCTCATCAAAAAGGATATTTCTTTGGAGATTTAGACGCAATATTTGATCAAGTACATGGGAAAGAGTTAAGTTATAATAATTTACTAGATGTAGATGCAGCCGTAAACTTAATGGACGAGTTTAAAGATGAAGCTCCATCTTTTGCAATTTTAAAACATAATAACGCTTGTGGTTTTGCGCAAAGAGAAAATATGAAACAAGCATATGTAGATGCTTTAGCTGGAGATCCTGTTTCTGCTTTTGGTGGTGTATTAATTGCCAACTCAGAAATTGATGCCGAAACTGCAAAAGAAATTCACAAATTATTTTGTGAAGTTGTTATTGCACCTAGTTATTCTGATGAAGCTTTACCTATCCTCAAAGGAAAAAAGAATAGAATTATTTTAATTCAGAAAGAAGTTGAATTACCAAATCAAATTGTAAGAACCTCTTTAAATGGATTATTGGTCCAAGACAAAGATAATATTACAGATAAATTAACGGATTTGAGTTATGCAACTAACAATAAACCAACTGAAAGTGAATTAGGAGACTTACTATTTGCCTCTAAACTATGTAAAAACACAAAATCTAATACAATTGTTTTGGTGAAAAATAAACAATTATTAGCAAGTGGAGCGGGACAAACAAGCAGAGTTGATGCATTAAACCAAGCCATTGAAAAAGCTATTAATTTTGGTTTCGATTTAAATGGTGCTGCAATGGCTAGTGATGCCTTTTTCCCTTTTCCCGATTGTGTAGAAATTGCAGATAAGGCTGGTATTAAAAGTGTAATTCAACCTGGAGGATCTATCAAAGATCAATTAAGTATAGACTATTGTAATGACAATAAATTATCTATGGTTATGACTGGAACAAGACATTTTAAACATTAATTAATTTAATCTTAATTACAGATTAAATTTACTAAATTTGTGAGAGTAGTTTAAACCAACAAGAAAAATATTTTATGGGTTTTTTTGATTTTATGACTGAAGATATTGCGATCGATTTAGGGACTGCAAATACATTAATAATTCACAATGGAAAAGTGGTTATTGATAGCCCTTCTATTGTTGCTAGAAACAGAATTACAGGTAAAATTATTGCCATCGGTCAAGAAGCAAATTTAATGCAAGGAAAAACTCATGAAAATATTAAAACAATCCGTCCATTAAAAGACGGAGTTATTGCAGATTTTCAGGCATCAGAAGAAATGATTAAGGAGTTTGTAAAGCAAATTCCATCCATTAAAAAGAAATTATTTCCACCAGCATTAAGAATGGTTATTTGTATTCCATCAGGAATTACAGAAGTTGAAAAACGAGCTGTTAGAGATTCTGCAAAGCACATGAATGCTAAAGAGATTTATTTAATTTATGAGCCAATGGCTGCTGCAATTGGTGTTGGTATTGATATTATGGAACCAAAAGGAAACATGATTATTGATATAGGTGGTGGAACAACAGAAATTGCTGTAATTGCTTTAGGTGGTATTGTTTGTGATCAATCTGTAAAAGTTGCTGGAGATTTATTTACTAATGACATTATGTATTACATGCGCACTCAACACAATTTACATGTCGGTGAAACAACTGCAGAAAGAATTAAAATTACAATTGGTGCTGCTACTGAAGATTTAGATACACCTCCAGATGAAATGCTAGTTCAGGGTAGAGATTTATTAAGCGGTAAGCCAAAACAGGTGCAAGTTTCTTATCGCGAAATTGCCAAAGCCTTAGATAAATCTATCTTACGAATTGAAGATGCCGTTATGGAAACATTATCCAAAACCCCGCCAGAATTAGCCGCAGACATTTACAATACAGGAATTTATTTAGCCGGTGGTGGATCTATGTTAAGAGGCTTAGACAAACGTCTATCTCGTAAAACTGATTTACCCGTATATGTTACTGAAGACCCTTTAAGGGCTGTTGTTCGTGGTACAGGAGTGGCTTTAAAAGAACTAAACAAATATAAAAACGTACTAATGAATTAGTTTTTTTGAAGTTCTAACAATGCAACAACTTATCTATTTTTTTCAGAAGTTTAAGTATTTTCTGTTTTTTTTATTGTTAGAATTTATTGCGTTATTATTTATATTTAATAATCTTAATTTCCATAAAAGCAAATTTGTAAATTCTGCAAATGCTATAACAGGAGGTTTGTATTCACAAACTAAAAACATCTCAGAATATTGGAGTTTAAAGCCTAAAAACAAACTTCTCGCTCAAGAAAATGCAAGATTAAAAAATCTATTAGAGAAAACCGTTTCTATAAATTTAATAAAAGATTCCACCATAATAGATTCTATAAGATATCAGCAAAAATTTACATTTACTACAGCCAAAATAATAAACAATAATTACTCTAAAACATTTAATTTCTTAACCCTTAACAAGGGCAAAAACTCGGGGATTAAAAGAGAGATGGCCGTTATTAATAGTAAAGGTATTATTGGTATTACTGACAATAGTTCTAGTCGTTATTCAAGAGTTCAATCTATTCTAAATAGAAACAGTAAAATTAATGCACGCTTAAAAAACAGCAATTATTTTGGTACTTTAAGTTGGAACGGAAAAGATTATAACATTGTTCAACTTTCTGATTTGCCAAGACAGGCACCTTTAAAAATTGGAGACACCATTGAAACTGGCGGAAAATCAACTATTTTTCCTGAAGGGATTTTTATTGGCACTATTTCAAAAATTGATGAAGGAAATTCAGCAGATAATAAAGTAGATGTTGCTCTCTTTAATGATATGAGTAATTTGGAATATGTATATGTTATTAAAAATTATCATAAAGAAGAAATTAAATCATTAGAAGAACAAAATGAATAAACCATTGAATATGGTAACGTTATTTATATTCCTGCTTTTTTTGCAGGTTTTTGTGCTGAATAATATTTTGTTTTTAGATTCTATAAACCCATATTTATACATAGTTTTTGTATTTCTATATCCGCTAAAAACGAATAGAATTCCTTTTCTTTTTTATAGTTTTTTGTTAGGCCTTTTAGTTGATTTTTTTTCTGACTCCGGCGGAATTCATGCTTTTTCAATTTTATATATAGCCTATATTCGTTTATTTTTCATTAGAATTTATTTCAGAAAAGTAGCAACAGACTTTGCTTTTTTTAAATTAAAATCAGAATCTTTTGGAAAAGTTTTCAACTACGTTGTAACTTTAACAGTAATCCACCATCTTATCTACTTTACTTTTGCTAATTTTAGTTTTCAAAATTTATCTAATGTAATTTTAAACACACTTTTTTCATGTGTTTTTACGTTAACTTTATACTTTTTAGGGACCTATCTTTTTACCAAAAACGAATAATGCATAGAAGTTTTTTACTATATTTTTTAATAACCCTAATTGGCTTTGTCTTTATTGGACGCTTATTTCAGCTTCAAATTATAAAAAGCGAAACCTACGACCCCATCCATAATGCAGCTGTAAAAATAGAATACGACTATCCAGAACGCGGTTATATTTATGACAGAAATGGAAAGCTATTGGTCGCAAACCAACTTTCATATGATGTTATGGTGCAGCCAAATCAAGTAAAATTATTAGATACTATAGAGTTTTGTAATCTCTTAAAAATAAATAGAACAGAATTTTTAAAAAGATATAAAAAAGCAGAAAAGTTCGCATCTTATTTACCATCTGTTTTTTTAAAACAACTAGCAAAAGAAGATTTTGCTTTCCTTCAAGAAAAGATGCACAAATACACAGGTTTTTATATTCAGAAAAGAATTATTAGAGATTACCCCATAAAAGCTGCTGCAAACGTTCTAGGTTATATTGGAGAAGTAAATGAAGAAAAAACCAAGAAAAATGACTACTATCAACCAGGAGAATTAGAGGGTAAAGATGGTGTAGAAAAACAATATGAAGACGTATTAAGAGGTAAGAAAGGGAAAAAATATTCACACAAAAATCGTTTTAACCGAGTTACAGGCTCTTACAAAAACGGAATTTATGACACCCTTTCTGAAAATGGAAAAGATTTAATACTAACCTTAGATATAGATCTTCAGCTCTATGCACAGCAATTAATGAAAGGAAAACGTGGAGGAATTGTAGCTATAGAACCTTATACAGGCGAAATTTTAACCTTAGCTACTGCTCCTTCATACGACCCTAACATGTTGGTAGGTAGAAAACGTTCTAAAAATTCAGTATTATTATTTAATGACAAAGTCAGCAAACCAAGTTATGACAGAGGGTTACTAGCAGCATATCCTCCTGGATCTCCTTTTAAAATGATGAATGCCTTAATTGGTCTGCAGGAAAAAGTTATCTCTGAACAATCTTTTTTTAAATGTTATGGCGGCTACAGATATGGTAATAGACCCAATGAATTTATGAAATGTCATTGTGATATTTATGATAAACCAATTAGATTAAAAACGGCCCTTGCAAGATCTTGCAATAGTTATTTTTCAAATACATATAAGAGAATTGTTGAAAAAACGAATAATCCTTCTGAAGGATTAGATAACTGGAACGAACATATAACTAGTTTTGGATTAGGAAATTATTTAGGATATGATTTACCTGCAGGTCAAAAAGGATTGATTCCTAACGGAAAATATTATGACAATCGTTATAGATATACTTGGAATGCTTCTACTAATATTTCTAATTCAATTGGTCAAGGAGAAGTTTTAACAACACCTATTCAATTAGCTAATTTTACAGCAGCTATCGCTAATAAAGGTTATTTTTATACACCACACATTGTAAAAAAAATTGATTCAAAAATAATTGATAATCCTAAATATACCGTCAAAAAACAAACTACAATTAATAAAGAATATTTTACACCCGTTATTGAGGCTATGCATGAAGTTTTTAAAACAGGTACAGGAAGATGGAGTCAAGTAAAAGGCATCGAAATTTGTGGAAAAACAGGTACTTCAGAAAACTCAATAAAAATGGTAGATGGCATTAAAATTCAAGCAGAAGATCATTCTATTTTAGTCGCATTTGCACCAAAAGACAATCCAAAAATAGCATTGGCTGTTTTTGTAGAGAACGGAGGGTATGGATCTACGATCGCAGCTCCAATAGCAAGCTTACTCGTAGAAAAATATCTAAATGGAAGTATTTCTAAAGCAAACAAATACAGAGAATTGAATATATTGAATATGAGTTTACAAGAAATTTACAACAAGCAAACACCAAAATCTCAAGAAATTGCGTCAAGAACAAAATAATATTTTTGCAGGTATTGACTGGATTTTAGTGATTATATACATTACCTTGGTAAGCTTTGGATGGCTAAATATTTTTGCTGCATCGAAAACTGAAGAAAATATTGAATTATTGAGTTTTTCAACCAAATACGGAAAACAACTTATTTTCATCATCCTGAGTATACCTTTAATTATAATTATTCTATTCTTCAATGCAAAATTCTATGAAAAGTTCGCAAGTATCTTGTACTTTATTTCCATATTCTCATTAATCTTATTATTCCCCTTTGGCAAAGAAATTAACGGTGCCAAATCTTGGTTTAACTTTGGAGTTATGGGCTTACAACCCTCAGAATTTGCAAAAGCTTTTACGGCTTTAGCCGTTGCTAAATTATTAAGTGATAGACAATACAATTTAAAGCTAATTAAAAATCAAATAAAAGCTTTTATCATTGTCTTTTTCCCTGCATTTTTAATCATTTTGCAGCCAGATGCCGGCTCAGCACTTATCTATTTATCTTTCTTTTTTGTTTTAAATAGAGAGGGGCTAACGCTTAATTATCTTTTATTTGGGATTACCGTAATTACCTTATTTATATTAACAATATTTTTTGGAGCAAGTAAAATGTTTATTTCATTTCTCATACTAATCTCATTAATTGCAACCTATTTAACCTATAAAGGCGGAAAACTATTCTTTCGATTTAATTGGCATAAAATTCTTACCCTTTACCTTTTAGTTGCATTGATTATTTTTGGAACTGGGTATACATACAATAATATCTTCAAACAACATCATAGAGATCGTTTTGAGGTTTTATTAGGCCTGAAGGTGGATAATAAAAATATTGGATACAATTCTTATCAATCAGAATTAACTATAAGCTCAGGAGGTCTATCAGGGAAAGGTTTTTTAAAAGGTGATATAACTCAAGGAGATTTTGTTCCAGAACAACACACAGATTATATTTTTAGCACGGTGGGCGAAGAATGGGGTTTTATTGGTAGTAGTTTTGTAATTATTCTCTTTATGTTACTGATGTTCAGAATTATTTATTTATCAGAAACACATTCAAATAAATTCGGAAGAATCTATGGTTATAGCTTAGCTTCTATCTTGTTCTTTCATGTTATTGTAAATATTGGTATGGTTATAGGCTTATTGCCCACAGTTGGAATCCCATTGCCGTTTTTCAGTTACGGAGGATCCTCTCTTTGGGGGTTTACAATCTTACTTTTTATATTTATTAGGTTAGATGCTCATAAAAACTACGATTGGTAATGAAAAATATTTTAGTTTTTAAAACTACTTATGAATCAATATAAATAAACCTAGAATCAATACTTTTTCTTCTAAAAACAAAAAAACTCTGAATTTTCATTCAGAGTTTTATATTTTGTATAAAATACAGGTTATTACATCGCCGATACCAACTTTGTTAATTTAGACTTCAAATTAGCAGCCTTGTTTTTATGTATTATATTATTCTTTGCTAACTTATCTAACATAGAAACAACATTTACTAATTTCCCTTCTGCTTCTGCCTTGTCTTCTATTGCACGTAAATCTCTAACAGCATTTCTTGTTGTTTTGTGCTGATACTTGTTACGTAACCTTTTAGCTTCGTTACTTCTGATTCTTTTTAAAGCTGACTTATGATTTGCCATAATTCTTGATTTTATTAGTTTTTTATATTAAAACTTTGTAGTCCGTACGGGAATCGAACCCGTGTTACATGGATGAAAACCATGCGTCCTAACCCCTAGACGAACGGACCATAACAACTAAAATATCCCTTAATTGCGGGTGCAAATATACAATGTTTTTTAAATTCTGCAACAATTTTATAAAAAAATTACTTTTTTTTTTATAAATTAATATGCCTTTGCAAAAAGCACTCTTTTAGATGAAGATTTGCCCGTTAAAACACAAACTCCTGCCTCCTCTTTGGCATCATTAGGTATACACCTAATTGTTGCCTTTGTTAACTCTTTTATCTTGTCTTCTGTTTCCTCTGTGCCATCCCAATGAGCAGAAACAAAACCTCCTTTATTTTTTATAATACTTTTAAATTCATCAAAATTAGAGACTTCTGTAGTATGCTCCTCTCTATAATTTATTGCTTTTTTAAATAAATTTTCCTGAATTTCTTCCAATAAATTAGCTACAAAATCAACAACGTTATCTTGCGAAACAGTTTGTTTCTCTAGCGTGTCTCTTCTTGCAATTTCTACTGTATTATTTTCTAAATCACGATTTCCAATGGCTATTCTCACGGGTACTCCTTTTAGCTCATATTCAGCAAATTTTGCTCCCGGTCTATAGGTATCTCTGTCATCAAATTTAACTGAAATTCCTTTTTTACGCAATTGTTTTACAAATACATGAACTCTATTGGAAATAGCTTCTAATTGTTCTTCGCCTTTATAAATAGGCACTATCGCAACTTGAATTGGCGCTAACTTAGGTGGTAACACTAAACCAAAATCATCTGAATGCGTCATTATTAACCCTCCAATTAAACGAGTAGAAACTCCCCAAGAAGTGGCCCATACATATTCCTTCTTCCCTTCTTTAGAAGTAAACTTTACATCAAACGCCTTAGCAAAATTTTGCCCTAAAAAATGACTCGTTCCTGCCTGTAAAGCTTTTCCATCTTGCATTAAAGCCTCTATTGTATAAGTATCTTCCGCACCAGCAAAACGCTCACTATCAGACTTTACACCCTTAATTACTGGCATTGCCATAAAATTTTCTGCAAATTCAGCGTACACTTCCTGCATTTGTTTTGCCTCTGTAATTGCTTCATTTTTTGTTGCATGAGCGGTATGCCCTTCTTGCCATAGAAATTCCGCAGTACGTAAAAATAAACGAGTACGCATTTCCCATCTAACAACATTTGCCCATTGATTTATTAATAAAGGTAAATCTCTGTAAGATTGAATCCATCCTTTATACGTGCTCCAAATTATCGCTTCAGAAGTAGGTCTTACAACTAATTCTTCCTCTAATTTTGCTTCTGGATCTACTCTTAACTTGCCTGGGTTATCTGGATCATTTTGCAAACGATAATGCGTTACAACTGCACATTCTTTTGCAAATCCTTCTGCATTTTTTTCTTCAGCTTCAAACAAACTTTTAGGGACAAAAAGCGGAAAATAAGCATTTTGATGCCCTGTTTCTTTAAACATTCTATCTAACTCCGCTTGCATTTTTTCCCAAATCGCAAATCCATATGGTTTTATTACCATACAACCTCTTACAGCAGAATTTTCTGCTAAATCGGCTTTTACTACTAATTCATTATACCATTTAGAATAATCTTCTGATCTTTTGGTTAACTTTTTACTCATAATTTAAACTTTGGCACAAATATTGGTCTATATAAAAAGATTGTTTATTAAAAAAACATCACCTTTTTTAAAGTTACTACAAAACTACTATATTTTAGAGTTTTTAAAGCAACAATTCATTAATAAAAGAGCATAAAAACAAATCATTATGAAACAACTCTATAAAAACTTAAAGCTTCATCAACTAATCTTATTTGTAGTTGCTAATTTATTATTAGTTTCTTGTGGAACGTATCAAAGTGCTTATAATAATGATGGTATTTATAATGACGAAAACGGTAAAAATGAAGAACAAAAAGTTATCGTTGTAGATGAAAAGGAGTACAACGATTATGAAAAAAACTATTTTACAAAAAAGTTAGAAGTCTTAGAAAGCATCGATGGAAATGAAATTTTTACAGATGTAGATTCTTACAACTCTAACAATATTTATATAGAGGATGAGGTTTTAGATGAAGCTCTAAATTATAATACCAATCAACCGTGGGGATATGAAGAAAATGATCTTGTTGTACAAATAAATTTAATTAACAATCCTTATTGGTCTCGATTTAATAATTGGGGTTGGGGATTTAATGATCTTTGGGGATACAGAAGAGGTTTTAGAAATTGGGGATTTAATGATATATGGAATCCATTTTATGGGGGTATGGCCTGGAACATAGGTTTCTTATATAACCCATATGTCTATAATCCTTATTATTTTAACAGACCTTGGAATAATAATAGTTATTACAGAAATCATACTTATGGGCGAAGATTAACAAACAATAGTTACGCTAGAAGGAATTCTACTGCAAACTCGAGATACAGCAAGTACTCCAATAGAAGACAAAGCTCTAATAGTAGTAAATATTCAAAAAGAATTAAAAACACATCGAAGCCAACAAGAAGAAATACTTCTGTCTCCCGTAATTCTTCCACCTACAAAAGAAAGGCGAAACCTACAAGTAAAAAATATAATCGTTCGAACACAATTAGAAGAAGAAATAATCCATCAAATTTCAGTAATAATGGTTCTTCAGCAAGAAGATCATCTTCTTCTAACGGACGAAGTAGCAGCAATAATTCTAGAAGTTCAAGCTCAAAAAAAAGGTCTTCATACAAAAGAAGAGGAAACTAAGAAGAATTCTTAAATAGATACGAAATGAAAAGATTTATTATAACAGTAATACTGTTCACAACAACCTTTCTGTCTTTTTCACAATCTCTAGAATATCAAGATTTAGCAATCCTATTTTCTCAAAATGATAATAATGGCTCTGCGCGTTTTACAGCTATGAGTGCTGCTTTTGGAGCATTAGGAGGTGATATATCTTCAATAAACGTTAATCCAGCAGGCCTCTCTGTATTTAAAAACAGCACATTTTCAGGGACTTTTAACTCGAGAAATTCAGAGATCACCTCAAATTATTATGGAAACTCAAACACAAATCAAGATCAATTTATAAACATTTCCCATGCAGGAGCTGTTTTAGTTTTTGATAGCGCTTACAGCAAAGATTGGTCAAAATTTGCAATTGGATTTAGTTATAGAATTAAGAAAGATTTTAATGATCTTTTTTTATCTGAAGGTAATAGCAATAGGGCTACTTTCACTGAGTATCCCTTAGACACTAATGACCCTACTTTTGTTTATGATATTGCAGATAAACAACGCTATGTAAACACTAATTCAGGTGAATTAAGCGAATTAAATATAGGATTTTCTTCAATACATCAAAATAAACTACATGTAGGTTTAAGTTTAAATTTTTATGATTTAAATTTCACTCAAAGGTCTACTCTAACAGAGTTTAATAGTGATACTAATGGAAATCAATTGGACGCTAACTTTTACCAAGAAAACTTCACTACAGGCGCAGGTTTTTCTCTAAATGCTGGTTTTATATATAAAGCACATCAAAATTTTAGATTTGGTTTGGCATATCAAACACCTACTTGGTATACAGAAATCGCAGAGGAAAGTAATATTATTAATAATGATGGCTTTTTTGGGGATACCGAAATTATTGTAAGTAATGATAATTTGATTTACGACAATACATCTGGAGGTTTTTTCCCATCACAAGGACTAATTTATAGACTTAAAACACCTAGTCAATTAACTGCGAGTGCAGCACTTATTTTTGGTAAAAACGGATTATTAAGTATTGATTATGTAAGTAAAAATTACAAAAACATAAAATTATCTGGTGATGATTTTTCAGTTGAAAATCAATTTTTTCAAAATGGTATAAAAAATACTCATAATGTTAGACTGGGAACAGAGTGGCGTTTTGACAGGCTCAGTATTAGAGGTGGTTTATCTAAAAAGCAAACACCAAATGTTAATAATATTTTAAATGAAGACAGTATTGTAAACTATAGTGACGCAGAAGGATATTCTTTTGGTGCTGGTTACAACTTTGGGAATTTCAAATTAGATTTTGCATACAGTGATAATAACAGAACAGCTACCTATAATATGTACCCTGGTTTTAATGTAAATCCATCGAATTTAACCATAGATAACAAAATTTTTACAGCTACAGTTACTTTAGATTTATAAGCTAAAACATATTTTAAAGAAAGACCTTGTATTTTAAAAACATACAAGGTCTTTTTTACTGAAATTCAGTTTTTTGCCGTAATTTTGCAACTTATTTTTAAGATTATGCAAGAGACTAAGATTACCGTTCAGGAAACTACCAACCAAACTATAATAAAATTTAATAGTAATAAGATTTTAATAAATGGTGGTAGTTATGAATTTTCTAATATAGACGAAGCTAAAAACTCACCTTTGGCGCAACAATTATTTTACTTACCATTTGTAAAAAAGGTTTTTATTACCGCTAATTTTATTGCAATTCAACGCTTCGATATTGTTGAATGGATCGATGTACAAGAAGAAGTTCGCGAACAAATTGAGGCATATATTACTGATGGTAACATCGTTGTAAACGAACAAACCTCATCAACAAAAAAAGAAGCAATTGAAGTTTATGCAGAAGTAACTCCAAACCCCTCAGTAATGAAATTTGGAACGAATAAAGCATTAACGCAAACAGATGTAGAGTATAAAAATATTGATGAGGCTAACCAATCTTCACCTTTAGCGCAAGCAATCTTCACATTTCCTTTTGTAAAACAAGTCTTTATTTCTGATAATTACATTTCTATCACAAAATATGAAATGGTTGAATGGAATGAAGTTTTTACTGAAGTAAGAACTTTTATTCGTGAATACCTTGTGGAAGGAAAAACAATTATCAAAGAAATTCCAGATCAAGAAATTACGAGTGAAACTACAATTAAAACTCCAACTATTGCCTTAGAAGGGGTTTCTGCACAAATTGTAGAAATCTTGGATGAATATATAAAGCCTGCAGTTGCTGGTGATGGAGGAAACATTGCTTTTAGATCTTATGATGAAGAACATAAAATAGTTAGCGTAGTTTTGCAAGGCGCTTGCAGCGGATGTCCATCTTCTACTGCAACTTTAAAAAATGGAATTGAAACCTTGTTAAAAGAAATGCTACCGAATCAAATTAATGAGGTTATAGCAATCAATGGTTAGTAAATAACTGAGCTAAAAGTAAACATCCAAAAGAAAAAAAATGTCAAAAATAATTAAACCTTACAAAGATTCTGAACTTGGAAAGAAAGAACAAGTCACAAAAATGTTTGACAATATTTCTGAAAATTACGATGACTTAAATAGAGTTATTTCTTTAGGAATTGATGTGAAATGGCGTAAAAAAGTGGTTGAAATTGTTGGTAAAAACAATCCAAAACAAATACTAGATATTGCCACAGGAACAGGAGATTTAGTGTTAATGATGGCTTCTTTAAACCCTGATAAAATTGTAGGTTTGGATATTTCTTCTGGCATGTTAGAGGTTGGAAAACAAAAAATTGCAAAAGCAAAACTATCAGACAAAATAGAAATGATTGTTGGGGATTCTGAAGAAATGCCTTTTAGTGATAATACTTTTGATGCAATTACAGTTTCTTTTGGTGTGCGTAATTTTGCTCATTTAAACAAAGGAATTCAAGAAATTGCGAGAGTTTTAAAGCCTACAGGAGTTTTGGTGATTTTAGAAACTTCAAATCCCACTAAATTTCCTTTTAAACAAGGCTATAAATTTTATACTAATTTTATACTTCCTATTATCGGTAAATTATTTTCGAAAGACAAAGTTGCCTATTCCTATTTATCAGAATCTGCAAATTCTTTTCCTTTTGGAGAAGCTTTCAACAATATTTTACAAAAAAACGGGTTTACTAATACAAAATATACTCCTGTAACTTTTGGAGTTGCTACAATTTATACTGCAAGCAAATAACGATGAATAAAAAAGTGCTGCTTTTTGGTTTTTTCATGATGATTTCTGCCGCTTTTTACGCACAAAGAGAACGTGTAGAAAACTTACCAACTTTTGATAAAAGAAAATTACATTATGGTTTTTATTTAGGTTTAAATCAAAATGATTTTAAATTAAATTTAAGGAACAGCTCCATAGATAATGCTGATATCTCTGCTACTGCTGCTGCTGGCTTTAATGTTGGTTTAATTGCAGATTTTCGTTTACATAAAAACCTGAGCTTACGTTTAGAACCGGGTTTAGTAAGTAATTCTAAAAATATTTATTTCAATCATTTAGTGACAAAACAAGATAGTTTAAGAGAAATTGGCTCTACGTACTTGCATGTGCCTGTAATTTTTAAATTTAGCACAGATAGATATAAAAATATCCGTCCGTATTTATTAGGGGGAGTCTCTTACAATTATAATTTCTCTAGCAATGAAGCCAATCAAGACGACAATTCTTCAGGACAATTTAGGATGAAAACTCATAATTTTATGTACGAAGTTGGAATGGGAATTGATATTTATTTATATTACTTTAAGTTTTCTCCATCGATTCGTGGAATTTTTGCTTTTAACAACGAAATTAAATACGATGATGACCCAAATAGCCAATGGACAGCTCCCATAAATTTTATGGGAACTCGCGGCGTATTTTTAACCTTTGCTTTTGAATAAAGTTGAATCACAAAATTTCTGACGAAAAACTACTTACAAAATATTTCTCTTAAACTCACTAAGTAAAATAGCGGTTGCAGTTGCAACATTCAGGCTTTCAGTTTCTTGGGTCTCTCCAAATCTTGGAATTGAAATTTTGTTTGTTATCAATGCTTTTATCCCATCAGAAACCCCATTAGCTTCATTACCCATAATAAGAATACCTTCCTTTGGTAGTGAAGTTTCATAAACGTTTGAACCATGCATATCAGCAACGAAAGTTGGTGAAATTGATTCTTTTAAATACGTTTCTAAATCCATATAAATAATAGAAACTCTAGTCAAAGAACCCATACTTGCTTGCACAACTTTTTGATTATAACAATCTACAGTATCTTTAGAACAAACCAATTGAGATATACCAAACCAATCACACAATCTAATAATTGTACCTAAATTCCCTGGATCATTTATAGCATCTAAAGCAATTGTGATTCCGTTAGTTTGAACTGGTTTTTCATCCGGAATTTTAAATATCCCTATAACTTTATTGGGCGTTTTTAAATTACTTATTTTTTGTAAATTCGTTTCCGATATCCTTATAATCCTATCTGAAGAAATATCAGTTTGAAAATCATCAACTGCAAATAACGTATCCATTTCAAAAGAAGAATTCAGTAATTCATTTACTACCTTTATACCTTCAGCAATAAATAATTTATGCTTTTGTCTATACTTTTTCTGAGATAAGCTTGTTATAATTTTAAGTTGACTTTTTGAGATGCTCATTAATTGTATGTAAATAAAAATAAACCGTTGAAAAATACTATTTTTGAATTTCTTTGCAGTGCTAAAATAATGAAAAAACTTTCGTTTTATTTTTTATTGATTGTATTTCTGGTTTCATGTAATTCTACAAAACATGTTGCTGATGAAGAATACATGTTAAAAGAAAATTATTTTTTTATAGATAGTGCAAAAACAAAGGCTACCGAACTGCAAAAATACGTTTTACAAAAACCAAATCCACGTTTTTTAGGTTTGCCTTTAGGTTTATATTTTCATAATCTTGGAAATCACAATAAACCCAAAACACCATCTGAATGGGCCAAGCAAAATAAACGCTCTTACAATTTTGTTAGAACTATTTTTTCAGAAAAACAAAGTATTGCTTATGCCAACTCTCTTATCAACTTAAATAAATCGTTTTTAAAATATCAGGGGCCCGAAATAATTAAAGACATAAAAGTAAAAAGAACCGCAGAAAATTTATGGGCATATTACAAAACACAAGGTTATTTTAAATCGACAGTAGCTTCTAAAATAAATAGAAGTTCTACCAATAAAAAAGCGACTGTAGAATATCGTATTTCAAAAGGTAAACCAACTATTTTAGACTCTGTAAAAATTAAAATTGCGTCTCCAATTTTAGACTCAATTTATAAAAAATCTGCTTTAGAAACACTTTTAAAAACAGGAAATCAATACAAAGATCAAACTTTTAGAAATGAAGCAGATAATGTTGTAAAACTTTTTAGAAATAACGGAATTTATCATTTTTCAGAATCTGCTATCGGTTTTTATGTCGATTCAACAAGAACAGATTACAAAACAAATATTGATTTTTTAATTTCTTCGAATAGATTAATTGAATCGAATGGAAACTACATAGAAAAACCTTTTAATGTTCACACCATAAAAGAAGTAAATGTATTCACAGATTATTCTTTTGCAAAAAGGAGCAATTCGATAAAAGACTCTATCTCTTATAACGGAATTAATTTTCTAGCTCATGATAAGATAAAATACAATCTTAAATATTTATCACAATCTATTTTCTTAAAACCAAATGGGATTTACAAAGACACTTTAAGAAACCTAACAAGAACGCACTTAAAATCTTTAAAGAATTTTAAATCAACAAATATTAAATTTACACCAATCCCTGGATTTGAAAATGAACTAAAAATGGACATTTTCTTAGCTCCTTTAGAGAAATACACTTTAGGTTTTGAGACAGAACTAACACATTCTAACATTAGAAATATCGGCGCTTCAGCAAAATTCTCAATCATAGATAGAAATGCTTTTAGAGGTGCAGAATTACTAAAAATGTCTCTTTTAGGCTCTTGGTTTAATTCTAATAATGGTCCAGGATGGGAAATTGGTGCAGATATATCTTTAGAAGTGCCAAGGTTTGTTGCTCCTTTTGGGTTAAGTAAATTTGTCCCAAAAGAAATGTCTCCAAGAACGTTGTTTTCGTTTGGCTCAAGTTTTCAAAAAAACATTGGTTTAGACAGACAAACATTTACAATTCTTACAGATTATAAATGGCAATTTAATTCAAAAAAAACGGTACAATTAGAACTTTTAAACACGCAATATGTAAAAAACCTAAACGTTAGTAGCTTCTTTACTATTTACAATTCTGAATTCGAAAGCTTAAATTCAGTTGCACAAGTTTATGACAATGTAAATAATACCACTAACAATTACCCTATTCCAACAGATGAAAATCAAGCTTCCAAAGCTGTTTCATTTATGAATCTTGTTGCAGATAATAATAGAAATAATAACTTTCGAAATACAAACCCTGAAGAATACAACCTAGCGACAAATATACTAAATAGATACAATATTATTACTTCAGACTTTTTAATCCCAATAGTTGGATATTCATTTACTTATAATAATCAGTCAAGTTTTAAAGACAATAATTTTTCTTTCTTTAAAATTAGATTAGCTAACTCTGGAAATATTTTAGGCTTTTTGTCTAATAAGAGAAACACAAACAACAAAAAGACTCTTTTAAATATTCCTTTAGCGCAATATTTTAAATCGGATATAGAATACAAAAAGTTCTGGAATATTGGTAACAATTCTGTTTTTGCTCTTAGAACATTTTTAGGCGCAATTGTTACCTATAATAATTCAGATATTCCTTTTACGAAAAGTTATTTTGCTGGAGGTTCTAACGACATTAGAGCTTGGCAAACTTATGAATTAGGGCCTGGAAGTAGAAATTCTGGATTAGAGTTTAATATTGGTAGTTTCAAATTTTTAACTAGTGCTGAATACCGATTTGATATTATAAGTAAATTAAAAGGCGCACTATTTGTTGATGCTGGAAATATATGGGATATCTCTGGGTCTAGTTTTGTAGAAGATAATGCTAAATTTAATAGTTTATCTTCCTTGAAAAATATTGCTATTGGCTCTGGTCTTGGAGCAAGATGGGATTTCAATTTTTTAATCTTACGTATTGATGTAGGTTTTAAAACTTATGAACCATACTTAAAGAATCGTAAATGGTTTCAAAATTACAATTTATCCCATGCTGTTTACAATATAGGAATCAACTATCCTTTCTAATTAAATCTTATAAAAACCCTATAACGTTTTCGTTATTTTATAAGGAATCAAGATTCTTAAACTACTATTTTTTAGTACTTTTGACAAGTAAACATCAATAAAAAAAATATAAAATGAGTCATAATATTAAACCTGGAGTAGCAACAGGAAAAGAAGTTCAAGAAATTTTTAAACTAGCAAAAGAAAAAGGATTTGCTTTACCAGCAGTAAATGTTATCGGTTCTAATACTATTAATGGTGTTTTAGAAACTGCTAGAGATTTAAATGCACCTGTAATTATTCAGTTCTCAAACGGAGGAGCACAATTTAATGCGGGTAAAGGTTTATCTAACAAAAATGAAAAAGCTGCTATTGCAGGCGCCATTGCAGGTGCAAAACACATTCATGAATTATCCATTGCATATGGAGTTCCTGTAATTTTGCATACAGACCACGCAGCAAAAAAACTATTACCTTGGATTGATGGTTTATTAGACGCATCAGAAAAACACTTTGAAGAAACTGGTAAATCTTTATACAGCTCTCACATGATTGATCTATCAGAAGAGCCTTTAGAAGAAAATATCGAAATTTGTAAAACTTATTTAGCTAGAATGAGCAAAATGGGTATGACTTTAGAAATTGAATTAGGTATTACTGGTGGAGAAGAAGATGGAGTTGATAATTCTGACGTAGATGTTTCTAAATTATACACACAACCAGAAGAGGTTGCTTACGCTTATGAAGAGTTATTAAAAGTTTCTCCTCAATTCACAATTGCTGCAGCTTTTGGAAATGTTCACGGAGTTTACAAACCAGGAAATGTAAAGTTAACTCCAAAAATCTTAAAGAACTCTCAAGAGTTTATTACAAAGAAATATGGCGTTGAAGAAAATCATATCGATTTTGTATTTCATGGAGGTTCAGGTTCTACTTTAGAAGAAATTAGAGAGGCTATTGGTTATGGAGTTATTAAAATGAATATTGACACTGACTTACAATTCGCTTTTACTGAAGGAATTAGAGATTATATGCAAGGAAAATCAGCTTATTTAGCAACTCAAATTGGTAATCCTGATGGAGCAGAGCAACCGAACAAAAAATATTACGACCCAAGAAAATGGTTGCGTGAAGGTGAAGAAACTTTTAAAGCGAGATTAAAACAAGCTTTTGCTGATTTAAACAATGTTGATACTTTATAAAAATATTTTTTAATAAATGAAAAGCACTTTGATTAAATCAAAGTGCTTTTTTTTATGACTTTAAGCATCAAAAATGACACTTTAAAGAAAAATCTTTTACATTTGTACTTCTAATTTAGAATCTATTTTTTAATTTATAAATATAGCAACAACCTAAAACACAATAACAAGTATGGCTTGGTTTAAAAGAACAGATAAAGGAATACAAACTTCTACAGAAGATAAAAAAGATACTCCTAAAGGTTTATGGTATAAAACCCCTAGTGGAAAAATAATAGATACAGAAGAATTAAAAAGGAATTTATATGTAAGTCCAGAAGATGGTTACCATGTAAGAATAGGAAGTAAAGAATATTTTGAACTGTTTTTTGATGACAATAAATTTGAAGAATTAAATAAGAATTTAACTTCTAAAGATCCCTTGAAGTTCGAAGACACAAAAAAATATCCAGATCGATTAAAAGCGGCTCAAGAAAAAACAAAATTAAATGATGCTGTAAGAACCGCTGTAGGTAAATCATTAGGAAAAGATTTAGTTATTGCTGCTATGGATTTTGCTTTTATTGGTGGTTCTATGGGTTCTGTTGTGGGTGAAAAAATCGCAAGAGCCATTAATTATTCGATAGAACATAAAATTCCATTTTTAATGGTTTCAAAATCTGGAGGAGCAAGAATGATGGAGGCATCACTTTCTTTGATGCAATTAGTAAAAACATCTGCAAAATTAGCACAACTTGCGGAAGTTAAAATACCTTATATTTCTTTATGTACAGATCCCACAACTGGAGGTACGACAGCTTCTTATGCAATGTTAGGTGACATTAATATTGCAGAACCAAATGCCTTAATTGCATTTGCAGGGCCAAGAGTTGTAAAAGATACTACAGGTAAAGATTTACCAGAAGGGTTTCAGAAATCTGAATTTGTATTAGAGCATGGTTTCCTAGACGGAATTTATGAGAGAAAACAATTAAAAAAACAAATTAATTTATACATTGATTTAATTCAGAATCTACCAATTAGAGCATAAGTAAAAAGCACGCACTGTTGGGTTTCTATTCAAAAAAATAATTATATATTTGCAGCTTCAATGAAAACATCATTGATGTACATAAAAATCATTTAAATAATATTGGAATGTATTTAACTAAAGAAGTAAAAGAAAGCATCTTCGAAAAACACGGTAAAGGAAAAAACGATACAGGTTCTTCAGAAGGTCAAATCGCGTTATTTACGCACAGAATTAACCATTTAACTGGGCATTTAAAGAAGAATCGTAAAGATTTTAACACTGAGCGCTCATTAGTAATGATGGTAGGTAAACGTAGAAGTTTATTAGATTATTTAAAGAAAACCGAAATCAATAGATATCGTGCAATCATTAAAGAATTAGGAATTAGAAAATAATTCGCACAAAAAAGAGGCTCTATAAACGTGCCTCTTTTTTTATTAAAACTAATCCAATTGTAGCTTATTACAAAAGAAGTATACATCTTTGCTACAAAGGCCGAAATCAAAAAAATATTTAGTTCTGATTAACAAACAGAATCTATATAAAAAAATCAAAAATAGTAACAGCATTTTTGAATTTCCATTGCAACAGACGACAGCACAACAACAAACAAATTAAAAATTTAGAATTAAAATTTATGATTCCAAAAGTATTTAAAGAGGTTATAGACCTTGGTGATGGTAGAGAGATTTCTATCGAAACTGGAAAATTAGCAAAACAAGCTCATGGTAGTGTTGTTGTGCAATCAGGAAAATGTATGATGTTGTGTACAGTTGTTTCCAATTATGAACAAAAAGATCTTGGTTTTCTTCCATTAACGGTAGACTACAGAGAAAAATTTGCTGCCGCAGGACGTTATCCAGGTGGTTTCTTTAAAAGAGAAGCAAGACCAAGTGACGGCGAAGTATTAACAATGCGTTTAGTAGACCGTGTTTTACGTCCGTTATTCCCAAAGGATTATACTGCAGAAACTCAAGTAATGATTCAGTTAATGTCTCATGACGAAAACGTTATGCCAGATGCGATGGCTGGTTTAGCAGCATCAGCAGCGATTCAATTATCAGATTTTCCATTTGAATGCGCAATCTCTGAAGCAAGAGTTGGTCGTATAAACGGAGAATTTGTTATCAACCCAACAAGAGCTCAATTAGCTGAATCTGACATCGATATGATGATTGGAGCTTCTGCTGATTCTGTAATGATGGTTGAAGGTGAAATGGATGAAATTTCTGAAGAAGAAATGGCTGAAGCTATTAAGTTTGCGCATGAAGCTATAAAAGTGCAATGTGCTGCTCAATTAAGATTAGCAGAAGCATTTGGAAAAAAAGAAGTTCGTGAATATGAAGGTGCAAGAGAAGATAAAGATTTAGAGAAAAAGGTTCATGACATGGCATACGATAAAGTATATGCTATCGCAGAAGCTGGATCTGCTAAACATGAAAGAACTGCTGCATTTAAAGAAATAAAAGCAGATATTAAAGCTACTTTTTCTGAAGAAGAATTAGAAGATTATGGTGGTTTAGTTTCTGATTATTATCGCAAAGCAGAAAAAGCTGCAATTAGAGATTTAACCTTAAATGTAGGATTACGTTTAGATGGTCGTAAAACAGATGAAATTAGACCAATTTGGTCAGAAGTAGATTATTTACCATCAGTACATGGCTCTTCAATCTTTACTCGTGGTGAAACTCAAGCTTTAGCTACAGTTACTTTAGGAACTTCTAGAGATGCTAATAAAATAGATATGCCATCTTACGAAGGTGAAGAAAATTTCTATTTACATTATAACTTCCCTCCTTTTTGTACAGGTGAAGCTAGACCAATTCGTGGAACATCTCGTAGAGAAGTTGGACATGGTAATTTAGCGCAACGTGGCTTAAAAGGAATGATTCCTGATAGTTGTCCTTACACAGTAAGAGTAGTTTCTGAAGTTTTAGAGTCTAATGGTTCTTCTTCTATGGCAACTGTTTGTGCTGGAACAATGGCATTGATGGATGCTGGTGTACAAATGATAAGACCAGTTTCTGGAATTGCGATGGGATTGATTTCTGATGCCGAATCTGGAAATTATGCTGTATTATCTGATATTTTAGGGGATGAAGATCACTTAGGAGATATGGATTTTAAAGTAACAGGTACTTCTGAAGGTATTACTGCTTGTCAAATGGATATTAAAGTAAAAGGGTTATCATATGAGATTTTAGTAAATGCTTTACAACAAGCACGTGCTGGTCGTTTACATATTTTAGGAAAAATAACTGACACCATTTCTTCTGCGAACGAAGAAGTTAAGGAACATGCTCCTAAAATGATTAACAGACGTATTCCTAATGATATGATTGGTGCATTTATTGGGCCAGGAGGTAAACATATTCAAGAACTACAGAAAGAAACAGGAACTACAATTGTAATTACTGAAGATGCTGTAACTGAAGAAGGAATTATTGAAATATTAGGAACAGATCCTGCAGGAATTGAAAAAGTGATTGCTCGCATAGAGTCAATGCTGTTTAAACCTGTTGTTGGAAGTGCATACGAAGTAAAGGTAATTAAAATGTTAGATTTTGGTGCTGTTGTAGAATATGTAGAGGCTCCAGGAAACGAAGTTTTATTGCATGTAAGTGAATTAGCTTGGGAACGCACAGATAATGTCTCTGACGTTGTTAAAATGGGAGATATTTTAGATGTAAAATACTTTGGTTTAGATCCAAGAACTCGTAAAGAGAAAGTTTCTAGAAAAGCTTTGTTAGAAAAACCAGAAGGTTATGTAGCAAGACCACCAAGAGATGATAAACGTTCTGGTGGACGTGATAATAGAGGTAGAGATAATCGTGGACGTGATAACAGACGTGATGACAGAAAACCAAGAGAACCAAAAAAAGATTAATAACCTATTTTTTTTTAAACATATAAAATCGTCAGAATATTTTGGCGATTTTTTTTGTTTATAGCTATTTTCTAAAATGCTTTTATTTTCTTTGTAAACGATTAATGAAAATTCAAAGAATTACATATCTCTCTCTAGGAACAAATCAAGGAAATAAGCTTGAAAACCTGCAAAATGCAATTAATTTAATTGCTGATAAAGCAGGTGCTATTCAGAAAATATCTTCAGTTTATAAAACTGCATCTTGGGGGTTTGAAAGTAATGATTTTTACAATATATGCATAAAAGTTACGACCTATCATGCGCCTGAAAGGTTAATGAGTATTCTCTTAAAAATTGAGAATGAGCTAGGAAGAAGAAGAGAAGACTTATCAGGTTATACTGATAGAAATATCGATATAGATATTTTACTTTTTGATGATGAAATTATATTCTCAAGAAAGCTTATCGTGCCACATTCAAAAATGTTAGAACGTAAATTTGTTTTAATTCCTTTGGCAGAAATTGCTGATACCATTATGCATCCAATAGAAAAGAAAACACTTTCTATTTGTCTGAAAAACTGTAATGATACATCTGAAGTTTTTAAAATTGATGGAACTTTACTTCGTCCAATTCCTTTATCGGAAAAATACAATTACATCGCTATTGAAGGTAATATTGGGGCAGGAAAAACATCCTTGTCTAAAATGATGTCTGATGAATTTAATGCAAAAATTGTTTTAGAGCGTTTTGCGGACAATCCATTTTTACCAAAGTTTTATGAAGATAAAGAACGTTTTGCTTTTCCTTTAGAAATGAGTTTTTTGGCCGATAGGTACCAACAATTATCTGATGATTTAGCGCAATTAGATTTATTTAAAAACCTAATTGTCTCTGATTATTATATTTTTAAATCTTTAATATTTGCTCAAATTACTTTGCAAAAAGATGAATATTTATTGTACCGAAAAATGTTTGATTTAATGTATAAAGAAATTAGAAAACCAGATTTATATGTTTATTTATATCAAAATACCGATAGACTTTTACAGAATATAAAGAAAAGAGGGAGAGAATATGAGCAGAATATCGAGGCTGCATATTTACAAAAAATTCATGATGGTTATAAAAATTTCATAAGCACACAACAAGAATTAAATATTTTAATTATTGATGTGTCAGAAATTGATTTTGTAAATAATACTGAAGACTACAGTTACATCCTCAATAAAATAAAAAACACATAAATACTTACTTTTTAAGCTCCAATTTTTCCGCAAAATACTCACAAAAATCACGCATGGTAGCACTCATTTTTTGATCATCCGTGGCTCTCTCAAAAGTATCTGCCATGGACACTAAAGTTTGATGATAAAATTGTTTCATTTCATCTACCGGCATATCTTTCGTCCACAAATCCATTTTTAAAGTATCTTTTGTCTTATGATCCCAAACAGAGATCATAATTGCTTTTGAAGCTTCATTGTCAATTCCACCATCTTTTGCCGTCCAAGAAATATCTTCAGGAACTTTATTTTCATCTAAACCAACTTTAAATTTTATTTCAGAATTGTGTTTAACAGCCATTATTTTTTGGGTTTGTATTTAGATTTATTGAATAAATCAGATTCATTTATTTCTAATAATTCTTGCAAAGATACATCATTATGTTTCATATATGATTTTACAATTTGCCATCCAATCCAAACTCCAATTTTACCTGGAGTAGCATTATCTTGCTCGGTATAAAACTTAGAAAAGGGTGCATTTTCAAGAAATCTTTTGTTCAGTTTTGTATCTGTACTAAACAATAATTTTTTATCAATAAAATACATCCAAACTTGTTCTTCATTTGAAGTTGCCCAATTAAATTTATTTTGAGAATACCCCATTTTCACATTGTCAGAAATTAATGGTAAATATAAATCTAATAAGTACATTCTTTTCCCTTCCTGAATCATTTTACTAATAAAGTCCCTGTTAATAGACGGATAAACTTGTTGGTCTATAATAGCTTTTGCAGCATCTACAACAATATGATCTTTTGAATTATTTTCCTTAATATATTTTGGATAATCTCCATAAAATGGATGATTTTTCCCAAGGTAAACATCCAAAGAAATTAACAATAAACTATCCGAATAAATAACTCTATTCTCATAATCTATGTTTGTTATCATGGTAATAATATTAGGTGGATTAAAGGTTGGATTGTAATATTTTATGTGTTTAAAAAGCGATGAAATTTGTTTTTCTACAAATGAAAAGTTCTCGTAAATATTCTGAGTTTCAGCAAATAATTCTTGCTCTTGCTTATCATTAACTTTAATAATCGCTAGACTATCGGTAAATTCTTTTGGAAATAAATAAGGATATTTTTCTTTAACTTTTGGAAGTGTTTCTTTTGTAGACTCATAGAAATCAACCTCATATCTTTTTATTAAAAAATCAACATTTATTTTAGAAACATCAATTCTAATATCATTTTTATCAGAACATGAAAAAAACAAGCACAAAACCATTAAAAATGCAAATAAAAATCTCATAAAATTTGTATCTTAGTATCTTAATTTAAAGAACGCTAAAAGTACTAAAATAGTTTATTAATGAACACTGAAAAAGTAGCAGAATACATTATTAATTGGTTAAAAGAATATGCAACAAATGCAAAAACAAATGGTTTTGTTGTTGGTGTTTCTGGAGGAGTAGATTCTGCGTTAACATCCACTTTATGTGCAAAAACAGGTTTACCAACTTTATGTGTAGAGATGCCCATTCACCAAGCAGAAAGTCAAGTTTCCAGAGCAGAAGAACATATACTACAATTAAAAAAACGTTTTGAGAATGTTTCTGAAGTAAGAGTGAATCTAACCTCTACTTTTGAAGATTTTAAAAATGTAGTTCCTGGCATAGAGGATTCTACAAAATTAAATTTATCTCTAGCAAATACTAGAGCCCGTTTAAGAATGACTACTTTGTATTATTTTTCAGGTTTACAAGGGTTATTGGTTGCCGGAACAGGAAATAAAGTAGAAGATTTTGGTGTTGGTTTTTACACTAAATATGGTGATGGAGGCGTAGATTTAAGTCCAATTGCAGATTTGATGAAATCTGAAGTTTATGAATTAGCTGCGTATTTAGGTGTGCCAAATTCCATACAAAAAGCACAGCCAACAGACGGTTTGTTTGGCGATAGTAGAACAGATGAAGACCAAATAGGTGCTTCTTACGATGAATTAGAATGGGCTATGAATATGCAAGATAAAGGTAAAATTTTTGAAGATTTCTCTGGAAGAGAAAAAGAAGTCTTTAAAATATACACAAGACTAAATACAATTAACCAACACAAAATGATGCCAATACCTGTTTGTGAAATACCAACTAATTTAAAGTAAGTTGACCGCAGTCATTAATTTCTTAATTATTAAAAAAACCTTTTTTTTCTAGAATTTTACCAAATTCAGAATGTAAATAACAGAAATAATATTTTTATTATTTACAGGGTCTACTTCATTTAAACATTTCACTTTTTTCTCAAGATAAAGGCCTAATTTAAGCTAAATAAAGAAACTATTTAAAAAAATCATTTATTAGAAAATGCCTTAAACATCAATTATTAAGGCATTTTCTTTAAATTTTATATTTTACTAATTATTATAATAAGTTCGCAGAAATCATCATTTTTTTAATTCTCATATAAGCCCTTCTTTTAGACCCTTTTGAAATTTCAAATGGTAAAAAAATAAATAATTGAATGATTTTTAAGATCTGTAATGTTCTTTTCATCACTGTAAATTTTAATTCCTAGCGACAACAAGATAACAATTTAAAACAGTTTTTTACATCTTTCTTGAATAAAAAAAATATTTAACTATATGATTGGCAAATATATACTTGTATTTTTCCTTGGATAATAATTTATAAAAAAATAAAAAGTTATAGTAAACAAGCAGAAATCACCATACTTTTTATTCGAATTATAGCTTTATTTTTTTGAACTTTTAAATATGTTAAACGGGAGTTTAAATGGAAATTAAGTTCTCTGTATAATTTGAAAAATTATTTTCATAAGTTCGAATTCTTTCTAAGCAACAAAAGCATCTTTTACCCTCATATAAAATAGAAAACAATAAAATAAACTTTTAAATGAATTTCAATTATTAGTTTAAGAAAATACTAGGTTGCAATATCTTTCAATAAAATTCGTAGAATATAATATTATATAACTCTATTTAATTTTTCAAAAAGTCTCATTTTTAATTGCGTGTAGCTTTTTATCATTTCTAAATCGATATTTTTAGATTGACTTTCCATAGCTTCTTTCATCAATTCTTCAATTTTTTGGCCAATTAAAATTCTACGTAAATTAAAAACAGCATCATTAACTGCTTTATTTAAAACTTCTAAAGCACCCGTAACATTGATGTTTTGCCCCTCCCAATCACTCAATTTCATATTTGGATTTTCTTCATCCATTAAAATAGCAGTAACGATAGTTCTTATATCTGGATTTTCATGGTTGATTAAACCATCCATTTCAAGTTTTTCAAATTGATTTAATTGATGAATCATTTCTGCATAAATTTCTTGGAAAGTTGAATTCGAAAACTCAATTTCGTCATCATGCAAATGAACGTATATTTCTGCAGAAACTAAGTTTTGGTATTTTCTTGTATCAATTTTCTCTTTACCATCTTCATTCGTATGAATAACTTCCTCAATGAATTCCACCTCCTCATTGCCATACAAAAGTAAAATTCTTATAATTTCATTCTCAAGTATTGATAGTTGATCAATTTTTTGAGAAGAAACTTGCCCACCTTTCACCAATCCCATTTGAGCTTGCTCTTGATCCATAAAATATTCTGGAGGTGGCTGATTTGGGTCTACATTGTTATAATTTGAACTCGTTTTAGTTTTTTGAAAAGATTCTTTTTTTAATAATTGCGCCAATTCACTAAATAAAACTCGTTCAGAAATATCCATAATTCTTGAACATTCTTGCACATAAACTTCCCTTTGAATTCCGTCAGGAATTTTAGAAATACTAGTTACTATATCTCTAATTACACTTGCTTTTTTTATGGGATCATTATCTGAATCCTTTAGCAAAAGTGAGACTTTAAAGTTGATAAAATCTTGTGCAGAATTTTCTAAATATTCCTTTAAATCACTATCTGAATGTGATTTCGCAAAACTATCTGGATCTTCTCCGTCAGGAAATTGAACAACTTTTACATTCATTCCTTGTTCTAGAATTAAATCTATTCCACGAATAGAGGCTCTAATTCCCGCTGCATCTCCATCAAAAAGAACAGTAATATTTTTTGTTAATCTGTTTATTAACCTAATTTGATCTGAAGTTAATGCCGTACCAGATGAAGCTACTACATTTTCAATTCCTGATTGATGAAAAGAAATTACATCCGTATATCCTTCAACCAAAAAACAATTGTCTTGTTTCGCGATTTCTTTTTTAGCTTGATAAATTCCATAAAGGATTTTGCTTTTATGATAAATGTCGCTTTCAGGTGAATTTAAATATTTGGCTGCTTTTTTATCCGCTGTTAAAATACGCCCACCAAAACCTAAGATTCGCCCAGACATCGAGTGAATAGGAAATAGTACACGTCCTTTAAATCGATCAAATTGTTTATTTTCTTTTACAATGGTCAAGCCTGTTGAGGCTAAGTATTTTAAATCATAACCTTTTGCTAAAGCCGATTTTGTAAAATTATCCCACTCATCAATACAATAGCCTAATTCAAACTTTTTAATGGTTTCGTCTCTAAAACCACGTTCTTTAAAATATGATAATCCTATTGCTTTACCTTTATTTGAATTAAGCATTAAATCATGAAAATAATCTTTAGCAAAATTAGACACCAAAAACATACTTTCGCGTTCATTCATTTGCTCTTTCTGCTCATCGGTTTGCTCAGTTTCTTCAATTTCTATATTGTACTTTTTAGCTAACCATTTTAAAGCTTCTGGATATGAATAATGCTCATGTTCCATCAAAAAAGAAACTGCATTTCCTCCTTTACCAGTAGAAAAATCTTTCCAGATTTGCTTTACCGGAGACACCATAAATGACGGTGATTTTTCATCTGTAAAAGGACTTAATCCTTTAAAGTTACTTCCTGCTTTTTTTAGCTGAACAAATTCACCAATAACCTCCTCGACTCTTGCAGATTCAAAAACGCGGTCTATAGTACTTCTAGAAATCATTTATTTGGTATGATAAAAGGTAAACAAATATAAGAATAAGATATTTTTATAAAAGTAATCTTTCTAAAATAAAAAACCTCACTAATTGAATTTAGTGAGGCTTATTTTATTTAATTTTTAAAATTAAGATGCTGCTCTTAATTTCTTTAAAGTCGAATTTGATAATTTAGCCTCAGCATAATTTTTAGTTACTTTAAATTCTTTTTCATCAGAACTTGGTAAATCGAACATTGCATCTGTAAATATCGCTTCACATAAAGAGCGTAAACCTCTTGCTCCTAATTTATATTCTACAGCTTTTCCAACAATATAACCTAAAGCACCTTCTGTAATTGTAAACTCAACATCATCCATTACAAATAATTTTGCGTATTGTTTAATAATCGAATTTTTAGGTTCTGTTAAAATTGCCCGCAACGTTTCTGCATCTAAAGGATTCATATAACTTAATACCGGTAAGCGTCCAATAATCTCAGGAATTAAACCGAAAGCTTTTAAATCTGAAGGAATAATATATTGTAATAAATTTTCATGATCAACTTTATCCTCGTCTAAAGAAGCGCTAAAACCGACAGCTTGCATGTTTAATCGCTTACTTATAATTCTATCTATCCCTGAAAAAGCACCTCCTGCAATAAATAAAATATCTTGCGTATTTACTTCAATAAATTTTTGCTCTGGATGTTTTCTTCCTCCTTTTGGTGCAACATTTACAACTGTTCCTTCTAATAATTTCAATAAGGCTTGCTGAACCCCCTCACCAGAAACATCTCTAGTTATCGAAGGGTTATCTCCTTTTCTCGCAATTTTATCAATTTCATCAATAAAAACGATACCTCTTTCTGCCTTTTCTACATCATAATCTGCAGCTTGCAGCAATCTACTTAAAATACTTTCTACGTCTTCTCCTACATAACCGGCTTGCGTTAATACGGTAGCATCTACAATAGAAAAGGGCACATTTAACATTTTTGCAATTGTTTTTGCGACTAGTGTTTTTCCTGTTCCGGTTTCACCAACTAAAATGATATTCGATTTTTCAATTTCTACTTCATCCTCATCTTCTACTTGCAACAAACGCTTGTAGTGATTATACACTGCAACGGCCATTGCACGTTTAGTCTCTACTTGACCAATAATGTATTGATCTAAAAACTTTTTAATTTCTTGAGGCTTTTTTAGAATTAAATCTTTAGACAAACTGCTAGTTTTTGAATCCGAAACCTCTTCTTCTACAATTCCATGAGCTTGCTCAATACATTTATCGCAAATATGAGCATCCATACCCGCAATAAGCAGGTCTGTTTCTACTTTTTTTCGTCCACAAAATGAACATTCTAAACTTTCTTCTTTTGACATTATATCCTTCTCTCTGTTTAGTCACAACGAATTCATGAATTGATCTCACTTTTAAAAAGAGAGGGCTTCATGCTATTCAAAATAACAAAACTGTTTTATTTTCTTACTAAAACTTCATCAATCATCCCGTAAGCTTTTGCTTCTTCCGCTTTCATCCAGTAATCTCTATCAGAATCGTCATGAACTTTCTCTATAGTTTGTCCTGAATGTTTTGCAATAATTGCATACAATTCATCTTTCAATTTCAAAATTTCTCTTGTGGTAATTTCAATATCAGAGGCCTGCCCTTGTGCACCTCCTAAAGGTTGATGAATCATAACTCTAGAGTGCGGCAATGCAGAACGTTTCCCTGCGGCTCCTGCGCACATTAAAACAGCACCCATAGAAGCTGCCATACCTGTACAAATTGTTGCTACATCTGGCTTTATAAATTGCATAGTGTCATAAATCCCTAAACCTGCATATACTCCTCCACCAGGGGAATTAATATAAATTGAAATATCTTTATTCGCGTCTACACTTTCTAAAAACAATAACTGAGCTTGAATAACATTAGCTACTTGATCATTAATTCCTGTTCCTAAAAAGATAATTCTATCCATCATTAAACGTGAAAAAACATCCATTTGAGTGATGTTCATCTGACGTTCTTCCATAATATATGGTGTTAAACTACTTGTAATTTTACCAAAATGTGTGCTATTTATTCCATGATGTTTGGTCGCATATTTTTCGAACTCTTTTCCGTAATCCATTTTGTGATTCTTTTAAATATTTATACTGTAAAGATAAGAAAGTATTTGTTAGTTTTTTGTTAATGTAACTAGCTAAAAAAACCTAAATTTTTCAATTCAGGTTTCTATTATCGTTAGATTCTGAGTACAAGATCAGAATTTAATTTCACTATTTGTAAACTTCTTTAATAAAGTCTTCATAGGAAACTTCTTTCGTTTTAAAGCTAATCTTCTCTTTGAAAAACCCTAATAGTTTTTGACTAATTAATTGAGATTGCAATTTCTGTGCCTCTTCTTGATTTTGTAAGATTCTGGCTGCAATATCCTCTAATTCTTTTTCTTCTGGATTCATATTCCCGAATTGAGCCATTTGTGTGCGAATAAATCCTTTTGCATACTCTACTAATTCTGCGTACTCTAATTTAATATCATTATCTTTCATAATCTTCCCTTCGATTAATTGATAACGCAATCCTTTTTCAGATTTTTTATATTCTGCTTCCGCCTCATCGGCTGTTAATGGTTTTTCGCCAGCTGTTGCTAACCATTTTTGCAAGAATTCCGACGGTAAATCAAACTTTGTGTTCTCTACTAAATACTCTGTAATTGCATTTAATAACTGTTGATCTCCTTGTTGTTGAAATTGCTTTTCTGCATCTTCCTTTATTTTCTCTCTTAATTCCGTTACAGTAGTTACACTTCCGTCAGCAAATAATTTATCAAATAACTCCTTATCTAAATCTGCTGGTTCGGTTTTTGTAATGTCCTCAACTGTAAAAGTAACCGTAATATCTAAATCATGAATTACATCATGGGCAACACCTAAAATCTGCTCTAATTTATGATCATCTTCAAACAATTTTTTAGTCTCTAATGCAATAACATCTCCCACCTTTGCACCAATAACTTTCTTTTCGTTTTTCTTTCCTTTTAAATCGTTAACTAAAAAAGTAGATTTTTTATTGATTTCTTTTTCCTCATTTATAAAAGTTCCTGTAACATTAGAATGCTCAGTAGCCTCGTCTAACGAACTCATTTTTCCGTAACGGGTTTGAATGTTCTTAACTTCCTCGTCAATTAAAGAATCAGTGGCAACTATATTATACTGCTTTATTTTATTTTTTTGGCTTAAATCGATTTCAAATTCCGGAACCAAACCTAATTCAAATTCAAAAGAAAAAGTCTCTGCATCCCAATCAAAATTTTCTTTTATTCTTGGAATAGGGTTTCCTAAAATATCTAATTTCTCTTCTGCTAAAAATTTATTTAAAGATTCTTGTAAAAGCTTGTTAACTTCATCTATCATTATCGATTTCCCATATTGCTTTTTTATCATCCCCATTGGCACATGCCCTTTTCTGAAACCTGGAATATCCGCTTTTTTACGATAATCTGTTAATAACTCTGTCACTTTTTCTTGGTAATCTCCAGCAACTATATCAACTTTTACAACTGCATTTAATGCATCTATGTTTTCTTTTGTAATATTCATTTCTTATTATGTCTAGTTCTTAAAAAATCGACTGCAAAATTAATCAATTTAATTAACCTTACAAAAGTTTAAATACTTCAATTTCAGCAAATTCGTTTTATTTAAAAAAATAAAACAAAACTGTAAGACGTATTTAAAAAAAATAAAAAATTTATGTAATTTTGCATAACATTAATCCCAAATTATAAAGGGAATTATCAAAAAAATACTAAATGCAATATAAAAGAATTCTTTTAAAATTAAGTGGTGAAGCGTTAATGGGGGATAGACAATATGGTATAGATCCTAAACGTATTTCAGAATATGCAAAAGAAATTAAAGAAGTTGTAGCGAAAGGAATTGAAGTAGCTATTGTGATTGGTGGTGGAAATATTTTTAGAGGGGTTGCTGGTGCAAGTAATGGTATGGATCGTGTTCAAGGAGATCACATGGGTATGCTAGCAACATGCATAAATGGCTTAGCACTGCAGAGTGCTCTTGAAGATGAAGACGTTAAAACGCGTTTGCAAACGGCTTTAGAAATAAAAGAAGTTGCGGAGCCTTATATTAAAAGAAAAGCAATTAGACATTTAGAAAAAGGACGTGTAGTAATATTTGGTGCTGGCACAGGAAACCCTTATTTTACTACGGATACAGCTGCAGTTTTAAGAGCTATTGAAATTAATGCTGATGCCATTTTAAAAGGAACTAGAGTAGATGGCGTTTATAATGTAGATCCTGAAAAGGATAAGAATGCAATTAAATTTGAAACGATAACTTTTAAAGATGTTATTTCCAAAGGTTTAAAAGTTATGGATATGACTGCCTTTACTTTAAGTGAAGAAAATAAATTACCAATAATCATCTTTGACATGAACAAAAACGGAAACTTAATGAAATTAGTTTCTGGAGAAAAAATTGGCACCATAGTTAACAATTAAGAATCAAAATCTTTAAATTTTAAAAAGATGAACGAAGAAATTGAATTTATTCTAGATACTGCTAAAGAAGCAATGAGTAATGCAATTGAGCATTTAGAAAAGGAATTACGCTCAATTAGAGCAGGAAAAGCGACACCTGCAATGTTAGGAACAGTAATGGTTGATTACTATGGATCTCAAACCCCTCTTGCACAAGTTGCCAATGTAAACACGCCAGATCCAAGAACATTAAGTATTCAGCCTTGGGAAAAAAGCATGTTACAAGCAATTGAAAAAGCAATTCAAATAGCAAATCTTGGTTTAAACCCTATGAATAATGGTGATATAATTATGATTAATGTACCACCTCTTACAGAAGAACGTAGAATTGGTTTAGCTAAGCAATCTAAAGCTGAGGCAGAACACGCTAAAGTGGGTGTTAGAAATGCACGTAAAGATGCAAATAACGATATCAAAAAAACAGATATTTCTGATGATATGAAAAAAATTGCAGAAGATGATGTTCAGAAAATGACAGACGCTTTTGTAAAAAATATTGAAGGCATCCTTTCTTTGAAAGAGAAAGAAATAATGACTGTATAAATGAATAGAAATTAAAAAAAAGGAGTGTCTTAAAACACTCTTTTTTACTTTCAAGACTTACTGCCATTTAATTAACTTTGCAAAAATAAAAAAATGAATTTCTGGACAAAAGTTGCGGGTATAATTTTAAGAAACCGCTACTTGGTATTATTGGTCATTGCGATCATTACTGGTTTATTAGCAACACAGATGAAGTATATGAAATTTTCATATACAGAGGCAAACTTATTACCAAAAAATCATAAAGCTAATTTAGAATACAATAAGTTTCTAGAGATTTTTGGAGAAGAAGGAAACCTAGTAATTCTTGGTGTTCAAGATTCTACAGTTTTTACACCACAAAAATTTAATGCTTGGAATAACTTAGTAACAAAATTTAAAGATTTAAAAGAAATAGATTTTACACTTTCTATTGCTGATGTTCAAAAACTGAAAGCAGATAGAAAAAAAAGAAAATTTATTTTAGAATCTTTGTATGAGAAAGATCCAATTACAAAAAAAGAAGTTTTAGAGATTAAAAAGCAGCTTTTTGAGAAGCTACCTTTTTATGATAATTTACTTTTTAATAAAAAAACAGGAACTCTACAAACTGCTATTTATATTAATAAAGAAATTGTAAACACTCCGAAACGTCGAGATTTTATTTTTGAAACACTAATTCCGACTATTGAAAAGTTTGAAAAAGAGAACAATTTAGATGTTCGTATTTCTGGAATGCCATACATAAGAACAATAAACGCTCAAAATATACAAAATGAAATTGTCCTATTCGTCGGAGGTGCATTAGGAATTACGGCTATCATTTTCTTCTTCTTTTTTAGATCTTTTAGAGCTACTTTTATTACACTTTTAGTAGTATCAATTGGTGTAATTTGGGCGCTCGGTTTTATCGGTTTATTTCGATATGAAATTACAGTTTTATCGGCATTAATACCCCCTTTAATCATAGTTATTGGAGTGCCAAATGCTGTTTTTCTTATCAACAAATATCAGCAAGAAATTAAAAAACATGGACAACAAGCGAAGGCTTTGCAACGTGTAATTTCTAAAATTGGTAACGCCACTTTAATGACCAATATTACAACGGCATCTGGTTTTGCAACTTTTGTTTTTGTAAAAAGTGATTTATTACGTGAATTCGGAATTTTAGCTTCTGTAAATATCATTAGCATCTTTATTTTGGCTTTATTGATTATTCCAATTATCTACAGTTTTATGCCGCTTCCAAAAAAGAAGCATTTAAATCATCTTGAAAGAAGATGGATTGAAAATGTTGTTAATTGGATGGAAAGAGCCGTAAAGGAGCAACGAATTACTATCTATATCGCAACCGTAGCGATTATAATACTGGGAATTATTGGAGTTTATAAAATTAAAGTTTCCGGAAGCTTAATTGAAGACATGCCAAAAAGCATGGATTTTTATAAGGATATTAAATTCTTTGAAAAAGAGTTTGGTGGAATTATGCCTTTAGAAATTTTAATTGACACGAAAAAAGATAAAGGGGTTATGAAATTATCCACCTTAAAAAAGATGGATAAAATTAATGAGACGATAGAAACTTTTCCTGAATTATCTAAACCTATTTCTGTTGTAAATTTGATAAAATACACAAAACAGGCTTATTATAATGGAAATCCTAAATATTATCAATTACCTACAAGTCAAGAACAAAATTATATTTTCTCTTACACTAAAAACTCAAATAGTGATGCAGGAATGTTAAAGAATTTTGTTGATTCTACAGGGCGTTACGCAAGAATAACAACCTTTATGAAAGATATTGGTACTGATAAAATGGATGTTATTCAAGAGCGGCTAAAAGCGGTCATCAACAAAGAATTTCCTTCCGATAAATACTCAGTATCTATTACAGGAAAAGCATTAGTTTTTATAAAAGGAACTAATTATTTGATCAAAAATTTAGTTTTCTCCCTATCCTTGGCCATTATTTTAATTGCAATTTTCATGGCCTGGATGTTTAGATCACCACAAATGATTTTGATTTCTTTGCTACCAAATATTCTTCCTCTATTAATAACAGCAGGATTAATGGGCTTTTTTGACATCCCAATTAAACCATCAACAATTTTAGTTTTTAGTATTGCTTTTGGCATATCAGTGGATGATACTATACATTTTTTAGCAAAATATAGGCAAGAATTAATTGCGAATAAATGGCGAATAAAACCTTCAGTTTATGCCGCTTTGCGCGAAACTGGAGTGAGTATGTTTTATACCTCTATTGTTTTGTTTTTTGGTTTTTTAGTGTTTACACTCTCAAGTTTTGGAGGCACAATCGCTTTAGGAGGCTTAGTTTCTATAACTCTATTATTAGCGATGGTATCTAACTTACTGTTATTACCTTCTTTGCTGTTAACTTTCGAAAAGAAAATTGCTAACAAAAAAGTATTTAAGGAGCCTTCATTGAAAATCATTCCTCCAAAAGAAGATAAAATTGAGAAATAAAAAAACCTTTACTATTGCAGATAGTAAAGGTTTTTTGCTATTTAGATTCTAAGAATATTTTATCTTAATCTAAGAGCAACAATTTTAAAAATTCTTTTTCAAAGCAATTTTTGTAATTTTCCTTGTTCAATATAATTTTTACAAATGTAGCGCACTAATAGTTACTAATCAACTGTGTTTTTACACAGTTTTTTTTCTATATTGTAACATGAAAAATGATTTTGGAAAATATACTAGAGAAATAGTTTCAGATATACCATTTGATTCCAATGACCCTGAATACCAAAAATGTAAAGAAAAAGTACCACAATTTACTGGACAAGCCATTTATGTATACTCTTTTGTAAAAAATAGAATGTTATATGCTCATGGTTGGGATGAAATATTAGGTTATAAAGATGAAGAAATTACGCTTTTAAAACTTATTCGTCTAACTTCCGAAAGACATTCTAATTTTTCTAACGAATTTACAGACAAGGCATTACAATATATAAAAAATATTAAAGTAGATTTAGACAAATATAGTTTTACAATTGAACTTGAAAAAATTCATAAAAACGGAGAAATTATACCGTTATTTTCTAGAGCGGGCATTCATAAATCTAAAAATGGCACTATTTTAGAAATAATTGGAATTTCAGAAAGAATTCACTCTAGAAAATTGGGTAACATCATGCAATATGCAGCCTTTGGTCCAATAACATCTTTATTCGAAGAGTCTCTTAATGAGCAATTATTCAATGAATTGGGAATTTCAAGAAAAGAAAAGGAAGCTTTAGAATTAGCAGCTAAAGGATACGCCTTTAAAGAAATTGCCAATAAATTAAAGGTTAGTCAATCCGCTATCGAAAAAAGAATTATTCCGCTATACAAGAGATTTAATGTAAAGAGCTTACCACACCTTATAAGTTTTGCTCATGACAACCATATTTTATAAAAATATTTTTTTCCAACTTTAGAATTGAATCCTTGAGTTCTTGCCTATAAATATATAGCAAATTGTTTTTATTGGGTACAAAAACACTTCAGAATTTGATTATCTTCTAATAAGTAAAGGTCCCAAAAAATCTTAATTGAATAGCCCTAAATTGGCCACCAGCTAAACATATATCAAGACTGCACTTCCTGTTGAATCTTTTCCCAATAAAACAAACCCCTAGTCCCTGAAATATCCATTTAAAAGTAATGTTCTTGCTATTTTCCTTCCGTGCAAATAGACAATTTATAAAGTTATAATTTTATTGGCATTTCTTCATTGCTCATTTTACCTTAAAAAAGTATCTTTACATTTGAGTACAAATATTTAGAATCAAATCAAACAATAGACAGAGATGAAAGAGAAAAACGTTGCCGAAATTTTAAACTCGGATTTAGTTTTACAAGAAGTAGAGTTAAAAGGTTGGGTAAGAACCTTTAGAAGCAACCGTTTCATTGCTCTAAATGATGGTTCTACAATAAAAAACATACAATGTGTTATCGACTTTGAAAACACCTCAGAAGAAACTTTAAAAAGAATAACAACTGGCGCGGCAATATGTGTAAAAGGAACTTTAGTTGAAAGTCAAGGAAGAGGCCAAACTTTTGAAGTTCAAGTTTCTGAAATTAAAATACTTGGAGACTCTAATCCTGACGAATATCCAATACAACCTAAAAAACATAGCTTCGAATTTTTAAGAGAAAATGCTCATTTAAGAGTTAGAACAAACACATTTAGTGCCGTAATGCGTGTGCGATCTAAATTATCTTTTGCTGTCCATAAATATTTTCAAGAAAATGGTTTTAACTACGTAAACACACCAATAGTAACTGGTTCTGATGCTGAAGGTGCAGGAGAAATGTTTAGGGTTACTACTTTTGAAGACAACAAAGCACCATTAACTGAAGATGGCAAAATTGATTATTCAAAAGACTTTTTTGGCAAGGAAACAAATTTAACAGTTTCCGGACAGTTAGAAGCAGAAACTTTTGCAATGTCTTTAGGGAAAGCTTATACCTTTGGTCCAACATTTAGGGCAGAAAACTCGAATACAACTCGTCATTTAGCAGAATTTTGGATGATTGAGCCAGAAGTTGCTTTCATGGATTTAGATGGGAATATGGATTTGGCTGAAGATTTCATTAAATATGTAATTAATGATATTTTAGAAAACTGTAAAGATGATTTGGCTTTTTTAGACCAGCGTTTAACACAAGAAGAAAAAAGTAAACCTCAAGCTGAAAGAAGTGAATTAAATCTATTAGAAAAATTACGTTTTGTAGCAGACAATAATTTTAAACGTGTTTCTTACACGGAAGCTATCGATATTTTAAGAAATTGTAAACCCAATAAAAAGAAAAAATTTCAGTTTCCAATTAATGAGTGGGGCGCAGATCTACAATCAGAACACGAGCGTTTTTTAGTTGAAAAACACTTTAAATGTCCTGTAATTTTATTTGATTATCCAGCAGATATCAAAGCCTTTTATATGCGCTTAAATGATGATGGAAAAACGGTTAGAGCTATGGATGTTTTGTTTCCCGGAATTGGAGAAATTGTAGGCGGAAGTCAAAGAGAAGAACGTTACGATGTTTTAATTGAAAAAATGAAAGCTCTTAATATTGAAGAGGATGAACTTTGGTGGTATTTAGATTTACGTAAATTCGGATCTGCTGTGCATTCTGGTTTTGGTTTAGGTTTTGAGCGTTTGGTTCAATTTGTTACAGGAATGAGTAATATTAGGGATGTAATTCCTTTTCCAAGGACACCTCAAAATGCGGATTTTTAAATGCTAAAGCAGAGCTTACAATACAAACTATTACAAAAATTATCTCCTCAACAAATTCAGTTGATGAAACTAATTCAGTTGCCTACGCAAGCTTTTGAAGAACGTTTAAAACAAGAAATTGAAGAAAACCCAGCTTTAGATACTGGTAAAGAAGAATCAGATGCTATAGATGATGATCTATCGAATGAATATGAGGACGCTGGAAATGAAAAAATTGAAGCCGACGACATAAACATTGATGAGTATTTAAGTGATGATGACATACCTAGTTACAAAACACAAGCTAACAATTATTCAGCAGATGATGAAGAAAAAAACGTTCCTTATGCAGCAGGAACAACTTTTCATCAATCTTTAAAAAATCAATTAAATACCTTTAGGTTAGATGAAGAAGAACGTGTAATTGCAGAATTTCTTGTAGGTAGCATTGATGATAGTGGTTATATTAGAAGAGAAATTATTGACTTAGTGGATGACTTAGCTTTTACGGCGAATGTATTTACAACTGAAGAAAAAGTAATTACAATATTAACCAAAGTAGTTCACAGTTTAGATCCTGTTGGTGTTGGAGCCAGGGATCTCAAAGAGTGTTTGATAATTCAATTAAAAGCGAAAGAAAAAAATAAAATTAGAAGTTTATCAATCGGCATTTTAGAAGATGCTTTTGATCACTTTGTAAAAAAGCACTATCAAAAGCTCCAAGAAAAATTCAATATTTCAGAAGAAATCCTGAAAGAGGTAAATACTGAAATTTCAAAATTAAACCCAAAACCTGGAAGTTCTTATGCAGGTAATAACAAAATAGCAGAGCAAATTGTTCCTGATTTTTCTATTAAAATTTTAGAAGGTGAATTAGATTTAACATTAAACTCAAGAAACGCTCCAGAACTGCATATCTCTAGAGAATATAATAACATGCTAAAAGGGTATCAAGAATCTACTGTCAAAAGTAAATCTCAAAAAGATGCTGTCTTTTTTATCAAACAAAAACTAGATTCTGCAAAGTGGTTTATAGATGCCATCAAACAGCGTCAGCAGACCTTATTAATCACTATGAATACGATTATGCAGTATCAACATGATTATTTTTTAACTGGTGATGAACGCAAATTAAAACCTATGATTTTAAAAGATATTGCTGATAAAATTAACATGGATGTGTCAACGGTGTCTAGAGTCGCTAACAGCAAATTTGTATCTACTCCTTATGGAACAAAATTAATTAAAGAGTTCTTTTCTGAATCAATGAAAAATGATCAAGGGGAAGATGTTTCAACAAAAGAAATTAAAAAAATATTAGAAACTGTTATACACGAAGAAGATAAAAGAAAACCTTTAACAGATGAGAAATTATCTGTAATTTTAAAAGAAAAAGGATATCCAATTGCAAGAAGAACTATTGCTAAATATCGTGAGCAATTAGAGCTGCCTGTGGCTCGACTACGTAAAGAAATATAGTGCGATTTTATAAACTCATATCCACTCTTTTGCATCCAATTGTAATACCCACTATCGTGGTAATATTATATTTTTTATTGATTAAGAACAACCTTTCACATAGTCATAAAGTAACAGTATTGAGCTTAGTCTTTGTAGCTAGTTATTTAATCCCTTTATTAGGTTTAATCATTTTAAAAAAAATTAGATTTATAAAGAGCTTCCAAACAGAGAGCATAAAAGAAAGGAAGTTACCAATCGCTTTAATGACAATAGTTTTTTATTTCTTAGGAAATTCATTAATCACCATTCCTAACTTAAGAGATTTAGGGTTTCTTTTTTACACAACTTCTTTAGGATTATTTTTAATTTATATACTTTATAATTTCAAAATAAAAGCAAGTGTACATTTACTTTCATTTGGTATCTGCGTTGGTTTTTTTATGGTTTTAAGTAGATATTATGCGCAATCCTTTACGATTACCATCATCGTTACAATACTACTTTCAGGTCTATTAGCAAGCGCAAGATTGAATTTAAAGAAGCATACTACCAGAGAAATCTATATTGGTTTTTTTATCGGTGTATTCTCAAGTTTTAGTTTGAATTATTTCTTATAAGATATAAAATATCAAACCAAACTTTAAAACACTCGTATCCATGGCCGGTTCTGCGCTATCAAAAATAGGTGTTAACCCATAAAATATATTAATATTGAATACATCATAACCCGCAGAAAGGGTTAATCCATACTGAAGTTTACTGAATGCACTCAAATTTTTATAACTAAAACTTTTATTGTCTTCAATAAAACCGAACTTATGAGACATGTTATATAAAAACTTAACACCTGCATAAATTCGCCAAAAATCATACTTTATTGCGTTTGATGTGCGCCATCTCAACTCAAATGGGAACTCTAAATTGTGAGATTTGAATGTATTAGAACTAGTTCCAACAGCAGTAGCAAAAATAGTTTCATCATTAATTTCTCGAACTTCGATGTTGTGATTAAAAAAATCAAAGCCATACCCAACACCTACTGCAAAAGAAAAGCTTCCTTTTTGATTCAAAATAACATCCTTCATAAAACCAGTGGAGATGCTATAAGAGAAACCACTTTTAGAGACTCCTAAGGGCTGTTTAAAGAATTGAGCATACGATATAGAGGCGTAAATCTGGTCTTCAGCATAGTTATCTCCTAATTGCAAAGAGTCTTTTTGCGCATATATCTGAGAAGCGCTCAGCACACAAAATATTAAGTAAACTAATCTATTCATACTAATTGAGCTAAAGATAAATATACAATATTTCAAAATGAAAAAATTAAATTTTTTTCATAAAAAAAAGGGTAATTCGAAATGAATTACCCTTTTTTTTATGACATTATATGATTAATTACCCGCACCCTTCGAAGCTGAATAACTAATTTTAAGTGCATTTACATCTCTTAATTTCAATCTAATATCTGTAATTGTACCTACATTGGATTCTTTATCCGCTTTGATTGAAGTTGTCATAAATGGAACCTCCGCTTCAGAAACTTTCGATCTTGCATTAATAATGAAAGCAGGAACCTGATCAGCCGAAGCAATCTTGTCATTTAACTGAATTTTATTATAACCAACCCCATGCTTGCTAGCATCTTTTGATTTCCCAACATAAATAGTACAAACTAAACTCTTATGCTCTAATTTTTTAACTTCAGATGCACTCGGTAATCTAGGATTTTCAATTCTTAAGTCTGTCTCTCTCATAGTAGTAGTTACCATGAAGAAGAATAACAACATAAAAACGATATCTGGCAAGGCTGCTGTATTTACAGCTGGCATTCCCTTTTTCTTCTTTCTAAATTTAGACATGTGTTAAATTTTAAAATTAATTACGATGTTGGTTCCGCATCAGAAATAATTTGAGGATATGATTTCTTAATATCTTCAACTTTTTTCTTTAAATCTTCGTTACTTTTATTGTCCTTGTAAGTTTCTTCTAGTTCATCAAACGACATCTTATAACGCTTTGTACACAATCTATTTCTAAGAACTGTATAGGCTCTTAAAAGCTCATTCTGTACTTTAATATAAGTACCATATTCAGTACCCCTATCACTTTGAACAGATATAATTGCTTTATTTGGATGATCTGAGGAAGAGTCACTTCTATCTCCTTCACAATAGTCACAAGGTTCACCAGGAGAACCATCTTCACCAGGTTTTCCTAGACCACCTCCGTTATCTATAAATTTTATAGCAGCTTCTTTGATATCTTTCACATCCATACGCTCTCCTTCAACAAGAAGTTCATTATTTCTGTTAATATTAACCTCAAAAATATTCTTCTCTTTAATTACAGGTGGAACGTAATCTGCTGGTGGCTTTTCTGACAGCTTCTTAGACACACCTGAATCTACATTCATAGTAGTTGTTACTAAGAAGAAAATTAATAACAGAAAGGCTATATCTGCCATAGAACCTGCATTAATTTCTGGATTTTCTCTTCTTGCCATAGTTTATGATTTAACTAATCCTTTTAACAAATCCCAAACAAAAAATATGCCCGCTATACCTCCTAAGATAATACTATACCATATTCCTGTGCCAACCCAATGGTTAATAGAAGAACCTTCTTCTCCTCCTGGCTCAATATTTCCGGCAGCATTATATACTGCATTGCTATCAGACAGGAAGTAAGCAACGGCTAGTAAAACGCCTAATACCGCTAATCCTCCTAGAGTTTTCTTTAAATTTTCTGGGTTTCTAATCAAACTCCATAAAGAAAGTCCAATTGTAATTACAACAGCCGCAATAAATAACCAATACGAATAAGAGATTAATGGGCTGACTACTGTGTTTTGCAAATTATCTACATTATCTACAATATCCTCAGCGTCTTCCATAAAAATTCTTATGAAAAGAATACCACCAATAATAGCTATTGCAGCAATTACAAAATTTAAAATTTTATTACTTTTCATATTGAGTATTATTTTTTATACTTTACTAATAAATCTACCAAAGAGATAGACGCGTCTTCCATATTATTTACAATACTATCGATTTTTGCAACGATATAGTTATAAAAAATCTGAAGAATAATAGCCACAATAAGACCAAATACAGTTGTTAATAAAGCTATTTTAATACCTCCTGCAACTACTGCTGGAGAAATATCATTTGCGACAGCAATGTCATTAAAGGCTCCAATCATACCAATTACAGTACCCATAAAACCAAGCATTGGTGCTAATGCAATAAATAAAGAAATCCATGAAACGTTTTTCTCTAATTGACCCATTTGAACACCACCGTAAGAAACAACTGCTTTTTCAGCTTCTTCTACGCCTTCATCTACTCTATCAAGACCTTGATAAAAAATTGAAGCAACTGGTCCTTTTGTATTTCTACAAACTTCTTTAGCAGCTTCTACTCCACCAGAGCTTAAAGCATCATCTACATTTGCTAACAACTTTTTAGTATTTGTCGTTGCCATGTTTAAATAAATAATTCTTTCAATGGAAATAGCTAATCCTAAAATTAATGCTACTAATACAATTCCCATAAATCCTGGACCACCATCGATAAAGTTTTGCTTTAAAACTTGGTGAAAAGTTTGCGCTTCTGTTGCTGCTTCTTGAGCGAAAGTTGATTGAATAGCTCCAAAAAACATAAATCCTGTTACAGATAAGACATTTACTACTTTTTTCATCTTTGTTATAATTAATTTTAATAGTTAACGGGTTAAAGATATAAATTTTCAACTCAAATAAAGATACTTTCTTTTTTTTTTCAAAGAATCTTTGCTATCTTATTTAAGAGACCGCCAAGTAACAAAAAAAGTTATGCATAAAAAAATTTTTTTTCTCCTATTTATAATATTTTGGCAGTTTCCTTTTGCAAGTCTTTACTTTTTTCTTTCTTTTTAAGATCTAAGAAATTTCTCCTCTTAATGATTTTTCAAAGTAAGACTTAAATTCTTCCTCGGATAAATCTTCACTTAATAAGTACATTAATTTTGCAATCGCCGATTCAGTTGTTATATCTTTTCCATTGACAACACCTATTTGTTTTAAAGCTACACTCGTTTCATAATGACCTTGATTTACATGTCCTCCATTACATTGTGTAACATTAATAATTCTAATATCTTTAAATATTGCCTCTTTCAGCAAGGTAACAAACCAAGTTTCATCGGGCGCATTCCCTGATCCATAAGTTTCTAAGACCACACCTTTTAGACCATCTATGCTCAACATACTTTTTACAACTTTCTCTGTTATTCCCGGAAAAAGTTTCAATATTAAAACATCTGTTATTAGTTTTTTTCTTATTATCAATTCCTTTTTGTCTTTTAAAGGTTTGTAAATATAATGTTCACTAAAACTAAGATGAACTCCACTTTCTGCTAGAGGAGGATAATTCATAGAGGCAAAGGCTTCAAACTGTTCTGCATTAATCTTGGTAGTTCTGTTTGCTCTATATAACTTATACTCAAAATACAAGCATACTTCAGAAATTATTGGCTTGTCTTGTTTTCTAGCACAAGCTATTTCTATTGAAGTAATTAAGTTTTCTTTCGCATCTGTTCGTAAATCACCAATTGGCAATTGAGAACCTGTGAATATGATTGGTTTTTGTAAATTTTCAATCATAAAACTAATGGCAGAAGACGTATATGACATAGTATCTGAACCTGTTAATATTACAAAACCATCAAAATTTTTATAATTCTCTTCAATAATCTCAACAATATCTATATAAAACCTTGTATTCATGTTTGATGAATCTATGGGTTCATCAAAAGAAATGGTTTTTATATTACAGCTTAATTGCTCCAATTCAGGAATATTTTCTACAATCTGACTAAAATCAAAAGCCTTTAAAGCGTTTGTTTGATAGTCTTTGATCATGCCGATAGTACCGCCAGTGTATACAAGTAATATATTAGGTTTGTTTGTCATTTTGTCATTTTTATACCCCAAACAATACATTGGAATACTTTATGTTGTAAATTTATCAAACAAAAATGATATAAAAATTTAAAACAATATAAATTATGATGGGATTCTATATTTTAATTGGTGCTATTTCTTTAGTAAGCTGGTTGGTTAGTAATAAATTGAAAAGTAAATTTAAAAAATATTCCAAAGTTCAGTTAAGAAATGGAATGAGTGGAGCAGAAATTGCAGAAAAAATGCTTTCTGACAATGGAATTTATGATGTAAAAGTAATTTCTACTCCTGGTAGATTAACAGATCATTACAACCCAAAAGATAAAACAGTTAATTTAAGTGAGTCTGTTTACAACCAAAGAAACGCAGCAGCAGCAGCAGTTGCTGCTCATGAATGCGGCCATGCAGTGCAACACGCAAAAGCATACAGTTATTTAACAATGCGTTCTCAATTAGTACCAATCGTGAGTATTACCTCTAAATTTTCGCAATGGTTAGTAATCGGAGGAATCATTTTAGGTGCCGCTTCTGGTGCAACAGGAATTGGGTTTTATATCGCCATTTTAGGTTTAATTTTTATGGGCTTTGCAACATTGTTTAGTTTCATAACACTTCCTGTAGAATATGATGCCAGTAATAGAGCTTTAGCTTGGTTACAAAACAAAAACATGGTTTCTCAACAGGAATTAGCAGGTGCAACCGATGCTTTAAAATGGGCTGCAAGAACTTATTTAGTTGCTGCCCTTGGGTCTTTAGCAATGTTATTATATTGGGCGATGCAAATTTTAGGAGGGAGAGATTAATGTCATTTACATTTTTTCATATCACCCTGATATAAATTTCTTTCTTAAAAAAATAGTATAAATACTTTTGATGAAAAATTGAGAGTATTTTTTTATGCTGAAAGTTTCAGACTAGACTAAGCCTTATTGAACATTTTGTTTGAGCTCTTTTGAGATTACTATCAATGAAATTGCAATTTCATTGATAGTAACTTACAGGGTAAAAGATAACGAGTAGAGAAAACAGGAAACATCTTCAAAGAAAAAAATTATTTTGAATTTATGGCGCGATTCATGATAAATAATTTTTCATAAAGAATAATAAAAACTTTAAAACTATGAAAAAAATCATTTTATCTATTGCTATTTTAGCTTCAGTATCTTTTGTTTCTTGTTCATCTGATGACGAAACACAAAACGTTTGTGAAACTTGTGATATGGGAGCTCTAGTGGGTATTCCTGCAGTTACTGAATTTTGTGACAATGGAGATGGCACAATTACATCGACTGTTTTTGGAGAGTCAACTACCGAAAGTTTAGATGGCCTAACCTTCGAAGCCTATGTTGCAAATCTAAAATTATTAGGAATTACTTGTAATTAAATTATTTATTTACTCAGTCAATCTTAAATGCTCTCAATTTCATTGAGGGCATTTTTTGTTTTAATCAACGAACTTTAAAAAAATAATAAATGGTTCTTACGGATTTTCCACACTCCCTATTCGAGGCATTCATTTTTTTTCTTTTTTTCTACATTTCTAAAAGCCCATGTTTTCCAGAACAAACTTATAACAAACTCTTTTACAAAATTTAGCTAATGCATTTGAGGTTTGTAGAGGAAAAATAGAAAGTCATTTTAAAAATCGCTTATTAATTTCTATAAAAATAAAAAGTGATAATGTATTTTTTTATAACTGCTAATTTTAGAAAGTGACTGGAAAACAAAACAAAAAGCTGGTAGATAAGTTTTACCTGTTTGAAATGGCATCTATTTTATGCTGAACTTGCTATATTATATTTTGGATTGTTAAATTGTTTTTGACTTAAACTGAAGATGCTGAAATAAATTCAGCAATAAAAGATTTTGTAAAAAGCAGTAAATAGCTTCAAATAAAAAAACCTTCTTGATTTCTCAAAAAGGAGTTTTTGTCTTTATTCTTTTATTTTGTTTCTCTATTCTCAAAGAGATTAATCATTCAACTTTAAAACAGCCATAAATGCTTCTTGCGGAATTTCTACATTACCAACTTGACGCATTCTTTTCTTACCTTTTTTCTGTTTTTCTAATAATTTACGCTTACGAGAAATATCTCCACCATAACACTTTGCAGTAACATCTTTACGCAAGGCTTTTGTAGTTTCTCTTGCAATAATTTTTGCTCCAATTGCGGCCTGAATAGGAATATCGAACTGTTGTCTTGGTATTAACTGCTTTAATTTCTCAACAATTTTTTTACCAATTGTATAGGCATTATCTGCATGTAATAGGGCAGAAAGTGCATCTACTGGCGAACCATTTAATAGAATATCTACTCTTACCAATTTAGATTCTTTCATACCTATTGGATGATAATCAAAAGATGCATATCCTTTAGAAACCGTTTTTAAACGATCGTAAAAGTCAAAAACAATTTCTGCTAATGGCATTTCAAAAATTAATTCTACTCTTTGGGTTGTTAAATAAGTTTGATTTGTAATTTGACCACGTTTTTCTATACACAAACTCATTACTTGACCAACAAAATCTGACTTTGTAATAATTGATGCTTTAATAAAAGGTTCTTCCACCCTATCTAATCTTGATGGATCTGGCAAATCTGTAGGGTTATTAAGCAATATTAACTCATCTGGATTTTTCTTTGTGTACGCATGATAAGAAACGTTTGGCACAGTTGTAATTACTGTCATGTTAAACTCACGCTCTAAACGTTCTTGAATAATTTCCATGTGTAACATTCCTAAGAATCCACATCTAAAACCAAAACCTAAGGCTGCAGAACTTTCTGGTTGAAATACTAAAGAGGCGTCATTTAATTGCAATTTTTCCATAGAATAACGCAACTCTTCATAATCTTCGGTGTCTACAGGATAAATACCTGCAAAAACCATTGGTTTTACATCTTCAAAACCATCAATTGTCTCGGTTGTCGGATTTGCTGCATCTGTAATTGTATCTCCCACTTTTACTTCTTTTGCCGTTTTGATACCCGTAATTAAATAACCTACATCGCCAGTTTTAACAGATTTTTTCACAACCTGTTCCAGTTTTAAAGTTCCAACTTCATCAGCAAAATAATTTTTGCCCGTTGCCAAAAACTTTATCTCTTGTCCTTTCTTTATTTCACCGTTTAAAACTCTAAAATACGTTTCAATCCCTCTATAAGAATTGTAAACTGAATCGAAAATTAAGGCTTGTAATGGTCCATCCGGATCTCCTTGAGGTGCTGGTATTCTATCAATGATAGCCTCTAAAATATTATCTACTCCAAAACCTGTTTTACCGCTTGCGTGAATTACTTCTTCTGCATCACAGCCTAATAAATCTACAATATCATCAGTTACCTCTTCTGGATTCGCAGAAGGTAAATCTACTTTATTTAAAATAGGGATAATTTCTAAATCATTCTCTAAAGCTAAATATAAGTTAGAAATTGTTTGCGCCTGTATGCTTTGTGCAGCATCTACTATAAGTAAAGCACCTTCACAAGCTGCTATGGAACGAGAAACTTCGTAAGAGAAATCGACGTGACCTGGCGTATCTATTAAATTTAAAATGAATTTTTCTCCTTTATGTTCAAAATCCATTTGAATAGCATGTGATTTTATGGTAATCCCACGTTCACGTTCCAAATCCATATTATCTAATAGCTGATCTTTCTTTTCACGATCTGATACAGAACCAGTATATTCTAACAATCTATCTGCTAATGTACTTTTACCATGATCTATATGCGCGATAATGCAAAAGTTCCTAATGTTCTTCATACTTTGTTTTCTAACTACTTTCAACTGTCAAAGATATGTTATTTACAAACCTTGTCAAATAAAAAAAGTACAATGAAATTCATTGTACTTTAATCTTAACGTATTTAAAATTATAAATCTCTTTCTAGCTCTGAAATAGCTATTTTAAACTCTTCCCAATTAATAGTATCATCACCAGAATTATCATATCCTTTTAATAACTCGCTGGCAACTATACCTCTTAAAAAGCCATTTACTTCAGCATCTTTTAACAACCTTTTTATTTCAGAAACTTTTAATCTACCATCTTTATCTGAATCAAAAAAACTAAAAGCTTCTTCTGGTGTATCAAATTGATTTGTAATTAAAATTCTAATTTTTCTTAAAATACTCTCTTTTGCTCCCATAGTTTATTCTTTAATTAACAATGCCTTAAGATAATTAATAAAATTGAATTATTTACTTGATTTATGCTGTAATCATAGATTTTTAAGGTATTCTCATCTCACCAAAAATCACTCAAGGAGAAAATGAAAACTAAAAAACTATATCGCTAGTCCAGTCATTCTGTAATAAACAAGTTGGTATCTCTTTTTATTTATTTCAGAATTTCAATCCTTTTAGTCTTGCCATTCTGCAATAAATAAGTTGGTATCTCTTTTTATTTATTTCAGAATTTCAATCCTTTTAGTCTTGCCATTCTGCAATAAATAAGTTGGTATCTCTACCACCTCCATTATTTCTATTGGAAGAAAAAGCTAGTTTTTTACCATCATTGGAAAATACAGGAAAAGCGTCGAATGTTTCTCCATGAGTAACTCTTTCTAAATTTTTTCCATCTAAATCTATTAAATATAAATTAAAAGGGAACCCTCTTTCTGCTTCAAAGTTTGAAGAAAATAAAATCTTTTTTCCTGAAGGATGAAAAAACGGACTCCAATTGGCATTTCCTAAGTCGGTTAATTGACGTAATTCAGAACCGTCTGCATTACAAATATATAGTTCCATTTCTGTAGGTTCTACCATACCCTCTGCCAACAAGTCTTTATAAGCTTTTATCGCTGCTTTTGTTTTTGGCCTAGAAGAGCGAAAGATTATTTTTGTTCCATCTGGCGAAAAAAATGCACCGCCATCATAACCTAATTCATTTGTAATTTGCTTCACATCGGAACCATCAATATTCATTGTATATAACTCTAAATCACCACTTCTAGTTGATGTAAATACAATTTTATCCCCTTTTGGCGAAACCGTTGGTTCTGCATCATAGCCTTTTTCATTGGTTAATTGCTTAACAATATTACCTTGTAAGTCCGCTACAAATATGTCGAAACTATCATATACAGGCCAAATATATTTTCCGTTTTTACGCAAAGGAACATCAGGACATTGATCATCAACTAAATGCGTTGAAGCATAAATAATATGTTTATTATCTGGCAAAAAATATGCACAAGTTGTTCTTCCTTTTCCTGTAGAAATCATTGGCGGCATCTTATCTCTAAAAGAAGCATCTGCATCCATTAAAAACATTTGATCGCAACTAACATTCCAATTGGTATTGTTAGACTGAAAAACAATTTGCTTATCATCAAAACTCCAATAGGCTTCTGCATTATCACCACCAAAAGTTACTTGTCTTAAACTTTTAAAATGAATTTCTTCTGGGTAAATTAATGAGTCGTTTACTACAGTTTTTTCTGTTGATTTTGTTTCTGTGTCTTTTTTATTATTTTTACAAGACATCAATATAATAGCAAATACAAATAGATAAACAACTCTCATTTTCTCAATTATTAATTAACTTTGCAAAAATAATATTTATCGTCATGAGAAACATCCTATTTTTAATCTTTTTATGTTTTTTAATTTCTTGCAAACAACCTATTAATCAAGAAACTAGAATTAAAGAAGATGTTACCTTTTTAGCTTCTGATAAATTAGAAGGAAGACAAACTGGAACAAAAGGTGAAAAGGAAGCTGCCAGTTATATAGAAAAAAGGTTTCAAGAACTTGAATTAACTCCAAAAGGAACAAAGGGCTTTCTGCAGCCTTTTACTTTTAAGCCAAAGACAAATCCGCACGAAGCAATAAAATTTGACGTGAATGGTGACGGAACTATTACAGGAAATAACGTGCTTGGTTTTATTGACAATAAGGCAGAAAATATGGTAATTATTGGGGCTCATTTTGATCATTTAGGTTTTGGCGGTGAAGGTTCTTTATACAGAGATTCTATTAAAGAAATCCATAATGGTGCAGATGATAATGCCTCTGGAGTGGCTATTTTATTAAATTTAGCAGCAAAGCTGAAAGCAAAAAATACAAAAAACAATTACCTTTTTATGGCTTTTTCTGGAGAAGAAATGGGTTTATTAGGTTCTAATTATTTTGTAAAAAACCCAACAGTAGATACTCAAAAAGTTTCTTATATGATAAATATGGATATGGTGGGTCGTTTAAAGAAGGATTCAGCTTTAGCAGTTTACGGCACAGGAACTTCACCAATATTTAAACAAACTTTAAAAGCCCATAACAATCGATTTAAATTAATACAGCAAGAATCTGGTGTTGGACCAAGTGATCATACAAGTTTTTATTTAGCTGATATCCCTGTATTGCATTTTTTTACTGGTCAGCATGAAGACTATCATAAGCCAAGTGATGATTCAGAAAAATTAAATTACGAAGGAATGAAAACCATAAGCAATTACATCTTTAATATTATTTCAGATTTAGATGACAATGGAAAACTAACTTTCAGAAAAACAAAAAACGAGAGTGAAGAAACACCAAGATTTAAAGTTGGTTTAGGTGTAATTCCAGATTACATGTTTGACGGAATAGGAATGAGAATTGATGGTATTTCTGAAGAAAAGCCAGCACAAAAAGCAGGTTTACAAAAAGGCGATATTGTTATTCAGTTAGGCGATAGTATTGTTGTGGATATGATGAGCTATATGAGAGCTTTATCTGTTTTTGAAAAAGGAAATTCTACAAAAGTAGTAATAAAAAGAGGTGATGAAGAAGTTGAAAAAAAGATTCAATTTTAAGTAGAATATAGAAATTTACAATATGATTAAAATTGGCAATATAGAATTACCAGACTTTCCTTTATTACTTGCACCAATGGAGGATGTCTCTGATCCACCATTTAGAGCTTTGTGCAAAGAGAACGGTGCAGATGTTGTTTATACTGAATTTATTTCTTCTGAAGGATTGATTAGAGATGCTGCAAAAAGTGTTATGAAACTGGATATTTATGAAAAAGAACGACCGGTAGGAATTCAGATTTTTGGTGCTAATTTAGAATCAATGCTTAAAACAGTGGAGATTGTAGAAAAATCAAATCCAGATATTATTGATATCAATTTTGGTTGTCCTGTAAAAAAAGTAGTTTCTAAAGGCGCTGGAGCTGGAATTTTAAAAGATATTGATTTAATGGTTTCTCTAACGAAAGCCATGGTTAAACACACAAACTTGCCTGTAACCGTAAAAACACGCTTGGGTTGGGATCATGATTCCATTAGAATTGTTGAAGTTGCAGAACGTTTGCAAGATGTAGGTTGCGCCGCGATCTCTATTCATGGAAGAACACGGGCGCAAATGTATAAAGGAGATGCTGATTGGAAACCCATTGCTGCAGTAAAGAACAATCAAAGAATGCACATTCCTGTTTTTGGAAATGGAGATATTACTTCGCCAGAAAAAGCGATGGAGATGAGAGATCAGTTTGGTTTAGATGGCGCGATGATTGGAAGAGCTGCTATCGGTTATCCATGGTTTTTTAATGAGGTAAAACACTATTTTAAAACTGGTGAATATTTAAGAAAACCTACAATTGCTCAAAGAACAGGAATGGCAAGAAGGCATTTACAAATGGCAATTGATTGGAAAGGGCCTATTTTAGGTGTTTTTGAGACAAGAAGACATTATACCAATTACTTTAAAGGAATTCCACATTTCAAGGAGTATAGAATGAAAATGGTAACTTCCGATGATGCAAAAGATGTTTTTGCTGCTTTTGACGAAGTTGAGGCTAAATTTGGTAATAAATTAATTCCTGATTTCCTATAATTCACTTTATCACCAGGGAACTAAGAATTGTATCTATTTCTCTTTGCTGTAAAATTTTGGAATCTATTGGATAAGCTTTACTTAAAAATAAATACTTGCCTCCCTCTAAATTATAAAAAAAAACTATTTTCTTAAACCTAACTTTATTAATAGTGTGAAAAAACACTATTTTATAATAGTGGCCTATTGAATCTTTACCTTCTGATTTTAATATTGTAGACAATTCTTTATAGTCTGATCTAAAGTTATTCTTCAATCTGATTCTAAATCTCTCTGCTGTTTTTCTAACCTTTTTATTTGACCTTTTAATGTATAAAAATAAATTTATGTCAGATTCAACTTTATTTTTTTTAAATGGAGAATGCCAAACTTGTTCTCTACCAGTTGGCTCCAAATAACTTCTCCAATTGTAAGGCAGTGTTAATGAAAAATCTTTAGTTTCATATATATAATGATTTTCTTTCTCCGTAATTAAAGCTCTTATGTTCTCAATATGATTTTTGTTATTATTAGGATATAATTTATTCGCTTTATTATCCTTTGAAGAAGAACAAGAGAAGAGTATAAAAAGAGCAACGAATAGGCAATTTTTCATAAACTTTACTTTTCTATAAACTCTTCAGAAATTCGGCTAATTGCAATTTTTGAAGCAATAAAGCCTAGAATAGTGATTGTAACGATCACAATAATTAAATTAGAATATCTAAATTCTACCGGATACGCCAAATTTTCCGTAATCATAAACAACCCAAATTGTTTTTGAAAAAAGACTAAAATGACACCAATCGATAAACCTATCAGCATCCCAAAAAAGGTGAGTAAAAATCCTTGAAATTCAAATATTGTTTTTATTTCTTTTACTGTTGCCCCGAAACTAAATAAGGTTTTTAAATTATCTTTTTTATCAATAATCATCATAATAATTGCACCAATTACATTAAACAATGCAATAATAACAATTAATGTAAAAATGAGGTAAGACACAATGTTTTCCGTATTTATAACCTTATAAAAGACCTCATTTAATTGCTCCTTTGTTTGCACTTTAAAATCATTTCCAAGTTCTTTTTGCATCTCTTCAGCAAAAGTATGGGCGTTTACGTCTTCTTTCAATTTCATCTCAAAAGCTGTTACTTGATTGTCCTTAAACCTTAATAATTTTTTTGCTTGAGCTAACGTCACAAAGACAAATTTACTTTCAAATTCTTCTGTTCCCGAATATAAACCAACAATTTGAACATTAGTTTTATAAAATGCGTTGTTCGGATTAATGAAACCGACACCTGGTTTTGGAACCATAATTTGCAAAGGTGCTTCAAAACTTCCCATTCCTAAAGATAATTTATAAGCAATTGACCGTCCAATAACGGCCGTATTTACAAAAGTAGTATCTAACCAATTACCTTGCACTAGTGCAGCGTCTATTTGCGTAATCTTCGTGTAGTTATGCTCCACTCCTTTAATGTAAGCAATCTCACTTTTATCCTTAACTTCTAAAAAAACACGTTCTTCGATTACTTTAGAACTTGATTTTATAGTACTATTACTATCTAAAATTTGTTGAATGTGATCTGTAATTATGAACGATTTTCCTTTTATCGAAGATACTTTAATATCGGGATCGGAGACATCTAATAAACTATAACTAAAAGTACGAAGACCTGAAAACCCAGAAAGGATAATAAACAATGCCAAAGAGCCGACTATAACACCAAATGAAGCAATAATTGTAATAATATTAATAGTATTATTACCTGTCTTTGAAAACAAATATCTTTTGGCTATGTATAGAGAAAAATTCAAATAAGTTGGTTAAATTTATCTTTTTACGCGTCTTGGTAATACTTCAGGATTTTTAATAGGGTTCTCATCTTCCCCCTTTAAAGACTTATCAATTTCTTCTATATAATCTAAAGTATCATCACCAAAAAAGAGTAACTCTGGCATTCTACGTAATTGATTTTTCGTCCTTTTAGCCATTTCGTGACGAATTAACACTGTATTAGACTGTACACCTTTAATTAACTCATCTCTATTTACTGACGGAAAAACACTTAAATATACTTTCGCAACACCTAAATCTGAAGTTACATGAACTTTAGAAACAGAAATAATAACCCCTTTCATTCCATCTTGCGCTGCTTTTTGCAATACATCTACCAAATCCTTTTGCAGAACTCCTGCAATCTTTCTTTGTCTGTTTGTTTCTTCCATATTGCAAATTTACGACATTTTTATAGAGTGTAAATTTTAATTTTAATCCCATATTTAATCATTATAATCCTACATTAAATACAGAAAAGATATTATTTTCTTAATTTAATCTTCAACAAAAGCAGTTAGTCATAAATTTAAAACATTTTTTTATGAATAAAATTCCAGATAACCGAAAGTTCTAATTTTTAAAATAGCATAATAACTGACATCTATGGAAAACAAAATCACATCTTAATAAGTTTTAAAAGTGTATTCTGTAAATACGCCTAGATTGTTAGCAAAAGATGTTATCAGAAGTTTGAAGAAAAACTTGAAATAAAAAATCTCAAAACAGCAGGCTGTTTTGAGATTTTTTAAATATTATTAAGACTAATCTTAGTCAGCTAAAATAATAGCTTTGTTATCATTTAATTCTAAAGTTCCTGAAGTGATTGATAATAATAGAATTTTATCATCTTCCGTATCAGTCTCCAAATGACCACTTCTTATATCAGTCTCTGAAAGTTCTTGCGAATGAACATGAACCTTAACAGTGCCTTCTCTTAAAATAGAAACTACTGGTGCATGATTATTCAACATTTGGAACTCTCCATTAATGCCAGGAACCGAAAATGAATCAACTTCTGATGAAAATAAGATTGCCTCTGGTGTTACTATTTCTAAAAACATGTTTATATCGTTTTTAATTTTCAGCCTTTAGCTTTTGGTTAATGAATAATAACCTTAAACTCAAAACTCAAAACTTAGTTTATGCTTCAGCTAACATTTTTTCTCCAGCATCGATTGCATCCTGAATTGACCCTCTTAAGTTAAATGCTGCTTCTGGATATTTATCTAACTCACCATCCATAATCATATTAAATCCTTTAATAGTGTCTTTAATATCTACTAAAACTCCTGGTATACCCGTAAATTGTTCAGCAACATGAAAAGGCTGAGACAAGAAACGTTGAACACGTCTTGCTCTATGCACAACTAATTTATCTTCTTCAGATAATTCTTCCATACCTAAAATTGCGATAATATCCTGCAATTCCTTATAACGTTGTAAAATTTCTTTTACAGCTGTGGCTGTATTATAATGTTCTGCACCTAAAATTTCAGCAGATAAGATTCTTGAAGTTGAATCTAAAGGATCTACAGCTGGATATATCCCTAATTCTGCAATTTTACGCGACAATACTGTAGTTGCATCTAAGTGAGCAAATGTAGTTGCTGGCGCAGGATCTGTTAAATCATCTGCAGGAACATAAACTGCTTGTACAGATGTAATAGAACCTTTTTTAGTTGAGGTAATACGTTCTTGCATTGCACCCATTTCTGTAGCCAATGTTGGTTGATATCCAACTGCAGAAGGCATACGACCTAATAAAGCAGAAACCTCAGAACCAGCTTGTGTAAATCTAAAAATATTATCAACAAAGAAAAGTACATCTTTTCCTTGAGCATCTCCAGCTCCATCTCTAAAATATTCAGCAATTGTTAAACCTGACAAAGCTACTCTTGCACGCGCTCCTGGTGGCTCATTCATTTGTCCAAAAACAAAAGTCGCTTTAGATTCTCTCATTCCTGGCTTATCAACTTTAGATAAATCCCATCCGCCTTCTTCCATAGAATGCATAAAGTCATCACCATATTTAATAATTCCAGATTCTAACATTTCACGAAGTAAATCATTCCCTTCACGAGTTCTTTCTCCAACACCTGCAAAAACTGATAATCCACCATGTCCTTTTGCAATATTATTGATTAATTCCTGAATCAATACAGTCTTACCAACTCCAGCTCCTCCAAATAAACCAATTTTACCCCCTTTTGCATAAGGCTCAATTAAGTCAATTACTTTAATTCCTGTAAACAAAACCTCAGTAGATACAGATAAATCTTCGAATCTAGGTGCAGACCTATGAATAGGTAATCCGTCTTCTCCTTCTTTCTTTAGATTTCCTAATCCATCAATTGCATCTCCAGTAACATTGAATAAACGACCATATATATCATTACCAATTGGCATTTGTATTGGATTACCTGTAGCTATAACTTCTACTCCTCTACTTAATCCATCAGTAGCATCCATAGAGATGGTTCTAACGGTATCTTCTCCAATATGTTGTTGTACTTCTAATACTAGAATAGAACCATCAGCTTTTTTAATTTCTAATGAATCATAAATTCTAGGAAGTTCGTTGTTTTCAGTATTGAACTCAACATCAATAACTGGCCCAATTATTTGAGAAACTTTACCTGTTGTTGTAGACATTTTGTATCTAATTAAATTATTATTTTTTTATATGGGATATACCCTCTCAATTTCAAGGGGCAAAGGTACTTTTTTTTGTTTGAATTTAAAAAAGTTTTTAACTAAAAAAAGCCTCATCAAATTGATGAGGCTTTTAACTTTTTTTTAAGTTCAGGGATTAATTAGATACTTTAACCTCAACTCTTCTATTGTTTGATCTACCAGCTCTAGTTTTATTAGAGTCTATTGGAGCGTCTTCGCCATAACCTTTTGCAATTAATCTTGAAGCAGCAATACCTTTTGAAATCAAATAATTTCTAACTGCATTAGCTCTTTTCTCAGATAATTTTAAATTATTTGAAGCACTACCTGTAGAGTCAGTATATCCTTTAATGTCAAACTCTGCTTTTGGAAATTCATTCATAATAGCTAACATTCCATCTATTTGTTTAGAAACTCCAGATTTGAAACTAGCTCTACCCGTGTTAAATAAAATAGCTTTTGCAAATGTATCTACTCCCATTTTTGCAGCTTCAGTAATCACTGGTTCTGGGCATCCATTATTGGAAGCAGGACCTACTTCAGTCTTACAATTATCATCTTTATCTAAAACACCATCACCATCTGTATCTGGCCAAGGACATCCACCGTTCGCCGAAGGACCTGCAATAGTTGCACATTTATCATCTTTATCAACTAAACCATCACCATCAGAATCTGGGCAACCTTTGTTCGCTTTTGTTCCTTTAGCATTAGGACACATATCGTCTTTATCAGCAACTCCATCACCATCAGCATCAGGACAACCATTCATTGCTGCTAAACCTGCAACATTTGGACAAGCATCATCAGAATCTTTGATTCCATCGCCATCAGCATCAGGACAACCATTGAATTCTATTAAACCTGCAACCTCTGGACAAGCATCTTTTTTATCATATACGCCATCTCCATCTGTATCTTTTCCTCCAAATTTAACAACTAAACCTAAAGAAGTTTGATAATGAGTTTTTACGTTATCTGAAAAACCTTTTTTAGTACCTGTTTGGAAATTTAACCCTAAGTTATCACTAAACCAAGTGTTAAAACCAACACCCAAATTAATCATTCCTTCTTGCGTAGAATTAGCTGAAACGTAATCTCCACCTAAATAAACATAAGGGTCAAACCATTGAGAAGTTTCACCTACTAAATTGTTTAAATCATATTTTACAGCTGCTCCAATTGAATAATAGAAAAAATCTGAATCATCTCTAACTTGGTCAAAAGTAATTCTATTTAAAGTCCCTGCGATTTGTAAAGTAAACCCTTTTTCTAAATATTTCTCTACAGAAACTCTAGAAATTGAAGAAACATAATTCCAATCACAACTACCAAAAAGATCATTAACATGGTCACCAAAATCATCACCACCATAAAAATCTACAATATTCATTCCAAACCCTACTACCCAAGGATTGTTTTCATCTTGAGCGTTTACATTGCTGGTAGCAATTAACGCAAACAAAGCTATCACAGCTATTTTTAATCGTTTCATTATCAAATTTTTAAATTAAAAGTTCGTTATTTTAATACGCAAAAGTAAAGTCTTCTACTGAATTAACAAAGACAAAAGTACAAAATATTCCTATAACTGTAAGTTTTTATCAATTTTAAATAACTTTTAGTTCTTTTCCTACTTTTATAAAAGCGCTAATAGCTCTGTCTAAATGCTCTTTTTCATGGGCTGCTGATAACTGAACCCTAATTCTTGCTTTTTCATGGGGAACTACAGGAAAAAAGAAGCCCACAACGTAAATACCCTCTTCTAATAATTTATTAGCCATGATTTGAGACAGTTTGGCATCATATAGCATCACAGGTACAATTGCAGCATCTGCGCCAACCAAATCAAAACCAGCATTTTCCATTTTAGTTCTAAAATAATTTGTATTCCATTCTAATTTATCTCGTAGCGATGTATCTTTAGAAATTAATTCAAATACTTTTATTGAAGCCCCAACAATAGCTGGTGCTAATGAATTTGAAAATAAATATGGCCTTGAACGTTGACGTAAAATTTCTATAATTTCTTTTTTACCCGAAGTATAACCACCCATGGCACCACCTAAAGCTTTCCCTAAAGTTCCTGTAACAATATCAACTCTATCCATTACATTTTTTAACTCAACAGTACCTCTACCTGTTTTACCAATAAAACCTGTAGCATGGCATTCATCAACCATCACCAAAGCATCGTATTTATCTGCCAAATCACAAATTTCATCGAGTTTAGCGACAATCCCATCCATAGAAAAAACACCATCAGTAACAATAATTTTAAATCTATGACTTTGTTTATTCGCTTCTATTAACTGCTCTTCTAGAGAAGACATGTCGTTGTTATTATATCGATAACGGGCAGCTTTACATAAACGAACTCCGTCTATAATTGAAGCATGGTTTAAACTATCAGAAATAATAGCATCTTCTTTTGTTAACAGTGGTTCAAAAACACCACCATTTGCATCAAAACAAGCTGCATATAAAATAGTATCTTCTGTTGAATAAAACTCCGCTATCTTTTCTTCAAGACGTTTATGAATATCTTGGGTTCCGCAAATAAAACGAACTGAAGACATTCCAAAACCATGGGTATCCATGGTGTCCTTTGCAGCTTGAATAACTGCTGGATGGTTTGACAATCCTAAATAATTATTTCCACAGAAGTTAATGACTTCTTCCCCAGTAGAAATTTTCACAACTGCATCTTGTGAAGATGTTATAACTCTTTCAGACTTATATAAACCAGCATCTTTTATTTCCTGAATCTCTTTTTTTAAAGTATCCTTAATTTTACCGTACATTTTTTATTAATTTAATGAGGACAAAGTTACAAAGTTTATTGTTTTTGATTATACTTCAACAACATCAATTTTATCATTAATATATATAAGTAGTTTTTTATCTACTTTAAAATGCATCGTTTTTAAAACTCGCTCGTATTTTAACAATTGTTGGTGATGTTCTGCTGACGGGTTTCCTGTTTTGTAATCTATAATTACAACTTCATTCTCACCCAAAAAAACCAATCTATCTGGTATAATAATTTGATTATCTGTATCTACAATTTCCCTCTCATTATATACCGTGACTTCTTTCGAAAAATACGACGCCAGTTTTGGGTGGTTTACAACAGAAATAATTGTGCTATTGATTATTAATAATTGATTTTTATCTATGATTCCTTCTTGATGATATGCCGCTATAATTTTACTAACATCTTTTTCCGTGATAATTTTTGACAAGATTTCATGAAATAAGTTTCCAAAATTGATCGCTTCTCCTTGATTTGTATCCCATAATTTTGAAGCACCCGCTAATAGAACAACATTATGCTCTTGCCAAGGAGTAGAAATAAATTTCTGATGAATTTCAGCAACCGAACTTTGTAGTTCATTATTACTTACTCTAATTTCATCACCAAAATAATATTCTAAAACACCCTCTTTCCAAAGCTTATTTTGGATTAAGTAGTTGATAAAAACACCAGAATAAAAGTTTGTATTTTCTTCTCCTTTTGCTGAAATTTTCATTTCCGTAATTACGTACAATTGCTCAACTGCTCTTGTTAAAGAAACATATAACAAATTAAAATTATCTAATTCTAATTCCTCTCTTTGCTGATTGTAAATTTCCAAGCCCGTATCATTTACATAACTTAATTCTTTATTATAAGGAATTAATAATTCTTCGAAATTATCGTAATTTTCTGGTAATTCATTTAACCAAACTTTCGGATTTATTTGCCTGTAAATATCTACATCACAAGGAAAAATAACTACAGGAAATTCTAATCCCTTAGCCTTATGGATGGTCATAATTTGAACTGCATTTGAGCTTCCCGGAGCAACAATACTTAATTTATCTTTTTTGAGTTCCCAAAACTCGAGAAAATCAGCAACATCTGTAGATTTTCTTTGCTGCTCTATAACAACATCTAAAAAAAACTGTAAATACGCGTCAGAAGTATGAATTAAATTAAAGCCTCGAATAATTTCTTCGATCTTTTCGTAAAATGGCAGCTGATAAAAAGTAGAAATTTCAAAAGAAATTCCATACAATTTTAAAGATTCAAAAATAGTTTGATTATCAACTTTTGAGAACTCTTTAAAAAAAATATGTTTTGGATTCTTAATTTGCAAATGTTGATGCAAAAAATACAAGACTTCAAAACGTGTTTCTTCATCATTAGCATTTTGCAAAACCTTTAAAACATCGATAATAAAGCATACTTTAGGACTGTTCTGTATTAACAGCGTTTCTGAAGAAATAATATCGACTCCATTTTCAGACAAATAATTTGCAACCGCAACTCCATCTTTTTTTGTCCGAGTTAAAACACAAATTTCATTTAAAGAAAAACTATCTTTTACTTTATTAATTTTTTCTAAAACTTTCTTTGGATATTTTAATTTTTCTAAGTCTTTATCTTCCTCTTTTTCGAGAAATGTTAATGAAACAAATCCACCTTTTTTAGAATTTTCAAATTGCTTATTTCCTTCTATAAAAAGATTCTTATATGAGTCATTTTGAATAAAATTTGCGGTGTGCTGAAAAAATGAATTATTAAAATTAATGACTTCTGAATAACTTCTGAAATTGGTTTCTAAACTCTTGATTTCTTTTTTAACATGAAAAGGGTTTTTTAAAGGAGAACCCAACTCAATAAACTGTTCTGCTTTGCCACCTCTCCATCTATATATGGCTTGTTTTCCGTCTCCTACCAGTAACAGATTACTATTTTCTTGCGCTAGTGCATTGTCTATTAAAGGAATCAAATTTTGCCATTGCAACTCAGACGTATCTTGCATTTCATCAATAAAATAATGCTGAAAACGCTGTCCAATTCTTTCATAAATAAAAGGTGCAGGTTGCTCTTTAATATTATCTGAAATAAGTTGATTAAACTCTGCATTTAATCTTATATTATTCTCTTCTTTTATTTGCTCTAACTCTATGTTGATATTATTTAAAACTGCTAAGGGAATGATGTTTTTTAAGGCCAATTTATTCATCAAAAACTGATTGTACAAATCTTTCGACTGTGCATACAAATTGATTACTTCTGGAACAATATTTTCAATTAGTGAAGCGACAGCAGTTGTTGTTGTTTTCGAATAATATTGATGATTTTCAATCGCTTTTTCAATAGTTTCACTTCGTTTTAGAAAATCAATATTTACTGACTTCGCGCTCAAATCTAAAAAGAATTTCGGAATTGTCGCCCGCATAAAATCCTTGTGCGCTATACCATGATTTTCAATTAAATCTAAAAACGCTGCGCCAACATTTTTTATAGCTTCTTTTAATTCCTTTTGATGGCTATATAGTTTGGTTTTTAGATTTGTAAAATCCTCTAATTTTTTGTTAGCAAGCGCTCTAAAGTGTTTAATATCATCTTCATTTAAAAGCACTTTTGCAAACTCGTTTAAATCCTTAGAAATATCCCAAGATTTATCATCGTCTGTTTTATCTAAAGAATAATCAATCAAAAGTTTTGTTAGTTTTTTATCGGATCCTATTTTAGAAATTAAGACATCCACTGCTTGATTTAGCAAAGAAACTGCATCCATTTCAACCTCAAAATTTTGAGGTAAACCTAAATCATAGGCAAAACTTTTAATAATTTTATGTGTAAAACTATCAATCGTAGTTATCGAAAAAGCAGCATAATTTTGCAAAATTGCTTCCAATATTTTCTTACTTCTCTGCTGAATTATTGGTTTATCAGCATCTATTTCTGTTATTATAATGTTGCATAAATCGTTTTCTTTTCCCGCAGCAAAATCTTCTAAACTAGACAACACCCGCTCTTTCATTTCTCCAGCAGCCTTGTTGGTAAATGTAATTGCTAAAATTTTCTGAAAAGAAAAAATATCTTCAGAGTTTAATAAAACTTTCAAGTATTCTTTTACAAGTGTAAATGTTTTTCCACTTCCTGCAGAAGCATTGTAAACTTGAAAGATTGATGGTTGTTGCACAGAACTATTTTTACTGCAAAATACAAAAAGCCAAACAGTTATTGTTTGGCTTTCTAAAAATATTTTTTATTAAATTTTAACCTAAACCAACGTCTAAAGACATCATTACTATAAATCCACCAATAAAACCAAGAGTAGCAATATCTGTGTATTTATCTCTTTGGGTTTCCGGAATCACCTCTTCTACTACCACAAAAATCATTGCCCCTGCTGCAAACGCCAAAGCATAGGGTAAAATTGGTGTAAAAAAAGATACTGCTAAAGCACCTAAAACTGCTGCAACTGGTTCTACAACTGCAGATAACTGTCCGTACCAAAAACTTTTTAATCGACTAACACCTTGCCTTCTTAAAGGCATTGCAACGGCAAAACCTTCGGGAAAATTCTGAATTCCAATTCCGATTGCTAAAGAAATAGCTGCAACGATCATTTCTGTTTGTTCTACCCCCACAAGTGTCGATGCTGCCCCAAACAAAACACCAACTGCCAAACCTTCTGGAATATTATGCAATGTTATCGCCAAAACTAATAACGTTGTTTTATGCCATTCAGTTTTTACTCCTTCTGCCTCATTTTCTTTAAAATTGATATGTAAATGTGGTAAAATTTTATCCATTCCAAAAAGAGACAAAGCTCCTAATCCAAACCCAATGGCCGCCGGTAAAACTTTTAAAAAACCCTCTCCAGGACTGTTATCAATTGCTGGAGCTAGTAAACTCCAAAAACTTGCGGCCACCATTACGCCTCCCGTAAAACCAAGCATACCGTCTAAAACTGCTCTGTTTAATTTTTTAAAAAAGAAGACTAAAGATGCTCCCAGAGCTGTTAAACCCCAGGTAAAAAGAGAAGCATATAATGCTGCCAATATTGGGTGTTCTTTTCCAAATACTACTAGTTGATCGAATGTACTCATTATTTTTTCATATATAAATTGTTCGCAATTTTATTTGAAATTGAAAATTTCTTATTGTCCATTTCAATGGATAAAGAATCATCAAAATCTTCTTTTTCTAATACTGTAATTTGTTTTCCTAAAGTGATTCCCTTTTTATCTAAATAACGTAAAAATTCTGATGACGAATCGTCTACACCCACACAAACACCGCTTTCATTTTTATAAAAAGTAGATAATAAGCTTTTTTCAATAATTTTTAAATTTCCTTCTTTATCCGGAATTGGATCTCCATGAGGATCATTGCTTGGAAATCCTAAAAAAGAATCTAACTGATTGATTAATTTTGGAGATTTTATATGTTCTAATTGTTCTGCTACATCATGCACTTCGTCCCAAGAAAAATTTAATTTTTCAACCAAAAAAACCTCCCATAACCGGTGTTTTCTTACAATATTTGCTGCGGTCTTTTTTCCATAATTAGTTAATTTTACCCCTTGATATTTTTTATAAACTACCACCTCCTTTTCAGATAGTTTCTTAACCATATCTGTTACTGAAGAAGCTTTTGTTTCTAATTTTTTAGCAATAGAATTTGTACTAATTCCTTTATCGGCATCTATTTCTAAATGATAAATTGCTTTTAAATAATTTTCTTCAGAAAGTGTAAACATTTTATTTAATAATTGTAAAACAAAGATATACTTTTTATTTTAATATAAATATATTTTTAGACAAGTCTAAAAATATATTTATATTTGCGTAAATTTAAAATGAAAAGTGAACATATTTATCAAACTTATTTTGTTTTTAGGAATTACCAGTTCTTGCGGACAAACAAATACTATTTCAGGAAAGATTAAGTCAGGAAGTGGAGTTTTACCTTATGCAAATATTTATTTGAAAAAGACAAAAATTGGCACAACGTCTAATGAAAATGGGTTTTATGAATTACGCAACATCCCGAAAGGGAACTATACGCTTATTGTAAGCAGTATTGGATATCAAACAAAAACAATAAAAATATCCTTTAATAGCAATCAAAAACTGACTAAAAATTTTTCTTTATCCGAAAATAATTCTTTAGATGAAATTGTTATCTCAGGAACTTTACGTCCTGTAACAAAATCGAACAGCCCTGTACCTGTTGAAGTATATAGTACATCTTTTTTTAAGAAAAACCCAACGCCTTCTATTTTTGAATCTATGCAAAATGTAAATGGTGTTAGGCCACAATTAAATTGCAATGTTTGTAATACGGGAGATATCCATATTAATGGTTTAGAAGGACCTTATACATTCGTTTTAATTGATGGAATGCCAATTGTTAGCGGGCTTTCTACAGTTTATGGTTTAACAGGAATACCACAAGCATTAATAGAACGTGTTGAAGTTGTTAAAGGATCAGCATCTACATTATATGGTTCTGAAGCTGTTGGAGGTATTATAAACATCATCACAAAAAGACCCTCAAATTCCCCTAAATTAACTACTGATACTTTTACAAGTTCTTGGGGAGAAATAAATACTGATGTTGGTTTACGTTATAAATTATCAGAAAAAATTGAAAGTCTATTAGGAGTAAATTATTTCAATTATCAAAATAAAATAGATAATAATGAAGATGGGTTTACAGATTTAACTTTACAGCATCGAATTTCATTTTTTAATAAAATAAATATCGAAAGAAAGAATAACAAAGTATTTACAATCGCTGGAAGATACGTCTATGAAGATAGATGGGGAGGTGAAATGGATTGGGAAAAAAAATACAGAGGAACCAACATTAAATATGGTGAAAGCATCTACACAAATAGATGGGAAACTTTTGGAACATACCAATTACCAACCACTGAAAATATTAATTTTCAATTTAGTGCAAATGGCCATTATCAAGATTCTTTTTATGGCACAGATAAATATGAGGCAGCACAACTGATTGGCTTTGGACAATTTGTGTACAATAAAAGAATTAAAGAAAATCATGACTTTTTATTAGGTATTGCATACAGATATACCTTTTATGATGATAATACTTTTGCCACAATTGATGAAAATGGGATTAAAAATAAACCCTCAAAAACTCATTTACCTGGTATTTTTCTGCAGGACGAAATTAGCCTTAACAAACAAAATAAATTATTATTAGGCGCAAGATGGGATTATAATAGTATACATGGAAATATTTTTTCGCCAAGGATAAATTACAAGTGGAATTCAAAAGATAAATCAGATATTTTTAGAGTAAGTATTGGAAATGGATTTAGAGTCGCAAATGTTTTCACAGAAGATCATGCCGCTTTAACAGGAGCTAGGGAAGTAGAGTTTAGGGGACAATTAAAACCTGAAACTTCTTGGAATACAAACATCAACTATGTAAAAAAAATAAATACAGAAAATATATTTATCACCTTTGATACAAGTATATTTTATACATATTTTAATAATAGAATTTTACCTGATTATGAATCTGATCCTAACAAAATTATTTATGCCAACTTAAATGGATACTCAATATCTAAAGGAATTTCTTTTACTTCCGACATTTTGTTTACAAATGGTTTTACCATGAATATAGGTGCTACTTTTATGGATGTTTCTGTTACAGAAAACAACATTAAAACAAGGCAATTATTAACTGAAACATTTAGTGGTGTTTGGTCTATTTCTTATAAGTTTGATACTAACTTTACTTTAGATTACACTGGTAATTTATATGGCCCAATGCGTTTACCCTTGCTTGGAGTAAACGACAATAGGACTGAATTTTCCCCATGGTTTAGCATTCAAAACATTCAGTTAACAAAAAAATTTAGCAATAGTTGGGAAGTTTATGGAGGGATAAAAAACCTATTAAACTTTACACCACCTGCAAATAGTATTAACAATGCAAACAACCCTTTTGACATTGGAATTGACACAGTAAAAAATCCTGAATTAGCTTTTGACCCAAGTTATGTTTATGCTTCGAATCAAGGCATTAGAGCATTTGTAGGTATACGATTTACACTTTTTTAAATGAATAAAATATTTCTTTATATTTTGTTATGTGGATATTTTACAACGAATGCACAGACAAAAAAAACAACATTAAAAGTGTATACTTTTCCTGAAATAGAAAAACTGCATCAACAAAATCCAAAACCAATTGTAGCTTTTGTTTATACTGATTGGTGTAAAATTTGTTTTGCAATGAAGAAAACTACTTTTACAAATGATAAAATAATACATCTTTTAAATAATCAATTCTATTTCGTAAAACTAAATGCCGAACAAAAAGAAGATATTGTTTTTTTAAAAAAAACATTCATTTATAAACCTTCAGGAAATAAAACAGGGATAAACGAATTAACAAAAGAATTAGCATCAATAAATGGAAAAATTAGTTATCCAACAACAACTATTTTGAATTCCAATATTGAAATTGATTTACAAATAGATAATTATATAGGTAGTAAAAATATGCAAACAATTCTAATGAAGTTTTTAACCTTGAATGAGAATTAATGTTTCTCGTCCCAAATTCGCTTGCGCCCCTCTCCTCCTGCAGCCGAATTAATATTAAAGTTATAGACAATACCCCCAATTCCCTGAAAATGAGAAGCCATTGATTCAGAGCTAGAAGATACATTTTTATACATTATTCTTCCCGTAAGACCTACTCTTTCAGAAACCCAAATAGTAGCACCACCCATGATATTTAAACTTAAGGATCCCTGAGGGTTCGGTGTGGTAGTAGCCCCTTTAATGTAACCAAATCCAATACCTCCAAAAGGAACTATATTTAAAAAAAGTTCTGGCAATTCGTACCTTAAATAAGTGTCAAAAGAGGAATATTTAAATGCGTTTACCCCTTTCCTAGATTGCAAAAATTCAACAGTGTATATAAAGTCTACTGATAAGTTTTGTCCTAATTTTCGACTAATTTCGATACTTGGGAATTGCATATTAAAATTTTCTTTAACCTTTTTAGAAGCCTCATCCCCAAACATTACTGTAGACAAATTAACCCCAACTCTCCATTTGTTTTGGTCATTTTGAGAACTTAGTGAACAAGACAAAAACAGCATAAATATTATAATTAAATTTTTCATAAAAGAACGATATCTTACTACTTATAAAAGTAAGTAAAAATTAGGAACCATTTATTCAATATATACTTTTTCTTTTAAAAAAATCCCCAAGTTTAAAATTGCATAAAACATCCACCATAAACTTAAAACAGGTCTTAATAATCTCTAATCCTTTTTCTGAAAATTTATAAATTATCTGGTAAACTGTGCCAAATCTTTAGCAGCTTTTGCCCAGGAAAAAGCTACTAAAAAACCATCACACTCTTCCTACTTGAAAAAATTATCAAACCATTACTTTTACATACACCTAGTCCATGAAAAAATAAAAAGTTTGAAAAACATTTTCAATAAGCCTATTTCAAATTAATATATTTGCATAAAATATATTACGTTGAGTACCCAAAACATTGTAAATAAATATCAAAATTCTACGAATGTTTCGCAGATAATCACAGCACTTCAACAAGACCAAAACCATTTTCAAATTACGAATTTGGTGGGCTCATCATTGTCTTTTGTTATCTCAGAAAGCTTTAAAAAAACAGACAAACCTTATCTTTTAATCTTTAATGACAAAGAAGAAGCAGCTTATTATTTAAACGATTTAGAACAACTTTTAGGTGATAAAAATGTGCTTTTTTACCCTGGATCCTACAGAAGACCTTATCAAATTGAAGAAACCGACAATGCAAATGTTTTATTGCGTTCTGAGGTTTTAAATAGGATTAATTCTCGTAAAAAACCCGCTGTAATTGTAACGTATCCTGCGGCATTATTTGAGAAAGTAGTTACTAAAAAAGAATTAGAAAAAAATACTTTAAAAGTTGCAGTTGGTGAAAGCTTATCGCTCGATTTTGTAAATGAAGTTTTATTTGAATATAAATTTAAACGAGTTGACTTTGTTACTGAGCCTGGCGATTTTTCTGTAAGAGGCGGAATCATTGATGTCTTCTCATTCTCTAACGATGAGCCTTATAGAATTGAATTTTTCGGAGATGAAATTGACAGTATCAGAACTTTTGATGTAGAAACTCAACTTTCGAAGGAAAAAATGAAGAAAGTTTCTATCATGCCAAATGTAGAAAACAAAACTTTTGAGGAAAATAGAGAAAGTTTCTTAAAGTATATTTCGTCTAAAACGGTCGTTTTCATCAAAAATATTGACTTATTAGTAGGTAATTTGGATAAATTCTTTCAAAAATCAGAAGAAGCTTTCAAAGATGTATCCAAAGAAATTAAACATACAAAACCATCAGAATTATTTTGTGATGGTAATTTTATTAAAAACCAATTACAAGATTTTACTTTAGTAAATTTTGGGAGATCAACAGCTAAGGACCAATTAGAAATTGTTTTTAATGTAAAACCACAGCCTTCCTTTAACAAACAATTCAATTTACTAATTGATGATTTAAATGAACATCATTTAGCGGGCTTTACCAACTATATCTTTTGTGCAAATGAACAACAAGCTAAACGGTTCCATGATATTTTTGATGATGCGGAACAAGAAGTTCATTATGAAACAGTAGTTTTTCCTCTATATCAGGGTTTTGTAGACATACACAACAAATTAGTTTGCTATACAGATCATGAAATATTTGAACGTTATCATAAATTTAGATTAAAAAATGGGTATGCAAAAAAACAGGCTATCACACTTCAAGAATTAAACAAACTTGAAATTGGAGATTATGTAACCCATATGGATCACGGAATTGGAAAATTTGGTGGTTTACAAAAAATCGATGTTCAAGGAAAAAAGCAAGAAGCTATTAAATTAGTCTATGGAGAAAGAGATATTTTATATGTAAGTATTCATTCACTTCATAAGATTTCTAAATTCAATGGAAAAGACGGAAAAGCACCAAAAATATATAAATTAGGTTCCGGTGCTTGGAAAAAAATAAAACAAAAAACCAAAGCGAGAGTTAAACATATTGCCTTTAATTTAATTCAGTTGTATGCAAAAAGAAAATTGCAAAAAGGTTTTGCATTTGGACCAGATACGCATATTCAACATGAATTAGAAGGAAGTTTTATGTATGAAGATACGCCAGATCAATTTACAGCCACTCAAGATGTAAAAAATGATATGGAAAAAGAACAACCGATGGATAGATTGGTTTGTGGTGATGTTGGTTTTGGGAAAACTGAAGTTGCCGTAAGAGCTGCTTTTAAAGCAGTTGACAATGGTAAACAAGTGGCTATTTTAGTGCCAACAACTATCTTAGCTTTTCAACATTATAAGACATTTACAGAACGTTTAAAAGATTTTCCCATTAAAATAGATTACTTAAATAGGTTTAGAACTGCAAAACAAAAAACGGCTGCAATTGAGGGCGTAAATAAAGGTGAAGTTGATATTATTATTGGAACGCATCAATTAACCAATCAACGTTTAAAATTTAAAGATTTAGGCTTATTAATTATTGATGAAGAACAGAAGTTTGGTGTTGCTGTAAAAGATAAATTAAAAACGCTCAAGGAAAATGTTGACACTTTAACGCTAACTGCAACCCCTATTCCAAGAACCCTGCAATTTAGTTTAATGGCGGCAAGAGATTTATCAGTTATAAAAACTCCTCCACCAAACAGACATCCTATAGAAAGTAGTGTTATTCGTTTTTCTGAGGAAACCATTAGAGATGCTATTTCTTATGAAATTTCTAGAGGAGGACAAGTTTTTTTCATTCATAACAGAATTGAAAACATTAAAGAAGTTGCTGGTTTGTTGCAAAGATTAGTGCCATCTGCAAAAATTAGTATTGGCCACGGACAAATGGAAGGTAAAAAACTGGAAGCTTTAATGCTCGGTTTCATGAATAATGAATTTGATGTCCTAGTATCTACAACTATTGTAGAAAGTGGTTTAGACGTGCCAAATGCAAACACAATTTTTATAAATAATGCTAATAATTTTGGCTTGTCCGATTTGCATCAAATGCGAGGTCGAGTTGGGCGTTCTAACAAAAAAGCATTCTGTTATTTTATAACACCTCCTTATCACATGATGACCGATGATGCCAGAAAAAGAATAGAAGCGCTGGTTTTATTTTCTGATTTAGGAAGCGGAATTAATATTGCAATGAAAGATTTAGAAATTAGGGGTGCTGGAGATTTATTAGGCGGCGAACAAAGTGGCTTCATCAATGATATTGGCTTTGACACCTATCAAAAAATATTACAGGAAGCTATTGAGGAACTAAAAGAAAATGAATTTAAAGAATTGTATCCAGCAGACAACTCTAAACCTAAAGAGTTTGTAAAAGAGGTGCAAATTGATACAGATTTTGAAATTTTATTTCCTGATGACTATGTAAATTCAATTACGGAAAGATTGAGTTTATATAACAAATTAGGCAGCTTAAAAACAGCAGAAGAATTACAAGTTTTTGAAACAGAAATTGTAGATAGATTTGGAGAAGTGCCAAATGAAGTCTTGGATCTCTTAGATTCTGTTAGAATAAAATGGTTAGCAAAAGAATTAGGTTTAGAGAAAATCATTTTAAAACAAAAAAGAATGATTGGGTATTTTGTTTCTAATCAGCAAAGTGAATTTTATCAAACAGCAGCATTTTCAAAAATGCTAAAATATGTTCAACAGAATTCTAAAAATTGTGTAATGAAAGAGAAAGAAACTAAAAACGGATTACGTTTATTAATTACCTTTATTAAAATAGATTCTGTAAAAACAGCTTTACAAATATTAACCAGAATCTAATGGAAAACTCGCATAATAAAAACTTATCTCTATTACTGTTAGCAACTCTTTTTATAAGTACTTCTGGTGTTTTAGGAAAATATATTGCGCTACCTAGTGAAGTAATTATTTTATGCAGAGCCAGTTTTGCTTCTGTATTTATGTATCTATTTTGTCGATTTAAAAAGGTGAATTTAAAAATAAAATCGAGAAAGGATTTTTTCTCTTTTACCATAAGCGGTTTTTTTATGGGTGCTCATTGGGTCACTTATTTTATAGCTTTAAAACTTTCTAACGTAGCCTTAGGTATGCTTTCTTTGTACACTTTCCCTGTAATTACAGCTTTTTTAGAACCTTTTTTTTCAAAACAGAAATTAAATCCGATTCATATTTTTTTCGCAATTTTAGTCTTAATTGGAGTTTACATACTAGTTCCAGATTTTTCTTTAAACAACGATCAGTTAAAAGGAATTTTATTCGGAATTCTTTCTGCCTTCTGCTACGCTTTGAGAAACCTTACTTTAAAAAAACATATTAAAAATTACAATGGAAGTGCGTTAATGCTGCACCAAATGGTTATTGTTTCTGTCCTACTATCTCCTGTGTTATTTCTAAGTGACTTTTCTAATTTTGAAAGTCAACTACCATTTTTAGTTCTAATTGCTTTATTAACGACTGCAATTGGTCATACGATGATGGTAAATTCTTTGAAGCATTTTTCTATTTCTACAGCAAGTATTATAAGCAGTGTTCAACCAATTTTTGGAATAATAATTGCCTTCGTTTTCGTAAATGAGATACCAAGTATTAATACCTTTATTGGAGGGGGTCTAATTTTATTAACAGTTGTTCTTGAAAGTATAAGGATTAGAAAATAAAAATATTAAGACACCTATTTAGCGCTTATATCTAGATAATTACGCTTTACAAATTCTAAAATTGTTTCTAAAATCTCTCCCATATTTTTATTCTCCTTAAACTTTACATCGTGTACATATTCTATTAAATACTTCTTCAATAATTCTACATTTTCAGGAAAAGAAATAGTGTCATTTTTCATACAATTAATTAATTGTGCTGTTCTATCCGGAGAACTAATCATTCTCTTCGCGATGTAAGAACGCTCTTCCACTTTATATTGGTTTATTGAGCTATTTTCCAATTTTCTTCCTACCATTTCTACCATCTTAAAGTTTTCTTTTAAAAACTGTAAGTTGTAAACTTTTAAATTTCCTTCAAAAGATTGCTGGTCAAAATCTATAGCTCTAATTTTATAAATAATCTGATCAAAATCATGGATAGGCGTAATTACATAATTATAAGAACGCATATCTCCCAACAATCGGATGAAACATCGTTCTTTAAATTTAACAAACTCCTTAGCAATTTGAGCCTTTTCCGATTCTGTACACTTTGGCAATATATTATGAATAAAGTCATCTCCTGGAATACCAGAAATATGCTCTTCAATTAGTGTATCTTTATAAACTAAATAGTTTATATTATAAGGAGATAACAAATGTTCTAACTCTAAACCATATACTCTGGAAGCATCTGCTTTTTTTACATAAAAATAAGTAAAGTTATCATTTAAAATGTTTCTTACTTTAATGCGAAAAGGCTTAGAATTGCCAAATGTGCAAAAATCTATAGCATCTACGTTAAGAAAAGGAATTGTATTTTCATTACCATCAGAATGCAATAATGTATAAATCTTTTTAAGGCTTAAATCTATTTCTTTCCTTTCAAATTCATTGTAAAATGTCCTTACCCAAAGAGTATCTTCATCATTTTTATCATAGACAGATACAGAACCTTGAAAACGAAGTAAATCGTTGTAAAAAATAGGAATTACCGTACTCCTATTATGCTTTACTAAAAAATTTTCTAAGGATTTACTTATTGGAAAAGTAGGTTTTTTTTTTGATATTAATTTTTCTTCTAAAGACATTTTCTAGGATTGAGTCACTTCAAAAATAAGGATTATTAAATAAGTTCAAACATCTTTCCTGGTAAAGGTTTTGTAATCCCTTTTAATTCCATTTGTAATAAAATTGCTGACAGTTGATACATAGGAATATTACATTCTAAAGAAATTACATCCAATAATTGTTGCCCTTTTTCGTGCAATAAATCATAGATTTTTTGCTCGTTTTCATTTAACTCAACAAATAATTGTTTCTGAATTATTTTTGATTTTTCATTCAAATCCCAATTTAACATTTTTACAATATCTTTAGCCGACGTCAACAAATTTGCCTGGTTATTTTTAATTAAATTATTACAGCCTTTACTATAAATATCTGTTGTTCTACCAGGAACTGCAAACACATCTTTGTCATAAGAATTGGCAATATCTGCAGTAACCAAAGAGCCTCCTTTTGCAGCAGACTCTACAATAATAGTAGCTTTTGAAATACCCGCAACAATTCTATTTCTCTTTAAAAAATTTTCTCTTAATGGAGCTTCCTCACTCCAAAACTCTGTTAAAAACCCCCCATTTTCATTTACTTCATTAATATGTTTTTTATGAACTTTTGGATAAATTTGCTCAAAACCGTGGGCTAAAACTGCAATTGTTTGTAGCTTGTTTTTTACAGCTGCTTTGTGCGCACAAATATCCACTCCGTAGGCAAAACCACTTATGATTATAGGATTATATTCCGCTAAATCTTCTATTAATTTGTTACAAAAATCTCTTCCATAAGAACTCATATTTCTTGTACCGACAATAGAAATTATCTTATCATTCTTCAAGTTTATATTTCCATCTTTGAATAATAAAATTGGACTATCAATACAATTATGAAGATTGTAAGGGTAATCATCGTCTAAAAAATAAGAATATTGAATTTTATTTTTTTTGATATAGGCCAATTCTTGTTTCGCCTTAAGTATATTCTCGGTATCAAACAAATGTTTGATTGCATGACTCCCAATGCCGTTGATTTTTTGCAAAGTAGCTGATTTTTCTTTAAAAATCTGAGCAACATCTCCCACAGTAACAATAAGTTTTTTAGCTAAAATATCGCCAATAGCTTTACTTTTCTGCAAGCGCAAAACAGCTAATAAATTTTCTTCTTCCAATAGATAACAATTTGAGTACCAATATAAAAAATAATTGTTGATAAAATTTATATGAAATCCCTTTTCAAAACATCTATTTTTTTATATTTGTTTATATGAATTTAGCCAACTACATTAGCGATTTACTTTACAGGTATAATTGTGTAATTATTCCTGATTTTGGTGGTTTTGTGACCAACAAAATTGGCGCAAAAGTGAATGAAACTTCAAATACCTTTTATCCACCAGCAAAACAAATTACGTTTAATAGTCACTTAAAAGTGAATGATGGTTTGTTGACAAACTACATAGCTTCATCAGAAAACATCACATTTGAAAAAGCTTCTGGAATAATTGCTTTGTCCGTTACTGAATGGAAAAACGAAATCAACACAAAACCTATACAAATAGGCGCAGTTGGCGTTTTAACATTAAATGAAAATGATCAGATAATTTTTGAACCCAATACTACCGTTAATTATTTAACCGAATCTTTTGGGTTAACTTCAGTAGCATCTGAATCAATAAAAAGAAACATAACAAAAGTAAAACCTTTAATTCCGATCTTAAAAAAAGAAAACAAAAAAGGAATTCCTACTTTTATAAAATATGCTGCTACTGCTGCGATAATGTTAACACTCAGCTTTGCTGGCAACAATGCATATCAACAAAATAAACAAGAGTCAATAATAGCAAATCAAGAAAAAGCTATTGAGAAAAAAATTCAATCCGCTACTTTTGTAATTACTAATCCTCTGCCAACAATAGCATTAAATGTTTTGAAAGAAGAGGTAGTTTCAAAACCTTATCACGTTGTAGCTGGTGCTTTTCAGTTTCCTGAAAATGCAGAAAAAAAAGTAAATCAACTAAAGAAACAAGGTTACAAAGCAAGTATTCTTGGTGCAAATAAATGGGGATTAATAGAAGTAGCTTTTGATAGTTTTTTAGATAAAAATGAAGCTATTAATAACCTATATAAAATACAAGCAACAGTTTCGGAAGATGCTTGGTTACTGATAAAAAAGTAATATTTATTTAGAGTCTATACTTATATTTGTAGAAATTTTTAAAATGGAAGCAAAGACATCTCGAGAATCTTTAACGATACTTACAGATCTGGTTTTACCAGGAGAAACTAATTACTTAGACAATCTTTTTGGAGGAGAATTATTAGCAAGAATGGATAGAGCTTGCAGCATTGCTGCCAGACGTCATTCTAGAAGAATTGTGGTAACTGCTTCCGTAAATCATGTTGCTTTTAACAAATCTGTTCCTGTCGGGAGTGTAGTTACTGTAGAGGCTAAAGTTTCTAGAGCTTTTAAATCATCCATGGAGATTTATGTTGATGTTTGGATTGAAGACAGACAATCCGGCCAAAGAACAAAAGTTAATGAAGGTATTTATACTTTTGTAGCTGTTGATGAAACTGGAAAACCGGTAAAGATTCCACAAATTATACCAGAAACAACTTTAGAAAAAGAACGTTTTGAAGGGGCTCTTAGGCGCAAACAATTAAGCTTAATTTTAGCAGGAAAGATGAAACCAGATGATGCCACAGAGATTAAAGCTTTATTCAAATAAAAAACATGGAGTTTACAGATTATAAAATATTGTGGTCGATAGCGGTAATTATATTTGTTTTTTTTACTCGTCTTTTTATTGCTAGATCGTTGAAAAAAATTCAAGTTAAATTCAGTTTCCAAAAAGCAAGAATATTAGTAACTAATAAAATAATTACAATACTTATTTATATTTCTTTAATAGTAATTATTTCATTTATTTGGGGGGTTGATGAAAAACAATTACTTATTTATATTTCTTCATTTTTAACTATTTTAGGAATTGCTTTCTTTGCGCAATGGTCTCTCTTATCTAATATTACAGCAGGTATAATTTTATATATTAATTATCCTGTTAAGATAGGTGACACCATTACAGTGCTTGAAAAAGACAACAATATTACTGGTGAAATTAGAGATATTGGGGCATTTTTTATCACTTTAAAAACACAAGAAAATGAATTAATTACAATGCCTAATTCTATTATCCTTCAGAAAAATATTAAATACGATTCTGAATAAAGAATATCATTAAAATTAGATTGTATATTAGCGTATATGCTATTATAAAAAATCTAATCTTATGATCCAATCTTACAAGAAAAACCCAACTTTAGCAGAAAATTACGATTCCATAATTATAGGCTCCGGAATGGGAAGTTTAACTGCGGGAGCTATTCTTGCAAAAGAAGGGCAAAAAGTTTTGGTTTTAGAACGCCATTATATTGCTGGAGGATTTACGCATATTTTTAAACGCAAAGGTTTTGAATGGGATGTTGGCATCCATTATATAGGGGAGGTTCAAAGAAAAACTTCAGTGATTAAAAAATTGTTCGATTACATTTCTGATGCCCAAATACAATGGGCAGATATGGGGGCTGTATATGATAAAATTATAATTGGAGATAAAGAATATGATTTTGTTAAAGGTGTGGAGAACTTTAAAAATAAAATGCTTACTTATTTTCCTGATGAAAAACAGGCTATAGATGCTTATGTGAACTTGGTTTTTAAAGCAATAAAAACAAGTCAGAAATTTTATATGGACAAAGCTTTGCCCCCAATTATGAGCTCACTTATTGGTGGTAAAATGCGCAAACCTTTTTATAATTTCTCTGATAAGACCACTTATGAAGTTTTAAGTTCTATCACTAAAAATGAAGAACTTATAAAAGTACTCTCTGGTCAGTATGGAGATTATGGTTTACCTCCAAAACAAAGCAGTTTTGTTATGCATGCAGCTGTAGCCAAACATTATTTTGCTGGTGGAAGTTTTCCTATTGGAGGCTCGTCTGAAATTGCAAAAACAATTGATAAAGTTATAGAAAAAGCTGGTGGAACTATTTTAATTAGCGCAGAAGTTGATGAAATCATCATTAAAAACAACAAAGCCGTTGGTGTACAAATGAAAGATGGAAAAACCTTTACAGCAAAAAATATTATTTCTGGAGCAGGAATTATGACTACCTATAACAAATTAATTCCGTCAGATATTGCAGAGAAACATCAACTAAAACAACAATTACAAACCGTAAAAAGATCGGTTTCTCATGCTTGTTTATATATTGGCTTAAAAGGCTCTCCTGAAGAACTAAAGCTGCCAAAAACGAATTATTGGATCTATCCTAACAACATAGATCATGATACAGCTATAGATAATTATGTGCATAATTTAAATGCTGATTTTCCAGTAGTTTATATTTCATTTCCTTCAGCAAAAGACCCTGATTGGACTAACAGATACCCAGGAAAAAGTACCATAGATATTATTACATTATTGCCTTATGACGGTTTTAAAAATTGGGATGGCACCAAATGGATGAAACGTGGCGAAGAATATGAAGCATTAAAAGAAAAAATCTCAAAGCGATTATTAGAAGTTTTATTTAAACACATACCACAGGCAAAAGACAAAATTGAACATTATGAACTCTCTACACCTTTAACAACAAAGCATTTTATCAATTATGACGAAGGTGAAATTTATGGTTTAGACCACACACCAAAACGTTTTAGACAAAAATTCTTAAAGCCAAGAACACCTATTAAAAACTTTTATTTAACTGGGCAAGATGTTGTCACTGCAGGAGTCGCAGCAGCTTTATTTTCTGGTGTAATTACAACATCTGCAATGACAGGAAAAAATATTATTAAAAAAGTAATGAAAGGATAATTACCTTTTCAATATCCAAGAAGCCGGATTTAAACGGGTAGTATTTTTAAATAACACAAAAATAAGTTTGGTTTTTTTAGAAATTTTATCTGTAAATATTTTACCAATTTTTTGCCCTGTAACAATTTTATCGCCTTTTTTAACAAAGGAATTTTCAAGGTTATTATATGAAGTAATATAATTTCCATGTCTAATTAAAACGTTTTTTGTGCCTCCAGAACCTAGTAGAATATTCAAAACCTCACCATTATAAATCGCTTCGGCATTACTTCCATTACTGGTAACAATATGCAATCCTGTTCCATTTATTGTTATTCCCGGAAATGTAGGATGCGCTTGTTTACCAAACTTTCTAACAACTAAACCTTCTTTAACGGGCCAAGGCAACAATCCTTTATTCAATTCAAATTTTGCAGCTAATGCTTTTGCTTCTGGACTTAGAATAAATTCATTTTTCTTTCTTGCTACTGATTTCGATTTCAACTTTGCTCTAGCCAATCTGTTAGCTCTTGCAATTTCGTCTCTTATAATTTTATCTATTTTATTAGCAACTCTTTTTTCTGCTTTAATTTGCTTTTGTAAATCCCTTTTGTAGGTTTTTTCTTTTCTTTTTATTTTGGTAATTAAATTTTCTTGCTTCTTTTTATCCGTTTCAATTTGTTGTTTTTCATTCTTCTCTGATAAAATTAACGTGTCTTTTACTCGCTTTTGATAGACTAAAGAATCTTTAATATTTTCAATAAAATCAGTTTGAATAACAATATCTTCTCCTTGCTTTTTTCTGAAGGAGGCATATTGTTTTATATACTCCAAACGTTTATATGCTTGATAAAAATTTTGTGAAGACAACAAAAACATAGCTCTACTTTGTTGTGATTTACTCTTGTAAGATTTGTAAATCATTTCACCATAATCAGCTTTTAAATCAGCAAGATTTTTATGAAGCTTTTCTAATTTAATTTCATTGGTTTTTATCTCTTTTGATAAAAACTTAGCTTCTAAATTTATAGTAGAAATTAGCTTATTTCTAACGTCAATTTTTTGTTTAATATCTCTTAAATCCTCTAAAGCATTTTTCTCTTTT